>NZ_JBEPPL010000001.1:0-899525 GCF_040547305.1 Pedobacter sp. UYP1 | reverse complement strand
GGATAAAACTAAACCACTAAAGTGGCATCATTTAAACCGTAATAGCTGGCACTAACAGACCGAAATAGCTGGCACTATTCGAACCGTAATATCCAACATGTTATGAATAAATGATTGATTTCCTTTTTTCCAGTCTAGCAAATATTTGGTTTTGGTCTTTGTTATAGCATCAATTATTTAAAATTCGAAAACCAATCTTAACATTTCAACTCCAATCATTAATACAAATACTCAAAGCCATTATTCGCAGCAATAGTTATCAAAGGAAGAATATTATCCTTAAATCTATCTTTAAGATCTTCTTTACTTAAAGTGTTCAATAATGATAAATCAGGTAGAATCGTTAAATAGTTTTGAAGTAACTTATTCCTAGGAGAATAACTAAACACAGTTTTCATCGCTAATTCTTGTAGCTCAAAATAATCATCAAAGTATTTGTCGAAAATAGGGAGCTTGTCCGATTTGCTACAGTTGAAGCTCTTATCTGCGGGAATAAGATTCCAGATCAAATCATGAGATACAAATGCAAAAGGTACAAAGTGATCAATAGCGTATTCATTAATATTGAGAAGGTTCTTCGTATATATACACTTTACTGGGCCAGTTCGTTCAATGATAATATCCCAAAACTCCTTTCTAGGTTTTAATAGGCTATTTCTATGAGGTGGTTTAAATAACTTGTTTGCAATGTCCGGTACGTTGGGATTACGCTTTTGTACATAAAGACATAAGTGCCAATAACAGAATGCTTTTAATATTCCGCTATTTTCAGTCAAATATGTTATCCATTTAGGATTGATAATTACCGAATGTTCATCTACAGCATATATACAATCGTTAGCAAACAACTGAGATGATTTATAAATGTCCTGTTTATTCCCTTTTATACTACTAAACCATGGGCTCAGAAAGCGGTAAGGTACCTCTCCATCAAAATGTCTTAAAGTCTTAATTGTCTCTTTTACATCAGAGGATACTAGCTTTTGGACTATTTTATCTTTTTTCTCATCTATACCAAGTCCTTCTACTTCGATAATTAGCTTAATCGCATTTTGGAACTGATCTTGTACGCCAAAAGATAGATTGAAATAGTTAACAGTATACCAGGCATTTGCAACCATCCTTGCAAAAAGAGACTGTTTATCAATTATATGATTACCTTTTTCAATTGATTCAATAATTGAAAAAAACCAGTAAAACTTATAGGTGGCTACGGTATTCTTAAAACAAGAAGATAGAATGTGAATGGGCAGAGTCTTATCAGCAGGGAGATTATTCATTAAAATGTAAAGGGTTAGCGCTAATTTGTGAATGTAATCAAAATTTTAGTCTTGATTAAAGTTTAAACTCTTTATTATCTTGATATTTATCTTTTGGTATAATTTAATAATTTCCAGAATTGAATGAAATATTACGATCGCCTTACCGGGGGCTAAATAGAAAGTCTAGATGGTAATTGGTGGATTCAATTTTGGTTTTTAATAAGTAATTTAAATGCATTTAAATTACTGGGGTCTTCTGTACGGTGAATCATTCTGTGACAATTAGAACATAAAACGACAAAGTCTTTTTTCGCGTCGAGTTTTACTATTTCTTCAGTAAGTTGGGATATAGGTTTTAGGTGATGTGCTTCAATAAAGTCCTTACCCAACACTCCATATTTGTCGGCAAAATCTAGGTTACAAGCTTTGCAGATAAAACCTTGTGCTTTTTTTACTTTTTTTATTAATGTTTGATTTCTTTCTATCCTTTTATGTTGTCTGTATTTTTTCCTTTCATCTCCTTGGTAGTTATTGTTTTCATGGTCTTTCTCTTGGGTCTCTATTTCTTCATGTACAAATATCAATGATTTATATATTTCCAAAATTTCTGATATATCTTGTTTGAAAATATCCTCTGAAGGAAGGTTAGTGCTGGAATAAAATTTTGCAATTATATTACCTGCTTCATAATCCCTTGATAAACCAATTTTGGTGGTTTCTTGATTCCTTAATTTAATATCTAAGTCAGAAAAATTATTAGAAATATTACCTAATTGTGCTCTGAATTTTTTTGCATTAATTTTAAGAATATTAAGTGTTTCTTTTTTGTTTTCTTGTCTTATTGTTGTAACGCCCTGATTAAGGGTTAAATAAAATCCAGACATGTCATCTCTAAATATGAAAACAGGGTAAAATCCTTCTTGTGCAGTTATTGTAATGAAGATATCAAAGATAGCTATCCATGGCGTAGCGGTCCACCTGCCCTTTCCTGAAGACGAAGCTACAATGTACCTCTCATCATTATTAACAATCTTTTTTAATTCATTTTTTAGTTCATCTTTTATAAAGTGAGCTAATTGATTATTCTTGAGTGGTTTTTTACTTTCTTCACTATATTGTGAAATTATTCTTTGAAATAAATCTTTCATTATTATTTTTAGATAATTGATTAATTTATGTAAAAATTATCAAAATTATGCTGGTCTATGTATTTTTTTGAGATTTAAAAATTAAGTGATTGATGGTTAGTATTATTTATAAAATAAATTAGATTTAAATTTTAAATATATGATTGCAAATGATGTCGCTAAGGTTAGACATCTTCTTGGGATTTCAGGAGGAAAGGATAGTACTGCCTTAGCTATTTATATGAATGTAACCCTTTCAAAATATCGGACTGTATAATCAGAACTTCTGATGGTGTCGCCTTATTTTTTTTTATTAAAAAAACAATTTAAATTAACCAGCTAACTAAAAGTGAACTAGATAAATACGAAAGGTCAGATACTGGAATATCAATTTTTAGATGAAGATTATTCAATCTGGTTATCGAACTAAGTACGGGAAACCGGATTTTTTTTTGAAAAGAAGATTTTAGGTTTGCAATGGATCAATTCAGGTCAGTATGAAAAAATAGATATGGCTATCAAAATTACATGTATCAACAAAGACAATGGAAATCATGAAAATCCAAATGTTGCAATCACGCACCTTGGCTAGGTAAACGAGTTTAATGAGGCCTCGGGTAAAAATACCAGACTAGAAGTATACAATTGGATAAAAAACGATAAGGGAGAAGCATACGTGAACGATGCACACGGCAATAAGGCCAAACTCATTACAGCAGAAACGCCCAATGGAACGGAGTATGTAAAGACTGAAGCGGATACAAGCTTGAAAAATAACTTGCTTTCTCTGCAGGAGTGTAAATAATTTTTGACAATTGTAGAACATTAATCCCTCAAATCGAAGTTAATTTATTGATCGGGTAAAGGCTACTTTACCTTATTATTGCTTTATAATGATTTGAATGGTACTGTTCAATATTTTTTGAATTAAAATCGTAAATTTATTTTTCATCAATATCTGCGCTCTTGGATAATTATAATGAAACGGCTTTTGATTTTTTAAAAGAAATATCAAAAGGCTCAACCTACAATCTCCTTTTTCCCGACCCTAGGGCTGGTATTGCTGTAATCTGGCTATATGAGCGGATAGAGAGTGGATCTTTTTCGGACAAAACCTTTACTGAAAACGATGTTCATCAGGCGCTCTCTTTTGCCGCGAAGGTAAACGGTACTACTGATAGGAACTCTTGGGAATACAACAATAGGTTAATCGCAGACCTTCAGGAATATTTTTTGTACTACGATGAATCAAGGCAGGTTTACAAGTTAAAGGAGTATGCAAACGAGTTCTGTAGGCGTGCCAGTAATACATTGAAGGCAAGCTTTGATCCGACAATAATAGAAAAAATTTGCCTCGCTCTAAGGGAAAGATTAGAAGACCTAATCATCCGCAATAATCTTAGAGATTGGTTTGATATCCATTTTCGGACGTTTCAGCCTCAGCTACGCCAACAGATAGATTTTTTGGATCGTCAAATCGATCACTCGGTAATCGAAATGAGGCAGAACTTAATTGCAAAGAGTAGGGATATTACATTAATGCTAAAGCAGATAGATGAACGGTTTGACCTCATCAGAAAGCAAAACAATGAGCTCAGAGCAGGGTTTAGTGAGATGGATCAGATAAGGCGAAAACTAGAATCTATCTCCATCGAAAATGAAGATGACAAATTGGGGGATCTTATCTATAGTGCGATCTCATTTTTCCAGGAAATGAAACAGACACTTTCCTTGGTAGACAGTAGGTTAGATCGGGTCCAGCCCAAAGTAAAACAGCTGTTTTCCAATCTGAATAAACCGCTGTTCAATGCTAGGATCGAAAGTTTTTTAATCCACCTTATCGATTATAGCAAGTTGACAACAGCTAATAAGGCTAATAAGCGGCCGATTGACTTTCCAGCTGGAATCCCCGGATTAAAAGTTTACCAGGACAGAATGAATTTCTGCATTTTTGAACGTAAACGTGATCTTTTTCCCGTAAAGGCGACAAAACGTTTCATAGCAGAAGAGGACGAAGAAGCAAGGGCAACAGTCTTTAGGTTATTTAGTAAAAAGCTTAAACAACAGGACGATATATCAATCTGGGTCGATAAGATCATGAACGATCTGGTACCCGCCAGTAGGTTGAGGTTTTCCAACTATTTTTTTTTATGCATGGGGAAAGATGAAACCAAAGATATCGCTCTGGGCATCGGCCTTGCACATAGATGCTTAAAAGTCTTTGGTCAACATCCCAGGTATAACCTAACGGTTACCGATGAACTTGTGGTAGGAACAGGAACAAATATTTCCCTTTGGGAGATGATAATTGAAAAGAAATGAATGAAGCACTAAAATTTTTGATACATGAGGACGCAGCGCGTCTGTTTTCTAAGGTTGATTATGCGCTAAAAAATGGGATTCATATACAGGACTACAGGACTCAAACTGAAATATTCGGCTTTATAAACGAGAATTTTCAAAGCATGCGGCTCTATTACCAGGAATACTTCGGAATCGTGCTAGATCAAGGAGGAGAAACAGTCGAAAAATATTTCTTCATTGATTTTATGGCGCAATCAAGGGGTGGCATACCTGATGACAATAGGCATTTTTTACCAAATGAGTATGTCATTATCGGCTTTCTCTTATTCAAGGTTATTTACATTGATGGCTACATTGAACTCAACACGGTCAGTCGCTTTCAGCGTATGGTAAGGTTGGATTACGAGGAGCTGAAACCCGGTATTTACCGAATTCTTGCAAAAGCCAGACGAGACAAAAATACCCAAATGGATGATGAACGAGTCGATAAGATAATTGCAGATGCAATGGATGAATTTCGCAAAATTGGCTGGATTGTTTTTGAAGGCGAAGTATTTGATGTGATGCCCTCATTTCAGCGTTTGCCAAAGATTTATGGCGACTATATAAATAACATAGAATCATGGCTAAAGGAAGAAAAAAATGAAAAGCTATCCTAGGATTTTTAGCCTGTCTACAATCGGGCTTATCCACCATCAGGAATTTGATTATCGTTTCCACGAATTTCGTACAGATTTCGTCGGTGAGAGCGGAGCAGGTAAGAGTATGATCGCCGATCTTTTGCAGCTTATCTTCGTCGGCTCGGATGCATTTGAGTCCGCTACCAAAGCAACCGGAGAACGCAAACCCAGCGGCATGGTACTTGAAGAATCTGGAAAGTCTCGCTCTAATAGCATAGGATATGCCTTTTTGAACATTGAGGTCGCAATCCAGAAGTATCTGGTGATCGGGACCTGCATAGAAACAGGAAACCGTTCGACGCACAGTTTCATCATTCAGCAGGGGTTTGATTATGACCCGATAACTCCTTTGAGCAACCCTATAGTATATGCTGACTTCATAAAGGATGATCAGATTTTGCCTATTGATCTTTTGAAAGACCATGTGCTGGAATGCGGTTACTTTTGTGAATCATGGCTTAAACCTAAAAAGTTCCACGAGATCCTATTCAAAGAACAGATCCTTCCTATGGATCTGGCCTCCGGCGATAGGTTGCTTAAAGATTATGCCAGTATCTTGCAGTCTTTCTCCAGGGGAAAGACCCTTGATACACAAAAGAGCGCCAGTATCAAGGATTTTCTATTCGGGCGTGAAAAGGCTCTGGAGATAAACGAAAAGTTTAAGCAGTCCGTTCATGAAATGGAAGCCACTATTGGGGAGTACGGTAATAATATTGAGGAGATTAAAAGGGTGACCCAAAAGCAGGCAGCCCTTATTGATCTGAAGGAAAAAATGAAAAAACGTGACCTGCTGTGCTTTGATTATCTCAATAAAAAGATTGCTTATTTAAACCAGGAATATGATCTGGATTTGGATCGCTTGGAAGATATATTTGCAGAATATACTTATGCTAATAAAAAGATCCCGGAAATACAGGCCATCATTAAGAAAGGACTTGAAGATTCGCACAGTAATTTACCTGCCTTGTCCGAAAGGCTTCAGGTCATAGAGAACAAGTTGTTAGATCTAAAGCCGGCATATGATGGTGTAATATTCATTGAGGACAAACTATCAGAGCTGCAATGTGATCTGAGTGAGCTTAAGGTAATCCATGCCAAGAATATATCAAATATTTCCCTCAAAAAAATCATCAAAAATACCCTTAGTAAGTTTTCTGTCGAAAAAGTATTATCTCTATTCGAGGAAATTATGGCAAGCGGAAATGTTACCTTCCTTGCCGATTTAGAGAGTAGGTTAGTTAAAAAGACTGAAGTTCTTAATGAACAGATGCTGCTCAGTAAGTATTTGGATTTCAATAATATCGACTCGCTTGCTTATTGGGCATTATCGCAAAAGCGTAGTTTTTCTAAAGATGAGGAGAGCGTTATCCTCTCACTCCAGAAATTACCCCGTCACAAACCTGATAGCCATGAAGACTATCTTCCTTTGCCAGCTAGCTTATTCCTCGAATTATCGATTGCCGATCGAGAAGATAACGGTTTCTGGATAGATTTACGGGGCATTAGAAAATATATAAGAAATGTTGATCAACAGATATTGGAAGTTTTTGACCCGGAAAAAATCAGGCACTATTTCGACCAGATTGGGAAATCAACTGCTGAAAGCATTCGGAAGCTATCCGACGAAGTTAAAGATCTTGAGCATCTTAAAAAGGTATTTCTCTCTCTTGAGAATCAAAATAAATTTTTGTCTGCTTATTGCGAAAAAGAATTGATAGAGGCTTATCAGATCATTGATGACTTGAGTTTTGCTCATGAAGAGATGGAAAAGCTAATGGGCTATTTTAATAGAAAAGAAACAGTTCTGGAAGACTATAGTTCATATACCACAGAGAAAAGTGATTTGGCTACAGATATCTTTAATGCCAAGAGCTACAAGACTCAGGTTGAGAGCCTCATAGCTGATTTGAAGGAATCTTCGAATGACCTATTAGGCATCAAAGGGGCATCTGATATAGAAAACTATTCATCGGTCCGTGAGCATGAAGGGGAGAACTGGTCATATGGCAATATTAAACCGAAAATTTCAGCGTTGCAACTAGATTTAAAGCGTATTACCAAAGCGCTCCAGAAAGTTAATGAATGGGAGGAGAGACATACCAGTTTTACCAAATCTGAACAAGAACTCTTAAGAATTCAGGAGGAATTTAAGAAAGATTATCCTGATCTGGATCCAATCGAAATGGTTGGGAAATTGCATGATCCAAAAGAAGCAAATACAGAATACATTAATGCAAAACAGGCCTGTGTAATAACTTATGGAGATATTATCAAGAATTTTATCCCCTCAGAGGCTTATAAACTTCATGAAAACGATGATTTTCTATCGCTTAGTAAGTCACTTCTTCCGGAAGCATTTGCCGATGCGGTTTCCGGTGAAATTGATGGCGACGCTATTGAAGTGATCAGACGGTATCTGATGCGGATCAACGATAAGAATAGGCAGCTTAACGATCGAAAGATCCAAAAGATCAGAGATATTTTAGATGATGTGGATCACGCAATCACCGAACAGATGGAAGTGGTCCGCAGAATAGATAATTTTTTAAAGACCGGACATAATATTACCGGAGGTTACCATGCAAGGCTCAAGAGAAACTTTGCATTGGGCTTTCCAAAGGAATGGATGGATGCCTTTAAACAGAGAGTGGAAAAGGAAGTTGGATTATTTGCACCAGAGGATGGACTGGTAAACAGGTTATCAAAAAGAGTTGGCCTTACCGAGATGATGATTGATGCATTCCAATTGTGTGGGGGTAACAAATCCCCAGATCTCAAGGTCGCTAAATTATTAGATCCGGCAAGTTATTACGACCTGAGCTTTACCATGGAGTCTGATTCTGGAAGAGTAAATAAAGGAAGTACAGGACAAACCTATGCGGCTATTGCACTTTTGTGTATTGCCCGCTTATCTGTGATGAGCCGAGAAGAAGGAAAGAACCAGGCAAAGGCCGTTAGGGTAATGCCCATTGATGAGGCTGAAGGATTGGGCTCTAATTACGATATGCTTTACGAAATTGCTCGGGAATTTGACTACCAGATTATCTCCATGTCGATCAACCCAGTTGGGAAATTCAATGAAAAAGATCAATATATTTATATGCTACATAAGAATATGCAAGTCGATGCACCAGTGAATTACCGTCCTGTAGGGATATTTTGCGATGATGATATTAAGAAAGGAATATGAAAAGAAACCAGGCATTGATCTGGCGTCATTATCGTGCGCTGAACGAATTATACCTTAAAGGGCAATCTTTAGCAAAGATATCCACTAATCCCTTTATCGCTGCGGTACTCATTAAGCAGAAAAAACTATTGAGGTTTAAAATGGGTAACTTTAAAATATTAGAGGCGCAACGGGGCTACAAAGAATATTATGAAAAAGAATTCAAGGAGGACTTCGAACGCTTCAACGCCTTCTTATCCGCGAATGAGCTGAGTCTTGACGCCAGGCAAAAATATACAGCCAGAGACATTTTAACGCTAATGTTTATAGAGCAAAACAAGGATACTCTAAAGTACAATTTAACAACGGTGAGAAAATTCTCAAATGTGGTTTTTAAGGGATTTGGTTCTAAGTACCTTGAAGAGCATCCCAGTCTTTATGCTGCTGTCTGTAAACTCCTAGATATTTCCAATTTTCCAGAAAAGGATCCTAAAAATCTTCAATGGAGATTAACCGTTGATGTCTTGAGCCCAGCGGCTATTGTGCTTTGTGAAAATTTGGCTTTCTTAAAAATACCATGGGAAGCCAGGGAAAATAATATCGAACTGTGGTATGTTGGTGGAAGTAATACTGCAATAATCGATTACATATCAAAAGATAAGCTACTTCTGCCAATCTACTACTCTTGTGATTGGGATTATCATGGACTTCGGATCTTTCAAAATATAAGAGAGAGATTAATGCTGAAGGGCTGTGAGATCAAACTGCTTTATCCCGATAACCCTGATGAGCGCCTTCCTGTAGTTATGGAGCACCACAGCAGTAAATGGATTGCTGGCAAGGAGCTATCTGGCTTGAATCCAATGCTATTTAATGATAAATATACGTCACTCATTAAAGACCTTATTAAAAATGATCAGTGGATTGAGGAAGAGTCTTTCGATTTTGCTGTGCTGCTAAAGTGTAATGGAGCAATTGATTACTAAATAATCAAAATTTAAAGGTATATGGAATAATAAAGGTGGTGGGCTCTAGTCTTAAGAAAAACAATAAAAAAAACTCCAGAACAACCGAAATCTTCTATTAGAGCGATTGTATTTTGATACCATCCTGCTGTTTTATAGTTGCGAATTTTCACATCTTTATAGCTCGGTTTTTAGGAAAGATTACAGGGATTTCGAAGGCTATAGTGAACATACTAACTATGGCTTTATTGAATATGTAAAGAAATCAATTCATAACTTAAAGGAATATAATAATTTCTACCTCGAAAAATCTAAAGCCTCAATCTTAGAAAATAACTGGGGTATGGATCATTTTTTATAATGAAGTTAAAAATTCTCGTTTATTTGAAAATTTGAGAAAGAGAAAAATATATAAAAAATGTTATCTACTTGCTTAGCTAATAATAAGTTTAGACTGATTGTCAGTCTTTAAAAAATGATTAACCCATTTAACAGAATATGGAAAAGACTATTTTGATATTAAAAATGAATATTTCTTTAACTTTTTAGATGAACTTTTTAATATTAAGAAGTCTAAAAATTGGGATGATGTCGCAAAAAATATAACACTATTTAAAATCAAGAGAACATATCTTTTTTTTGCAGAACTGTTTCCTAGAAAAATGGATTATTTAGGGGAATTAGAGAAAATGAAATCTGATTTCTCAAGCATACATTATGGTAGTCTGAAGGGATCTAGGATTATAGATGAAGTTACGCGTTTCTCTTTGTATTCTGATAAAATAATTATATTTCATCCATTGCAAAATCCCGTTATTACGAATCCTAATCCTGGTAGATAAGAACAACGCTGCCCATAATAATAAAGCAGAGATACCTGTGTTTTTTCTGTCGAATAGATTAAACTCTATGGGAATGCTTAAGGTAAAGTCTAAGGTAAGTACTAGAATGGTCGAATTTTAATGGCAAATGGCAAACCAAGTAGATAATCAACTAAATGTTTTATCTCAGGCTAGCTGAAGGCTTAATACTTGCATCAATCACAATTAATTCTGGAGATGAAGTGTTAAGTCTTCTGTTTTCAGCTATAATGGACTGTATTTCAGTCAATTTGTGATCCATATTAGGGTTAATACGTAAAACTAAATATATACTATATTTATGATCTATTCCTTCAGAGTCGTTATAAGTCTTTAGCTGTTTTGTAAATCCTTCTACAAGCTTAGGGTTACTTGAATATTTTATTTCAAGTGTTACTTTTGCCAATCCCATTGAAATTTTAAAATCTAAAGCCCCGGAGCCGGCGTTTATTTCTCGATTTAGATCTAGACCATTTGCACTACAATATGAGTCGGCGATTGAATAGAATAATAATTGCGGAAATCTTTCTGGACGTAACTTTAGATTTCCGTCGTAAAGGTGTGAAACTAAGCCATTATCTTCTATAAGTTTTTTATATTGTTGTGTTATTTTTCTTAATATGTCTAACACATTTTCAGAAGTTACTTTGTCGAATTTTTTCAGATCAAGTGGGAAATCTAAAGCAGTTTCTGGCCCTAGGACATCAAATATGGTAATTCCCAAGTGATCCAATATAAAATCATAACCTTTTATAGATCTAGCCTTATATTTTATTAATAATTCTCTTAGTAAGTCTGGGTGTTTAAGTAGAAGTTCTTTTAGTGTGCTCTTCTTATTCTCGTTTGCAATTTTTCTCCAGGATTGTCCTATTAATTTATTTAAAGAACCTCTGATTTTTTCATTATATGAAACTGATATAGCTACATCTTCCCATTGGGCAGCAATTGGAAGATCATTTAGAATTGATTTAGGAACAAAAATAATAATGTTACCTTTTGAATCTTTTAAAGGTTTAACATTTAATTCTCCGGCTATGCGATTAGTAAAATCAAAAAATTCATCCTTTAAAATTATAGATATCATATCACTAATTCTGTCGGGGCCAATTTTATCTTCAAGTATTGGTACTAGTTCGAAAATTTTTGGATCATTTATACCAGCCTCTACCACCAATTTTACTGTAACAAGAATGTTTTTGGCCATTTCGGGGCCAATTCCACTGCCGTGTGTTCCTTTTTGAGAATAACCTAACCCTGAACTTAGGCCTTCCCCAAAGGTTAGTTTTTTTAAAGCGACCTTCCAAAATGGATCATTAATTTTTTTAGAAGCAGAAATTAGTGTCAATACATCAGCAAAATATAATATAACTTTTTTTGAGGCATTTCTAAATTCAGGTATTTCACAATTAGCTAATGTTGCTGGATCAATATGTAATTTACTATCAAAATCAATCATTGAATCATAGATTCCCTTTACATTTAAAAGGCGCCTATTAATTTTTAGAGCTGTACTAATTCTTGTAGGCATAATTGATGAGCTAATTTTCTTAACGACAGATACTTTTGTTAATTTATTTATTTAAGTTACTAAATTTACTAATGAATATATAATTTTGATATTCTTTGCATTTAATTTAATAAGTTCGATTTTATCGAAATGGTTGAAATCGATTTGCTAGATGGTTATTTTTAGGCTTTTGAATTTTTTTTCATTTAATCTTATAGTTAAATATTAACCAGATTCTATTGAATAAAATGCGATCATTTGTATACTTATTTTGCACAGAAAGTAAGGCTAAAAACACAGAAAGAGTAACCAATACCTTAAGTCGTATAGGGCAGGGAAATTTAGAATAGATTTATTCAATATATGGGAATCTTGTTCATTGACTAATATTCAGATTCCTGAGATATTGAAAGCTTCACATATAAAGCCTTGGAAGGACTCTAATAATATTGATAGATTAGATCCTTATAACGGACTGTTACTAACACCTAATATGGATAGTTTGTTTAATCTTGGTTTTATTACTTTTGAAAATGATGGTCAGATTGAATTATCTAAAAAAGTTAATGACCATATTGGAGCCTTGCATCTCTATCCTGAAATGAAGTTGAGAAACGTTTTTGTTGATAATATAAAATACCTTGAATATCATAGAGATAAGATCTTTTTGAAATAGAGGCAATACCCATAAAACTGTGTAAATGGGATTTGAGGTGAAAACTTAGATCCCATTTACACAGTTTTATGGATACTGCCCTTTAATTGCTTTGATACTTTTGTCATAACTTAAACCTATTTCTTTGCTCTATGTTCTTCTTACACTTGCTAAAATAGTTCCTGTTTTTTATCAGAGTTCGTCTTTTTGATCGTACTCCATAAAGTTTTTGGGATAATTATATTCTATAATTTTACTGTACTCAATTTTATAAAAGTAATCCCGTCATCAATCAGTGCTCTTTGAAATATAGAATTGTAAATGTCCATTTAAGATCATTAGGTTATAGTATAGACCATTGTGAATCCACTTTCTGCCCGACCATGTGCCATCTTTGATGAGGGCCGCTTCATTTTCTTTTAATTTGTCAAATAGTTCCAAGTCCTTACCAAAGATTAACAGAAGTTTCTGGATAAGGGCATCAAGCTCGTTGCCAAATAAATGTTTTGAATTTGTAGGTTTTTCTCTTGAAAGTATTAGGAAACTACCACCTTCGGTTTCACTGCTGTTAATCTTATGAATTTTGTTGAAGTAGTCAAATAGAAAAAAGCAGCCAAAATAGGTGTACTGTTTACCATCTTCACTGATCTTGGGTTCTACATGCTCCAGAATTGCAGGAATGATATTTAAAACTCTATCTCCGTTGAAATGAAGCCAGTTTTTGTAGTGCTGAACAAAATCTTCGGGTTTCATAACAAGCGTATTCATTCCAAGTTTTTCGTAGATCATTTGTGCTTTTTTATAGTTCTTTTTGTCACTGGTAATATAAAAATCACAAGTTGTGGCATATGCGGTATGAAAAGCATCTTCCATTGTATTGCGAAAAGTCTGTTTCCTTCCTTTATCAATTTCTATCTGGTCTTCTTGATAGCCATGCATATCTAATTTTAGGTATTCATTGGTGATTTCATTGTACCAATCTGGTGCATTTGGGTTTGAAGTGGTGATATCGGGATAGGTAATCCCTAGTTTCTTATAGCTGTTATCGATTATCTTATAGGGATCCGAATTATCAAAAATCCTGTCTCTATTAATTTTAACTCCACTTTGCAATATTTTACGAAGTTGTTTATAATCTCCTCGTTCATTGAGCCTGTTGAACATATTTAAGATGGAGTTTAAAAGTCCCTTAGTCGTATAGTTATTTTCAAGATCAGGTAGAAATTGTTTCATTTGGGCTGCTGTTTTAGGGTTCTCAAATGCTTGTTTAAATACATCATCGACAGGTAAATTTATCAACGAGTCTAGTGCTAGCTTGATCAGTTTGGCAATTTCCTGGTCTTCCGTGCCAGTAATTATTTCACTGATATCAAAATCTAGGATGTTCAGGATATCTTTAACATCTATTCTATCGGCATATAAATCTTGTGGAGATCTGTTTTCAATGATTACTTCTTTGCCGATATTATATATACAGTAGTTGCCGGTTAACTTTGAAATAAGATTCAGATCTGAATCTACATTCGATTTATTTGATTTTTGCTGGTTGCTTGCTGCGATATCTCCTATATGTGAAGTGGAGTAGAGCTTGAAGAATTTGTCATTATCGGCAACAATTTCAGAAAATTCGATTTGTCTGCCAGCTTTCATTTGGCTCATGACATTCCAATCCATATAAATCCTAATCATAAAACTAATTTTTTATTTCATATTTAAATTTTGTTGGAAGTTTGAATTATCCACCAAACAGTTTTTTATAAAATGTTGTCCTAACTTCTGCATTTTCAATAATTGTCATATCCAGTCGCATTTCTGCCAAGTTTTAATATTGCCGATAGGCTTCATAAAAATCTTCGATAGGCCATTTGCAATCCTCCTCTTTATTTAACTTGATTTTATAACCTTAACGCAATTTAATTAATAATATAAAAATATTGGAAATTAAGTTGCAGTGGTTTTTATGCATCACACTGAATGCAGAATTTTTATCCGCATCAGCTGACAGTTTTGGCATATGGTTACTTACGAACTTTAAAATGAAATGAAGTAGCTTAGGCAAGCCGTACTTTTATTATTTGCAGTGTCCATGACGGCTTCAAAAAGTATTAAGGCACGTTTAGATTATTCGGTATTTATCGGTGCTGCTTTAGTATTTATGCTAAGTATTCTTGTCCAGGTCAGGCAAGATAGTAATGACCTCAGTTAGTTCAAACTAACAGTCAGTTGCCCAGATAGTTGGGAAACACGTTTTGATGCCTTTTCAATTCAAAAAAACAATGATTTATTAGAATACGGGAAACCGTAGAGATTTACTTTTAGTCTTTACGATATTTATCTTTTTCAAGACATATTTGATAAAAAAAATCAAACTTAATTTTTTTTAAATTATAAATACTAGCTTGTGCTTATGATTAAAATTCTGTATTATTATATATAAAAAATATACTTAAATGATAAAATCATTAGAAGAAGGACGTAAGGAAGACGGTAACCGGTCAATCGCCGATAAAGTTTTGAAGCGGCTGCACGATTTGCAGAAAACTGTGGAAAATAATTATGGGAGATGGGCCTGGGAGCTATTGCAGAACGCAAAGGACAGTATAGCAGATTATGCTGATAGAAAAGTTTCTATTCAATTAGAATTATGGGATGACAAAGTACAGTTCCGCCACAATGGAATGCATTTTACGGAGTCGGATGTGCGTGGGATCATCAATCAGATCTCTTCTAAAGAATCAGAAGAAGATCAACCTAAAAAAAAGGTGGGCCGCTTTGGTACCGGATTCTTAACTACTCACTTGCTATCTAAAGTGGTGGATATAGAAGGGGTCGTGGAAACGGTTGATGGTGAATTTTACAGTTTCGATTTTTCTTTGGACCGGACCGGTGCAACGATCGCAGAGCTTGTGCCGAAAATTGAAGATGCCTGGAACAAGTTTCAAACCTCTGTTGAGTTGTTGGACAATGGGTATAATCTTGATACTTATAATACTTCTTTTACATACAAGCTTGCATCAAATTCTCAAAAGGAAATTGCTAAAGTAGGAGTAGACGAATTTATTAGTCTGATACCTTATGTGTTGGCGTTCATTCCTGTAATTGATGAAGTTGAAATTAAAGATAATACTACTGAAAGTTTCGTACTTTTTAAAAATAACTCAAATAACGTAGATGACCTGCTTGTTCCTATTGAAAAAACCGTTGGCGGAAAGAAAACTATAGTGTGGATCATGCTTGAATCCAGTCTGAAAGTTTCGATTGCAGGAGAACTTGTTGAAGTGGAAGGGCGGTACAATGCTAAGTCCCTGAAAGGACTGCCTAAGATTTTTTGCGAATTTCCGATGATTGGAACTGAAGATTTCCACTTTCCAGTTCTTGTCAATAGTTTTCATTTTAACCCGCTTACAGAAAGAGATGGGATTTGGTTGAAAAACAATAAGGAAGAATCTGATGTTGAGGTGCTGGACAATCAAGCACTGCTTAAAGAAGCAGTAGAACTGTACAGAAGGATGATTGCAAAGATTGAAAATAAGAATTACTTTAAGCTCCATAATTTAGCAACTGCAAAGATACCAGATGTTTCGGACAAGTTCTTTGATGAAAATTGGTATAAAAAAAATATTCAAGCTCCCATCCGCGAAATCATCTCTGCGGCAGCTATTGTGGATATGGAACTGCAATCTGCTGGCAAAAAGAAGCCTCAGGATGTTTACTTCCCAGTTAAAAGCTATGCTAAAGGAGAATACCAGCTTTTGTGGCAAGCTTGCTACGACTTGGTTCCGACTAGCGTGTGCAGGGTTGACGACATGGAAGAATGGGTAGAACAATCATTTGGAGATTGGAAGGAGATTAGCTATCAGGTTATTTTGAGTACTATTGCTGCGAGGGTTAATATCCCCGGACTTTCAAAAGTGCTTGGCAAAAACGAGAAAGAAACATTTGCCTGGTACAACTCGGTTTGTGAGTTCATTTTTAAAAATGACACTAATCTTCCCCTTTATACCAATAACATTTTTATCCCAAATCAACACGGTGTTTTTAAAAGAAAAAGCGAGCTGTTCCTTGATGGTATCCATGATGATACACTTGTAGAGATACTCCGTTTGTTGGGCGAGGACTGGAAAAATATTTTACTAAGTAAAGACGTTCAGTTTGGCGAATATCCCGAAAAGCACCCACAAGATATTGCTACTGAGATTGCTAAGAAATTAAAACCGCCCTTTGAATACACAGAGCAAATAAGACAAGGAATAACAGCACTTGCAGAGTTATTTGAAACTGACTCTGAGCAGGGAAAGGAATTATTTCCAGATCTATTTAGGCGTCGTGCAGAGACCTTTATGAATGTAATTGAAGACAAAGAAAGTCTCTATAAAATTATGCGTAGTAAAGTAACGCTTGCCCAGCTTTCTGAAATAAGTGAAAAAATTGAGGAGCATCCTAATTTTGTCACTGACCTAACCGAGCTAACAAACCTTTCTAAATTACTGGCTGAGTTTAGGGTCCACAATGTATTGGAGCTTAAGGAAATGTTGCTGGCTCAAAAGGGAGGTCCGAGCCAGTTAAAAATCGAGATTGATGCTGACATTTTGTTAAGTTTGGGAGTATCTACAAAAGATGAGTTGGACGAGGCGTTGAAAGACAAAGACCTTGCTGCACTTTTCAGTCACTCTTCAACACCCAATGCAGATTTGTATATTTATGTTCAAACTTTAATTTCAAGGGCTAAACTTAATGTTATCTCACACCTGAAAACATTAAATGAATATGTATTTGATGAGCTCGACGAATTGGCCCCTACTGTTTATGGGGGAATTGTCAAAAAAGGCATAGATATAACCATTGTAGTCCGGCCGTCAGACAATGGGCAAGTAATTGTCTATTATCCCTCTGAAAACGATTACCTCGACTTTGAAAATGCGGAACTTTGGATAGACGATGGTAAAACTGTGCCTAGACACCTTACCCTTGGTAGAATATTGAAAACTACAGGAATTAGAAAAATACCAGTTTAACTTATGGATATAACAAATGAATTGGCTGAAATAATAGGTGCTCCCGAAAGTGTTACCTTGGAATACAAGGCCGTGTTGCCACCGTCGAAAGTTGTCGCAAAAATAATATCAGCCTTTGCCAATACAGAAGGTGGCTATTTAGTTCTAGGTATAAATGACGATCTGCATGTTAATGGATTAAGTGATGATTTGCATGCCAATGAGATTACGCATAAGGCGATCGATCTGCTTTCACCACAACCTGTGGTAGCCTATCAGTATGTGACTCACCAAGGAAAAAGATTATACGTTATTAAGGTTGAGAAAGCGTCCGAAAGAATGCTGCTCCAAGGTATAGGTTTTAAAAGAATTGGTGTTAATATCATTCAGATTGATCCGCCTGCTCAAAATTTTAATTCTAGTGGATATGCACGGCTCCCAATACTTAGCCAGGCGTTGGAGCTAGGCAAGGCAGATGCGACGGGATCGAAAGTGAAATTTGCTGAACATTACCAGCGTATTATTAAAATATTTGATGATATGGGACTTTTTCTTTATCCTGATGGCCAGTCTCAAGTTACTAACAATCCCGAAGGCCAGATCCTTGCCAGGATATTATTTTCATCTTTCGTAGATAATTTCGAAACCTATATGTCAGATTTACTCTATGAGATTTATTTATCTAATTCAGATTTGCTGAAATCTAAACAGACAGTAACCGTAGAGGAAGTGCTGAATTGCGCAGATTTGCAAGAGTTTGTTAAATATTGTAGCAGGCAAAAGGTGATGAAGTTGGGTAAGGGAAGCGTCAAGGGTTTCGTTAACGATAATAAAGAAATCAATCAACTGGGGGTAGTGCAGCAGGAAGAGGTCAATGAGATAGAGAAGATTTTGCAGATCCGTCACCTTTATGCGCATCGGAATGGAGTTGTTGATGACAAGTTCCTATTGTATTTCCCAGGATTGTATGCCATAAATTCTATCCATGCAATGAGCATTTCGGAAAGCTGCGATAAACTGGAGTATCTTATGAAAATTGTCGCTAAGCTTGATGAGGCAGCTATTATAAAATATCGGCTGGCCACTAATTAGTGTTCTTTAATGGCAAATTTTAAGTTGAAAAGATGATACGTATGTAAACGTCAATAGCTAATAGTAAACATGGCAAAGAGATTTTTGATGCTTTATTGCAGGGTAAAGCTTTTTTATTATAATAAGAATATTCTATATAAACCTTAAAATATGATGGACTACGATTTCTTATCTATTAATTTACCATACGGGTTTCAAAAAACAAGTAAAAATGAATGGGCTCCATTTAATCGCCAGCACTTACCATTAGGTTCTTTTAGTTTTGCACTTAATGGTAAAGAGTGGGCATGCATGATCTATAAAGGTTTAACAGATGCCTTTATTGATGAAATTGCATTTTCGATTAAACATGATGAAAGCGGTGGTATAATCAAGTTTTATCTATATAGCGATGAGTCAGATCTACAGCTTTCAGTGAAAGCTTATAATGATTATTTTAATAAATTAAAATTGCTTGGTAAGCTGAAATTGATAATAGGCAAGTAAAACATATTTAATATTTAGCGCTAATCAATTTAAAAGTGAACGATATACATGGATAAACTAAATAAAGGGAATGGGCTGCATTTTTGGAAGGTATATAACCTTATTGCGTCGACTATTAACTTAAGTAATAGTTCTGACATAATTAGACGATGTCGCTTTTGCAGAAAATGCGAGTCAGATGTGAGTTTTAAAATGAAAGCGCATGCTTTTCCTGAACTTCTAGGTGCCAATGACTGTATCAGCTATGATGAGTGCGATAAATGTAACCTTTTATTCAGTAGCTACGAAAGCCATTTGTCTAAGTATTTCCTTCCATATCTATCGATGGTTCAGGTTAAGGGAAAAAAAAAGATTCCAGCATTCACTTCTCGGACGGAAAACAATGAGGAAAAGACTAGAACTGTCATTAAATCGATAGATGGTAAACTAAAATTTGAATTGGGAAATAGAGACGATTTAGTGTACGACCACGAAAATAAAAAACTGTCGATTCGGTTTAGGTTACCTCCTTTTAAACCATTGCACGTTTATAAAGCACTTGTGAAGATAGGACTTTCTATTTTACCTACAGATCGTTTAGAAAAATACAGGGCTGTAATTGACTGGATGCTGGGTGAAGCATCTGTATCAGATTATATACCAATTGTTTATATCACTAAAGTAGTTAATAGAAAGTTTGCAGAGCCTTTTGCGGAACTTTATGAAGCGAATTCGATTTTCGAAAAAGAGGGATTTTATCCGGAATTGACACTTGTTGTCAATTTCGCTAACATAGTGACACAGATTTTTCTGCCTTTGTCTGCTCATTTTGATTATTTAAGATCTAATCAAAAGTCACCACTTCTTGAAATGTATCCCGCTTCCGCTATATACAATCAAAATAAGGAAGTCTCTAAGTATGCCAAACCAAATGACCTCGTTAAAATTGATTATCGCTTTGAATACGCTGATCTATCCTCTGCGAAAACTGTGATTAGAGATGAACTTATTTATCTTTCTTACGAATCGTTTGAACGTAGCATAAAGTGAAAACTGGCGTAAAAAATACTAGTTTTAAATAATGGAATTTGGCTATCAATTTTTTTGTCTAAAAAAACTTGTAGATTGTATTGGATTAAAAAATAGACTATATTCACTTGGGATTAAATAAAGCAGGTTTATTAAAATCTGTTATATTATCCATTGATAAGTTAAGACATTGATTTAATAGAATTGCCCAGACAAATATTTTTTAATATCCAGAATATTACCACAAGTAATTATGAGGAGGGAGTTATAATTCTGCTAATTCAACTCCCAATAGCGAGTTTATTAAAATACCTCTTCGTGACAACAGTTCTATCTCATTAAAAATATCGTCGTTTGTAAAACGTGCGGCTTTATCTTCTGACCACAATATAAATTCGTTAGGAAAATCATGAAGTTTAACGGCTTTTTTTGTGTGCAAAATGTACAGGATAGTGGATAATAATTCCACTTCACTATCAGATTCGATTCGATTAAGTAACTCTAGAGATTTGGTTATAGGATGAACAAATTTATCCAATTTTTCAATTAAAGAATTACTTATTAAGGTGTTTTCTGCGGCCTCAACTGCTTGCTCTGTAGTAAAATTGAAATATTGTTGATATTCCTTTATATCCCTACTTAATATGTCAATACTATGTGTGTAAGGACCAAAATTATGTGCTGTAAATTTAAAATATTCTTCGTGAGCATAAAGATTCAGTAAAAAAGCAGCTTTTTGAAGTCGAGTTTTATTGAACTTTTTCAACCCTAATTTAAGATGCATTAAAATAATATGAGAAGTATTTAGTTTTGGTGGACTTTTAATATTCTCTAAAGTTGATACTTGAGTAGAAGGTTCATAGAGTATGAAGTCAAAATCTTGTTCATAAGGTTTAAGCTCTTCTGTTAGGATCACTTTTACTTTACGCCAATCTAATCCGCCATTGCCACATCCCAAGGGTGGGAATGCTATTGATTTTATATTTAAATCAGGTAACATATTAATAAGTGTATTCATTCCTTGGGATATAAATGAATATTCAGATTTTTTTCTCCACTTATCTTTAGTGGGGAAGTTTAAGATTAGCTTTTCACTTTCAGGCACTGCTAAAATTGATCCGATTTTAAAGGCACCAGATTTACAAGCTTCCATATACTTTTTATTATTTAATGGAAACTTCAGCTTGAATTGATAAGCAATACCTTTACCCATATAGCCTTCACAATTCACTGTGTTAATAAGTGCTTCTGCCGAAGATTCTAAAATATTCCCTACTTTAAAGCTGATCATGGTATGAAAAAATGTTTGTTTATATTTACATTGAATGCTTTTTGTCCAAGTATCTTATCTCTTAACGCAGTGACATGATTATTAATTGCATTTGTCTTTGTATAAATGCTGAAAAAATTTGATGGTTTAATAATATTAGGTGACAAACATTCAGCCATACATATTTCGCAACAATTATGATCTTTATATTGCCGTTTATTCATTGTTTCCCAGTCTATACTTTCAAATCCTTCTTCATAAGATTTTGGTACACAATCCTCCAATGATAAAGGATGCTGAGTTAAAATCTTAAAATCGTTTGATTTGGCGAAAATTCTATTTATTGTGATAAAGACGAACGACTTGTCAATATGTTTTCGTTGCACGGCACCTGCAAATGGTGATCCCGCAAAAAAGTGAAAAGGAACAAAGTTATTCAAATCCTTTTCAATTCTTCTATTGATAATTTGCTGATCTGCAACATCAGTGAAATTTTTAATTACACTCCGCGGTGCTAAGCCTTCAGTCAAAATACTTTCCAAGTTTTCAACTGCTGTGAGGTGATATAATAATTGTCCTTCTCTAGGTGGATTTGCCATGGTTGTCTTGAGCGATTTTCTAATATATCCAATATAATTTATAATAACAACTCTCATCATTGTTGTTAATCTTTATATAAAATGGCGAAGTAACACTAATTAATGGATACATTTTCAAGTGCATAAATCGCTCTCAAATTTAATTGATGGTAAGTACTTAGTGACAAGTTTAATAGGTGGATCATTATTAACTGCATTAGGTTGGCTATTTAAATATTTTCATTCAAGTTTAACTAACAACCCAGATGTAGATATCAAAGTGGATTTTAAACCAAAATTGCCACCTTATAAAGTTGTTTTGTTCAGTTGGTGTATTTGTAAACATTTAATGGTCAGTTGTTTGTGTTTGTATTTGAAATCGAAATTACAATTATTACTAAATCAAATTCACCATTATTTAATATCGATATACATTTCACTGACTTAACTTTTTAGATTATTTCAGAAAACTTTGATGAACATCTAACAATAAGACAAAATGAAACCTTAAGTCTTTATTTTGTCATGATATTAATTTTGGTTTAATCAATTATTAATTACTGATTTTTTTTACATTAATTGTTAATTTATACATGTGTAATTGAAAAAATACAGTGACAATAGTTAAATTTATATGAGAATCAAATGTTATATTTGATTATGGGAAGAAGCAATGAAATATTTGTAGATATCGTTGAGTTTAAAGCTAAGTATGCATTTAAGAGAGAAGAAATGGGAGATGATATCGATTCAGCCTCAAATTTTTTGAAATCTGAATTATTGGAAAAGGCTGCTGCCGAATTAAAAGCCCTGGTGGAAAAACATAAACACTAACAGCAACACAAACTACAAGCTTATGGGTAGTTCTAATATTGAGCTATTTATAGCTAAAATAAAGTAGCCTATAATGGTGGGGGACTTTAACAGTTTAGTTAATTAAATCTTTCCTTGTAAGAATTTTAATCTTGCTTTTAGGAATCTGCTTCATTTTTAAAACACTCTAACAATCTCGTTGGTTCGATCTCTAATCCTTTGGCAAGTGCAATAATCGTTGTTAAAGAAATATCAACTCTTCCTTTTGATATTCTTTGTACGTGGCTATGTTCTAGCTCTGCTCTTGTAGCTAGCTTTCTTAATGAGGGTTTTACACTGTTCTTTTTCCCGTATTCTACTAACAATTCAATTAAATGTTCGGCAAATTTCGATTTTATTTCCTCTTTCCAGTCCATAAGGCGAAATTTCCACTAAAACGACAAACTAAATGCCATACGATCATATGGCATTATGAGATTTATTCTTATATTCGCTTAAGTATTTAATTAATAGACAATGATATTAATGTTAAGTGCATTAATATAAATATAGTCTCTCGTAAGAAAACCGCTATTTGACCACGAGAAGGCTAGTGAAAATGCCCTTTCCCAAGGATTTTGCATATATTTGCGTATATACAAATCAGTAGGGAGGGGCTTCACTAAGTCTTTTGTGGTCAATTAGGTCTTCGGACTTAAAGGTTCTTAGCGGTACCTCTTGCAAAAGATGTGAAGTCTTTCCCTACTGATTTTTCATCTTTCTGAGACTCATTTAAATTTTTAACCAATTAAAAATGAGTATGAAAAAGCCAAATAATCCCATCCCTCCAAAAGAGCAAGAATCAATTGATTCTATCAATGCTAAACACACTTACAATCAGGTATGTGTATTTCATGAAACCATTCTGGGCATACTTGGAAACAGTGATCTTTCAGGCCTAAAAGTAACTGAACTAAGAAGCATTGAACACTTTGCTTTTACCATAGTTCGTTTGCTTGATTCGCTGAAAATGCCAGACAGTGTAAAAAAACAGTACCAGGCACAGATGACTAATAACATTGCTGAAGTACGGAAAATAACTCCAAAAAAAGTAAATGATTTTCAGACAACAAAGAGCCTTTATGCTCTGCTAAACTGGATAAACTTCACAAATTATCGAACGAGGCTGACTATTGAAATGATTCTTGATGACTACTATTATCACTTTCCAATTTCCCAGGCTAGTATAACCATGCAAGGTCATTTCATCCAGCAAACGGCATCTCAATAATTCTCTTTTTACGGATTTACCCATGATACCCGCATAAACAATTCACAGGTATCATCATTTCAACTTAACAATATGAAAAAAACGATCTCAATAATCGCCATGGCTACGCTTTGCCTATTTTTCAGCGCACCATCCCAAGCTCAGTCTGTAACCCCTGCATTTAAACCCGTCAAAATAGGAGGCAGAATTCCTGATGTAACATTAACAAATATCTACAATTATGAAACTACAAAAACCAATCTTTCTGATTTTAAAGCTAAAATGATCATTCTTGATTTCTGGGCAACCTCGTGTACGTCTTGTCTGGCTAATTTCCCAAAAACAGAAGAGCTGCAAAAACAATATGGAGGAGAGGTTCAGTTTATTAAAGTCACCCGTCAGCCAAGAACAGACGTACTGCCTTTTCTGGAAAAACTCCATAAAACAGACCCATCAGCTATTCCAGTAGTTACCGATGATTCTGCATTGCACCAATTATTCCCTCATATCAATCTTCCGCATTTTGTATGGTTGGATCAAACTGGTAAAGTCGTAGCAATAACAACCACCGAACAACTCATCGCAGAAAATATAGACCAGTTTTTAAGCAATGATAACATTGGAAATATGCACATGAAAGTGGATATGAATAATTATAAATCTTTGACCAGCTCACTAAAAAAACAATAAAATGAAGGATTATATTAGAATATTAAATTATCAGCCTCATACGGTTTCCAAGGAATTTATTGCTGACCCGAATAGAGGTCTTAATACCTTTTTCAGTTTTCATCCATTAACAGAAGTTAGACAGAAGCTTCACTTGTTACTTCGGGCATGGTTACGCCAGGTTAATGTATATGCGGAACCTTCTGATATTTCGGCCATGCTACTTTTCCAGGAGCAGCTTATTGAATTTATGGAAGTATCCTACGTAAAAGGGGTGAAGGAAGGTTATTTACCAAAACCAGTAAACCATCCAAAAAATTAATATGCATCATTACAAAGCGGGCGGCCTAATGAACGGAGGTTTTGGTAGTGCCGCCTTGCTTTGTTTTACCAGTAAAAACCATTCCCAATACCAGCCTCTGATCAGAGCTAACACCAATACCATTACCTCATCTTGATACCAAGATATCAGTACATCAATAAAGCTAACCAATAAAACCAGTATCTCAAAACCGTATGAAACACGCATAAAACTATCACTGACAACTTGATACCTGCTTAAAATCAATGCAGGATTCACAAAACCAATTGACATGAAAAAAACGATCTCAATAATCGCCATGGCCGCGCTTTGGCTAAAATTCAGGAATCCTTACCAGATCAAAACCTTTCTTTTGCTGGTAATAACCTTGCTCAGCTTATCCGAATACAACCTGTTCGCACAGACAAGCGGACAGCTCATTACTGGAACCATAACTGACAGCTACGGTAAACCATTACCGGGAGCAACTGTAAGAATACCCAATACGAATACCTCGACCTTAACAGATAAGGAAGGACATTTTACCATTAAAACTGCCACCCAATCCGGCACCTTAACCATAACTTTCATTTCCTTCAAAACCCGCGAAATCCCGTTTAATCCTGCCATAAAATACCCCTTAAAAGTCATCCTGGAAACCAATGAATCTACCTTAAACGAAGTTCAGGTAATTGGTTACGGGCAAACCACTAAAAAGCTCAATACAGGAAGCATATCTGCCATTACTGCTGTACAAATTGAAAAACAGCCAGTTGCAAATATCCTGTCTGCTTTATCTGGTAGAATGCCAGGGGTATTTGTGCAAACTACAAATGGCCTGCCGGGTGGTAATATCAATGTCCAAATTAGGGGTAAAGGATCTATTGCTGCGGGTACAAATCCATTATACATTATTGATGGTGTGCCTATGGATGCAAACGCTGCCGGATTAAGTGCTGCTATAGGTGCTTCAAATATTGCTGGTGCCACCAGTCCCTTAAACAGTTTAAACCCAGCTGATATTGAAAGTATCACGGTTTTAAAAGATGCAGATGCAACCGCAATATATGGGAGCAGGGCAACAAATGGTGTCGTTTTAATTACCACTAAAAAAGGAAAATCCGGTAAAACCCAAATTGAACTCAATGTTTCGCAGGGGATTAATCAAGTTGCCAATTATCCGCGGTTGCTTAATCTGGATCAATATTTACAAATTAGAAGAGAGGCTTTTGCTAACGATGGCAAGATTCCTTCCAGTGACCCAAATTCTGCAAACTATGCGCCCGATTTAACGGTATGGAGCCAAACGGAATCTACGGACTGGGCTAAATACTTTTTAGGAAATACGGGCCATATGAGTAATATGCAGTTAAGCATATCGGGAGGTGATGAAAGTACTAATTTCAGCTTTGGGGGTAATTATCGGAACGAGGGTACTATTTTGCCGGGGAACAGCAATTATAAACGTGGTGGTTTACGGGCAACATTCCAGCATACTTCAAAGAATAAAAAGTTCTATCTCCAGTTTGCCAATTCTTTAAATCTGGATGGTAATAGTTTGTATAACCCGAGCCTGAGTTTTTCTGCGGGTTTATTATTGCCTCCAAATTATCCTGTTTATGAGTCTCCGGGTGTATTTAACTGGTATGCGGGTACAAATCCGATCGCTGAGATTAATGCGCGTTCAAAGACAAGGACGGATAATACAATTAGCAATGTTCTGATGAGGTATACGGTTTTACCTGATTTAGCATTCAGGATAAGTGCGGGTTACAATAAGAATAACCTAAACCAGGTGCAGCTTTATCCAACGAGATCTCTTTATCCGGGAACTGATAGCTACTCGATTTTTGGGATGAATAGTAATCGTTCTGTGATTTTTGAACCTCAGGTTGATTATGTAAGGTCTTTTAAGGATAGCAAGGTTTCGCTGTTGCTTGGTGGAACGTATCAGAATAAGGTTACTGAGGGACAGCTGATTAGAGGGACTGGTTTTAGCAATGAGGGGTTGATGGAAAATATGGCTTCGGCGGGAACGATTACTGCACGAACAAATTCTTATACGCAGTACAAGTATGTTTCTGTTTTTGGCCGGATTAATTATGCGTGGAAGGACAGATATATCGTGAATGCGACGATGAGAAGGGACGGTTCATCGAGGTTTGCGGATGGAAACCAGTTTGGCAACTTCGGCTCTGTGGGTGCTGCGTGGTTATTTGCTGATGAGCCCTGGGTTAAAAACAAGCTGAGTTTTTTAAGCTACGGGAAGTTAAGGAGCAGTTATGGGTTGACGGGGAATGATCAGATTACGGATTATCAGTATTTGTCTACTTATGGGAATGGGGGAAGTCCGTATCAGGGGGTGATTGGGTTAGTGCCTTCACGGATTTCGAATGCTAATTTTCATTGGGAAACGACAAGGAAGCTGGAGTTTGCTGTTGAGCTGGGGTTCCTGAAGAACAGGATTTTGCTGAATGTGAATCATTACAGGAATAGTAGTGATGACCAGCTGGTGAATTATGCGATTCCGCGGATGACTGGTTTTGCAAGCTATCAGGCGAATTTACCTGCTGTGATTCGGAATACGGGCTGGGAGTTTGAGTTGAATACAAGGAATGTGGAGGGGAGACTTTTCAACTGGACGAGTTCTTTTAATATCACGTTGCCAAAGACGTTGTTGAAGAGTTTTGAAGGGTTTGAGACTTCAAGTTATGCGCAGACGTTGCAGTTGGGTTATGATATTTCAAGGGTTTACGGGACGCAGTTGACGGTTGATCCGGCTACGGGGAAAGCTGTATATGGTACTGCTCCGGGGTCTGCAAGTGTTTATGAGTATTTCACGATAGGGAAGCAGACGCCTGATTTTTATGGAGGGTTAGGGAATACTTTCCAGTATGGGAATTGGAGCATGGATGTTTTCTTCCAGTTTGCAAAGCAGATGGGAAGGGGAGGGTTGCGTAATTTACCAGGGAGATTGACAAATAACTATATAGCAGTTTTGGACAGGTGGCAATATTCAGGACAGGTCACCGATATTCCCAAAGCATCTACTGGCAACGATTCCAAATTCCAATATAGTCAGGGCAATTATTTCGATACTTCGTATTTGAGGCTTAAAAACGTGGAGCTTTCTTACAGCTTTCCTAAAAGGCTTCTGGAGCGTATCAATATGCAACAGTTAAGAGTATATGTTCAAGGACAAAATTTGTTGACTTATTGGGATAAGAATGCCGCTATTCTCGACCCTGAATCTGGTGCTTTTAATAATGTTCAGAATAATATTCCACCTGTAAAATCTTTTGTGATCGGTTTACAATTAACTCTTTAATCAAAGAAATATGAGAAATATAAATATGGCTATGCTGCTGTTTGTACCTGTAATGTTGATTTACGGCTGCAAGAAGATGATTATGGTCGAATCTCCAAAAAATCAACTAACTACTGATAAAGTATTTACTGATTCTACATCGGCATCGGCTGCGTTATTAGGCGTGTATGCAAATTTTGAAAGCCAGTTTGAGCCTAATTATAGTACGTATTTAAGTTTGTATACAGATGAAACTGGATACGTAGGGAATGATGTAGCAAACAATGAGTATTACAATAGCAGCCTCACTTCTGCTAATAGAATTAATCAGAATACCTGGTCGGTTTTATATGGTATAGTTTATCAGTGTAATGATATTATCGCGCAGCTAAAAAGCAATGCTATCTTATCAGGATCGCTGAATACCCAACTGACCGGGGAGGCAAAATTCTTGAGAGCATTTGCATATTTCTATCTGGTGAATTTGTATGGCGATGTACCATTGTTATTAGAAACTAATGTCTTGGTTACCAGTAAGGCTTCAAGACAAACGGAAGGCTTAATATATGATCAAATGGTCAAAGACCTGTTAGCTGCCAAAGAGGGGCTTAGATCTTCTTATACGGGGGCTGGCAAAGTGCGCGCTAACAAACTGGTAGCATCTGCATTGTTGTCCCGGGTATACCTTTATCAGAAGAGTTGGGCTTTAGCGGAAAAGGAGGCTGATGCTATTATTGAATCAAATCTTTTTACTCCGTTAGAAGTACCTGCTAATGTATTTAAAGCTAATAGTAAGGAGACTATTTTACAGTTGTGGAATCAGAATGGTTTCATGAGTAACAGTAGCAGTATTCCTTCTGCTGGAAACATACCTCAATATATAATTACTACTGATTTATATAACGCTTTTGAGGTGGGAGATCTTCGTAAAAGTAATTGGATAGGTGCTGCAAATGTGGTAACTGGTGGAATTAGCAAAAGCTACAATTACGGAACGAAGTATAAAAACAAAACTGCCAGTACAAGCAGCCCGGAATATCTGGTCGTTTTGCGTATTGCTGAACAATTTTTGATCAGGGCAGAGGCTCATGCTATGCTTGGCAATATTAAAGGTGCTGTTGATGATATTAATGTGATCAGAAAAAGAGCTGGATTAAGCCCGTTATCTGATTTTTTAAATATCCAGGAATGTTTAAGTTCGATAGCCAAAGAAAGAAGGGTAGAGCTATTTACCGAAAATGGCCACCGTTTTTTTGATCTGAAACGAAGCGGTCAACTGAATACCGTAATGGGTAATTATAAACCCGGGTGGCAAAATGGAATGAGCTCATTGTTTCCTGTCCCTCAGGACGAGATCACTTACAACCG
The DNA here is from genome assembly GCF_040547305.1 of Pedobacter sp. UYP1. Classification (NCBI taxonomy): domain Bacteria; kingdom Pseudomonadati; phylum Bacteroidota; class Sphingobacteriia; order Sphingobacteriales; family Sphingobacteriaceae; genus Pedobacter; species Pedobacter sp. UYP1. Next base: position 869,861 of record NZ_JBEPPL010000001.1, on the reverse strand, counting down.
GAATTTGCTTCAAAATCCGGGATACTAATTGTAAATTTTAAATAGAAATAAGATGAATAAGAGATTTTATAAAATAGTAATGATCAGTCTTTTTATGTTAACTGGTTTTATGGCTGAGGTTTATGGACAGGAGGTAGGTAGCAAATTGCCGGATTTAAGTATCGGCGGTGCGATGATTAATGGGAGTAAGAAGTCTACAATAAAGGAAATGTATGAGAAGGGGGGATTAATCATTAATTTTTGGGCAACGTGGTGCTCACCTTGTTTAAAAGAGCAGAAAATGCTTGATTCATTAATGCAGGTTTTTCCTGAATTGTCTGTTTTATCAACTACGTATGAGGATTCGATATTAGTCAGAAAGCATTTTGATAAAATCGGATTGCCAAAATCTAAATTGATGGTGATCACTGCGAATGATAAATTGTTTCACGATTTTTTTAAACATAGAATGATTCCTCACAATATATGGATAGACAAGCAGGGTGTAATAAGAGCAGTTACTGGCGGTGAGGAAATCAATGAGAAGAATATAAAAGAATTCTTTAATGGAAATGTAACAAATCTTTATGCGAAAGTTGATGATATGAAGTTTGAGTTTACAAAAACTTATCATGTTCCTGATAGCATGATTCTGTTTCGAAGTTATATTTCTGGTATGAATGACGCGATAACCAGCGGGTTACTATCCGGTAATGAAAAAGAGTTTAATCGGGTATTTGCCTGGAACAGGCCAATTACACAGTTTTTCTGGTTAGCCTTTACCAATCTGAAAAGTTCAAGAATGAACTGGAATTTGATAGAACTGCATTCTTCTGATTCCACAAGGTTCATTCAGCCACAGTTGGATAAACCTTTATTTGAAAGGTCCCGATATAATAATGGAGACGATCTTTTGACTAGACAGCGGAAGTGGGACAAAGACAATATTTATTGTTATGAACTGATCTTACCAAAAAATATTGATGTAAAGCTAGCTTCAGAATATATGCTCCCTGATCTTGAAAAATTCTTTAATATAAAGGCTTCAACTAAGAAGAAGAGAGTTGTTTGTAATGTAGTTTCTTTAAATCGATCAAAGTTATTAAAGCTGCCTGTGGCAAAGGGAGAAACTCCTTCTTTTCGTCAAAAATACTATACTTTAAATGTACAGAGTAAGTCAATTGATGATATACTAAGTGGCTTATCAGATGATTTTAATGACAATATTCCCTATATAAATAACACAGGTTATAATGGGTTGCTTAGTTTTGAGTTAAAGAGTGAAAAAGGAAAATTAACATTGGAAGATGTATGGTCTAAATTAAATGAGTTTGGTATTGAAAAGGTGAAAAAGAAGCGATTATATAAAGTTCTGGTGCTTAGAGATTTAAGCCACCCAGGTAAAGGATGATAATTTTATTATATCCAATGCAGCAATTGCTGCATTGGATATTTATTGACTAATAACTTTAGTGATTAGTTAGTCATTTAGAAAGATAGTTGCTTTAGGTGCTCCCACACCTGATGAAATTTCACCAGCTGCACATTGTGTAGTTCGACCTTTACAACCGAAGTAATCCTGTGCCTCCATTGCCGTTTTGTTATCCAATGTGCCTGAATGAAGAGGCCCTGAACCACTCCAATCATACCGTGGCTCGTCAACTTTTGGACTGTTTGCAACTTTTGTAGCGAATGCTCCGCTTATGCCAGCCACTAATGCAATGGCTAACATGGTGTTTTTTAATACTAACATAATTTTAAAATTTTAAGTGAGAAATTCTGTTAATTGTAATCTATTCGTGGGACCCTGAGAATATTCGAGATTTTGGTTTATAAATAGTTGGCAGTATAGAGATAATCATAAATACAGCGTTAAAAACAAGATGTGTTTTCCAGCCCATCTGTGAGATAATTCCTCCGCAGGTACAGGGAAGTTTTTCTCCGGATAAGAGCATGACCGTGATGTAGATTTCAAATACTAATAACAATAGGAATGAAGCGTATAACCCTTTAATCCTTAAGTTATCCTTGCATAGCATCCAGACGATAATCATTTCTACGGCAGGTACTAAAACACCTATTAATGGAGCTAACAGAGCAACAGCTGGCATTTGAACCAATTTTAGCTGAAATACAAATTTATCATATGCCAGAATCTTAGAAACGGCTGTGTATCCGAATAACACTATCAAGATTACAGCTGCGGTTAATTGCAGGCTATTTGCGTTAAGAGCTTTCATGTCGCTTATATTTGGTTATACCAAGTTCGGGTGATTTTTAAAAATAAAAGGGAAGAAATCTTACCATCGGAGGTAAGATTTCTTCCCTTTTTATCAAATAATTATTTGCTCTGTTTTTATAAATTAGTTCCTTTTCTTAATCTCCGAAAGATGTTTAGGATGTATATTCAAAAATGAAGCAATAATTTTATTGCTAACGCTATTTATCAAATGCTTGTGGTTTTTAAGGAAATAGATATACCTGTCATTTGCATTTTTTATTTTGGTAAGTTTTTCACGTTCATAACTGGCATTTAGGTTTTCTTCATAAATTTCAAGAAGGATTAAAGCTAAATGTGGATCATGTATAGGGGCTTGGGCTAAATTTATAGCCCAGCCCTCTGTATCAGTTAAAAACCTGATATACTCAATAGGGGACACCTTTCTGGAGAAAAGAAAGCTAGGGGTGACAAATCCATCAGTTGTAAGATAGGCTGTCATTTCTTCGAGTTCATTAATGAAGATTCCCTGAACAATTCCAGTCTCTACGTAATAGAATTTGTCATTGTGATGGGAGAATGTGTTTATGATTTCATTTTTTTTGAAGAAAAATGGATGACATAGTTCTTCAAATAACTGAATGGATATAGGCGTTGAATTTTTAAAGTCAATTAGCTTCTGGTTTAGCGTTTTCATATCAGGTTACATTAATAATAACCCAGATGCAATTGGCTTTGGTGATTAAAGAGCTTTCAGTCATAACCTTGGTTGTGATTAATCCGTAATATACTTAATTTTAATTAAAATATTTTATCTTTAAAATCATAAATTGCATGGATTTTAGTTTAAAAAAAATATGAAAGCACATAGCTATAATGAGAATATTGAATCGCTTGTTAAGCGAGCTTTCGGCCTAAAGAGTTTAATCACTTAAAAACATCCAAAACTATTTCCATTCTTCTGGGTTCTTACAGGGAAAAAATCTAGAACATATGGAAAGCAATAAAGAAATCATTAGTGACCTTAATGGGTTGGTTAACATTGTGAACGATGGAAAAGAAGGATATGAGTCTGCGAGTGAAACGACTGACAGTATTGAACTGAAAGGGTTATTCTTAAAATACGCTGCGCAGCGCGCGGGTTATGCGATGGAACTTAAAGAGCATATTGCTCAACACGGTGGAGATTCAGAAAATGAAGATGGTGGGATTTTAGGAAGTTTACACCGCACATGGATTGACATCAAGCAGGCTTTAAGCAGTAAAGAAGATGCAGCCATTCTTGGTGCAATTGAAACTGGTGAAAAGGCTGCAATAGAGAAATTTGATAAGTGTCTGGAGGATTATGCATCTCATGCTGATCATATCGGATTATTGCAAAAACAAAGAACTGGTATTCTGGAAGCACTTAGAGAAATTGAGACTTATCATCAGCGTCTGGAAAGATAAGCAAATACATCAATCAAAAAATGTTATGCCCGAAGGCCCGTCAATCGTCATATTAAGAGAACTTGTAGAAGAACTTCATTTAGAAGGTTCTTTCATTACCCATGTGGTAGGTGATACGACTATTGATAAGGCCCGGATGCTGGATCAGGAAGTTATTTCCTTTAAGAGCTGGGGCAAACATTTTTTGATTTGTTTTAAGGGTTTTAGTTTGCGTATTCATTTTCTCATGTTCGGGAGCTATATGATTAACGAGCGGAAAGACAGACCTGCCAGATTAGGTTTGATTTTTGAAAACGATGAACTCAATTTTTATACCTGCGCTTTGAAATTCATTGAAGGAGATATAAATCAGATTTATGACTGGTCTGGTGATGTCATGTCAGATCAGTGGGACCCTAAATTGGCAATAAAAAAGCTTAAAGAAAATGGGGAAAGCCTGGTTTGTGATGTACTATTAGATCAAAATATATTTTCTGGTGTTGGAAATATCATTAAAAATGAAGTGTTGTACAGAATAGGGGTACACCCTTTAAGTACAGTTGCTGGTCTGCCTCCTGGTAAACTGAAAGAATTGGTCAAAGAGGCACGTTTATATAGTTTTGATTTTTTAGAGTGGAAAAGGGCTTTTGTCCTTAAAAAGCACTGGTTAGTGTATTCACGTAAGGTTTGCCCTATGGGCCATCCTGTGGAAAAAGAATATCTTGGTAAAACCAAGAGAAGTACGTTTTTCTGTGAACACTGCCAGAAATTATTTTCTTAACACCTGTTCAAAGACTGCTCAAACAAAAATTGATATAGATTTGTTTCTTAAATGACTGATTTTCAGTGCGCATAAGATGAGGGTTTTTGAGTATGGTTTCTTAGGTAACTATCTTATCAGAATAACAGTCTGTCTGTTGTTGTTTAGTTCTTGTGGGGTTAAACGTAATACGGTTAACAGAGCGCAAGCTGGGGTAAGTACATCACAATCTGCTGCAAATTATCCTACCCAAAGTTCTATAAATGCACGGCCTGATATTAAGCAGGATCCTCCAGAAAATCTTCCTGAATTAACCAGAAAAGAGAAAGCGCTTCGTGCAGCGTTTATTGATGTTTTGGAAGCACAATCGGCCGATTTAGCTTTTCCCGATCTGATCAACAGTATTTATGAGAAAAAAGGATATCAGCCGATGTTTGTTCAAAAGTTCTTTTCCGATCAGCAATTACAAACGCTGTCTGATTATTTGGATAATTCCGTAGCGCATGGATTAAATCCTGAACAATTCTATGTTACTGCTTTGAAATATCAGCTGGATGAAGTGATTCACCAGAAATCATCTGATACTGTAAGAGTTCAGCGCGGTTTAGCCAAGCTGGAATTAGCTGTTGTTAATTCTTTATTCCGGTATAGTATGGCAATGCAGTATGGGGTGACAAATCCTGCTAAAATATACAGTCATTATGAGACTCCGACTTTAATTCCTGATAGCAATTCGGTGATCAGTATTTTTGAAATAGTAAATCTTAAAACTTATCTGGATAGTATACAGCCAAAGGAAAAAACTTACCTGGCTTTACAAAAAGTATTGAAGCGGCTGGATGCGGATACGACTGATAAAGGAACAGATAGTGTTAAGCTTATATTGCGGCAGAAAGTGGTTGTGAATATGGAGAGGCTGAGGTGGAAGAATAAACCAGCTGAACAGAAATTTGTAGCGGTAAATATTGTAGATTTTAGTTTGGATGTAATGGATAAGGACAAATCAATATTACATATGAAGGTTTGTGTGGGAGAACCTGGAGATAAGCAAACGCCTCAAATTGGTAGTATGATTCACAGTGTCCAGATCAATCCTGTCTGGAATATTCCACAGAGCATTGCGCGGAATGAGATTTCAAGGTATGCCTCAGATGATAGATACTATCTTTCTAATAATAATATCAAAGTTTTTAAAAAAGGTAAACTGATCAGAGATCCGGAAGCCATTGACTGGTCGGCTATTGATGTTCGGGATTACTCTTTTCAACAACAACCGGGAGCGAAAAATTCGTTAGGTAAAATCAAGTTTCTTTTTAAAAATGGAAGTAGTATTTATCTGCATGATACTCCGGTAAGAAGTGTTTTTAAGCAGGGGATGCGGGCAATCAGCCATGGCTGTGTGCGGGTAGAGAAACCGCTTGATCTGGCTTTCGCCTTATTTGGGAAAGGTGAAAAGTATGATCAGCTTAAAAGAGGGATGGAGAGTGGCTATCCACGTGCAAAGTTTATGGGTTTACCTCAGCCGGTTCCAGTCCGGTTATTTTATTATACAGCCTGGCTCAATGATAAAGGGGGAGTCCGGTTTGGTAAGGATATTTATGATCTTGACAGGTTGGTTTACGAAGAAATGCAGCAAAAACAATTTTGAAAGGGATGAAGAATTATACCGTACAGTGTGGTCATAATTTTGATCCTGAAATAATTGGCCATCCTTTTATTTCTTAGCAGGATGACCAATTTATTTTATGCTTATTTATCCAGAATAAATTGCCATTTGTATAGAAATTCTAATTCGTCTATTTTGACGAAATTATTTTTTTGCAGCAGTATAAAGGATGCCTGGTTAATTTTCGTGGTATGTGCAACTATTGATTTTACCTGGTGCTGTTCAGATGCCCACTGGATCATCCCATTTATTGCTTCTTTCATGTAGCCTTTTTTTCGGAAGGATTCATAGATTCCATAGCCGATTTCAATTTCTCCTTCTTCGTTCGGTTCTCCGATAAAACAAAGATCACCGATCAGATAGTTTGAGTCTGCTGCTATAATTACCCATAAGGTGGAGTAGAGGTATTCGCTTTTACTCTCATCTATTTTAGGAATGATAGTTTGTTCTACTGCTTCCTGAAGTTCAAATGTGATTGTTCTTGTCGTATAATTCATTTGAAGCTCTTCTTCTAAAGATCCGTCAGTTAAGATGTATTTCTGAAGTTGTTGAAGGTTTAGGGGCTTAATAATTAATCTTTCTGTGGTTACCATTTTCTGGTTTGGCTAATTTCGGCAGAGAATCGTTATCAGGATATCTGCCGAACTTGTGATGTTTTGTTTCTTGTCTGTTTTGATTAAATAATGTTGCCTCATTATTGTAAACATATCGTTTAGCTATGCTGCGGGCATGGTTTAATGAATTCAGGAAAGCTTAAGTGACTTTTTTGGCTATGATCTCGCTATTGTATTTCAACAGTAGATAAATTCATTTTTTAAGCTATACAGGAAATCATCTCCCTCTGAATTCAGGGATAGATATATTTGCCGTCGGATAGAGGCTAAGCGATGTACTTGTTACAAAATCATAATTTCAAATATATAAAAACAAAATTAACTTTCTAATTTTTTGAAAGATTTCATCATATATAAGCTGTAACCTAAATTAATTTCATGATAGACTTTGAAGTTGAATTTTTCGTACCAGGGAAGGTTTTTCAGGGTAGAGGTTTCGAGATATATCTGCCTGTTTTGCTGTTGGCTGGCTTGAATAATTTCCGCTAATAACTTACTTCCAATCCCTCTTTGCTGCGCTGAGGGTAATACGCCTAAAAACCATAAGTAATAAAAGGGCTTGTTTGGGTAATGACTTTTAATCTGGCTTTCGCGGCTCATAGCTTTGCCTGCTCTATTGATTCCTATTGCTTTAAAAACTAATGTCAGATCGGCCCAAATAGCTTTTATGCTGAATTTTTTACGGTCAGGATAAAGAATCAACGCGCAGGCAGTTTTATCATTTGATAAATAGACTTCACCAAACATAAAACAAGTATCAAATGAATATTCCATCAAGGCTTTAATTCTTCTTTCGCGCTTGTTATCTTGTTTGATAATGTAATTCACACTTTTATTGTCATCAAAAGAATCCGAAAGAATTTTTATCACTAATGGTTTGTCTTTGATGGTTGCTTTAATCATGGTGTAAATATGTTGTAAATTCTTATTATTGTTAAACTAAAAGTAGAAATATAATATATGCGCATCATAAAAGGTTTATGGATTTTTTATAAAAAGCTTGTTATCCCCTCATTGGCATTATCAGTTCTGCTTGGTTTTTTTGGAACATCTCTGGTCAGGATTACTACCGGAATAGGAATTTCATACATTATTCTTACCCCTATCGTTCACTATTTCATTTATGAGATAAACAATGCCAATGAATATTATTTCTACCATAACCTTGGTTTTAGTAAAGTGTCTTTGTGGATTAACACTATGGTTACGAGTCTGATGGTGGGTTTAGCATTTTTATGTTTATGAGTGGTTTGCATGTTGATAGTGTAAGAAAGCATTTTAGATTCAGACAAGTGCTGAGTGATGTTTTTATTTCTTGTAAGAAAGGGGAGGTTATCGGACTATTAGGAAGAAATGGATCTGGTAAATCAACTTTGTTAAAGATTATTTTTGGGTCATTAAGTGCGGAGAACAGATTTGTAGCTATTGATGATATCCGGACAAATAGTTTGTTCCAAAATAAAGGTTTAATAGGGTATTTGCCCCAGGAGAGTTTCTTGCCAGGACATATTAAGATAAAAAGTATAGTTGCATTATATTGTAACCAGCACCAGGCAGCTACATTGTTTGAACATGATCTGGTTAAGCCATTTCTTGGGAAAAAGAGCCGTGATTTGTCTGGCGGGGAGAGAAGAATGATAGAAGTCTTAATCATGATTCATTCAACAGCCAGTTATTTATTATTTGATGAACCTTTTAATGGAATTGCACCAATTTATATAGAGAAAATTAAGGTTTTGATTCAGGACCATACTGCAAAGAAGGGTTTTATCATTACTGACCATGATTATGTTAATATTCTGTCCATTTCATCCCGCGTTATACTTTTAAATGATGGTGTAGTGAAAAAGATCAAATCCTTAAATGATTTAGTCGATTTAGGTTATTTGCCTGAGAAGTACGATATTGAACTCGAAAAAATTACATTTACATAAGCTATATCATTAACCTTATTTATTGTCAATCTCATTGTATGAAAAGACGTTCGTTCGTAAAAGCCTCCCTGATGACTGGTACTGCTACAATTATATCTCCTGTGCTAAGTAAAGCTGTAATTAAAGACAATCAGCATGAAGCTGCTGAATTTTATGAATTAAGAGTTTATACTTTGAAAAATGATATTCAACAGAAATTGGTGGAAGATTTCTATAGTCAGGCAGCTATACCTGCGTTTAATAGGTTAGGGGTTAAAAACGTTGGTGTTTTTACTGAGTTAAAACCAGAAGGCCAGAGCAGGTTATTCGTGTTAATTCCTTATCATAGCCTTGTCCATTTCAATGAAGTTATTGTAAAACTGGAACAGGATAAAGTATTTCAGCAAAAGGGTTCTCCATATTTGACCGCTCCGGCTACAGCTCCTGCTTATATACGTATTGAAAGTTCCATAATGAAGGCGTTTGCACATGCTCCGAAAATGGTGGTTCCTCCAAATCAGTCCCGTATTTTTGAACTGCGTCAATATCAAAGTGCGAGTGAAGCTGCAGGGAAAAAGAAGATTGAAATGTTTAATGATCAGGGGGAGATTGATATTTTTAAGCGCTTAGGCTTTAAGCCAGTGTTCTGGGGCGAAACAGTCATCGGGCCGTTAAGACCTAATTTGACCTATATGGTAACTTTTGATGATCAGGAAGCTAAAGCGGCACATTGGAAGTCTTTTGTAGATGACCCGCAATGGAAAAAGATAAGTACAGTTGAGGGTTATTCAGATGCTTTGCTGGTGAATAAAATCACTTCGACTTTGTTATTGCCTTCAGTTTATTCACAGATATAAGTATCATTAATTTCTATTTCTTTTTGCCCACTGTTAAAGTCCTGTTTTTTACAAAAGAGATGAATTTTTCACCATAAGATTCTCCTATTTTGATAAATAAATCGCCTTCCATCTTTAAATTAGGACCATTAATTGTTTTAATGTGCCGCATTGAAATGATGAAGCTACGGTGTACCTGGATGAAATTATTATTATCTTCTAGTAAAGTTTTCATATCACTCAGCTTCAAATAAGCTACAATTTCGGCTTTTTCGGTATAGATTTTAATGTAATTATGGAGACTTTCAATAGCGATAACTTCATTGAAGTTTATTTTTGTTGTGTTCAGGTCTTCACTTTTATTTTTCACAAAGAAAAAATCGTGGTCATCTTTTGATTTTTCCTCATTGACGGGTTCTTCATCGGGGAAAAGCTTTTTAATTAATGAGGTGAATTTTAGTATTGTAAAAGGTTTTAACAAAAAGCCATCAGCATGTACTTGAAAAGCTTCATATGCATATTGCATGTGTCCGGTAATGAAAATCAGCTTTTTAGTTTTACCAATTAATTCCCTGGATAATTCCAACCCGGAAATAACTGGCATTTCGATATCCATGATGATCAAATCAATAGGGACTTTAGTCGTAATGTTATTTAAAGCAACTACAGGGTTGGAATAAGACTCTACCAGATTTAAATTGGGAATAGAATCAATATATGTTTTTAATAATTCAATGGTATGAATCTCATCCTCAATTATTATACAATTATACATGGTAGTTGATCTTTTGGGTGGTAGTTAATACGAAAGTAACATTTTATTGAGGAATAAAATGGGGTTAAGCAGTAAAAAGTATAGTTTGAGCAAGCTTAATTGGGGTTACAGATAATATGCTTTAGGTTAATAATACTTAATATTATTTTTGGTTTAATTAATATGTCTGAAGGTTAAGTGACCGGGCTTAAAATTCATTTTATTGATTATTAGTTAAAGTATAATAGAAAAGCAATTTGTTAATCAATGTTAACTTCATTAGATTTTAGCGACATTTGCCTTAAAATATGCTCTCTTTATTTATACTCAGAGGTGTGTTTAATTCTTTTGGGAGCATGTTTTAAGGTTAATGTAATTTACTTAGGAGGTCATCGGAATTGATAGAGATAACAAATACCCACACTTTTGATCAGCGCTTAATTCTTCGGACCCCAATATATTCTTTGCCTGACTTTGATAAAAGCTTTGTAATAGAAAAATTGATCTGTGACCCGGTCTTTTTAGAGGCCATATATATCGCTTCTCCAAGCTTATATAATGCTTGTCTTAAATATAGGAGCGGATTGATTTTAGTAGAGAAAGAAATCTTAAAATTTAAGTATTCGCTTTACAAATACTACTCCAGAATGCACAATCGGTGTACCCCATTTGGTTTATTTTCTTCTTGCAGACTTACCAAGTGGAAGGAGGGGGAATCTGAAGTTATAATTGATAACAATAATTTAAGCCGCCATACCCGTCTGGATATGCATTATCTGTGTGCATTAGCTGCTTATTTATCGTCACTCGCTGGTGTTAGAGATCAATTACTTTATTTCCCAAACAGTAGTTGGTATGTAATAGGTGAGGATATCCGGTATGTAGAATATAAATATGTAGATGGCAAAAGAGAGCATCAAATTAGTGCTGTAAAGAGTTCAATTTATTTAACAGAGCTTATTGAGGCGGCAAGGCCTGGGCTGACCAGGATTAATCTCATCGCTATTTTAGAAAAAGCTGGTATTCAAACTGACGATGCAGTTAAGTTTATTGATAGTTGTTTAGCTTCCCAGCTTTTAATTCATGAACTTGATCCCGCAGTGACGGGTGATGGGCTACTTACGCAGCTTCTTAAAACGCTTGAAAAATATAATACAGAGGATTTGCAAATCAATAGTATCGTTCTGAAACTTAAAAAAATAGAACAACTGTTAAATAAGTTAGATCTGCAATTAGTTAATCAAATAGCTGATTATCAGGAAATACTAAAAGTGATTGAAACGCTGGATGTTCCATACGAGGCGGGAAAGATATTTCAAACAGATGTAACAGGTATAGCGGCCTCAGAAAGTGGTTTGTCAATTGATTTACAAAAAGAAATTTTGACAGCTCTTGGAATTCTCCATCAAATGAGGAGTAAAAAACAGACGCATTTAGTGTCATTCACAAAACGTTTTTATGAACGTTACGGTGAGCAGGAGATGCCTCTTTTGGAAGTTCTGGACACTGAAACAGGGATTGGTTACGTGCCTGGTAAGCATTTAGTCCCTTCACCTATTTTAGAAGGACTTTATTTAGCTGAAACGGATGAAATACAAATGCTTGAATGGGGTAAATGGGAGCAAAACTTGCAAAAAAAATGGTTAAAGGCTTATAAATCAGATCAACGCTGCATTGAGATTTCTGAGGATGATATTGAGGATATTATTCCTGCAAATTCATTGTTCCCTTCTGCTGTTCAATTGATGTTTGAAGTCACATTGTCCGGACAAATCTATGTGAAACATGCTGGTGGAACAAGCCCTGTCAATATGATTGCTCGTTTTGCGCAATCTGATCCGGAACTTACTAAACTGGCCTCTGATCTGATTAAAGCTGAGCAAAACAATACACCAGGAGTGCTTTTTGCAGAAATTGTGCATCTTCCTGAAGGAAGGGTAGGAAATGTTCTACAGCGCCCTGCTTTCAGAAATTACGAAATACCTTATCTGGCTAAATCTTTATTACCAGAAAATCAACAGATACGTGTTCAGGACCTGTTGATATCTTATAAGAACGGAAAAATTGTCTTGTATTCGAAAAATCTGAATAAAATAATTATTCCACGATTAAGTAATGCTCATAATTTTGGCGTAAACGCTTTGCCGGTATATCATTTCCTTTGTGATCTTCAGGATCAGGATCAGCTTACTGATTTAAGATTTAATTGGGGGAGCCTCCGGCAACAATATCGTTTTTTACCACAGGTAATTTTTAAGAACATTATATTACAGCGCGCTAGCTGGATCTTTCAGGAGCAGGACATTCAAAATCTGCTTCAAAAAAGCATAACTCTCTTTCGGGAATTGCTTCTTAATTTTATACAAGAATATAATTTACCTCAAAAAGTTTTTCTTGCAGATGGTGATAATGAGTTGCTTATCAATTTTGAGGCCTGTGAAGAAACCCATCATATTTTTGAACTGCATTTAAAGGGCAGAAGACAATTCATTTTCAAAGAATACTTGCAACCAGCTCACTTAGTGAAAAATTTAGATAAGGAACATTACATGCATGAGTTTCAGGCTTTTATTACAGTGAAACCTGACCTTAATGTGAAATTGCCGACACAGAAAGGGGATTTGTCTACAGATAAGGATGATTTACCTATACATAAAGGTGATTTATCTATAAATAAAGATGATTTATTTATACATGAGGATGATTTACCTATACATGAAAAAATGACTGCAACAGCCTGCGATACTGATACTGAATGGATATATTATAAGCTTTATTGCGGGGTGCGTAATGCTGATGTATTACTTGCAAATCCTATCAAAGCATTGACTGCGCATTGTGAAAAAAAGGGCTGGATTAAAGAGTGGTTTTTTATCCGGTATACTGATAGCGATTTTCATATCAGGCTTCGCTTAAAATTAAGTGACATAAAGTGGCTGCCATATCTTACCAGGGTATTTCATAACACATTTAAGCCTTATAGAAAAACTGGTTTTCTCTGGAAAATAATGACTGATAGTTATCATCCGGAATATGGCCGGTATGGTATCAATACATTAGCGCTCGCTGAAAAGTTCTTTTATTATGATAGTATTGCTTTCCTGGGTTTTCTTGAGCAAAGTTCGGGTGATGAAAGAGAAAATCTTCGCTGGCAATATGCAATTCTTTCTATTGATACCTTGCTTGAAGCTTTTGAATTTACAACAGAACCTAAACTTGAATTTATGAGGAACCTCAAAGAGGCATTTGCTTTAGAATTTAAGTTTGGAACAGAACAAAGGAAACAACTTGCCAAATCTTTCAGGGAAAAGAAAAGTCAAATTTACGCTTCATTAAGTGTACAGCAGCCAGATGATCAATTTTACCAGTTTTATCTGATTTTGAGACGACGAACTGAGCAGATTGATCCAATAATCAGGCAGCTCAGGGAAATGGAAATGAACGGAACATTAAAGGTTTCAATCGTGGATTTGTTAAGTAGTTATATACATATGCTGGTCAACCGTATTATTCCCGAATTTTCAAGACTTCATGAAGCTGTGATCTATGATTTTTTATATCAATATTATAGGAGTGTACGGGGAATGAAAAACAGAGTTCAGGGAGAACTTAGTAAGGGACAAATAATTGTGTAGTTCTGCATTGTAATTGTTGCGTATTAAAAAAAGTAAATTATATATTTAGAAAATCTAACAATCTTATGAAGAAAAAGGAAAAAAATACCGGCAAATCGTTGTCATTTGAAAAAACGGTTATCGTATCACTTGGCAAAAAAGAAATGATGAAGATTAAAGGGGGGATTAAGGGTGCAGATCGTAATGTGAATACTAATGATGGTGACTCAGGCCGTACAACTTGTGAAACAGTTCAGAGTACTGGTTAGGCAGAAAATTTAATTTGCTGATGAACCGATTATATAATATCAACTACACCAAAGTGAAGAGAATACTTATACTGATTTTAGTTTTATTGCCCTTTTTATCTAATGCCCAAACCTGTAATTGTAATGCTCATTTTAAATCTTTGGTTGAGAAAATAAAGAATAATTATGTTGGTTATAAGGATAAAGTAAATGCTTCAAATCAAAAGCAGTTTGGCGTTTTTACGGATAGTTTACAGAAAATTGCTAAATCATCCGATAAAATGAATTGTTTTGATATTTGTGCGGAATGGTTGTCTTTTTTCAAAGATGAGCATATAGGGCTATCTTTTACGCCTGGAAAAGCTACAAAAGAAGAAGTTAATGATTTTTTTTCTACGACAGAAAAGACATCCTGGAATGAAAGTACTTTAGATGCCTATTTTGTTCGTCACAAGGGAAGTTTAGATAGTATAGAAGGATACTGGACTTATGCTCCTGATACTTATAAGATAGGCATCGTAAAAGATAGTATCCAGGGTGGGTTTGTTGGCTTTATTGTTCGAACCAATGTTCCTACCTGGGAGAATCAGCAAGTAAAGCTCAGGATAAAAAAGGTAAAAGATAATTATGAGCTTATTTATTTCAGAGGAATAGACCATGGAAAAAAATTCCCATGGTTAGTTGTGGATAAAGACAGTCTGGAGCTTGGTTATTTTGGCGTATGGTATAAGAGCAAGTTTTTCACGAACAAAGACGAACCCAGAACTTTAGTTAAAAAGTCTTTATTGCCATCGTTTAAAGTACTGGATAAGGAAACTAATCTCTTGGTAATCCCTAGTTTTTCTTTTAAATATAAAAAAGAAGTAGACAGTATTTTGAAGAAAAATAAAGGTTTGCTGGAAACGAGTAAGCATCTGATCATTGATATCCGTAATAATGCGGGGGGACTAACTGGTACCTTTGAGCAATTACTACCTTATGTGTATACCAATCCAATTTATACTGATGGTGGAGTGGTATGGGCAACTCCGGATAATATTAAGAATGGATACGATACTGATATTTCGGGTTTTCCTGAGCAGACTCAAAAGAAATTCAGGGAAGAGACCGAACAATTAAAGGCACATGTTGGTGAATATTATCCGCTTTACCGTGGAGATACTATTGAATTTTCTCAGGTATTAAAGAATCCACAACGTATCTCTGTATTGATGAATAGAGGAAGCGCCAGTGCTGCGGAGCATTTTATTCTAAGAGCTGAGCAAAGTAAAAAAGTTACGTTGTTTGGGCAGAATAGTGCGGGAGCTATTGATTATACTGAAATTGTGAGTGGAAAAATTCCATGTAGTTATTTTACTGTTCAATATCCGGCATTCAGGTCAGATAGGATAGAAAAACGTCCGTTAAATAATATTGGGATAGCTCCTGATATTGTGATCCCGCATCATACTCCGGATTGGGTTGAATTTGTACGAACTTATAAACCTGCCAATTGAAACATTCAATAGATTATAAACTAATATCTTATCATATAATATTCTGGATATTCCAAATTATTTTCAATAGGTATGATTCTATTTTTCATCCTGGTGATAATTATTTGATGGTGTGGGTTGATATTTTATGTGCGCAGGGAACAAATATAGTTTTGGTTTATCTCATTATATTCTTGTGTTCGAGATATACTGTACCTATAAAGATTGTCCCGTTGACTATTGGTATTATAATACTCTATTGTTGGTATTTCCTGATGTGGTATGAAATAAGTTTTGCGCTCAGACCATTCCTGAATAACACGCCGGTACCCAAATTTAATTTCCTGTATCAGGTTGTAATTGTTTTTTGGGTATTTGTTAAGTTCGCTTTTTTTGGCTTTGGGTATGCAATTTGCATGAAGGTAATTAAACGGGAAAAGAATATGGCAATGATAGAAAAGGGGAAAATTGAAGCTGAGTATGCGTTTCTCCGGGCGCAGATCAATCCACATTTTTTGTTTAATACATTGAGTTTATTTTACGCAAAATCATTACCCTTATCTGAAGAACTGTCGGATGGAATTGTAACTTTATCTCAAATTATGCGCTATTCTCTGGAAAAGAATGAACACAGTAAAATGGTCTTGCTTTCTGATGAATTGGAACACGTAAACAATGTGATTAAAATTAATCAGATGAGGTTTAGTAACCAGTTACAAATTGACCTTAAAATTGAAGATACTTTTCCTTCAATTCAGATTGTTCCACTGATCATTATAACTATTGTAGAAAATGTATTAAAGCATGGGGATTGTACACTGGCTAAAGACCCTGCTGTAATTCACCTGTTCAATTCTGAAGATGGATATTTTATTCATTTATATACCTACAACAGAAAGAAAAAAACATTGATAAAAAGCGTGAATGGAATAGGAATGGAAAACATTAAAAAGCGTCTTGATTATCATTATGGTGATAATTATGAACTCATCGTCGATAATAATGACGATTTTTACATGTTGAAACTCAAATTACCGGTTTTCCACCAGGCTGATTTTTACTCTTAATTGCAAGCGGCTTATGCAGATACCTATAAGACACCGTTTAATATTTTATCATTTCATTTTTTGGGTGATTTATTTTTCTTTGTATTCAGCTAATGAATTTGTAAATATTCCTAAAACGTATTTCTTCAGTTTAATAGATATCTTAGTTACACAAGTCCCTAACTTAATTGTTGTTTATCTAAGTATTTACCTGTTTTTAAAGTATACTATTCCAAATAAACCTATTGCATTAACTATTGGTATTTTATTAATTCACACCATTAATTCTATTGATTGGTATATAGTGGAGAATCATATCACGCCATTCATTGAAGTCAATCCGGGACCTGGAATACCACCTCAGGGATTTTATGCTGTACAGTCGTCTGTAGCGTACCTTACAATGAAGTATGTGATGTTTGGTTTTGCCTACGCTTTTGCTGTGAAGATGATCAGACATGAAAGAAAGCGCAACCGGCTGGAAAAGGAAAGACTTGAAGCAGAATATGCATTTCTGCGTGCACAAATTAATCCGCATTTTTTAAACAATACATTGAATTTCTTTTACGCAAAGGCTTTGCCTTTATCAGATGGGCTGTCAGACGCCATTATGACCTTATCCCAAATTATGCGGTATTCGCTGGATAGGAATGAGGGGAACCGAATGGTCATGCTTTCTGACGAACTCGTACACGTACGAAACGTGATTAAGCTAAATCAAATGAGGTTTAGCAACCGTTTACAAATCGACCTTGATTTTGGAATTACATCTTCATCAATTCAAATTGTTCCATTGGTTATTATCACCATTGTAGAAAATATTCTAAAACATGGTAATTGTACATTGCCAGATGATCCGGCAAAAATTCAGCTGTCAATTTCTGAAGATGGATGTTTTATTTTGCTGAATACTTACAATAAAAAGAGTGAGTGGGCACCTGAGCATTCCAGTGGTATAGGTGTCGAAAATATCAGGAAACGTATTGCTCATCATTACAGGAATGATTATCAATTAATTATTGATAACAATGCTGTTTTTTATTCCTTGTCACTTAAGTTACCTGTTTTTCATAAAGTTGAGTTTTATACTTCACAAGATGACCAGCTTAGTACTGAAAAGGTTGAATGGGCCAAATTATTTGCAAAAAAGAAACTTAACCTTTCTTAATCAGCAGGCTTAAAAAAAACAGGGGGCTGTTCGGAAAATTCAGAAACTTATTATTTTCATGATCTTCCGGACAGCCCCCAGGGTATTAATAACTGAACCAGGTGAAATTTGGCGTTGGACCCAATTCAATCTTGTCATTTAAACCTTTTGTAAATATAAATAAATACCGTCAGGAATGCTAATTCCCACAATTTCAAATTAATTCTACTAATATTATAGATTTAATTGTATTTGTGATTTCCATATTATATATTTGTATTAACAGTCTACAAAACAGCATATAACCAATGTTAAATTTAAAATTACATATCGGTTTTAAACGGAATTTTGCTAATGAGAACCTCGTGTTTTTTTATCATGCAGGATCCTATTGTTGTTGCTGCTAAAGAAGTCTAATCTCTATGGACAGCAGGCTAATCTCTTAAACCGGGACTAGTTTATTTAATAAAAGAACAGGAGTTCAATTGGCGTTGGTACTGTTCGATCTTGTCATTTAAAGAAAAATCATCATGCAATCTCTTTTGGGATCCGTTCAGGAATTCTATTGCCTTTTTATATTCCCTTTAACCAGCATATTCATGCTGCAGCCAGGAAGGGAGATGAGCTATTTCACACCTAAAATCACATCATATGACCATTTCAGACTTACAATTAATTGGAAAGAAGGTCGCAGTAGGCATTGTCGTCGCTACAGTCCCGCTCGTCATTCTATTAGGAGGGCTATGGCTCATCCAGAAAGTTTTATCGGACAATCCTTCGTCTCCATCTACCATTACTCAGCTTAAATAATTTAGTATGAAAATTGAAGAATCTGTAAAGCGAAGAATCATTAAGAATGTATTCGTTAGCTTGTTTATCTATGCTCTGCCCATTTTATTGATGTTTTTTACATTTTATTTTACGGGTCAGCGGCCCTGGTTAAAGAAGGCTCATCAAACCAGTCAAATTTCAAAACAACAATAATCAACCAACCTAAACCAATCACAATGATAAAAATTATAGAGCAAGTCCTGGATAACCTGAATGGTTACGGACTAAGTGTACTGGTACTCTTTTTAGGGATACTGGAATTTTCTTTCGGATTATATAAAAAACGTTGGAATAAAAATGAAAAGTTCGTCGATATTGCCTGTTTCGTCCTGCCCAAAATAGTGATCAGGCCAGCTATCGCTTATTTCGGCCTTAAATTTCTGCCTGCTGTAATTCCAGCATTCAGCAATCAATTTGACTGGGTGTCTTTTGGCTGGGGAGTGTTGATTATCGCTATAGCAGATGACCTGACTCAATATTGGTATCACCGTTTACACCATGAGATTCCATGGTTATGGCGTTTTCACCGTACCCATCATTCTGCTCCATATATGGGTATGGCTATGGCAAGCAGACAAAATGCAATTTATACATTGTTCTTTTCTCAGACCTATGTCACTACAATTCTGGTTTACCTGGGTTTAGGCACACCAAGAATTGTAGTTGGCGCTATCAAAAGTACAATTACCACGCTCGCACATTCCAGTATTCCATGGGATAAGCCTTTCTATAAATACAAAGTATTGCATCCGTTGGCCTGGGTTTTAGAACGCTTAATTTCTACACCAGCCACACATCATGCGCATCATGCGGCTACCACAGATGATGGAGTAGGGTACTATAAAGGGAATTTTGGAAATATGTTCTTTTTATGGGATATCATATTTGGAACCGCACATATTTCCAGACAATATCCAGAAGTTTATGGCATCTCACATTATGAAGAAGATCCCTGGTATGCGCAGTTGTTATGGCCAATTTTCAAATCGAATGTTGTGGGAAGTGAATTGGCAGCTGACGGGCCGATGGTAAAACAGGATATCCCTATCCAAAAACACGTGGAGCAGCACCATGAACTTACCCCTTTACCGGAACCAAATGCTGTAGCTGCGCATAGAGAAGAAGAGCAGCAGGTTTTAAAAGAAATAACCTTACAAGCAGGGGCAAATTTTTAATTCACCCGTAAACTCTTAAAGATGAATTGTTTATACTAAAAATCAGCCTTAACCCCAGGGATTAATTTAATAAGTACAGGAAGTCAATTGGCGTTGGACCTGCTTATCTCTAGTCATTTTTAAACCATACTAATATGCAAAATCTTGCTAAAGCCGGGGAGAGTTATGTCCCGGCTTTAATCTATACGGCAATCAATAATATTGCCGGTTTTATTCTTAAAAAACGAGTTCAAACCTATCAATTTATACTATTTATACTTTTTTTACAACTGATCACTCCTTTAATAACTTTGGCACAGGACAATCAGCCATTGATCAATTCAACACTTGTTGGCCGGGTGCTGGACGATAAAACTAAAGAAGCTTTACCCGGTGTTCTGGTACAAATCAAAGGGACTACCCATAAAGTAGCGACCGATGATAAAGGCAGATTCAATTTTAAAACAGGTCAGAAATTCCCATATACGCTGATCATCAGCTTTATCGGCTACGAAAAGTTAGAGTTGAATGTAGATGGCAGTCCTGTTGAAATCTTGCTGAAAGAAGCAACTAACAATTTGAATGATGTAGTGGTAGTTGGTTACGGAACACAGCGGCGAAAAGACATTACCGGATCTGTAGCTTCCATTAAGCTGGAAGAAGTTAAGGGACAACCTGTAAGTTCTCCGGAACGTTTGCTTCAGGGATCGATTCCAGGAGTTCAGGTTACACAATCCACAGGACAACCGGGTGGGGGAGTAAGCGTGCAGGTGAGAGGCACAGCTTCACTAACAGCTGGTTCACAACCCTTATATGTGATAGATGGTTTTCCTTTTTATAACGATGAGAAGCTGGCAGATGCAGGCGTGACCAGCGGACCTAAAATTAACTTGCTTTCTTCCATAAATCCCGGAGACATAGAATCCATTGATGTCTTAAAAGACGCTTCCTCGACAGCGATTTACGGCTCAAGAGGAGCAAACGGAGTGATCATCATCAATACTAAAAAAGGAACCGCTGGAAAGTCATCTATCAACTTTGATAGCTATTATGGTACTCAGGAAGTGGTGAAAACGATTCCGCTGCTCAATGCTTCAGAGTGGGGGCAGCTTAGGAACGATGCCTTGGTTAATGCTGGGAAAGCACCTTTTTATACACAAGCACAGATCGATGCGTTAGGAGTTGGAACAGATTGGCAGGCTGCTGCTTTTCGCAAGGCTGCTATTCAGAGTCACAACCTGTCGATTTTAACAGGTACGGAGAAAACCAAATTTGCAATTTCAGGGAACTATTTTAAACAGGATGGTGTATTGCAGAATACTGGCTTTACGCGTTATTCTGGTCGTTTGAATGTGGAACATCAATACAATGAACGGCTAAAAATTGTGTCTTACATTGCAGGGAGCAGTTCAAAAGCCCAGGTTGCACCACAATCTGTTGTACCAAATCTGCTGTTGATGACTCCCGCAGTTCCGGTTTATAATCCAGATGGCTCCTTCTATTTGAAAAGTCCGTTTGAAGGGACTTATGGAAATCCGATCAATACATTATACAATCAGCTGAATGAAACCCGGACTAATTTGGTGTTGGGAAATGCCTCCGCTGATTATCGGATTATTGATGGGTTGCAAGCCAAAGTTGCTGCTGGTGTATTGATTGTAGACAATAAGCAGAACCGTTACCTTCCTTCAACAGTTTATGAGGGAAGCGGGACCTCTGGTCTTGCCCAGATCGGTACACTATTTACTACCCGCTGGCTTAATGAAAATACCCTGAACTATACCAAACAGTTCAATAATGATCATAATATCAATGTGTTGGTTGGTTATACACAAGAATCTGCAGTGACCAAAGGCTCTATTGCGGGAGCTGCTGGCTTTGCAACCGATGAAACCAGTTACAATGATCTTTCTTCTGGAATTATCTCTCAAACACCTTTTTCTTCTTCTTATGCTACCGCATTAAGATCTTTTCTGGCCAGAGCAAATTATGGGTACAGGAACAAATACCTGCTGACTTTAACTTTGAGGGCCGATGGTTCGTCGCGTTTTGCAGATGGGCATCAATGGGGGACTTTTCCTTCTGCGGCATTAGCCTGGAATGCGACTGAAGAAGATTTTTTGAAAGGTAACCGGGTAATCACTAATTTGAAAGTCCGTTTTAGTGCAGGTGTAACTGGTAACCAGGAAATTCCGCCATACCAGTCTTATTCCAGAGAAACCTTTTATCGTTATAATTTTAACGGGAGTAACGCCTCTGGTTATGCACCGGGTACAAATGCAAATCCTAACCTGACCTGGGAGAAGACTGCGCAGTATAATCTTGGAATTGATCTGGCATTATTTAACAGCAGGATTAACGTGGTTGCAGATGTTTATTATAAGAAAACTACCGACCTGTTATATAATATTACAGTACCTGCAACGAGCGGACTACTTGACTTCACCACACTTCAAAGCCAGATTTATCAGAATATTGGTGCTGTACAGAATAAAGGTTTTGAGCTGGGTATCAATACCAAAAACCTGGTTGGAGACTTTAAATGGTCTACGAACCTGATATTTGCAATTAACAGGAACAAAGTACTGAGCCTGGATAATGTAAACCAGTTGATTCCTGATAGCGCTCTGCCATCTGTTGCGGCAGTAGGTTATCCGATCGGGTCGTTTATTGTTTACAAAACTGATGGACTGATTCCTGCAGGAACCCCTCCCGCACAAGCTTTAACTCCCTCAGGTAATAAAACAGCTGGTGGTCAGCAATATGTCGACAAAAATGGGGATGGTAAAATTACGCAGGCAGGAGATCGCTATATTATTGCTAATCAACCCTTATTTACAGGTGGAATCACGAATAATGTGAGCTACAAAGGTTTCGATCTGTCCGTGTTTTTTCAGACCTCTTACGGAAATAAACTATACAATCAGAACAATGGGACTTTAGAGCTGGGCACAGGTTATACGAATGCTCCGCGCACTTTGCTGAACCGTTATACAGCGACCAATACCAACACTGATGTCCATAATGCCTATACTGATCCGGCGGTTACAATTTCTGACCGCTTTATTGAAGATGCTTCTTACCTGCGCTTGAAAAATGTAACGTTTGGCTATACTATACCCCATAAAATATTGAATAAGGCGGGGATAAAATCGGTGAGGTTTTATGTTTCTGCACAGAATTTATGGACCTGGACCAAGTATACAGGATATGACCCTGAGGCAAATTACAATGGACAATCTGCGATCAATTCGGGCGTAGACAATGGTGTTTATCCAAATAGTAAAACCATCATGGGTGGGGCTACACTTTCCTTTTAAGCTGATATGATGAAGAAAACTATAACCTATTTTATGCTGACTTTAACCCTTGGGGTGATAAGTTCATGCGCTAAACTGAAAGAGAATCCGGATTCTTTTATTCCTGCAAATGACTACTATAAAACCAAGGCAGATGCAATTAATGCAGTGAATGCTGCTTACTTTCTTTTAAACTCTGGCGGCTCTGCTGTGCAAACGCCGTATAATACGCTATTTGCAACAGGTATGGACTTTATGTCTGATGATATTGATCCGGGCCCTGGTGCCACTAATGCAGATGTACGCTCACAAGCTGTGCTCAATCATTCCTCAACAGGGCTCAGGGTGTTGCAATTGTGGCAGCAGCATTACGCTGGAATAAAAAAAGCGAATATTGCGATTGATAAAGTTCCTGGAATATTGGACGCAGCTTTAACAGATGACCTTAAGAAAAGGTTGGTTGGAGAAGCTAAATTACTCCGGGCTTTATATTATTTTAACCTGGTCCGTTTGTTTGGGCCTGTTCCTTTGATTTTACATGATCAGGATGGAGTGACCATCGTAGACTTTGCGATAGAACAAACACCGGTTGCCGGAGTTTACGCACAGATTGAAAAAGATTTGGTAGATGCTGCATCGGCCTTGCCAGCTTCTTATACTGGTGCAGACTTGGGAAGAGCAACCGCGGGGGCTGCAAAATCGATCCTGACAAAGGTTTATTTGACGCAAGGAAAATGGACTGAGACGGTTTTAAAAGCTGAAGAGGTAACTGGTGGATATCCTTATAGTCCGGGTTCAAGTCCTTATAAATACGATCTTTTTGCTGATTATTCGCAGGTATTTCTTCCTGCTTTTAAAAATGGGAAAGAGCATATTTTATCCGCGCAATTTAAATCTAATTCTCTGGGACAAGGGAATAATCAGGCCCCAAGGGGAGCACGTTCGGGAGTTCCGGGTATGGTAGGCTCTTATGCCGATCAAGTGAGGTTTTATACGCAGGGAACGGATAAGAATTTTAGTATTTATAAACTGTATAATGCCAATGACCGCAGAAAGAGAAACGGGACTTTTGTTACCCGGTTTTTAGGTTCCGATGGGAAATGGTACGGAGATTTGGTGGATAAATCTATTCCTGGTGACTCCATTCCTTATCTGAACAAATACTGGGACCCAACGCAAGTGGCTAATCTAAGTGAATCTGCTGCTAATGTGCCTATTATCAGGTTTTCTGAAGTGTTGTTGATTTTAGCAGAAGCCGAAAATGAAGCTAACGGGCCTTCAGCGAAGGCTTATGCAGCCTATAACCGTGTTCGGGAGCGTGCTGGTTTAGCTCCTTTAAGCAATTTGTCTAAAGATCAATTCAGGGATTCACTCTATCTGGACCGCAGGCTTGAACTGGTTTGGGAGAATCAACGCTGGTTTGACCTGATCAGGGAAAAAGATGCAACAGGGAAGATTATTCTGGAAGATGCACTTAAAAAGGTGGGTAAGACTAATGTATCTGTACCCAAACACTTGCTGTTTCCGATCCCTCAACAGGAAATTGATCTGAACGCAAAACTGAGACAAAATGCCGGCTGGTAAATTATAAATAGGAAAGACATGAAAAATCGTACCGTCATCTTGATTTTATTCTGGGGGATAACTGCCTTGCAAGCCGCGGCGCAGCAATCCAGACCAAATATTGTTGTCATTCTGGCCGATGATTTAGGCTTCTCGGATATTGGTGCATTTGGTGCTGAAATTCATACCCCGGTTTTAGATAAACTGGCAAAACAAGGGTTGGTGATGAGTCAATTTTATAATGCGGCAAGATGCTGTCCGTCAAGGGCGGCCTTGCTTACAGGACTTTATCCGCATCAGGCTGGGGTAGGTGATATGGTGCAAAATAAGGGCTCCGAAGCCTATCAGGGGTTCTTGAATTCCAATTGCGTTACTATGGGAGAGTTATTAAAAGCAGGAGGATATCATACTATTGTTTCAGGTAAATGGCATGTCGGATTATTGCCTTCTGCCTGGGCTGTAAACAGGGGCTTTGACAAATCATTCACCTTGCAGAACAATGGAAGCAGTTATTTTAATTCAAAGCCCTTATACAACGATGGCCGGACAGTCACTTTTTTACTGAATGGTCAAGAAGTTCAGCGTCAGGATACGTCTTTATATCTAACTCAGGCAATTACCAATTTTGCTTTGAAATCTCTGGATGAAATCAAAGATCAGCCTGATCCATTTTTATTATACGTGGCTTATAATGCACCGCACTGGCCTATCCAGGCATTGCCGGAAGATATCGCAAAATATAAGGGCAAATACCTGGAAGGTTGGGATGAATTAAGACAGCGCAGGTATAAAAGGCTGTTGGCTCTTGGGATGATCAAAAAGGAGTGGGCTTTATCCCCGCGTTTTGAAAGTGTAAAGGAATGGAATTCATTGTCTGAACAGGAAAAAGAACACTGGGATACCCGCATGGCAATTTATGCAGCTATGATTGACCGGATGGATGCCGGAATTGGTCAGATACTGGATAAGATCAAACAGCTGAAGAGGGATAAAAATACGCTGATCGTTTTTCTTTCAGATAATGGCGGGAGTGCAGATGAAGTTAAAAATTGGGACTATGTAACACAGAAAAATGGAGTTCCCGGTAGTGTAAACTCAATTGACAGCTATGAGGCACCCTGGGGAAATGCAAGCAATACACCATTCCGGTTATTTAAAAAGAATACGCACGAAGGAGGTATATCCAGCCCTTTTATCGCTTACTTCCCGGGTGTGATTGAAGCGGGCTCCAGTAGTGATAAACCGGCACATTTTATCGATCTGTTGCCCACATTACTGGAGATTTCCGGAATTAAATATCCAGATTCTTTTAAAGGTCATGTGCTGAAGAAGCTTGAAGGACAAAGCTTGGTGGATGTATTTAAAGGAAAGAAAGTACGACGAAATGGTGCCCTTTATTGGGAACATGAAGGGAGCAGGGCAATCAGAGACAAAGACTGGAAACTCGTTGCAGAATTAAATGCACCATGGGAATTATATAACCTTAAAACGGATAGAACTGAGGTACATAACCTGGCCTCCAAATATCCTGACCAGGTGAAACAATTGGAGAAAAAATATCAAATATGGGCAGCAAAAGTTGGTGTCAAAGACTGGAACAAAATCAAATAAATATGAAACAGATAAAACATCTTATTTTAATCGTACTCATTTCGGTATCGGGAATGGTTAAGGCGCAGCAAGTTAAAGCTCAGCAGGTTGAAGTACAGCAGGTTGAAGTACAGCAAGTTGAAGTACAGCAGGTTGAAAATCAGCAAGTTAAAGGTCAACAATTTAAAGTACAACAAGTTAAAGCTCAGCAAGTTGAAGTACAGAAAGTTGAAAATCAGCAAGTTAATGCAGTAGCTGCATCCGGTACAAAGGAATCTTTTTTAACACTGGCCGGATTTGCAGTCAAATCTAAAGTGACCAATGCACAAATCGTAGACGCCAGAACTGCTGAAGAGTTCACTCAGAATCATTTAAAGGGAGCAGTTAACATTGATCCCGCATCAACGGCGTATGCAAAAGCAGTGGATGCACTCATTAAGGACAGGCCCGTTTTTGTTTATTCTATAGGGAATGGACGAAGTGTATCGGTAGCAAAAGAACTAAGATCCAAAGGTTTTAAAGAAGTGCATGTGCTACCTGGTGGGATTGCCAACTGGATTGGTTCAGGGTATCCTATCGTCAGTACAACTGAAAAAGGGCTTTCGCTATCATCAGCGCAGTTTAAAACGCTGACTGGATCTTCTGGATTAGTTTTAGTTGACTTTGGTTCTAAATATTGCGGTGCTTGTAAAAAACTGATTCCAGTATTGGATTCTTTAGAAAAGAAACAAGATTTTAAAACTAAAGTAGTTCGCATTGAAGCTTATGATAATGTTTTGTTGCTTAGGGAATTAAAGGTTAGTCAATTGCCGACCCTGGTCTTGTATCAAGGCGGAAAACAAGTTTGGAAAAAAGCAGGATTATCATCGACAGCAGAAATAGAAAAAATCATAAATACCAAAAGACATGAGTAAGAAACGAATTATTGCTTTGGTTACCATCATGACCGGGCTGGGTTATACGGTTGGGTATGCGCAGAATATTACCCAGCAACAAGAGGTTTTTAAAGGGGTAACCGGCAGGACCCTGGCCGAATCGAAAGAGTCGTGGACCAAGCCACAAACTGCCCCAAAGGGTGCGCCAAACGTGTTATGGGTACTCCTGGATGATGTCGGTTTCGGCGCTACCAGTACCTTGGGAGGAATTATCAATACACCTACTTTTGATACTTTGGCTAATGAAGGATTAAGGTATACTAATTTCCACACCACAGCAATTTGTGCCCCCACACGTTCCGCACTGTTAACTGGCCGGAATAGTCATTCAGTTCATGAAGGTGGTTTTTCTCATATCGCAATGTCGGCTGGTTTTCCAGGTTACGATGGCAGGATTCCATCGGATAAAGGAACTGTAGCCGAGATTCTTCGGGAAAGCGGATATAATACATTTGCAGTTGGAAAATATGGGTTGACCCCGGATGAAGATGCATCAGATGCCGGGCCGTTTGACAGATGGCCACTGGGAAAAGGTTTTGATCATTTCTTCGGCTTTCTAGGTTCAGCTACTGATCAGTATAAGCCTGATTTAGTAGAAGATAACGCGCACGTTAAGCCAGATGGAAGACATTTGAATGAACAAATCACAGACAAAGCGATCAGCTTTATTGACAGGCAGCAACGGGCCAGATCTGGTAAACCTTTCTTCTTGTATTACGCACCCGGTGCAACACATTCCCCTCATCAGGTAGCCACACAATGGAGCGATCTGTATAAAGGTAAGTTTGACAAAGGCTGGGATGTATTCAGAGAAGAAGTATTCAACAGACAAAAGAAATTAGGTATTATTCCTGCAAATGCAGTATTGCCGGAGCGTAATCAGAATATCAAAGCATGGAACAAGCTAACTGACCAGGAACGGAAACTATACACCCGTTTTATGGAAGTTTACGCGGGTTATTTAACTTATACAGATCATGAAGTTGGCAGGCTGATCAACCATTTGAAAGAAATAAAACAGCTTGAAAATACAGTGGTCTTTGTAATTATTGGTGACAATGGCGCTAGTAAAGAGGGGACTTTGAACGGAACGATTGACTTGCCGCGCAATGCTTCCGCAAAACTGACTTTACAAGAATCCCTGAAACACAATACAGAGGTCATCAATGAAATCGGAACGCCAGACGCGATCCAGGGAAATTATCCTTTGGGCTGGGCACAGGCCTTAAATACCCCTTTTAAACAATGGAAACAGGATGCTGATTCTGAAGGAGGTACACGTAATCCATTGATCGTTTATTATCCAAAAGGGATTAAAGATAAAGGGAGTATCCGTACGCAATACAGCCATGTGATTGATCTTTTACCAACTACTTTAGAGTATACAGGAATTAAAGCTCCTGAATATATCAGAGGAATTAAGCAAGATTCTATCCAGGGCACTTCTCTGGTTTATTCTTTCAATGATGCAAAAGCGCCGGCAAGACATCTTGTTCAGCATTATTATATTTTTGGCGCAAGGTCAATTTACAATGATGGGTGGAAGGCTGCTTTACCTTATCACCCTGATTTGATTGATGTAGCGAATAATAAAGAGGGAATTCCGAAAAACTATAAAGAGGAGGTTTGGGAATTGTATAACCTCAAAGAGGATTTTAACGAACGGATCAACCTGGCTAAAAAATACCCGGAGAAACTGGAAGAGCTGAAGGCTTTATTTGAGGTCCAAGCTAAGAAATATAACCTCTATCCGTATATTACCTGGGATGATGTTTATAATGGCAGGATCCATAAAAACTATTAATTTGATAAAAACCACAGAAGGGCGTCTTGCTCCTTCTGTGGTAATTTATGTTAATTATAATTGAACTGTTCCCAGATTCCTGCCGAATCCCGATTGCAGTTCATGGCTTGTGTTCCGTTCTCTGTAGAAATAAATTTGCCGTTATTTCCGCGTAATGATACCGTTCCATTACCATTCTTAATCCAGTCAAACTGCTCCCATATGCCTATAGAGTTACGGCTGCAACTAATTGGCGCTGTCCCATTCTCTGAAGACACATATTTATCGCCGTTCTTTAACGCAACCTTGCCATTGCCTGCATTAACGACTGTAAAATGCTCCGTAACGCCAGCTGTACTGTGGTTGCAAAGCATATTCTGGATACTGCCACCGGTAGTTATAAACAGGTTATTAGATCCCTTAAGGCTAATTGTCTGATCAAATGGAATTCCGCCCACCGTACCACCGCCAATAACAGGTTCAGTGGGCCTGACAGCAGTTAGGGGAAGCTGACCTTTCAGCATTCTGCCACCATCATTGGTTAATCTCAGGTAATAATCAGCAGAACAATTTACGCCATCTTCATTGAGCGCGAGGAAATTACCACCTGAAGGAACCATAGCGGCATTCTCTGCAGTTTTAGCAATTTGATTCCCTTCATTATATTCATCAAACATAGAAATATATATCCCCTGGCAACCCGCTTTAATCATGTTATAAAACTGACGCCACATAAAATCACCGTGCGCACGTTGTCTTTCCTGTAGATCTCCCGGTAGTACGCATGGCTGATAATCGATACCATTTGCGTTACAATAAGCCTGGTCAGGTACATTATTATTGTTATAAAAGTTATCAGAATCATTCACATTGCCAATTCTTCCTACCATCCATGGAGAAATCATATTCAGAGCTTTATAAGCCTGAAGGAAGTCAGGACGGGAATCGCTGTTTTCTTCCCTCCAGTGCGCTGGTACTCCGCCAATCACATAACAACCTTTTGCTTTGAACCAATTGATAACCTCTAAACATACAGCTGCAGACCAGGGATGGTTGTTGTCGTCAAATCCAAATCCCCAGATACAAACTACTGGTTTGCCGTTTTGTTTAGCATAGGCCGGTGAAGCTGTATAAGCCGACATTTTTGAAGTCCAGTCTGCTTTGATTTCAGCCTGCATTTCTGTCCAGCCGCTTACATCGTACATGATGTAAAATTTGCGGTTATGCGCTTCGGCTGCGATTTTGACTTTATTCGTAATAGCGTCCCTGATCGGGCCTTCCCAACCATTGGGATTGAATCTTTGTAAAGCTGCGGCATCGATGCCATTTTGTTCCATCCATTTGAAATGGAGATCGATAGTCTGATCGCTGTAAGAAGAGAATAGCCTGGCCTGCTGTCCATTTCCCAGGTTAGAAAAACCCGTTTGATAAGAAGCTGTATACTCCCGCATATCTGGCCAGGATTTGATACCATTGTTGCTATTTGATGGCTGCTGTGAAGCATTTGGCGCCCAATGCCACCAGGCATTAATTGGTGACCCATCCCCGATACAAGCAAACCAACCCTGGTAGCCGACGGTAATTTTACCAACTACGTCACCAATCGGTGAGGACTGTGTCAGTTTTGCATTTTGTGCAGATGAGGAACCCTCAGGTTGAACATTAATTTTTTGTTTGGTACAGCTAAATAGCAGGCATAACGCTGCCATCCAATAAAGGTTATTGATTTTTTTCATAAAGGTATTTATGTAAGATGTTTTAGGTATTCGAATTTGATAAATAGTCTTTTGGACTGATTGATGGCCGAATATATCAAATAATAAGTTTAAGAATAAACCCGCAGCTCACATTCGCTGGCTTTTTTTTAATCCCTTGAAGGCAATTGCCCGCCGATTGAAAAAAAGAATAAATATTTTTTTGTGGTGTAAGCGTATCAGCATTAGGAGAAGAAAGCAACCAAAGTGGTTACAGTGGGATAAAGGCAATAATTATGTTAAGGAATCTATGATTTATAGCGTATCAATTATTTTTTAATTATTTGATATACAGATTATTGTAAAATAATTTTCTTGCTTATGTCAATAAAACTCCTTTAAATTTATAGCAACCAAATTATAAACCAAATATTTATCCAATGAAAAAACAGACTAACAAAAAACAGTTAATGGCCAGTATCGTTTTGCTGGCAGTTTTATTCGGGGCGGCTTGTAAAAAAGACGTCAATACAAACGAATCGGGAAACAAAGATCAGGAGATTCCAACAACAGCAGTGAATGCCGTAAATAGTGATATCAATCTGAACTGGGAAAACAGAACTAACGGTTCAACTTATACCAATTCACAAGCAGCTGCAGATTTTGGAAATATCTCTGGATGGCAAGAATCAAGAGCGTTTGTTACCAATGGAAAAGATGGGTCTAATGGTTTAAGGGTTACTTTATTGCCAAATGCCTTATCAGGAGCTGGAGGGTTGATTGGAAATGTGAATTTAAACCAGGGAACTGCTTACGAAGTAGACTATGATGTGAAATTTCACAGCAATTTCAATTTTAGCAGGGGTGGAAAGATTGGTTTTGGCTTTGCTATCGGTGAAGGAAATACTGGTGGAGATCCAGGATGGGACGGAAATGGCGGAACCCTCCGGTTAATGTGGTATTCACCAAGTGCAGACCGGGTATTCTTTCAGCCTTATGTTTATCATAAAGATCAGCCTACTAAGTTTGGAGATACTTATACTAAACGTTTCCCAGCAAGCGGATCGCTTCAAAAAGGGGTTTGGTACCATGTCCATATGTATGTGAAAAGCAATACTGGCTCAAGCACAAACGGACATGCACAAATTATTATCAATGGACAAACCATTCTGGATAATGATATCCGCTGGACTACAAATGATAGTCAAAGATTAATCAATAAGCTTACATTCCATACTTTCAGAGGTGGAAGTCAGGAAGAATGGAAAGCTAATACTACAGATTATATCTATTACGATAATTTAGTGGTGAATAAAATCAATTAGTGCACTCAACTGGCCCGGCTTTCATTTACCGGGCCAGTTATTTGATTGTTAAATTGTTCATTGCAATTGATTATATTTAGTCATCCTGTGATTAACATCTTTACAATTTTTAATGACTAAACCTGTTTTTATCTTTTTTACAGGCCATTTGGTTAGAATCCTTATGGTCATGTGTTTATTTTTGATGCTGACGATTCAACTGTCTTATGCACAAAAGGTCATCGCTATTCAAGATAAAGTCCCTCATTATATTTTTTCTTACGGAGAAATTGAGTGTTTGGAAGATAGCACTAACGCTTTAACATTGCAGGATGTTTTAAAGCCGGCTATTCAGTCAAAATTCATTACCAATACTAAGTATACACCGAAGAACTATCATCTAACCTCTGCTTATTGGTACAGATTTAAGATTAAGCATTCCAGCGCATCTGCTAAAAATTGGGTACTTGAATTTTTTGATCAGTCAATTAATCATTTTAGCCTGTTCGTGCCCAATAACAATGGTCATTATCAAGCTTATTATTCTGGGACTGCTTATCCATTTCGTCAAAGAGAATATCAGCACAAAAACTTCATTTATGAACTCAATAACAACACAGACGCAACATTAACTTATTACGTAAGGATCAAATCTTCACAATCCGTAAGCGCTATTATAGTCTTAAGGGATATCCGCTGGTTCGTAAAATATGCATTGAATGAATACCTGATCTTCGGACTGTTCTATGGGATGGTTATTGTCTTCAGTTTGTATAATCTGCTCATGTTTTTTGCGGTCAGGCAAATGCAATACCTCTATTATGTATTGTATAACCTGAGTATCGGTTTATACGAAATGAGCATTGATGGTATTGCATTTCAATATCTCTGGCCAAACTGGCCTTTATGGAATGAATATGGTATTGGCCTGGCTTTGTTTTTAAGTAGTGTTTTTGCGTTGATGTTTACACTTAATTTTCTCGGTGTCAAGGCTAAAGCCCCCAGGCTTTATCGGTTAATTATTTGGGTTATCAGCTTGCGCAGCTTGTTTTTTATAATCTGCTTGTTTAATAAGCAGTTATTTAGTTATAAACTGGTAGAACTGATCCCGTTGCTGGTCGCTTACGGAACTGGTATCTATATTTTGAAGAACCATTACCGTCCAGCTATGTTTTTTGTGATTGGTTATTCATTTCTGGTGATTGGCTTTTTTATTAAGATTTTATTGTTACTCAATGTGTCATGGATGCCATATGGACCCTTTACTTATTATAGTCTGAGCTTCTGCTTTATATTTGAGATGATCCTGGTTTCTTTTGCTATCGGGGAAAGTGTGCGCACCTTACGTAAAAATGAAAATGAGGTGCAAAAAAGAATGATCCATCAATTACAAGTAAATGAAAGCCTCAAAGATACCTTGAATAAAGAACTGTCCACGCTGGTTGATGAACGCACACAAGAAGTTAGTTTAAAAGCTTCCATTATTGAGAAACAAAATGAAGAAATCTCCTTAATGAATTCGATGCTGGAAAAGGATAATCAGGAGCTGCATTTGAATATTGAGAAGGTAACCAAAGCAAGAGTCATGTCAGACCATGTTGATTTTGCGGAGTTCAGTAAGATTTATCCAGATAGAGAAACCTGTTTTAAATATCTTTCTGAGCTGAAATGGGCAAATGGATACGCGTGCCGTAAGTGTACAAATACGTTTTTTCTTGCCGGTTTCTTACCCTATAGCAGAAGGTGTACAAAATGTGGCTATGATGAATCCGTAATTGCCTATACCATTTTCCAAAATAGCAAGATTCCGATTAATAAAGCTTTTTATATGCTTTTTCTCGTGTATTCTACCAAAGGGAAGATTTCTTCTCATAAACTTTCTGGATTATTGCTCATCAGACAAAGTACATGCTGGGCCTATAATAGTAAAATGCAGAAGATCCTGGAAGAACGCAAAAAAGAATTAAAGGCCAGTGGGGAAGGGGGATGGAGCAAGTTGGTACTGGATTCAAACCATTCTTAAGTTAGGAAAGCATTTCTTTTAATAACTCAAACCAGGCAGCATTCGAGGATGATAAATAATCCAGATCGATTACCAGATAAATAACCATTGTCTCCTCATCCTGAGTGTAAATTATTCTCAGTGGCTGCCAGAAAGTGCCGAGGCTTTTTACATACATGGCCTTGTAAACCTCATCAAAACCCATATAAATCTGGGTAATATCTTTTAGTGGAATGATCAGTTCACTATCAGCTGATATTAATTTTAGCTGGTCAGGGGTAAGACTGATCGTACCCGCACCAGTGTGTAATGGGTTTACTCCTGAAAATAATATACCCACTTTAGCGAGCATTGAAAAATTAGGGAAATCGTGGTCAAAAACCCACAAAACAGTGCCTGATTGTAATATCATATGTAAATATGATTAATTTACATGTAATTTTAACCGTTTGCCGGTTAAAATATATTGCTTATAATTTCACCTGCCTGATGATATTCTTGATATTCAATTCTACGATATCAGTCATGGTATTACAGCTTAAATAATTCAGGTCTGCAAAATGCTCTGACATTCCTTTTTTCAAAGATGCTATGTTTTCTGGTGTGGTTAATATCTCCGTATTGGATACATCCCGTAAATCTGTTAAACGATGCCGCTCACTGCGAACGCGATGTAGTATCGAAGACTTCTCTTCCTGCTGATATTGCAGAAAGGTCTTATCAGATAATTGCTCCATACACATCTTTACATAAGGTAGGTTCTCTTTAAAGAACTGCGCAAGATATACTTTGATATTTCCCTCATAAAATTGCTGATCAAAGTCAATAGCCCTG
This sequence comes from Pedobacter sp. UYP1, assembly GCF_040547305.1. NCBI lineage: Bacteria > Pseudomonadati > Bacteroidota > Sphingobacteriia > Sphingobacteriales > Sphingobacteriaceae > Pedobacter > Pedobacter sp. UYP1. The sequence continues at coordinate 835,174 of NZ_JBEPPL010000001.1, read as the reverse complement.
ATTCTGAACTGTATGTCGTCAAAATCTGGCGTGATCTGTACTACAAAATTATAAGCCCGCATATCACCTAATAACATGACTAAACAGCGTTCGTTGAATTTTACGAATTCCTTTGCGATCCGTGTAGGGTTGTACTCTGGATTATGTAAATACATCTTTGCGAAAACATCTCCTGGTATTCCAGCCACATGTTCTTCAATCAAAGTTTCTCCATCCACAAGATAATTGACCTGATTTGGAGACAGGATTTCTTCCAGTTCCAGCCCATAAATCCGTGATGCATCAGCTTTTTTAACATAAAAGTAGTCATACACATCGTTCAAACGGTTTACAATTTTAATCCGGAAAGGATGTGTATTCCCAAAGGTGCAGTATTCAATTTTCTCAATGTACTTGTGCTGTACGATACGGAGATTACCGGATGCTTTTAGATTGGCGTAAATAACCTTCAAACCATTATGTAGCTGCTCAATCCGGTCTGCGGGATAAATAGGCCCTTCCCAAAGTGAATCCTTTCCATATTTATCCATAATCGGATAAGCTTCGTCAAAGATTAACAAATCATTATAAGTAATCGGAAGTTTTGAATCACGCTGATAAGTTCTCAGGTATTTCTGCAAAGCAGGTGTAACTGGGAAAATAGGTTTCTTACGGGATATTTTTACATCATTAGATTCCATATACAGTTTATTTTCGCTTAATCACTGGTAATATATGCTTTCTTTTCTGCTGCGGCCGCTATATCTTCAGCATCGGGCTCCATCGCTTCTTGCTGAAGGGAAGCTTTTTGCTCATATTGTAGCTCAATATAAATCGGAAAATGATCAGAATCAAAATTTGCCAGGCGTTTGATTTGCTTTAACTTAAAGTCTGTGGAGATAAAAGCATGGTCGAGTGGAAAACGCATGATTGGATAATGTGCATGAAAGGAATTGAAAAACCCTCTTCCTCTTCTTGGATCTAACAAGCCACTCATCTTTAAAAATAGTTCCGTTGTATAACTCCAGGCCACATCGTTCATATCTCCAATAACAATCACGGGATCTTTACTTTTCTGCGCAAGATCTGCAGTGAGCAGCAATTCCTGATCCCTTTCTGTTGACCTTGGGTTTTCGTTAGGTACAGGTGGAGTTGGGTGTAAAGCATACAATTGAATCCGCATTCCATTTTTAAGCATAACACCGGTATGAATAGACGGAATATCTTTTTCTACGAGATAAAGAACTTCTGAATCTGTCAATTCCAATTTGGAATACAGGAGCATGCCATAGGTGTTTTCCAGTGGTACACGAATATGAAACTTATATTTTTTTTCCAGCTCCCTTGTTTCGGTATCCCAGCGGTGGTTAGTTTCCAGCAGGAGTACAAGATCTGGATCATTTTTCTGTATTTCCCGCAGGCATCCATTTGAATTGGTATTGTCCTGATAAACATTAGCAATCATAATACTCAGGCTCTGCGCTGGAATAGGGCTTGTTACACGGATCACCTGCTTTTTCCCCAGAGGAGTGAAGGGGACAATTTGTTTAAAAAGATAGCCAATATTCAGCGTGATTAAGCCAATCAGCAACCAGTAGTATAGCAGTTGTCCATGGTAAAAAAAGATAATCAGGAATAAACAAATGATAGAAAGTACCAGCTTTTGTAACCTTGGATAGTCGAAAATCCGGAAAGTCCAGTAATCGTGTTTAACAATTGATAGTAGAGTAAAAGAAAGCAGAAGAATTGATAATGTGATAATAAACGCGTGCATTCGCCGATTTTAAAAAGAACTATTTAACCATTTTTTTAAACTTACTGATTTATCCCGGCTCACCAAAACAGGTGCCTCATTTGCGGGGATCAGTTCAATTTTCAGTTTACCATTAAAAGACTGATAGATTTTATGAATGGATTTGACGGACACAATATATTGTCTGCTGATCCTGAAGAAGTCCTGTGGATTTAACGCTTGTTCCAGCTCTTCCAATGTTTCTTCAATCATATAATGCTGACCCTGGTGCGTAGTCAGGTAATTCTTTTTATTTTCTGAAGTGAAATAAGCGATCTCTGTTGTGATAACAGGCACAAACATATCGCGGTAGGCGACTAAAAAGCGGGAACGGTAAACATGCGCTTTAATTTCAATTTTCTGCAGGATTTCCTGCATTCCTGAATGGTCTGCTTTGCCGATCATATTTTTAACTTTACGGATACTGTTTTCGAGTTTATATGCTTCCATTGGTTTTAAAAGGTAATCGATTCCATTGACTTCAAAAGCCCGGAGCGCATATTCATCATAAGCAGTTATAAAGATAACTTGTGACTGGATTTGGACCTGGTTGAAAATCTCAAAACTTAGCCCATCCGTTAAACGGATATCCATGCAAATTAAATCAGGATGGTCATTATCATTCAGCCATTGTATACTAGCCCGGATTGTTTGCAGCTGGCCAGCAATTTGGATAGTATCATCTATTTTGATCAGCATTTCTTTTAATCTGACCGCATTGGGAATCTCATCTTCTATAATTAAAACGCTCAGCATGTTTGGTTTGTAATTCTATAATTTAGCTTAAATTCAATAAAAAGACACCATTGCGGCAAAATATTACTGTTTATTAGTTAATAACAAAGGTATTTTGACCTCAAAATAATGTTCTTCCGTATTAATTACTGGTATTCCGTCACCTAATAGCAAGTATCGTTCCCGAATATTCTTCAAACCCAGTTGTGAGCCTGGTTCTTTGGAGACTTTAAGGGATTTGTTGTTTCTCACCACTATCCATTTATTTTCCATAGCATAGATGTCAATTTTTAATGGAGATTCCAGGGAGAAGGAATTATGCTTAATCGCATTTTCAATAAGTAGTTGAAGCGTTAAAGGAGCGATGCCTCTATTACTTAACTCTTCCAGATTAGAAAGATTGACCTGTATCGCTTCACCATATCTGGTCTGGTATAAAAATAAATAAGCGTGGATAAATTCAAGCTCGGCTTTGATAGAAATGATATTTTGTGGCCGGTTAGCCAGCATATATCTGTAAATCGATGATAATTTGATCACATAATCAACTGATAAGGCAGGATTATCTGGAATTAGTGAAGCCAGTGTACTTAAGTTATTGAATAGAAAATGCGGATCTAATTGAAGTTTTAACGCATCCAACTGTGCCTGCGTTGCATTTTGCCGCATGATAGAAGTTTCCAGCTGGGTATCTTTCCACTTATGGAAAAAATGTTCAGCAGCAAATACAGCTGTGGCTAATAAAGAAAAGATAAAGCTGAAAATAATGATCTGGCGGAACAACAACTGATCGGCCGTAAACTTACTGGGAAGCTCAATTTGGAAAATGGGAATAAGGGTAATAGAAACCAGTGAGATATGCAAAAGAAATTGCACTACAAATCTGGTCATGATTTTTCTTTCCCAGGGTAATTTCTTGTTTAATCTTAACGTTAATTGTATACCCGTCTCAAATAGCAAGGCCGCATAAGACATCGTTAACAGCACGTCTACGAAAATAAAATCTAAAAAGGAGAACTGTCTCCAACTATGAATTGAACGCTCGTAGGGATTAATCAAGAAAAATAACAGGATCAGGATTAAACCAAAACTCGGATATCCATATAGCCTGAAAGATTTGTAACTCGTAGTTGACATTTATACAAAAATAGGGTAAGCACCGCTATAAATGTCATTTATAACGGATTAATCTTTATAAAAATATCAATCCACAACTTAGTAATACAACTAAGCCCAATAAGATAACTGGTGCCAGTTTAATCAAATCATATATTTTTCTTATCGATGATGTTGTGCTTGCTTTAAGATTCATGTGCAGGTCTCCTTATATAAATAGTTCAGCTCTCTTTTAATGCTGTAAAGATCAATTTATAGCTGCTTGAATTCTGTCTCAGCCTACCCAGTTCACAAAATCTTCCACTGAAATTACAAGAATCGGGACTCAATTTTTCTTGACTACAAAGAGAGAGATTATCTAAAGTGTATTTAGACTGATTACAGATAATGTATATCTTTGCTGGTGTTATTATTACACTTACATACCCTAATATTTGATGAAATTCTTACTTACTGCACTTTTAATATTTGGTTTTTATACCGCTTTCTCCCAAAAAAGTCAAACAACGCAAAAAACAGGAAATATATCTGGACAGGTTTTGCTCGTAGATGGTCAACCTGCCGGCTCAATTTCAGTTTCTTTAATTGACATTGCTAAACACACACTGACTGATGAGCACGGTGGTTACTCTTTTAATAAGGTAAGTGCTGGAAAACATACGATTAGAATTCAGATGCTGGGCGCCGCTCAAAAAGACCTGATTGTAACAGTTCTCGCCGGACAAACCATAAAAGCCGATTATCAATTAAGTAAAGAAAATGTTCAGGCCCTGCAAGAAGTGATCATCGGTGGCACATCGAATAAGTTTTCCAAGAAAGAAAGCGTTTATTCAGCACGCCTTCCTTTGAAGAACCTGGAAAATCCACAAGTTTATATTTCTATTCCCAAAGAGCTTATTCAAGAACAATTAGCCGTTGATCTGGGCAGTATTTCTAAAAATGTTCCAGGCTCAGGAATCCCAATGCTCGCGAATCAGGGAAGAGTAACCTTCCGCTCCCGCGGTTTTGAAACTGAACCGATGGTGAGAAATGGGGTTGCTGGTTTTGCTTATACTGCGATAGATCCCGCCAACCTGGAGCGTATAGAAGCTATTAAAGGCCCTTCGGCTACACTGTTCGGAAATAACCTGTCCAGTTATGGTGGCTTATTTAATCGGGTAACCAAAAAACCTTACAATGGAGTAGGGGGTGAGGTTTCCATATTTGGCGGTAGCTGGGATTATAAACGAATGGCCTTTGATATCAATACACCATTAAATGCAGAAAAAACTGTATTGTTTCGTTTAAACGGTGCAGGCACTTATGAAAACAACTTTCAGGACGCAGGATATACCAAAAGCTTTAGTGTTGTACCAAGCCTGTCTTATCAGATTACAGACAAACTTTCTATGCTCTTTGATGTGGAATATGGACAGGCTGAAGGAACATCTGTTGTTCGTTTTAACCCTTACACAAAGACAGATCCAGCTTCTAAGGTTGTGAAGGTGCAGAATATCAGAGATATGGGGTTTCCTTACGACAAGTTGTTTGGAAATAATGACCTGGCCTACAGAACGCAGATGGTTAACATATTTGCACAATTTAACTATAAAATGTCTGAAAACTGGACCTCACAAACTGTCATGTCCAGGTCAAGCACTGCAATCAGAGGATATATTTCAGCGCTGAACGGCGTATCGGATACCGAACTGAGTGCTTTGGTGATGAGGGGTTATACTTCATTTATTGCAACAGACATTCAGCAAAACTTTATAGGAGACTTCAAAATCGGATCACACCGCAACCGGTTGGTAGTTGGTCTTGATTTCTATAACAATACCAATACTTTTGATAGAGTTCAGGTAACAGGACCAAAAGTTAACTTTGTTAATCCTGGTAATAACGCTGGAATCAGCAAAAAGATTATTGATGACCTTGCACCAACTAAAGCCGGAAAAATAAGAAATGAAGCGAATGCAGATAACAGCTATGCTGTTTATGCATCGGATGTTTTTAATGTGAGTGAAAGGCTTTTAGCAATGGTAAGTCTTCGTTTAGACCGTTATCAGGCTGATGGGACAACCGTAGTTGCTACAGATGTTAATACCGGAGCTTTCGGTCAAACCGCACTTTCCCCTAAATTAGGATTGGTTTACCAGGTAGTTAAAGATCGTGTTTCTCTATTCGGTAGTTACATGAACTCCTTTACCAATAAAAACGGGACTAAGATTAACGGAGATATGGTTAAACCAGAACAAGCAAATCAGATAGAGATGGGAGTTAAGGGAGATATTTTTGATCATAAATTAGTAGGTACAATCAGCTATTATGATATCAAAGTAAAAGATATTGTTCGTCCTGATTTAACGAATAATACTTATAGTATTCAGGATGGGGATCAAAAAAGCAGGGGGGTAGAATTTGAACTGACCGCAAATCCATTTCCGGGATTCAATATTATTGCTGGTTATGCTTATAATGATAGTAAAGCAGTTGGAGGAAGTCCGGACACCGAAGGTTTAAGACCAGCTTTGTCAGGCCCTGATAAAATGATCAATTTCTGGATGAGCTACAAATTCCCTCAAGGCGCCTTAAAAGGTTTTGGAGCTGGTTTTGGGGGTAACTCGGGAAGTTCATCTTATCAAACTAATACCAAAACTTCTAAAGTGATTATCCCTGGATATACTATGTTTGATGCCACTGTCTTTTATGATCAGCGCCGTTTCAGAATCGGGGTTAAAGTTGATAACCTGACCAGCGAAAAAGCCTGGTCTGTCCGTTTAACACCGCAGAGTCCAGCGCGTTATCTTGCCAATCTGACTTTGAAATTCTAAGCAGACTATTTCCCGTTGCAATTACAGTTTGTTAATTGACCAGTTAGTCAACTAACAAACTGTAATTGCAACGGCATCTGATCATGCTATAGGCTATTCCCTGATAACTACCCGGCTTCGCTAAATTATAATCTTGCCTGATAATATACAAACCCTTCATTACGGGCATAAAAGCAGTCTCACCATGCGCGTCGGTTTCGATTGACTTCTCCCAGTTTTGAGGATTAAATACGCGTAATTTCGTACCATCGGCGGCTGGATTTCCATTATTGAATACTTTGACGATAATCATTTTGTCTTTTGTAGCTGTCAGGATATCTAAAAACTGAACAGGCTTTTTTACATATCCTGTATCTTCAACAGCATAAGCTGCACATAAATAATCGACAGGGCGTACATTCTTTCCGCCAGTTGCTGAACGGTCTACTACCGGCAGAGTCTCGTTGAGCGCTAAAATCTGGTAAATCCCTTTTTCCTGAGGAATAAAAGTTCCTTCCCAGCAATCTGCTTTAGGAGAGATCCTGAGCACAGTTTGTTTACCTTTTTCATCTACTACAGTGACTTTAAAACCGCCAAGCTGAACAAGTTCGGGGCCTGTTTCGCGGTGACGGATATTATATTGATCAATTTCACCAAAACAGATTTGAATCTGTACAGGCTGATTCACTTTTCCTGAACCCTGAATAGCAAACCAATAACCATGCGCCTGGCTGATAGTTGGTAAACAGATAAAAAGGAATAGCAAGCTGTAAATAATTCTTTTCATACGCGCAAAGGTAAATATTTCGGGGCTCAGATAGGGGTATAGCAACCAAATCGCGTTTACAAAATTATAAAAGCCGTTTTAGCAGCTTTCTAAACTTTAAAAAATAATTATATGAAATTAAAAATCCTGTTATCATTGATCGTAACAACGCTCTTATTCAGTTGTAATCCTTTCAAAAATAATGAGATTAACAAAGTGATTAATGCCTTCTATAATCACCACAAAGGACCGTTTGAGGAAGTGAACAAAAGCCTGCTCTCAGCGGGTTTATCCGCTTTAGTAGACAAAGCGATTGCAGAAGAAGTTAAATCTGTCGAAGAACTCAGCGCTTTAAAATCAACAGATAAGCCAAATAAGATTGAAGGCGACATTTTTACCAGCTTATCAGAAAGCTTCACCTCTTATGAGATTGGTAAAACTAGTATCTATGACGATAAAGCCACAGTTCAGCTCGAATTTACCAATAACAAGGCTGGTACCGAGACCTGGAAAGACGATATTGAATTAATTAAAGAGAATGGGGCCTGGAAAATTGATAATGTGCGTTTTAGAGGGGAACGGTCTTTTGGGAAGAGCACTAAAGACGTGTTATCGCAATTTTTGACCCCGATCACCGCAGTAAAATCAGATGCCGATGATCAGCGGTGCAGACTTTCTGCAGGCAATCAATATCAATGGAGTAATCTTAAAAAAGGATGTATCCGTGTTCTTGAACTGCCGATTAAGTTAAGAAGTATGGATAGAACATCAATAGCAAGCGTAATTTTCTCCGATGATCAGAAAAAGGCAGAAGTATTTACACAAAATACAAGCTGGGTATTGAACAAGAAATCATTAACGGCTTATGAGTCAGAAGCCTCTGATAGGGGTGTGTTTCTGGAAAAAAGAAATAATGTCTGGAGACTCGGAGCGTTGAAAGATGGCAAGACTATCTATTCAGGAAACGTAGAATAACATCGCCACCCATTAAAATACCTGTCAAAACAAATTTTTACTGATGAAAACCAAAATCTTATTATCAATTATTACCGCTGTAATTTTATTCGGTTGTACTAATTCTAAAAGCAATAGCGCAGCTAAAGCTGTAGACGCATTTTATAAAAATTACGAAGGCCCGTTTGAAGAAGTCAACAAAACCTTATTGTCAAGAGAGCTAGCCACCTTGATAGACAAAGCTGTTAAACTGGAAGAGCTGTCGGCTGCTGAATTAAAAGCTGCAAAATCAACAGATAAGCCGGCCATGATAGAAGGAGATATTTTTACTAGTCTGTACGAAAGTTATACTTCTTTTAAAATAGTCCGTGTGAAAACTGATGGGGGATCTGGCTATAGTCCGCGTGGAGTTTACCAATCACCGGGAAGGAGATATTGTCTGGACAGATGAAGTGCAACTGATCCGTCAAAACGGAAATTGGAAAATAGATGATGTACGTTACGGATTGAAAAACGCGGCCCGTCCTAACCTGAAAAAAGGGCTGTCAGATTTCCTGGCTCCTGAGCCCATTGTCAACGAAAGTTAACAAGCTCTGGAAGGTATAAGAGACAGCAAAACGATTGAATTGATAAACAAAGTTATTGTGTTATCTTTCAAATACTTATGGGTTAATTTTGGTGATATTATTTATTGTCCTGTCTGAATAATTGCTTATATTAGATAGTGCTATTTTTAGCTAAAAACCAAATATTAAGCTTATGAAAACCAAAATTCTATTTTTTCCTCTTATTGTTATGATGCTCTTAATTAGCTGTAACAATACTAAAAGTAATGGGATCACTAAGGTGGTTAACACATTTTATAAATATTATAAAGGCAAATATGTCGGCGCCGATAAAGGGATGCTATCAGCCTCATTAGCTGGATTAATTGATAAAGCGCTTGAAAAAGAAGCTGCATCAGCAGAAAAGATTAAAGCTTCAAAATCAACAGATAAGCCAGATATAATCGAAGGTGATATCTTTACCAGTTTGAATGAGGGCTATACCGGGTTCAAAATTGGAGATACTAAAATTGAAAGTGATAAAGCCGTGGTCACTGTAGAGTTTACCAACAAGAATTATAACCATACGACATGGAAAGACGATGTGGTACTGATTAAAGAAAACGGTGCCTGGAAGATTGATAACGTCAACTATAAGCAAGATGCAGGTGCAGGTAAAAATATCAAGGCTGTTTTGACTCAATTCTCATCTGCTGCAGTTTCTATACCTGGGGCTATGGTAGGCGGAGATTCTGATGCACACGGCTGTAAAGCTTCTGCAGGTTATACCTGGAGTGCACTTAAGAAAACCTGTATCCGTGCATTTGAATTGCCTTTAAAACTCTCAAATCCTTCTGGAACTTTGATAGCCGGGGTTGCCTTTTCTGATGATAAAAAACAAGCTGAAGTATTTGCTAAAGAAGGTAATTTTATCTTAACCAAAAAAGCTGAAGACTTTTACTTAAGTACTGCTTCTAATGGTGGCATGTTCCTGGAAAAAATGAACGGAATATGGGGGTTTGGTGCGTCAAAAGACGGAAAAGCCTTGTATATTGAAAGCAAGAAATAGCGTTTTTACTTTTATACGGCACCCTTTATTTGATAATATATACTTTTCAAAATAGCTTGTTCATTCTATGGGCAGGCTATTTTTGTTTAGATGATACATAACTTTCATAAAGTTATTTTATTGATTAATAATAGGCTAATGTTGCTGTGAATGATAAGGTTCTTGATAAAAATGCTTAATTTTTCACAAAAAAAGCAGCCATGGGAGAACAGATCATATCAAAAGTAATCGGAACTTTAACTGAAGATGATAGTCTTTCGGACTGGTGGATAGGAGAAGAAATTGAGATTCCTTTTTTTGATCATGAGAAAGTGGGCGTCAGTTTTACCGATTACAACCAGGAGCATGATGAAACATTTTTAGCGGAGGCTGATGATGCTTTACAACATTTTTTAGCATTGACTGCTGCAGACAGGAAAGCGGTAACTCATCTTGTGTATAAATACTGTTTAGATTTTTTGGAATTGGCAGAGCCAGATGAAGCAGACGATGATTTAAGAGCGATTACCGACGAAAATGAAATTTGGAAATTTGTGCAGCCTACAGAAATTTACGTCACAAGAAGGTTGTATGAACAAGAAGACCTCTATGTTCAGGTGGCTTGTGCCTGTGATTGGGATCAGGAACATGGTTTACAGTTAGTTTTCAGGCAAGGTAAAAAACTGACCAGGGTAAGTGGTCAGGATGGCCATTTAACTGAGGCTGACGCGTATGGCAAACCAGATAGTGAAGACTTCTTATTGTCCCGGTTTTAGGTTGAATGCGTAAATGAACAGCATCAGCAGAAAGCAGAATCTATTGATTCTACTCCTGGTCTGTCTTCTTTATATATCCTTTCAATACACTATCATCAATTAATGTTTCAGTAAAATCCCAGATCGTTTTAGATCCATGTTGAATTTTGCTGGTTTTGTCCATCACAGTATCATAAGGTACATTGTGTTCTGTCCAGGTACCGCCCTGATTAGATACATTCTGTAAGATTGGTTCAAACCTGTCCATGGAACGCGCAAACCTGGCTTCAGCAGTATCTCCTGTTTCAAACTCTTCCCAGATGGCAACAAATTCTTCTGCTTGTTTTGCGGGCAGCAAACCAAATATTCTTTCTGCCGCTTTACGCTCAGCTTCTGTATTGTCGTGGTTTACAATGGTGTCATAAAGAAAAACATCACCCGAATCAATCTCTACCAGATCATGGATCAGCAACATTTTCAAGACTTTTAAAATGTCTATGGGTTCATTGGAATGTTCTGCTAATGTAAGTGCCATCATTGCAAGATGCCAGCTGTGTTCAGCATCATTTTCTCTGCGGTCACTATTGAAAAGGCGGGTTTTTCTCTGGATGTATTTAAGCTTGTCAATTTCGTGAATAAAAGCGACCTGCTGCAGTAATATATCTAAATTCATAAGGATAAAAATCGTTCTCAAATATAGAAAGGGAAAATGGTTAATAAGAGAATCGGGTAAGAATTTTCTAACTTAAAGCTCAAAATAACCATTTAGCTTAACCTCCATATAAAATGAATAAAACTATACACCGGGACCATCAAACCACTAATAAAATATTTGATAACAGAAGCTTAGAGAAAGATTACGCGACACTAATTCCGATCCTTAAAAATGGTTTGCGTGTACTGGACGTTGGTTGCGGAACAGGAGCGATATCAAAAGATATTGCCGGGAGGGTAGGCCCCGAAGGTTTTGTCACGGGAATTGATAATACAGAGAAATTTATTATTAGTGGTAAGGAAAGCTATCAGACAACCTTAAATCTGGAACTTATTCACCATGACTTATTCAGCTATGTGTCTGAAGAGAAATTCGACCTGATTGTTTCTGCGCGTACTTTACAATGGTTAAGCAATCCAAAAGAAGCACTATTAAAATTCAAATCATTATTAAAACCAGGAGGTCAACTCTCTATTCTGGATTATAACCATGAGCAATTAAGCTGGCAGCCCCAACCACCCGAAAGTATGTTATATTTTTATCAGACCTTTTTAAAATGGCGTGCTGATGCAGGAATGAACAATCATATCGCCGAAGACCTGCCTGGCTATTTTGCAGAAACCGGTTTTCTGGAAATTGAGGTCTTTAATGCGGAAGAAGTTTATCAGCGGCAGGATGACAACTTTTTACAACGGATTGGTATCTGGTCAAAAGTTGCAGGTTCCACACAGATGGTAGAAGAGGGTTATCTGGAAGATTCACTTAGATTAAAGGCAATTGAAGAATATGACCAGTGGATAAGCGCTGATGCAGAACAAATGATCATGAAGTTAAAAGAAGTAAGAGGGAAAATAGCGCTGTAATTCTACATCTTAAAGTAGAATTTGCAAATTGTTGCATCTATTTTTGCAATATATAGCGGCATAGAATTTTTTTAAATTAAATTTGCGCCATAAAAACATACCATGATTTATTTCTTCTCCAACGAGCTTAATACTGTTTTTGCTTTACAATCAGAGCAAACTCTCTCATCGTCAGATATTTCAAAGTTAACTTGGCTGTTTGGCGGGGCCCAGTTCAAACAAGAAACCGTTTTGACGGAGTTCTTTATTGGCCCGCGCGCTGCAATGGTAACTCCATGGAGCACGAATGCTGTTGAAATTACCCAGAATATGGATATTCACGGGATCATCAGAATTGAAGAGTTCAAAAACACAACAGCAGATTTTACTGACTTTGACCCGATGCTGTTTCAAAAGTACAGTGAACTCAATCAGGAGATTTATACGATCAGCATTCAACCAGAGTCAATTCTGCCAATTGAAGATATCGCAGCGTATAATCAGCAAGAAGGTCTTTCCTTAAGCGAAGAAGAAGTAGATTATTTAAATAAACTTGCAGAGAAACTAGGGCGTAAGCTAACAGACTCAGAAGTATTCGGGTTTTCTCAGGTTAACTCAGAACACTGCCGTCACAAGATTTTCAATGGTACGTTTGTAATTGATGGAGAAGAACAACCATCATCTCTGTTCAAATTGATCCGTAAAACATCTGAAGCTAATCCTAACGGAATTGTTTCAGCTTATAAAGATAACGTAGCCTTCGTTAAAGGCCCGAGAGTTCAGCAATTTGCGCCAAAAAGAGCTGATGTACCGGAATATTATGAAATTAAAGACTTTGACTCAGTCATTTCACTCAAAGCAGAAACACATAACTTCCCGACAACTGTAGAACCCTTCAATGGTGCCGCTACAGGTTCAGGAGGAGAAATCAGAGACAGGTTAGCCGGTGGTCAGGGTTCATTGCCATTAGCGGGTACTGCTGTTTATATGACTTCGTTCTCTCGTCTGGAAGAAAATCGTCCATGGGAAAAAGCAGTAAACGAAAGAGACTGGTTATACCAAACTCCAATGGACATCCTGATCAAAGCTTCAAACGGAGCTTCTGATTTCGGTAACAAATTCGGTCAGCCATTAATTACAGGTTCGATTCTTACTTTCGAACATGAAGAAGACGCCAGAAAACTAGGTTACGATAAAGTAATCATGCAAGCAGGCGGGGTAGGTTATGGAAAAGCTGACCAGGCTAAAAAAGAAAAACCTGCGCTGAATGACAAAATCGTTGTTTTAGGTGGAGAAAATTATAGAATAGGAATGGGTGGTGCTGCGGTATCTTCAGCAGATACAGGAGCTTTAGGCTCAGGTATCGAATTGAATGCCATTCAGCGTTCTAATCCTGAAATGCAGAAAAGAGTTGCCAATGCCGTTCGTGGTATGGTCGAAAGCGATCACAATACGATAGTATCTATCCATGATCACGGAGCAGGCGGTCACCTGAACTGTCTTTCTGAACTGGTTGAAGAGACTGGTGGAAAGATTGATTTAGATAAACTGCCGGTTGGTGATCCGACCCTTTCTGCCAAAGAAATTATCGGTAACGAATCTCAGGAACGTATGGGATTGGTGATCAGTCAGAAAAACATCGATACCCTGCAGAAAATTGCTGACCGTGAAAGGGCTCCAATGTATACAGTAGGTGAGGTGACAGGTGATCATCGCTTTACTTTTGAATCTGCAACCAACGGTTCTAAACCAATGGATTTGAAAATGGAAGACATGTTCGGCAGTTCTCCAAAAGTAATCATGCAGGATAAAACGATTGATAGAAAATATCAGCCTGTAACTTACAATACTGCAGAACTGAACACTTACCTCGAACAAGTATTACAATTAGAAGCTGTAGCCAGTAAAGACTGGTTAACAAATAAAGTTGACCGTTGTGTAGGTGGCCGTGTAGCTAAGCAACAATGTGCAGGCCCTTTACAATTACCATTAAATAACTGTGGTGTAATGGCACTGGACTTTCAAGGTAAAGACGGTATTGCAACTTCCATTGGGCATGCGCCGCTTTCAGCGCTGATTGACCCTGCCGCAGGAAGTAGAAATGCAATTGCAGAATCACTTTCGAATATCGTTTGGGCTCCTTTAAAAGATGGTTTGGAAAGTATTTCACTATCGGCCAACTGGATGTGGGCTTGTAAAAACGAAGGAGAAGATGCCCGCTTATATAAAGCTGTAAAAGCATGTTCAGAGTTTGCCATCAGTTTAGGAATTAATATCCCTACTGGTAAAGACTCTTTATCGATGAAACAGAAATATAAAGACGGGGAAGTTATTGCGCCAGGTACAGTAATTATTTCTGCTGCTGGTCATTGTGATGACATTACTGCAGTAGTAGAACCTGTTTTACGTAAAAGCGGTGGTGCTATCTATTATATCAATCTTTCAGGAGACCGTTATAAATTGGGTGGTTCGTCATTTGCACAGATCTTAAACAAAGTTGGTACAGAAACGCCTGATATTTTAAATGCAGGACAGTTTAAAACTACTTTTAATACCCTGCAAGAATTAATTAAAGCTGGAAAAGTACAGGCAGGACACGATATTGGCAGTGGTGGTTTAATTACTACGCTTTTAGAGTTATGTTTTGCAGACCGTAACCTGGGTGCCTCTCTTGATCTTTCTGCTTTAGGAGACCAGGATATTATAGAAACACTTTTTGCGGAGAACATTGGTATCGTATTCCAGGCTGATGCAAGTGCTGAAGCTATGCTGAATGCGAATGGTATTGTTTATCATCAAATAGGTACCGTGAATGAAACAGCTCAGTTAACGGTTAAAAACGCTGCTGGTAACTGGAGCTTTGACATTGATCATTTACGTGATGTATGGTTTAAAACTTCTTACCTGCTTGATGAAAAACAAAGTGGGCCGGTTAAAGCTAAAGAACGTTTTGACAACTATAAAAACCATGTATTAAATTATAGTTTCCCTTTAAACTTTGATGGAAAAAAACCAGTTATAGATGCTGCTAAACCAAGACCTAAAGCTGCAGTTCTTCGTGAAAAAGGAAGTAACTCAGAAAGAGAATTAGCAAATGCGATGTATCTGGCTGGTTTTGATGTGAAAGATGTACACATGACTGATTTAATTTCAGGCAGAGAAACATTGGAAGACATTCAGTTTATAGGTGCAGTTGGTGGATTCTCTAACTCAGATGTTTTAGGATCAGCTAAAGGCTGGGCAGGGGCATTTTTATACAATGAGAAGGCAAAACAAGCGCTTACAAACTTCTTTAAACGTGAAGATACTTTATCAGTTGGTGTATGTAACGGTTGCCAGTTGTTCGTAGAGCTTGGTCTGATCAATGAAGACCATGAAGAAAAACCTAAAATGTTACACAATGATAGTGCTAAACATGAGAGTATCTTTACCTCACTGACTATACAGGAAAACAATTCAGTAATGCTTTCTACTTTAGCGGGCAGTACTTTAGGGGTATGGGTTTCGCATGGTGAGGGTAAATTCCAATTGCCATATGCAGAAGATCAATACAATATTGTATCAAAATACGCTTATGAAACTTATCCGGCTAACCCTAATGGATCTGATTACAACACTGCAATGATCAGTGATAAAACTGGAAGACACCTGGTGATGATGCCGCATATTGAACGTTCATTGTTCCAATGGCATTGGGCTAACTATCCTGAAGGTCGTAAAGATGAAGTGTCTCCATGGATGGAAGCTTTTGTGAATGCAAGAGAATGGATTGAAAAATTAGCAAAATAGACTATTTAAAATAGCTGGAACTGCAAATAAGCAAGTTCTTTATGATGGCCTGATGTACTATCTTTGTATAGTAATCAGGCCATATTTATATCAGGAGGTTTTATGAAAAAGGGTTTATTAATATTGCTGCTATTATTTACTTACCGTGTGTATGCACAGGATGTAGTCTACGAAGTTAAAATCGGTACAGCAAGTAAGTATAAAAAAGATCCTACACCCAGATTAGCGATGTATCTCGCTTTTGATCTGCTTTTTCCTGACCGTTACCTGCCACTGCAACTTTTTAAGCTTAACGGCGTTAAAAAGATGAAGATTGAAAATCCTGCTGATCCATCTAAAGACTTTGTACTCGTATTTAACAGAAGAGGGCAGTGGAAAGCAATGCAAAATGTAAATGACACCTTATCCTTAACTTACAAAGATGGCGCACCGGATGAGTTGATAAACCATTCCGGTAGCTTCAATCAATTTCAGTATTCTGGTGATACGGTAATTTCAGTGCATAATCATAAGATAGACCGCTATATCCGCAAAGGCAGAATTTTTCATAAAGTGAATAAACATGCTGATAAATTATCACAACCGATAACTATTTATTCTAATACGAACTGGGATTTGCCTCTGACCATCCATTATAAACAGCATCCGGATGATGATGAAATGAATATCATGACAGAAAACTTCTTTGACGATGGCAAGGGAAACCTAATTCTGGATAAGACAATTCACATGAACCGATCGCATCTGGTGTTTAAAATGGAGAACGGATTACCTGTCACTTTGAGCACCACTAAACAGCTCTTATCCGGGCCTGAAAAATCAGTAAAAGAGTCGGATGCGGAGCCAGAATTGCTTAATTTCAGCTACGAATATTTTGAAAAAGAAAAAAAAACAAAATAAAATATTGTCCTTTTGAGCGGTAAAATTCAACCGCTATATCCAGGAGTCAGATTTGCGGTACCAATTGTCCGAAATCACGCCTTCAAATTCCGAAAAATAAACAAGTCAAAAGTTGCTGAATATTGGTGAAAATCAAGCCTTATGTTTAATGACGCACCTTTTTTTATTGTTCAATAATCCCCTAAAATCGTCGGTTAGTGCAATGAAAACAGGAAGAAATTCCGCGTCTTTTTTGCGGTGTAAAATCAGCTGAATTACCCCCTTTTTTTTCTTGTTTTTACCCCGCCAAATCCAGCCGATTCTAGCTCCATATCCGCCACAGGGGCTAAAAACCGAGAAATTATCCTTACCTTTGCCTCGGTTTTAGTTTAAACGTCCGCTGTTAAAGACGCCATCTGAGCGTTAAATTCTAGAAAGAAACAGCACAATTTCTGTTTAAATATTCAGGGAATTTACTCCCTGAGCATTTGTTAATTAATGTTTTATTTAAAGCATTTTATGATACGTGGCAATTAAGCCAGCGTATATAAACTTTATTTATGAAAATAAAATTACAGCACTTATTAAGCTGTATAGTATTTACCGTTATTTTACCTTTAACACTAATAGCGCAAGACTCTACATCAATAAAAAAGGATACTACAGCAATAAAAGGGGATAATACAGCAATAACAAGGGATACCACAGCAATAACAAGGGACACCACAGCAACTCCTTTAAAAAAGGATACCACAATCACTCCTTCGCGTCCGGATAAACCAGTTCTGAAAATTGGGGGCGCATTAAGATTCAACTATAATCTATCCTCCTGGAAAAAAGAACAAGTTAAAAGAGGAGGTGATTTTGGCCTTGACATGTTTCGTATCAACGCAGATGTTGCTTATAAGAAACTGGATTTTCACGCAGAATATCGCTTTTACTCTAAAGATTTCGGAGGAAGCTTCCTGAAAGAAGGTTATGTGAGCTATCTTTTCAATGATAGTACCCATATGGATATCGGACTGGTTCAGAATCCATTTGGAAATACAACCTATAACTCTCATAACTGGTTCTTTAACCTTCCATATTATGTAGGTTTTGAAGATAAGTTCTCGATGGGTGTTAACTTCCATCAGCGCAGAAACCGGTGGATCTATGATATTGCCTTCTTTAAAAATGCAATGGAGCTGAACTTCGGAGATAAATCAGGAACAGACCCATCCCGTTATTCTTATGACGTTGCCGGCAGAAACAAAGAAGTTAACCAGGGGAATATCAAAACAGAGTATTTGATAGCAGAAGATAAGAAGATTGGTATTTCCGGCATGATTGGTGGAGTATACAACATCCCTACCGGAAGAATGGGGGCCAGATGGGCTGCTGCATTACACACAGACCTGACCTTTGGTAAGCTTAATGTTAAGCTGCAATCTATGTATTATCAATATAATCTATCTGATTCATCTCAGTATAAAAATATAGTACAACTAGCTGCCTATGGTTCATCCTACGATGTCGCCCGCAAAGCTTACCTGCATACCGCATCTTTCGCTTATACACAGCCTGTAAAACTGGGCCCGGTTAAGTCAATTGTTTTTTATGAGAACTACTCTTATATGAACAAACCACAAGCTGGATTTAAAGATACACAGATGAATGTACTTGGCTGTATGATCAATGCAGGAAACCTGGTGACCTATGTGGATTGGGCAGCAGGAAAAAATCAGCCCTGGTTAGGGCCGGATTGGCAAAACGGATTATCTACAGGTAATCCGGATTCAAAATGGACTAGCCGGTTCAACATTAATATTGGCTATTATTTTTAACGTAAAACATCTATACTATGTCTAAACTTAAGATAGAAGACCTTACACTCATATTCGGTAAAGAAAAAGAGGAGGCACTCACACTATTAAAACAAGGGAAAACCAAAGCAGAAATCCTGAAAGAAACAGGATGTACAGTTGCGGTAAAGAATGCCAGTTTTAATATAGAAAAAGGCGAATTCTTTGTAATTATGGGGTTATCGGGTAGCGGTAAGTCTAGTTTGCTCAGATGTCTGAACAGGTTAATTGAACCTACTTCGGGCAGTGTCATTTTGAATGATGTAAATATCACCAGCCTTGGTGACAAGGAATTACAGAATGTCCGTAAAAAAGAAATGGCTATGGTTTTCCAAAACTTTGGATTGTTACCTCACCGTACAGTGCTGGAAAATGTAGCATTCGGTCTGGAATTACAGGACATCCCTAAAGAACAACGTGAAGCAAAAGCTCAGGAAGTTATTGAGATGGTGAGTCTGAAAGGATATGAAAATCAAAATACTTCAGAACTTTCCGGAGGTATGCAGCAACGTGTTGGTTTGGCCCGCGCTTTAGCGAATGATCCTGAGATCCTGTTAATGGATGAAGCATTCTCTGCATTGGATCCGCTGATCCGTACACAGATGCAGGATGAGCTGATCGATTTGCAGGAAAAAATGCATAAAACGATTGTATTTATTACGCATGATCTTGACGAAGCTATCCGTCTTGGAGACCGTATTGCCATTATGAAAGATGGTGAAGTGATCCAGATTGGTACACCGGAAGATATTTTAACCAATCCGGCAGATGATTATGTGTCTTCTTTCGTGGAAAAAGTGGACCGGAAATCAATCATTACTGCGGCCAGTTTATTATTTGAAAAACCTACAGTGGCTATTTTTAGAAAAGATGGGGTGGAAGGTAGCTTAAGAAAGATGCGTTCTTCAGGATTAACATCGCTGCCAGCAGTTTCTGTAGACAAACATTTCCTTGGTTTCGTTTATCTGAAGGATATTCTGGAACTCAAAGCCAAAGGACAACAAACCATAGAAATGGCTATTGTCAAAGACGTACCTGTTGCTTATCCGGAAACTACAGTGGAACAAATGCTTCCATTTATTGCAGAAAACGGAAGAGCAGTACCGATTATCGACAGAGAAACTAATAAACTGCTTGGAATCGTTGCACAGACTTCTCTGCTGATAGAGACTACAGGAACTTCCTGGGAAAATGTGACCGGAAACTCAATTGATAACTTACAAAACGAAGTAATATAATATGATACATATAGGACCTTATATAGAAGAATTTATAAACTGGCTTACCAGCAATTTTGGAGCCTTATTTAATATCATAAAGATTATAGTGATCTCAGTAGTGGATTCCGTTGAATGGATACTGATGTTCCCTCCATTTTATGTAATCATTTTACTGATTGCTTTCCTGGCCTGGAAACGTACAGGTTTAGGCGTGACCATATTTACCATTTTAGGCTTAACGCTGATCTGGGCAATGGGCTACTGGGGGCAAACAATGGCTACACTGGCGCTGATTCTGTCTGCTGCATTTATTGCATTGCTAATGGGGGTGCCGATGGGAATCTGGGCTGCTAAAAATCCTTTGGCAGGAAAAATTATGAGACCCATACTCGACTTGATGCAAACTATGCCAGCGTTCGTTTACCTGATTCCGGCAGTATTGTTTTTTGGTTTGGGAAAAGTACCCGGAGCATTTGCGACCATCATCTTTGCGATGCCTCCTGCAGTTCGTTTAACTACGCTTGGAATTAGCCAGGTGCCTAAAGAAATTGTAGAAGCAACCCGTTCATTTGGTGCTACACCGAGACAGTTGCTCTTTAAAGTAGAGCTGCCTTTAGCCTTGCCTACCATTTTGGCCGGGGTGAACCAAACCATTATGATGGCACTTTCCATGGTTGTTATTTCAGCAATGATTGCAGCCGGAGGATTAGGTGAAGTGGTATTGAAAGGAATTACACAACTTAAAATAGGATTAGGATTTGAAGGTGGTATCGCTGTGGTGATCCTGGCCATTATCCTGGATCGTATTACGCAATCCTTTGGGAATACTAAAAAGAAAAGTATAGCCTAAGCGTAGGTTTAGGTGTAAAACGCAACAAAAAGTATTAATGATATTGAATCAAAAAATTAAATCTATTCAAATGAAGAAAGTAATTAGCGGATTATTAATAGCACTGACAGCAACCACACTTTATTCTTGTGGAGGCGCTGCGAACAATAAAAAGGTAACAATAGGTTATGTAAACTGGGCAGAAGGCGTAGCCATGACGCAGTTATCAAAAGTATTACTGGAGAAAGAAGGTTATACTGTAGAATTGAAAAATGCAGACGTTGCGCCAATTTTTGCAGCAGTAGCAGGCGGGGATGCGGATGTCTTTATGGATGCCTGGATGCCAGTCACTCATAAAGAATACATGGATAAGTTTGGCGCAAAACTAGAAGTTTTAGGTACTAATTATGCAAATGCACGTATCGGTTTAGTCGTTCCTGATTATGTAAAAGTAAACAGTATCGAGGAATTGAACGCAAATGCTGCACTTTTTGAAGGCAAAATTACTGGAATTGATGCAGGTGCCGGAATTATGAATAAAGCAGAAGTAGCTATTAAGGACTATAGATTAAAGTTTGAACTGCAATCGGCAAGTGAAGCAGCAATGCTGGCTATTTTGAAGAAAAGTATTGATGCAAAGAAACCAGTAGTCATTACAGGCTGGTCTCCACATTATATTTTCAGTACTTATAAGCTGAAATTTTTGGCTGACCCTAAAGGTGTTTTTGGAAAAGTTGAAACTTTACAAACTGTTGCGAATAAAGACTTTGTGAAATCGAACCCTCAGGTCACTTCTTTTTTCAGAAACTTCCAGTTAGATGATACGCAGTTGGGTTCATTAATGGCTGCGTTAACAGGAACTGATGATGATAAAGCTGCCATTGAGAAATGGTTAGCAGCTAACACCGGATTTGCAGTCAGAATGAGCTCTTTTTTAAAGACTGAATCTGTAAAATAGTAAACAGTGCCAGGGTACTATACTAATAAGTGCCATGAATCTCAAAAGGCTATATGTCCCTTTATCAAGGAGCATATGGCCTTTTCTGTTTTAAGCGTCTTTTCAGTATTATGTTTTTAAGCGTCTTTCAACGCCTTCATATCAAGCTTATCCATTTTCATCATTGCACTCATTACTCTGGCAGCCTTTTCAGGGTCATTATGATTTAATAACCTGCTTAAATCAGCAGGCACGATCTGCCATGATAACCCAAATTTATCTTTAAGCCAGCCACATCTTGATTTTTCTCCTCCTTCAGCTAACTTTTCCCAGAACTCATCTATTTCTTCCTGTGAATGGCAATTCACAAACATAGAAATTGCCGGGGTAAAAGAAAACATCGGGCCTCCGTTCATTCCCAGGAAATCCTGCCCATCCAGGTGAAAAGAGGCGGACATCACAGAACCCTTTGGCATCGGGCCGCCTTCTCCATAATAGGAAATGTTTTGGATCACTGAATTTTTAAAGATGGAAGTGTAAAAATGAATCGCCTCCTCCAGATTGTTATCAAACCATAAAAATGGGGTTATCTTTTTCATACGTAATATATTTGGTGGTTAATTAATTTTAATTTATTTACCCATACATTAGGGATAATAGTACCCAAGCCCGTTTAATGTTTAAATATACCTTAGTAATTTCATTTAATGAAGGGGGAAAAGAGACATTTAATGGGGTGAATTGTACTTTATATAGCCTAAACTAATAACCAAAACCATGAAACGTATTTTGATCCTTCTCGCTTGTTCAGCATTCGGAACTTGCCTTTTTGCGCAGAAAAAACCAGTTAAAACCTCAGGTAATCCGATTTTCCAAGGCTGGTATGCAGACCCTGAAGCCATCGTTTTTGATAACAAATTCTGGGTATATCCAACTTATTCCGCTAAATATGAAGAGCAAGTATTTATGGATGCTTTTTCATCTTCAGATCTTGTTACCTGGAAAAAACATGACCATGTGCTGGATACTGCCGATTTTAAATGGGCAAAAAAAGCAGTATGGGCGCCCTCCATCACTAAAAAAGACAATAAGTACTACCTCTTTTTTGGCGCAAATGATATACAAAGTGATCAGGAAACAGGAGGAATCGGGATCGGAGTGTCCGATAAGCCCGAAGGCCCTTTTAAAGATTATCTCGGAAAACCATTAATTGATAAATTTTATAATGGCGCGCAGCCTATAGATCAGTTTATATTTAAAGATAAAGATGGTCAGTATTATTTGATATACGGTGGTTGGGGACATTGTAATATCGGGAAAATGAAACCCGACTTTACTGGCTTTGTTCCATTCGAAGATGGCAAGTTATTCAAAGAAATTACTCCTAAAGGTTATGTGGAAGGCCCATATATATTTATCAGGAACGGAAAATATTACTTTATGTGGTCGGAAGGAGGATGGACAGGTCCTGATTACTCCGTAGCCTATGCTATAGCCGATTCACCAATGGGCCCCTTCAAAAGAGTGGATAAAATACTTAAACAAGATCCGAAAATTGCCACTGGTGCAGGCCATCACTCTATCATCAAGCATCCTCAAACTGGTGACTATTATATTGTTTACCATAGAAGACCATTAGGTGAAACCAATGGAAACCACCGGGTAACCTGTATCGATAAAATGGAATTTGATGCCAGCGGATTGATTAAACCAGTACAGATCACATTTGAAGGGGTAAAAAGTAATCCGATCAAATGATAAACAGCAATCCAACCAGATAAACTATAATTTTTCTTTGAACCGTTACAATTAAAGCCAGATAAAGGCGTTTTGTTCGTGTTTTAAACCTTGTTTTTTAATTTGTTTTATTCATTTTTGCAGCCCTTCTTTAAGCAATTAAATCAGCAGACTTCAGCAAAAAAACTTTAGTAAAGAAGAAGGTGAACAATAACGAAGCACAATAAAGACGAACAATGACGAAGAACAATAAAGACGACGTGGAGTAGAAGACGACAGTAGAAAAAGAAGTCTGTTGAAACACGAGAAGAGCAGTGCGCCTGATCGGCAGAGCAGGCGCACTGCTCTGCCGATCAGGCGGAACCAGAGAAAATGATAAGAGAAGAAAAGGAATGGTACTGTATAAAGGATAAACTGAACAATTTAACAATAACGCTTTAGGACTGGTTTTTGTAAACTATAAAAACAACCAATAATGCCCTGATTGATTTAAATCCTATTTAATAGCAATAGGATTATGGGAATAACAGAAAAAACAACTAAGTTGTACATCCCATATAGATAGGGATTACAGACTGATTTTTGCTAAGAATTTTAAATACGCTGCTATACAAATGAATGAATTAACCGGGCCTTCTAAACAAACTTTAAACTTATTAAGTGCTGTTACAGGAGCTGTTTATGTGCTGTTGAATAAATATCAGGCCTATCTGAACGATGTAGTAAAGATTGAACTGAGCATTCAGGAAAACGGGCAAAACGGTAAAATAGAAAGTGCAATGGAGTTTCAATATCCGTTAGATGGATCATTGACTTTCAATGCCTTAAGCGATCGTATTTCCAGCAGTATTGATATCCTGGATAGCAAGTTCAATGACGACTTCTTTTTGCTGATTATCTGGAAAAGCGACGATCAGGCCCATGAATATAAATGTATCATTCGTATAGAAGACGGTGATGTGGCCGGCACAGTATTCAGCTGTAAAGACACCGCATTTTATGCTGCAGTTTTTAAACAAGCGCACAGCCATTTTCTGAATATATTACAACAAGTAGCAGAAAATCCGGTGATACAAATCTCCAAACTCTCCTTTATGGACGAAGAGGAGTTGGAACAACTTGCCATTTTTAACACCGGTCTGATCGATAACGCAGTTGGAACGCCCGAATTATTACACTCTATATTTGAGCGCACTGCATTAACTTTTCCTCAAAATGGGGCAGTTCATTCAGCAAGCAGGCAAGTCAGCTATCAGGAATTAAACCTGGCTGCAAACCAGCTGGCAGCACGCCTGATTGCAAAAGGGATAAAGCAAGGTGATTTTGTTGGGATTCTGCTCAAACGCTCCCCGGAAGTTTATCTTTCCATGCTTGCCATTCTTAAAGCAGGGGCAGCCTATGTTCCGCTGGATATTGGTTATCCCGAAGATAGAGTTAGTTTTATCCTGGAAGATTGCGGCGCTAAATTTTTGTTAAGTGATGAAGCGTGCTCTGCCAGCTTCAAACTTTCCTGCGAAGTGATTGTGGTTGATGGCAGCTCATTTGACATTCGTCAAAACGATACTGAAGCTCCGGAAATAGCAATTACAGTAGCCGATCCGGCCTATATGATCTACACCTCCGGGTCAACAGGACGTCCTAAAGGCGTAATTATCTCTCATGCAGCGATCAGTAACCTGGTTAAAGGAGAAGACCGTTTATTTGAATTAAACCCACAGGATAAAGTTGCACAAGTTTTTTCTGTAGCCTTTGATGCTTCTTTAGAGGAAATCTGGCTGGCTTTCAGATCAGGTGCTACCTTATTTCCTGTTTCGGAAGCCGTAATGCATTCCGGATCAGATTTGAGTGACTATATTGCAACGCATCAGCTCACTGTGCTCTCTACAGTGCCGACTATGCTCTCGATGATGCAATATCCCTTGCCATCACTCCGCCTGCTGATTCTTGGTGGAGAAAACTGTCCGCACGAACTATTACTACCCTGGCATAGCAGTGGCCTGAGAATTGTAAATACTTACGGACCAACAGAAGCAACAGTCATTGCTACCTATGCCGATTTTGATCCCTTGCATAAAATAACAATCGGGAAACCCGCCGTTAATTATACTACCTATATCCTGGATGAACAACATTTACCAGTACCCATAGGCGTACCTGGTGAACTTTGTATCGGCGGGCCAGGACTGGCTATCGGTTATTTGCATCAGCCAGAACTTACCGCGGAAAAATTCATCCAACCAGCTTTTCCACTTTCAGATACCGCACCATCCTGCTTATACCGCAGTGGTGACCTTGCCCGTTTTAACGAACAAGGGAATATTGAATTTTTAGGACGGATAGATCTTCAGGTCAAACTCAGAGGTTACAGAATTGAGCTTTCAGAAATAGAATCGCAATTACTGCAAATTGAAAGTATTAAAAATGCAGTCGTCACCGTTAAAGAAGATGAACAGAAAGTACAAAGACTGGTTGCTTACCTGATCCTGAAAGGAGAAGCAGATACTTTTAACGAAGAGGGCTGTAAAACACAACTTAAAGCCAGATTAGCGCCTTATATGGTGCCTGCAGTATTTGTAATTATGGAAGCTTTTCCACTGCTGGCCAGCGGTAAAGTAGACCGGAAACTCTTACCTCAGCCGGTTAAAAAATATAAAACAGAAGGACGCAAGCTTGTAGCCGCCCGTACGCCAACAGAAACTATGCTGCTGGAGGTTTGGAAAAAATACTTTGAACCACAAGAAGTTTCCGTGATCGATGATTTCTTTGACCTGGGCGGACATTCACTGGTCGCATCGATGATGGTTTCAGAATTACGGAAAACAGGCGCTGCTGCACAAATTTCCGTGCAGGATATTTATACCTGTCGTACCTTGGAAAAACTTGCGGCGAAAATCAGTGCGATTGCGGATGACAATGAACAATTGCCAAAAGAAAAAGCCGAACCCACAGTCAGGTTAAAGGTATCAGCGGGCATGAAGGCCTTAACCTCATTCTTGCAATTAATCAGTGTATTTGTCTTTTTTATGATTGGCTCAGCGGGGTTGATGGCACCCTTTGTGATCCGGCATTTCGGCTCCTCAACCAAGGTATACGACCTGTTAGTTTATGGTGTTACCGGTTTCTCGGCTTTATTCTTCTCTATCATTATTCTGTCCATCGTTGCGAAATGGGTACTGATCGGTAAATTCAAAGCAGGAAAATATCCACTTTGGGGCTGGTATTATCTGCGTTTCTGGATTGTAAAGAAACTGATTGACCTGAGTCCGATTGGTATTTTGAGTGGAACGCCATTCTTGAAATGGTATTTCAGCCTGATGGGTGCAAAAATAGGAAAGCGCGTATTCCTTGGCTCAGACAGGATCAGGGTTTTTGATTTATTGACAATTGGTGATGGTTCCAGCATTTCCAAAGAATCACATTTATTAGGTTATAAAATTGAAGACGGTGCACTGGTTATAGGCAGCTTAACCATTGGGGAAAACTGTTTTGTAGGTACACGTTCAGTGATTTCACCCGGTGCAGTGATGGAAGACGGATCTGGAATAGGAGAGCTGTCACAACTTCAGCCCAATACCACAATTCCTGCCGGAGCCTACTGGAAAGGAACACCAGCTGTACCTATCGGCCCGAACAAAGCAGCTCCAACTATCAAATTCACCGGACAGAACAAACCGATGAATTTCGCATTATATGTAGCTGTGCTAGCTTTAACATTAGGTTTTGTATTTGTCTTTCCTTTTGGATTAAGTATACCGTTTATTGTGGTCTATTACGAAGTGATCTTGTCTTTTGGACTAGGCTGGGCAATGCTCTTGTCCATCCCGATTTCGGCCATGTATATTATCATTTACTGCGCGTCAGTAGCGCTGTTTAAATGGCTGATCATTGGTAAACTCAAAGAAGAAGCCTTTAGCATGTACAGCTTCAAGTATATCCGGAAATGGGCAGTAGATTCCCTCATGAACATGAGTTTAACCTATTTCAGGTCGGTTTATGCCACTATATACCTGTCTTCCTGGTTAAGACTGATGGGCACGCGGATCGGTAAAGCCACAGAAATATCAACCGTCAATCAAATCACAACTGACCTGGTAAAAATAGGTGCAGGAAGCTTCCTGGCCGACTCTGTAAGTTTAGGCTCTCCAGAAGTACACCAGGGCACGATGTACCTGCGTCAGATTACCATCGGGAACAAAACTTTTATTGGAAACAGTGCTGTGATTTCGGCAGGCGACACCATTGGCAGCAATTGCCTGATCGGTGTATTGTCTACCCCGCCATCAAATATTGAACGAAAATATATCAATGACTCTTCATGGCTTGGTGCACCACCGATGTATTTACCTAAAAGACAGGAGAGTGTGAAATTTGCGGATGACCTGACCTTCAGACCAACTAATAAGTTATATTTTCAGCGTGGTGTCATTGAACTTTTTAAAATCACACTGCCTTATGCCATTACCTCGGTGATCCTGTTGTTATTCTATCATTTAATTGATAACTATTATGATCATTCTGGCAGACATATCGTTTATACATTGAGCCTTGCTCCATTCTTACTGCTGGCACTGATTGGTATTTCTGCTTTAATCACTGTCCTTTTTAAAAAGGTACTGATCGGAACTTATAAGCCATCCAACCAACCTTTATGGAGTATGTTTGTTTGGAAAAATGAACTCGTTAACTCGCTTTGTGAAAATATGGTTTATCCTTTATTAGTCAATACACTACTGGGAACACCATTTGCACCAATATTTTTCAGGATGATGGGTTGTGATATTGGAAAAGACGTTTATATGGATACCAGTGAGATCACAGAGTTTGATCTGGTGCATATAGGAGACCATGTAGCTATTAACCACATGTGTACTATACAAACCCACTTATTTGAAGACCGTGTCATGAAAATGGCGCATTTGCACATTGGTGATAACTGTAATATAGGGGCTATGAGTGTAGTACTCTACGATTCTACGATCGAAGAAGGTGCTACTTTGCAAGCCCTGTCCTTAGTGATGAAAGGCGAAACGATCCCAAAACAAACACAATGGGCTGGTTCGCCAGCCAAATTTGTAAAGTAATTTAAAGAATAGAAAAATAACAAGGTGAAATAAAACTGATTATATAGGGTTTAGTTGTTGCAACTCTGGTGTTATCTACTAAATTTGTAGACTTTAACCAAGACCCCGATGATCACAAACCTAAAACACAGTATTACCTTATTTTTTCTATTCTTTGTTACCAACCTGGCCACAGCCCAAAACAAGATTCTTGTTTTTCAATCAGACTTCGGCTTAAAAGACGGTGCAGTATCCGCCATGAAAGGAGTGGCTATTGGCGTTTCACCAGAACTTAAAA
The DNA here is from genome assembly GCF_040547305.1 of Pedobacter sp. UYP1. NCBI lineage: Bacteria > Pseudomonadati > Bacteroidota > Sphingobacteriia > Sphingobacteriales > Sphingobacteriaceae > Pedobacter > Pedobacter sp. UYP1. Next base: position 806,542 of record NZ_JBEPPL010000001.1, on the reverse strand, counting down.
TATTCGACCTGACCCATGAAATCCCTGCCTATAATATCTGGGAAGCCGCTTACCGTTTAGTCCAGACCGTACCTTATTATCCAGCAGGAACTGTATTCGTTTCTGTGGTAGACCCTGGTGTAGGAACTGCCCGTAAATCGGTGGTGCTTAAAACCAAAACAGGACAATTTATCGTGACCCCAGACAATGGTACACTGACCTTAGTCGCACAATCCCTGGGTATCGAAGAAGTCCGTGAAATCAATGAAGTCAAAAACAGACGCAAAGATTCCGGGAAATCCTATACTTTTCACGGCCGTGACGTTTACGCTTTTACAGGTGCAAGATTAGCTTCAGGTGCAATCACCTATGACCAGGTTGGAAATGAACTTCCAAAACAAGTTGTAGAAATCCCTTATCAGAAAGCGACCCTGGAAAACGGAAAACTTAAGGGAAGCATTTCTATCCTTGATGTACAATACGGCAATATCTGGACAGACATTACAGCGGAACTTGTGAAACAACTTAATCCACAATACGGAGAACTGCTTCATTTGCAGATCTTTCACAAAGAAAAGAAAGTTTATGAAGGAGATATGCCTTATAGTCAAACTTTTGGCGCTGTTGCCGAAGGTAAGCCTTTAAGTTATCTGAATAGTCTGCTACAATTATCTTTTGCTTTAAACCAAGCTAACTTTGCCGCAGTTCATCACATTGCCAGTGGCAATGAATGGAGTGTAGAAGTGACCTTAAAGAAGGGTAAATAGGATGAGGATATTAATTTACGCTTTTCTTTTTTTACTGATTTCAACTGCTGCCTTCTCTCAAACCAGGACGATAACCGGCCGGGTCATGGATCAGCACAACAACCCATTGCCAGGTGCAACAGTTGTCATATCGCCCGATGGTAAACAAACCAACAGTGATCAGACAGGAGTTTTTAAAATAACCGTGACTGCTCAGGCACAAGTCATTGGAGTCAACTTTGTAGGCTATAAAATTTTTAAACAAAAGCTGACCACTGCAAACTACTATGCTATTAGCCTGCAAGCAGACGAAGCTGTCCTGGATGAAGTTGTTTTAGTTGGTACACGCAGTACAGGCAGAACAAGGTTGAATACGGCAGTTCCTGTCGATGTATTCAATATTCCAAAATTACAAATGATGGCTCCGCAGAATGATTTAAATCAGCTGTTGCAATATGCCTCTCCCTCTTTCAATTCTAACCGCCAATCTTCTTCTGATGGCAGTGAACACATCGATCCTGCCAGTATCCGTGGCTTAGGGCCGGATCAGTTACTCGTGCTTATTAATGGAAAACGCAGGCATACTACTTCTTTGGTCAATAACCAGGGAACGATGGGTAATGGCTCTGTAGGTACAGATATGAACTCCATTCCAGCCTCGGCAATTGAAAGGATTGAAGTTTTGAGGGATGGTGCCTCTGCACAATATGGCTCAGATGCAATTGCAGGAGTCGTTAATATTGTTTTGAAACAGAATACTGATAAATTAATGGTGGCAGCTACCGGAGGGATTACTTCCAGAGGTGACGGCCAGGTTGGGCAGCTCAATCTGAATTATGGAACTGCTTTAGGCAAAAATGGTGGTTATTTAAATCTGACTGCTGAAGGTGCTTACCGGGGTAAAACCACACGTGATCAGAACAATGAACTGATTATTTTTGATCAGTCCGCTAATCCAACTCGTGCTTATGATGACGCACAACTAAAAGCAAGGGGCCTGACCAGAGATGATTTTAATTTCCAGATCGGAGATGCTAAAATTCAGAACTTATCTGCCTTTTTTAATCTTGGAATGCCATTCAACAGTGGGAAAACTGAATTCTATGCCTTTGGAGGTTATAATTACAGAACAGGAGAGGGCTTTGGCTTTCGCAGGCTACCGAGTGATCCTTCGGCTAATGTGTATAGTATTTTCCCTGACGGTTACCAGCCCAATACCACCTCAAAGATCAACGACAGATCTTTAGCATTTGGATTTAAACAGAAATTGGGGAACTGGAATGCTGACCTGAGCAATACTTTAGGTGACAACAGATTTGACTATGAAGTGAACAATACCGTGAATGCTTCGTTACAAGATAAATCTCCAACTAGTTTTAAAGCGGGAGGCCATGAATTCCTGCAAAACACGACCAACCTCGATTTTAGCCGTAAACTTGATGTCGCTTCAGGCTTGAACCTTGCCTTTGGAGCAGAATTCAGAGTGGACGATTATCAGATCCGGGCTGGCGAGGAGGCTTCCTGGAAAAACTATGCTTTGATTACAAACCCTGACGGTACAGTTTCTAATCCTTCGGGATTGGCAGGGGGGGCACAATCATTCAATGGTTTTTCTCCTGATAATGTAGTGCATAAAAACAGGAGCAATACCGGCTTGTATGCAGATGCAGAACTGGATATAACTTCAAAATGGCTGATTAGTGGTGCTGCAAGGTTTGAACATTACAGCGATTTTGGCGCTACAGTGAGTGGTAAATTCGCAACCCGTTATAAAATTACCTCTAAATTTAACATCCGGGGAGCAATCAGTAATGGATTCAGAGCACCATCCTTGCATCAGCAATATTTCAGTGCGGTAAGCACCGACATTTTACCAGATAATACCCTTGGACAATCCGGCTTCTTTATCAATAGCAGCCCTGTAGCAAAAGCGCTGGGGATTCCTAAGTTAAAACAGGAAACCTCCATGAATTATAGTCTTGGTTTTACAGCCCAGCCATTTGCTAATTTCAACATTTCGGTAGATGGTTACCTCACCGATATTAAAAACAGGATTGTATTGACTGGAAGTTTTGGATATGATGCATTTGGGGACCCCGTCCCGGAAGTTCAAAGTATCCTGAATTCTTATGGTGTATCTTCTGCACGCTTCTTCAGCAATGCAATTGATACCCGGACTCTCGGTATAGATGTGGTTGCAGATTATAATATCAAATCAGCAAACCATACCTATGGCGCTTCTTTAGGATTTAACTTCAACAGGAATAAAATTATTGGCGACCTGCATATTCCCGGCCAGCTAAAAGGGCAGGAGGATATCTTTTTCTCACCTAATGACAGAACTTTAATTACAGAGGGAACACCAAGGATAAAAACTAACCTGGCCCTGAATTATGGGTATAAGAATTTCAGTTTACTGCTGCGCAACGTTTACTTCGGAAAAGTAGCCAGAAATAGCTTCCCTTATGGAGAAGAACAAATTCACAGCGGAAAAGTAGTAACGGATCTATCTTTAAGTTATGCTGTAAAACCAATAACCTTTACTATAGGCGCTAATAACCTTTTTGATATCTTTCCTGATCAGCAGATCTATGCCAATAGTTATTTTGGCGTATTTAAATATGCTTCAGTACAAATGGGAACTCTTGGAAGTTATTATTTCCTGCGGGCGACACTGGACTTGCCCAATAAAAAAAGATAAGCAACGGGCTTAAGGTGGATAACCTTAAGCCCGTTTTTGTTTGAATTGTGTAATATTTGTAAGCTGGATAACGGGCGTGCTTGCTGTTTTAAGCTATGTGGGTGGTGTTATCACCACTTATTTAATATGGCATCATTGAATTGTGTAATCATTTATTTGATTATTGTAATTGCAGGAGTTGCTAAAGTGGTAATTTTGTAGCATTATGATAACGATTACCTCCAAATCGAAAGCTATTAAAGATCAACACCAGGGAATAGCCACCCTGTTAGCTTTTGCACTACTACCTCTATCTGGCTTTGCAACTGATATTTATATTCCGTCTTTGCCAACTATGGCGGGGGAGATGAATGTAAGCAGTATTCAGGTGCAACTTACTTTAAGTATCTTTCTGATCAGTTATGGTGTGTCCCAACTCTTTATCGGGAGTGTCCTGGATAGCTTTGGACGTTACAAAATCTCCCTGATTTCGCTGGTGATTTTTGCACTCGCAAGTTTTACGATTGCAACTACACACAATATTTACCTGATTTATCTGATGCGGATCATCCACGGATTAACCGTCGGCGCTATTATCGTGGCCAAACGTGCATATTTTGTCGATGTATTTTCGGGAGATAAGCTTAAACACTATTTAAGTCTTTTCTCTATCATCTGGTCTACAGGCCCGATTGTAGCCCCTTTTATAGGTGGTTATTTACAGGCAGCTTTCGGTTGGGAATCTAACTTTTACTTTTTAGGAGGTTTTGCACTGGTGCTGCTGGTGCTGGAATTGGTTTACAGCGGCGAAAGCCTGGTCCATTTTACCGAATTCCGTTTCCGTAATATTTTAAATATCTATACGACGATGGTAAAGACCGCAAGCTTTTCACTGGGTATTGTGATGCTTGGTCTGGCTTACTGTATGGTGATGATTTACAATATGACCGGGCCGTTTATCATCGAACATCATTTACAACTATCTCCTATTATTGCGGGTTATAGTTCCCTGTTTTTAGGCTTTGCATGGATGGTTGGCGGCTTTATTGGTAAAGCAACGATTAACAAGCCTTTTTTCAGAAGACTTGCTGTTAATGTAGGACTGCAGGTTGCCTTTGTAACTATAATGATTATCAGCCTGAACTTTGTCAGTAACTTGTACTCGATGCTCTTCTTCGCCTTCATCATTCACGTAGGTGCAGGATATACTTTTAATAATTATTTCACCTTCTGTTTAGGCAAGTTTCCAAAAAACGCAGGTATTGCAGGTGGTTTGACCGGCGGGATTACTTATGTAATCGTTTCGTTTTTAAGTTATGGAATTGTGAATGTCGTACCAGCAAAAGATGAAACAAATCTGAGCTACAGCTACTTGATCCTGATTGCATTATCAGTAGTGATTATGCTGATTATTTCCAATATCAACAAAAAAGCTGCAAATCAACTCGTAGCGCAGACTGCATAGCATAAAGATAATGACTGGCGAAAAGCTTTAGCCATTAAAAAAAACAGAACGGGATCTTCTTCTTAAACGTGGATGATCCCGCTTTTTACGGCATAAATTACCAATCCGGAGATCTTCCTGAAGCCTGTTTTTTCAAACAATTTAGTGCGGTAACCCTCTACAGTCCGTGTATATAGTTCAATTGGCTAAATTGAGAGCGCGTTTGGTTATGGTGGTCAAGTATGGGAGCCAGGCAGGGGATAAAACGCGCTTTTTTATTTTCCTGGTCATGCTTGAAAAACTGTAGTTTTGGGCATGATTAATTTGTTGACTTTATTGAACGCAATAATTTTTATCGCTTTAGCATTGCTCCATGTTTATTGGGCGTTTGGCGGAATTTGGGGAAAAGATGTGGTCGTGCCTACAGGTGCATCAGGTCAGAAATTATTCTTTCCCAGCGTTCTTTCCACACTTATTGTGGCTATAGGATTGCTGATTTTTGCGTTAGTTAATCTCAGTATTAAGTATTTACTTGTTTTGCCGCTAAACCCATTATTCCTCCAATATGGGATCCTTGTGACCGGGCTCATCTTCCTGATCCGTGCAATTGGTGATTTTAATTATGTTGGATTGCTGAAGAAACATAAAACATCAGATTTTGCGCGGCAGGACCGTTTATTTTACACGCCTTTGTGTTTAACACTTTTCATCACTCATCTGCTGATCTTTATAGGATTTTAAACGGATAAAATCTCGTTCTGCTGAAAAGGAAACCAGATTTGTCTACCTTTACGGCATTCTTAAATCGTATTGGGGATGAAATATTAATTTGCTGCTATGCGCCAAAAAGTAATTTTATCGGGGTTAATTCTGATCGGTCTGATCACCTGTTTCATGACGGGCTGTAAAGAAGAAAAATCCACAGCTAATGCTGCTTTTTATTACTGGAAAACTACCTTTTTATTGGATAAATCTCAGGCTTCACTTTTGAAGGATGGAGCTGGTAATCAATTGTATCTTCGTTTATTCGATGTGATTTGGGATGAACAGAAAAATGATGTCCGGCCTAATGCGGTGATCAATATTAACCAGGATGTGAGTCAATTCCATATTGTCCCGGTTATTTATATCACCAACAAGACCTTTGAAAAACTGACTCCCGGTCAAATTGAACCATTGGCTGAAAAGGTCAATAAGTTAATCAATGAGATCATGACACAGAATAAAGTGTCGTACCAGTGTGTGCAGATCGATTGCGATTGGACCACAGGGACTAAAAACCGCTATTTTACTTTTCTTAAAGCTTTTAAAGCGGTCAATAAGAAACAACTGGAAGCAACAATCCGTCTGCATCAGATCAAATATGCTGACCGTACCGGTGTGCCGCCTGTTGATAAAGGCTTATTGATGTTTTACAATATGGGAAAAATATCAGCCCAGCTGAAACAACGCAATTCAATTTACAATGCTACAGATGCCTCAAAGTATATCAGCTATCTGCCAACTTATCAATTGCCTTTGGATATTGCGCTGCCTTTGTTCTCCTGGGCCATACAAATCAGAGAAGGAAAAGTTATTCAGCTTTATGGAAAGATAGGTCAGAAAGAACTGTCAGACCGGAATAATTTTCAGCAAATGGCTCAATCAAATGTTTATAAAGCAAACAAAAGTTTTTATCTGTCAGGTCTTTATATTAAAGAAAATGATTTGTTTAAACTGGAGGAGGTAAATCCGAAGCTCTTGAACCTGGCAGCGAAACAACTCTCCAAACACCTTGCACATCTTGAAAATAGAAATATAATATACTATGAATTATCAACCGTCGCTGCTTCAGCGCTTGAAGCAAAAGATATCAAAGAAGTTTCTGCTCATTTTTAGTGTTTGTTCCATTGCGGTAGCAGGTGTTGTAGTTGCCTGTGGTGATGGTGGCTATTACGATGATTTTGAGAGTTCCAGCTTTGCACCTGAAGCCTTTGTAAGCAGTACTTATTCTCCTTTTTTCTTTACCAGTGAAATCACTTATTACAATGGATATAATCTGGATAATAGCAATACCCGTTATAATCAATTGGTTGTGAGTGAATGGAATTCCTGGTTTGAGAATAAGGTAGATACTGCTGCACTGAAAACACTGCTGATTAAAGCTAGTTCGGGAAATGTTGATTCTGTTGCCCGTTATTATAAAGGAAAATTGGCCGTATTGCCAGCAGGGATGCCTGAGCTGAAAAACGCAAAAGCGAATAAAAAGAAAGTCAATTCTTTTCTTGACTATTTGATTCTGGCTAAAGAATGTGAGGTTTATGCAGTAGGAGACGGCGATTACTGGTCTTATGAGAAAACCCCTGTAAAAGAGGTGCCTGTAGTGCTGGAGAACACTTTACTGAAAGCTGTGGATGATGCAAAAGATCCATTTATCAAACAGCGTCTATGGTTCCAGATGGTACGTTATTACTATTTTAAGCAAAAACAGCATGCAGCTGATGTGCCAAAAGCTGATGTACCTTTGCCAGCATATTTTGCTAAACAAGAAGCCGCTTTTCCAAAGAATATGATGTATTACCGTACATTGGGGTATCTGGCTGGCTATTATTATCAAAAGGGGGACTTTGCGCAAGCAAACTATTTGTATAGCTTATGTTATAATTACTCTTTTGAAATGAAAATTCCAAGCAGATGGAGTTTTCATCCCCAGAATGAGCCGGACTGGAAACAGACTTTGAACCTGGCTAAAAATGGGGACGAGAAAATCACGTTGTGGCAGATGTTGGGAAGCAGCAGGGATGAAGCACGTGCAATTAAAGAAATTTATGCCATTGATCCTAAATCTGAAAAACTTGATCTTTTACTGAGCAGACTGGTTAATATCAGGGAATCACAAGGACAGTCATGGAAAGATACAAGTAAAATTGATCCGGTAACACGTGTGGCAATAACGGCAGAGCAGGCTTTGGTCGGCAATATTGCTAATGAAGAGAAAACATCAAAACCTTATTACTGGAACCTGGCTGCAGGTTATCTGAATTCGCTTTCAGGGAATTATGCGCTGGCCAAAACATTTTATACGAAGGGAAGAAAACAGTTACCGGTAAATGATACCCTGGTGATGGCACAATATAAAGTGCTGAACTGGTTGCTTTATTTGAAAACGCTGAAAGATATCGATACAAATGCTGAAGCTGAGATGGTTGAACCTCTTAACTGGTTGAATAGTTTAAGTAAGAATAAGAAGTCAATTGCTAACCTTCGTTACAATAGTGCGATTGCTCAAAGTATGACCTTGTTATCTGCACAATATAAAAAGCAGGGAAATGTATTAAAAGCATACTTTTTTGCCCCTGAAATGACGTTCTATAACAGCAATGAAAGGATAGAAGCTGCAAAAGCATTGCTGAATAAAAAAGATAAAACTCCTTTTGAACTGGCCATGCTGAACTATTATTCGATTAATGTTGGACAGCTGAGCTATTTACAAGCTATGTTATTGGTTTATCAGGAGAAATTGGACGAAGCTATTGTGCTGATGAAGCAGGCAGATACAGTCAACAGAACTGAACTGATGGCTAATCCTTTCAATATCAAGATTCAGGATTGTCATGATTGTGATCATGAGGCCGATAAGGATAAAAAACATTTTACAGTATTAGGCTTTATTGAGGCTTTAAAGACAATTAAAGCAGACCTGGCTGCTGGTAAAGAGGTATCCAGAAATGCAGCACTGCTGGGTAATGCTTATTATAACATTACGCATTATGGGAATGCCCGTGTATTTTACTATTCGGCTTCAGTAACAGAAAGCTATGGAGATTCTCCTTATAGTATTCCGGTACCTTATAGAAAGATAGTGACTGATAGTAAAGTCGCGGAGAAGTATTATCTGCTGGCGCGCGCCAATGCTAAAACCAAAGAGTTAAAAGCAAAGTATACTTATATGGCCGCTAAATGCGAGCGGAATGAGATTTACAATATGCAATACAATAGTCCAGGCAATGACCGGAAGTATTATGGAGGCTTTGATTTTAGTAAAATACCTACTGGTAAATATTTTGCGGAGTTGAAAGCACAATACAGCCAGACCAAATATTATCAGGAAGTATTAAATGAGTGTGGTTATTTTAAAGCTTACATCAATAAAAAGCATCAATAAATAGCATTAATAAGAAGTATTAACAAGAGGCACTGACAAGAACCAGTAATCTTGTCGTTATTTTCAGAAAGGAGCGGATATTTGTATCCGCTCCTTTTTTATGAAATGATATCCATTCTATTTAGAATGATATTTGGTGTTGCGCTCATCGCTGATTTGTCCTTTCCAGTTCAATCCGTAACCGAAATCATAAACATGCCCTTGCGCGTCTTTGTGGCACGTCATATCGAAAGGCACGTCTTCATATTGCTGTTCTACTGTTAGCATGTTAGCGGGCATCTGAACGGGCAATAAGCCAGAAGGTTCTGTAACTCCAGAGATAATATCCAGTACAGCTTGCCCGGAAACACCAAAATGCAATACAATTCCTTCCACTTGCTGTTCAAACTCATTAAATACCATAGGTTTTGAGGCATTGACCACTACAATAACTGGTTTTTCTTTCATTGCTGCTTTTGTATCCAGGATGGTCCTCAAATCCATCGTATTGTAAGCAGTAACGGTCTTATTGGCATAAGAACGGTTGCTGACCGCAGGGTCTATGACCGGATCTCCGGCAGCCATACTCTGTGTTCTGGCTGTAGAAGCGGTATAAGCGCCATATTGTAAAGTGATTGGGACGTAACCATTGCCTCCGGCTTTTCTGTCTGTCAAATCGTAGCCGCCTTCTGCGCTGTACGGACTGGATATAAAGACAATAGAAAAATCGGCCTGGGCAGGGTCTTCCGTTATATTATAATATCTTTTGATCAGATTGATATCTACTGGATAATCAAATTTTGGAGCAGCTAAGTTTCCCCACCAGTCTTTGGACGCTGGGTAATATATTTTTGGCACAAACACAGTTTTGTTTTTTGCAACAGGCAGGATGGAAGACTTATTTTTAAGTAAAACTACCGACTTCAATTGTGCCTGGTAGCCTGCTTTCATAAATTCAGTATTCCCTACGATTTGTTTACTTTCCTGAGGATCCAGATAAGAGTTCTCAAAAAGCCCTACACTGAAAATGTTTTTCAATAACCGGATTGCAGAGGTTTCAAAACGGGCACGCATAAATTTTGCTCCGTATTCTTTGATACCCATTTGATATGCTGCCATGATCGGTTTAATTTCATTGTTACCGCCAAACTGATCTACGCCGGCCATGATCACTTTATAATGCCTTTCGTTGATTGTTAAAGCTTCCGCACCCCATGGTTTGCCTGCAAAAACATCAGGTGTGGCACCTTCATTACCAGTAATCAACCAGTCGGTACATACTACACCATCATAACCGTATTTCTCTCTCAACAGGTCCGTAATCATGTATTTGCTATAGCCATTGGCTACATTCTGACCAGAAGGATCTTGTCCATAAGTAATTGTATAATAGGGCATCACTGCTGCTGCTTTTTTGGTTTTACCATCCAGCTTAAAAGCCCCGTTAATGAACGGAATCAGATGCTGTTCCAGGTTCTTTCCAGGATAAACAGCAAATTTACCATAAGCCCAGTGTCCGTCACGGCCGCCTTCTTCAGCACCTCCGCTGGGCCAGTGCTTAACCATAGCATTGACACTTTTATAACCCCAGCCATCCTTAATTTCATCTTTTCCGAAGGAAGTCTGAAAACCGTCAATATAAGCGCGGGCCATATCTGCAGACATTAACGGGTTTTCGCCAAAGGTCATGGCAATGCGGTACCAGCGTGGTTCTGTACCTAAATCTATTTGTGGGGAAAGTGCCGTAGAGATTCCTAAAGCCCGGTATTCCTGGGCAGCGATATGTCCAAATTCTTTGACGATAGCCGGGTCAAATGTTGCAGCCATTGCTAATCCGTCTGGCCACATGGAAATAGTACCTCCGGCGCCTGCATTAAATTCACTGTTGATCGTTGCGGTATGGCGGGGATCGGAACTGGTATTTCCAGGTATCCCCAAACCTATGCCCTCTACAAAGGCTTGCATGTTGTTATTCCATGCGGCAGCAACTTCAGGGCTTTGTACCTTGGTAAGGAGGATGTGCCGCAGGTTATCTTCTTTTAAGAATTTCTTTTGATTATCGCTCAGGTCTTCTGCTTTGGCTTTACTCTTACTAAAAACCTTTCCATTATAAGTGGCTGAACCGAAACCGGAATCAGAGCCTGGAAGCATCTGATGGCCAATGTAAAGCATCAATCCGGAAATTTGTGCTATAGTCATCTGTTTGGCCAGATCCTGGGCTCTTTGATCGGCGGGTAATCTCCAGTCTTCATATTTATCCAGCTTCCCGTTTTTGTTCAGGTCTTTGAATTTAAGCCCGTCAACTGTCAATATTTTAACGCCCGATGCCGGGTTGTAACCCAATACAATTCCATTTGGATTAGTGATTAATTTATAATTTTTTACTTCCTGTGCTGTCGCGGCGCTGAGGCAGGAGAAGGCCAGAAGTGTTAGTATTTCTTTTTTCATACAGTTTTGGTTGGTGTGGTCTGGTCACTATTTGATTGTTTGTCTGGAGCGTGTTTCGTTATTTTTCTGGTGAATTTTGATAGTTTATCTGCTTTGTCTTCAGGGATATAATGGTTAATCTTTGTGGCTTACACTTTGTTGCTTCAGTATGAAGCAATGGTAAACTTAATTTTCTGTTTTTCCAAATTCATATTTAATCCGTCAATTATATTTTGCAGAAAACCGTTTACAGTAAAGTGGTTCAAATGCAATTATTTGATAATAATTTGTATTTATGTAGGTGACTACGTACTTTTACACTTATATATTATAGAGATGGAAACACAATTTGAAATCACCACATCAACAGTTGCAGAAACAGAACAAATCATTGATTTAATACTTACTATTCAACAACAAGAGTTTAATATTCCGATTACTGCTGCAGATCAGCCTGACCTGAATGAGATAGATCAGTTTTACAAAGCACCAGGGGGAGAATTCTGGATTGCAAAAGATCAGGATCAGGTTATAGGCTCTATTGCCTTAATTAATATAGGAGACGGGATTGGTGTGATCCGTAAAATGTTCGTTCACAAAGATTACAGGGGTAAAGAGAAAGGGATTGCACAAAAACTATTGGATACGCTGATCGCTTATGCGGGCGCAAAAGGAATTAATGCGATTTATTTGGGAACTGTTGAGAAATTACAGGCAGCAATTCGTTTTTATGAACGTAATGGCTTTATTCCTATTGAAAAAGCGAATTTACCAGCGAGTATGCCTTTAATGAAACTGGATACTCATTTTTTTGTTTTACACCAGAATGATGACAAATAAAGAGACTGTTAACCTCATAGATGAATCTGGTATATTAGCGATTTCAACGCGTTTACAACGCCTAAGCGAACAGTTTCGTAAGGATGGGTTACTGTTGTATAAAGCTTTTGGAATAGAATTCGAACCGAAGTGGTTTCCTGTAATCTATACGCTGCAGTTCAAATCTCCTTTAAGTATTCTGGAACTTGCTGCTGAAATTGGCTATGCGCATCCTTCGACAATTAGCTTGCTCAAAGAGCTGGAACAGCAAAAGCTGATCAGCTCTTTGCGCGATAAAACTGATGAAAGGAAGCGGCTGATTGTTTTAACAGGTAAGGCATGGGAACTGATTGAGCAAATGAAACCGGTGTGGGATGTTATGGTCAAAGTGCTGTCAGAGATCACTGAGAACGAAAATAACTTGTTAAAGGCTTTAAACGAATCTGAAGAACAACTTCGGAAAATGGGCTTCTTGGAACGTGCAATGGTTCTGGTAGAGCAGATCAAAGCGGGTAAGGTTGAAACTCGTGCGGAGCCTCTTGAAATGGAGGTTCAGTTAGTAGAAACTGCAGCGGGATTGAAAACTTCCGGAGCTATATTAAAGTCAGTTTTAAGGGAAACGGCTGGAGATAAGTTATTTGCTGTTTCTGCGGATGTGCAGTCTTCTCATTTTCTAGCTACTGTGCAAGACCTGCCAGCAGGAACCTGCAGTTACCACAAAACTAAAACAGGGAACAAAATCGAAGGGCTGGCTATATTAGAGCAGTACCGGGGAATGGGAGTAGGGAAAGCGCTGATCAAAGCAATTACTGCTGCACAGGCGGAGGTCTTTTATGTAAATTCTCCCCTTGCTTTAGTGAGCTGGTTTGAAAAAACAGGTTTTTCTAAAAAGGGTAAAGAGCTGGAGAAATCCGGTGGCCTTTATTATAAAATGGTTTTTAATCATTAACAGGGCCACTAATCTTTGTAATTGCTTATTTCTATCAAATTCAGATCAGGATCATTAATGTAAACGGATACAATCGTTCCGTTAGCTCCTGATTTTTCGACCGGGCCTTCAATAATCCGGATATTTTTATCCTGTAAGTGAGCTATGACTTTTGCAGTCGGCCAGCTACTGATCAGACAAATATCTGCTGACCCTATACCTGCTTTATTTCTGGTTTCCTGTCCTAATAGCTGAAGGTTTATCTTTTGATTACCAAATTTCATTGCTCTTCTGCCGTTTGCAAAAGTTATTGGTGTCATCAGGAGAATGGATTCATAAAAGATGACTGAACGCTCGATATCAGTCACCGTAATTACGATATGATCAAAATGGGTTATCATTGCTCTCTGTTTTTATTAGGTAAGTAAAGGGGCTAATTTATCATTTTGAAAGTTGCAAAAAGTAGTTTTTACTCATTTATACTAACTATTTTGGAAATATTTATAATTTCATTACCCCTGTTTGTTTTATTAAGTGTCAATAGGTTAGATGTTTATATAAATAACTAAACCTACCAAAAACCAAAAACGTATGAAAAACATGTATTTGATCGCATTTATTGCGATGCTCGCCATCTCTTGTAAAAAAGATCAGGCTATTGCTGACAATACCGGGCAGCAAACAGACAAAAAATCGGTTGCCGCAGTAAGTACCATCGTCTTTAGTGGACTGACCTGGAATGTGAAGGATTTGGGAAATACTACTGTAGGCCCAGGTCCTAATTACTGGTCTGGAAGTAGTGTCTGGGTGGATGCTCAGGGATTTCTCCACTTAAAATTGAGAAAAGATCCGGCAACTGGCAGATGGAACTGTGCGGAGATTTATTCGCAGCAGAAATTTGGCTATGGCTCTTATGTCTGGCAGATAGAAGGCCGCCCGGATCAGTTAGATCCAAACCTGGTATTTGGCTTGTTCAATTACAAAGATGGTGACGACGGTCATCATGAAGTGGATATTGAATTCGCAAGATGGGGCAATAGCCAATGGCCTAATTTCAATTATACGGTCTATCCTGCCTATGGAAATCCAGACACGAGAGATTCTAAAACTTATGAACTAGCTTTAAATGGTACTTATAGTACTTATAAATTTACCCGTACCAATCAGCAGGTGGCTTATAAAAGTTATCATGGACATACACAAAACGAAGCCAATGCTTTTTATGCCTACAATACTCCTGCAGGTTTCCCGGTTAGTACAGAAGCGCTGCCAGTACATATGAATTTATGGTTGTTTAGTGGCCATGCTCCTGTAAATGGACAGGAAGTAGAAATGATTATTCACTCTTTCAAATTTACGCCTCAGTAATCAATTGATAAGAAAGCTGGTGAAATGAATATTCATCAGCTTTCTTTATCTGCTTTTAAACATAAGCAGAGCAACAGGAACTCTAATTAATTCCATTATGGATGGACGTTAACATCGAATAGCTTGATCTGCGCTTAGCTTGAGGTTCAGCTTTTCCTTCTCTGTATAATTGCAGCACATGAGAACGTAGAGATGTTAACAAATAAGGCAGTAGTTTCTGTGCCTTTTTATTCTCCCTTTCTTCCCAAAGGCTCACAAAGACATTTTCTGTAATTGATTCCGCAAGCGTTGGATTTTGTATTCTTTTATAAGAATCGTTATAGACTTTCTTCCAGTACCGTTCAAAAATTTCTGTAAATGCGAGCCGGTCACTTTTCTTTAAATGTTTGAGTAACATCGTGTCGCTAAAATAACTGTAGACGGTTTTTTCTGATTCCATAGTAATCCCTTTAGGTCAATATAATTAGGTTTTTATTTACCAAGTATAAAAAAATAACCGCTAATTTTTATCATAATAAATGGTTGTAATTCAGTTTTTTACAGCTAAAAGCATTTAAATTGTAAATATTAACGGTTATTCCCTGTAGCTTTTTTAAGGCCGCTTCAAAAATTCCTGAGTGGAGCGGATTTCTGCATAATAGAAGTTCAGGGCGGCTAGTAAAGCTTTCTGTACTTCTCCTGCTTTTACTTGCTGACCATTTATTTCCAGGTCTCTCGTCGCTGTTGCATCCGCGATCACCTCACAGTTAAAACCAAGATCTTTAGCTGCTTTGACGGTAGCATCGATGCAAACATGGGTCATCATACCTGCAAATACAAGATTTTTAATGTTTTTACTTTTAAGGTATTCTAGTAAATCCGTTTCGCGAAAACTATTAGGATAGTGTTTCACAATTAGTTTCTCGTTTTTTGCTGGCATTACACCCGGATAAATCGCTGCGCCCTGAGTGCCGGGTAAAAAAAAGGTGGCGCCTTCTTGCGTCGCTATATGCTGGATATGAATAACCGGCATATTAATTTTTCTGCTTTTTTCAATTAACAGTCTTGTATTTTCAGCTGCCTCATTTGCACCGGATAGCGTCATTTTTCCACCTGGGAAATAATCATTCTGAACATCAATAATAAGCAGTGCACTGTTGGTGTGGTCTTGCTTTTGCGCAGATACGGCAGGGATACTACAGATGGTAACCAGGCAGGTTACGCCAAGATTTAAGATTGCTTTCTTCATTTTCGTTTTTTTTATTCCACAAAAGTAAAGCACCTGTTTTTGCGAAAAATTGAACTAGTTCAATGCGAAAGCTTTTTTCTGATCTTATTGAGAAACTCATGTGTGATGCCCAGATAGGCTGCAATTTGCAGTTGTGTTAACCGTTCTTCCAGCTGCGGATATTTTTCTATAAATTCCAGATAACGATTTTCAGCTGTTTTACCGATGGAGGAAATTACTCTGCGCTGAAAAGCAACCAATGTCCTCTGGTTCATGATCCGGAATAGCTTTTCAACCTGAGCTAATTCCTGATACAAAAGATCCTTATCAGGTTTATTGATACATAACACCTCGCAATCTTCTAAAGCCTCAATATTCAGAAGGGCAGGAACCTGGTTGGTGAAACTATCAATGTCTGTGGCCCACCAATCTTCCACAGCAAAGTAAATGATTTGTTCTGAGCCGTTTTCGTCGAGGTAATAGACTTTAAAGCATCCTTTAATTACAAAAGCCTCATACCTGCATATTTCTCCGGCACGTAACAGAAATTCTTTTTTTCTGAACTTACGAAGGTGAAAGTTAGCGCAAAACTGTTCCAGCTCTTCTGCTGTCAGCTGAATGTGTTTCGCGATGTTTTTATGGAGCAGCTCAAACATGGCTTTTAATTTTTGATAATGATTTTTTGGATATAAGCGGCTCCCCAAATCCCAAAAGCATCTGATATGTTTCCCTTAATAGGGACATCCAGCACGCCAACAAGACCTTTGGCTGCTTGCAGATCAATACTGTATAAATAATCAAAATAGGCAGCGGAGGTAGATTTTACAATTAAGGTATATTGCGTGTTTTCAGTTTTCAATGTGCTCTCATCATAGTCGATTTCTAATTTGGTCTGTGTTCCATTAAAGGTTTTATCAGTTAAAAAAATCCTTCCTGAATGGTCTTTTAACACATTGAATCTTACATTCTCAGTTCTGGGATCGTCGGTCGTGATGGTTAATCTATTAAATTTAGCATCAAAAGTAGTGTCCCGTTGAAGCACTAAGGCAGGATTGGTTTTCAACAACGCTGTAAATTCAGCTTCTGAATTAACTTTTACCTTTTGCCCGCTGGACAGGTAGTATCTGTTTATAGTATAAGGTCTTGCTCTCAGTTCAAAGGTGTAGAAATTAGGTTCTGTATTGAAGTCAGTAATCCCGACCTCCATATAGCTTGAATCCCGTTCAATCAGGTTCAGTTGAAAAGCAGGTGGAATCGTCGTAGCTGCCTGGTATGTTTTCCCCTGGTAGGCAACAGACAATTTGTAATTTTGGCCTGCAACAGCCTTTTTCCCGGTGTAATTTCCTTTTCCCTGGTAAAGATACTTTTCGATCAGGTTATTGTTCTGATCAAGGAGACTGACCTGAGCATCTTCAACATTTGGAAATCCGCCTGCTGCAGTCGAAAAAATAGAAGTACTTAGATTGATTAATGCATCATCTTGCTGGTTAAATTCTCCCAATACAACCAGTTGAGGAGTTTTTCCTGAGATGTCTACAGTGGTTTCTTTTTCGCAGCCACTCAGAACTATTAAAAAAAACAGAGCCAGAAGATTTATTTTCCTGTCAACAGACATAGCTAAAATTTATAGGTGAAGGTAAAATAGGGAATTAGTTTTATCTTTTCTTGTTCCAGTATACTTACTTTATTCGGCTGATTATTAGCCGATACATATAAAAAAGCCGATGGTGAATTCGCAATCGCATTGTACATCCCTAATGTCCAGATTCTCTGGTGTCCGTTGCTAAATTTCCGGGTAAGGTGTAAACCAAGGTCAAGTTTATAATTATTGCCCAGTGTGTAATTGTTTAATCCTGAAATTACATAAGTATCTGGCGGGGTCGTATTGCCCAGCACTTCATCGATGCTTTTATGGATGGTCTGAGGTACGGTAACATGACGGCCTGTGATGTAGGTCCACAGGGCAGATATTTCCAGCCTTTTTCCTAAAGAGGCATTGACCGCAAAATTAAAGTTATGTCTTAAGTCCTGGTCTAAAGGAAAGCGTTGTCCAAGGTTCAATGCCTTAAATTGGCCGGTGGTTTTAGACAGGGTATAGGCCATTTGAAATCTCAGCCAGTTCAATTGTTGTACATAACTAAATTCTATGCCCTTGCTGATTCCTTTTCCTGATGCCAGCCGGTCTTCAATTTTTCTGGCAAAATAGCCATTGGCAATGTCCTGGCCTGAGCCCAGTGCCAGCAAGTTATCCATGTTTTTATAATAAGCTTCGAAGGTAAAGCTGCTCGTTTTTCCAGCTTGCAGACGGTAAGAAAGGTTGAAGATTTCTGAAGACTCGGGTTTAATGCTTTTACCGCTGGGAATCCTGAACTCCGTTGGAACAGAAAGGCCATTTGTTGTAAACTGATGGATAAATTGGGACATTTTTGAATAAGAAGCCGTAATTACCTGGTTATCACTTAAACGATAAGAGAACCTGATCCTTGGTTGTAATGTGTTGTAGACTGTATTGCCAGATTTAAACCCAGTATAGTGCAAACCTGCTGTTAATTCAGAACGTGACCCGATTTTAACTTCATCTTCAATATAAGCATCCAGATTTAAGGTATTGATGGTAATGCTCTCCTCAGTACTTAAACCAACCGGAAAGATAAATGAATTCATACTCACGCCACCTCCAAAATTTAGTTTAAGATCTGGTCTTAAATAATAGTTGAAATCACTTTTTAATCCGTAATCTTTTACCGTGGTATAAACGCGTTTTGGTAAACCAACCAGCGCAGAAAAAAGGTTTAAATCCAGACTATTTCTGTACTGGCTAAATGTCGCTGTCGTATTTTTAAACAGACGAGGACTTAAAATACTGTTCCACCTGAATGCGACCAGCCTGTTTCCCCATTTTAAAGTCGATCTGAAAGCCTCCTGACTTTCTTCTGGAAAGTCTAATTTCTGCCGGTAGGAATCATTGCCTAAATAGGTGCTGATATAGAACCTGTTATTGGGATTTGCTATGTAATTGAGTTTTAGGTTAAAATCTAAAAAGTAGTAGTACAGGCCTGCATCTTCTAATGCTTTCGCACCCAGTAAATCCAGCCAGCTTCTTCTGGTATTCAAAGAAAAAGAAGCCTTGTTTTTAACGATCGGGCCTTCAAGACCTGTAGATGCATACAATAAGCCAATGGTTGTATGCCCATGATACTCTTCCATGTTACCATCTTTAGAACGGACATTCAGTACTGAAGAAAGACGACCGCCATATTTTGAAGGGAAATCACTACGGTAAAAATCTACACTTTTGAGTACATCGGGATTGAAAATGGAAAACATCCCATTAAAGTGATTGATATTATAAATGGAGATATCATCCAGGGTAACCAGGTTCTGATCTGCATTTCCACCTCTTACAAACATACTTACCGAGCCGCCGGTATTACCCGAAACACCGGGGTATAACTGTACAGCCCTGATCACGTCCTTTTCTCCCAGAAAGGAGGGGAGTTTATTTGCTGCTTCCAGATCAACATGGTCTCCGCTTAAATTCAGATTATTCCGGGATTCGTTGCTTTTGGTAACAATAAGTTCTGGGAGGTCTACTCCGGATTTCAGGAAGATATCCTGCCGGATGTTTTCGTTTTCTAAATCAACCTTGATATGGACTGGTGAATAGCCGGTATGGGTAACTGTCAATTCATAACTGCCTTTTTCAAGACTAATACTATAGAACCCAAAACCATTGGTAACAGCAATACTATTGTTTTCACGCGCTGTAATATTGGCACCAATAATAACCTCTGCACTCCCTTGTTCTTTGACAAATCCGCTTAAGGTAATGAGCCTTGAATTGCTGATCAGCAGTATCTTGCCCTCGTATTCTTTAATTTGAATAGATTCTGCACGTAAAATTTCTTCCAGTAATTCTCCGACGGTCCTGATCCGGTTGGATAAGGTTATCTTTCGGTTCATCCTGATATTATCGGGGTTATAAGTTAATAAGATACCGGTTTGCTCAACCTGGGTCAGAAAGGAAGAGATTAGTCCTTTCCGGTGCGTGATTTTTATAGGCGTGTTTAATAGCCCGGCCCGGTTCTGTGCATTTAAAAGAACAGGGACCAGAATTAATAATAGGAAAATATAGATTTTATTCCCTGTTGTCATTCTCACAGGCTAAATTATGGATTAATATATAATCTTTTTTAACCTCGTAATTAAACTTAAGAATGAGTTTTAATTCTTCTAATACACTTTCTAAAGTCTGGTTTTTAAAAGTTGCAGTCACCGCGCAGGATGCTGCATTATTATCCAATATAATTTTTCTGTGATAGGTGTTTTCAAGTACTTTGACCAGGCTGGATAACCGCTCTTTTCTAAAAACTAAAATGCCTGTTTTCCATGCATATTCATTTCCGGACAAAAGAGTGTCTTTTTGAAGCTGATCGTTATGTAATGTTCCTCTGTTACCTGGTAAAAGTGTAACAGCAAGGCCACGTTTATCGGTGCTGCTCAGTTGTACTTTCCCGGTTCTCACCGTAACTTCCACCTGAGCCTGGTTGGTGTTGACGTTAAATGAAGTTCCCAGTACTTTGACCTGACCTTTTCCTGCTTCAATCACGAATGGTCTTGCCGGATTTTTGGTAACTTCAAAGAAAGCTTCTCCTTCCAGTCTTACTTCTCTTTTATCGCCCGAGAGTAGTTTGAAATATTTTAAAGTACTGTTTGCATTTAAAGTAACCAAAGAGCCGTCTGCCAGGGTAACCTGCTTGTTCGCAAAATTGCCTGAGCTGACCGTAATCAAAGGATTATAATAAGAGCTATAGTAGATAAGTGCAAAGCTGGTAATCAGGAAAAGGGATGCGGCAATGGACATCCACCAGGTACGCTGCCCTGTTTTTTTAACTAATTTGACGGTTTGGGGCTGTTTTGCTCTGATTTGGGCATCTACCTGCTGCCAGGCATCTTCTAAGTCGCAATCCGGGTTATAAACAGTCTGCTCAGCTTTTTCTATTAATGATTTCAAACGGCCATATTCTGCGGGATTGGATTTGATCCATTCTTCCACAGCAATGTTTTGCTCAGGAAGAAGCTCACCGTTGAAGTGTTTGGCCAGAAGAGAATTAATATCTTGATTTTGCATGATAGCTGTTAAACAAAGATTAAACGTAAAAATTTAAAATACCCCTATGTTCCAGAAAATAAATTAATGAAAGCAAAATAGAAAGGGGAATATAGTGGGTACGGGCAAACTCGCGCATAATACTGATCGCTTTTCCCATTTGGTTTTCAACTGTTTTAATGGAAATCCCTAATTCAGTAGCAATCTGCTGATAAGTAAGCTTGTCAAGCCGGCTCATTCTAAAAATTGCACCGCATTTTGGCGGAAGCAACGCGAGTGCTTCATCAACGAGTGTCTGTATATCTGTATTTTCTTTAATTTCTTCTTCTAAAGGAGTATCAGTTATTTTATTAAAAACAGTTTCATCCTCCATGGAAATGGTATGAACTTTTTTTCTCAGTCTTGAAATACAGTTATTGCGTACTGCAGTGATCAGATAATATAGCGCATTTTTATCATTTACCATTTCCTGCTTTATTTCCCAGAACTTTACAAATACTTCTTGCACGGCATCCTGACTTTCGTCAGCGTCGGCCAGGTATTTATAAGCATGCATACACAATGTCTTGTAATGCAAACGGAACAACTTCTGAAAATCTGAATATAAAGGCTCTTGTATGTGCATATATTAATACCCGGTCCGGGCTGCAATGTGCAAAGATAAATTAATTTAAATATAACGTGGGGGTATTTATGATTCTTACCGTCTAGGAGGAAAGGAAAAATATTATACCCAATGTTTAGAAGAAAACTTGCTGCAATTGTTACACTAATTGTTTTATCCGGGTTATTCAGTGAGGTTAATGCTCAGGGCCGCCAGTCAGGGCGATTAAATAGTTTACGCCTGTCTGAAAGCTTCGTAAGAGGGAATTCGAATCTCTCGGTATTGACTGTTTTAGGCTACCGTTACCAGTTCAGTGAGGAAATAAAATTTGGCGCTGATCTGGGTTATCATCAGGGTACTTACAATGACAGTAAGGTAAAAGAGTTCAATAGTGCGGCTAGTATTGATTTTACCTATTCACATGGCAGAACAGTAGAATTCTATGGCTCAGCCGGCGCCGGGTATGGCTTATTTACCAACATTCTTGCCAATAAGTTTATTTATCAGTTCAATCCTCTGGCTATGCGGATCGGCAATGGCAGTATAGCGGGTTTTGCTGAGCTGGGCTGGGGATACAGAGGTCTTTTAACAGCAGGTCTTGCCTATAAATTTTAACTCCTGATCAGTACAATTTTACATTATAAATTATATGGAACCAATTATCGGAATTATAGAAAATAACTCAGCAAAAGTGGCGCAGATGCTGAATGTGATTTTAGCAGATGAATTTTTGCTTTATACCAAAACAAAGAATGCCCACCAGAACTTGGATGACAATGATTTTTATCGTAAATTAATGCTTTTTAAGGGACAATACGAGCAGTTGGAAAGCACCATGGATAGTATTGCAGAACACATACATTCCACGGGTTATAATATCCCGGTTACACTCGAAATATTTTTAGAACTGGAACATCTGGCTGAACAATCTCCGGTCAGGACTGATGGGCTGGCGTTTATTCATGAATTGCTGGAAGCTCATGAAAGTTTAATCATCCGCCTGAAAAAAAAAGCTGCTTACTTCGGGAATGAGCTTCAGGAATCTGGTGTTGGCCGCTATATTATTCAACTCATGGAGATACATGAAAATATGATGCTGGAGCTGAAAATATATTTGTAAGACAAACAACCCCTGTGTGATACGGTAACCACAGAGGTTTTTACCTCGTATCTTAAATATAAGGGATGGCTAAAAAAATAATGGTATTTTTGTAGTTCTATTGAATGAAATATTTACGATTTGAAACCGACATACACTAAATTTCTATCGAGAAAAATTATTCTTGCCTTCTTAGCCGGGGTTATTGTACTGGCTATAGCTGCCTTATTTGTACGCTATTCTATCACCCATAAATTAGAGAACCTTTCGAAATTCGCTTATGATATAGAACGTGATCAATCGAAACCACAACGGGCTTTATTATTACTCCACCAGGCTGAGGACGATTTTCAGGAATCACTTTTAAGTACTGACAGCACTAAAAGTAATGCCTACAAAGTAAAATTGTCACAAGCTTTCGATGAGATAGATTCATTGCTTAAAGAAAATACCGATACCGCAGGTTTGTCTGCTGTACAGCGCAACAAAGTTAGGTATTGGTATCATCAGAAGCTAAAACTGTCTGGCAATTTATATACGCTCAAACATAATTTTGATTCCCTGCTTACTGCTTATACTGACTTTAACCTGAGTAATCAGAATTTACCAGGTATCCAGACTGTTGTGCATGCGAATAAAAAGATAACTAAAAATCAAACTGATACAATCCGTAAAGATGTAGAGGTTAAAAAGAAAGGACTTTTCAGCAGGCTGAAGGATGCTATTTCTAATAATAACACCCCTAAAACAGGCGTAATCGAGATTAATCATAACCGTACCAGTGGTTCTATTGATTCTGTGACCATGAAAATTGCAGGAAATGACAAAAGGGCATATGCAAGAGGGATCAAACAACTGCAGGAGCGGAATGAAAAGTTATTAAATGCGCAAAAGGAATTAATTACCCTGAATATCCGGATCAATAATGAGATGGAACGGATTGTCAATGGCGTGAAGGAGATTAATTATAGTATTGTTGCTGAATTTAAGGAGATGGCTTTCAAAAGCTATCAGGAAACTACTGCTTTATTGAACAAGTTTTATCTTGCGGCACTTTTTCTGGTGCTGGTATTTGCTATATTACTGATTATATTTATCATTAAGCTGGATAAATCAGAAGTGGATCTGCGCCGGGAAAATGATCGTGCTGTAGCTATTGCACAGCAAAAGATGGATTTACTGCTGCATATGAGCCATGAGATCCGCAATCCATTAACAGCGATCAAGGGCTTCCTTTACATATTCAGCCGTACTAGTCTTTCTCCACGTCAGACAGAAATGCTGGGTTCTATTACCCTATCTTCTGATATGCTGCTGCTCACGCTGAATGATACACTGGACGCAGCCAAAATGGAAAACAATGAATTCAAGATTAATTCTGAACCTTTTAATGCTGATTATGCCTTGAAAGAAGTGATCGAAAGTATGGAGTTCAGCGCAACTAAAAAGAAGCTGACTATCCAGTATAATTTTGAAGGGGATAAGGAGGTTGTGTTGTTGGGTGACAGTTTCAGGTTGAAACAGATCATGGTCAACTTGCTAAGTAATGCGATTAAGTATACCAATACTGGCGGCATTACTGTGAACGCAAAGCTGAGTAGGGTGAAGCAGCAAAGCAGGCTGGAGGTTAGTATTATAGATACTGGAATGGGAATCAGCCAGGAGCAGCAAACCAATTTGTTCTCTAAATACTACCAGACTAATTCTGCTAAAGGAAAAACCGGAACGGGCCTTGGCTTATATATTTGCAAGCAAATGGTCGAGTTGCAAAAGGGAGAAATCAGCGTGAAAAGCCAGGCCGGAACAGGCAGTACTTTCCAGTTTTATATTCCTTATCAGGAAGGTATAGCTGCAGAGAGCGGACTAGTCAAAACTGCAACTGATGACCCGCTGGTGCTATTGAATGGGATCAGTATTCTGGCTGTCGATGACAATGAGCTGAATTTAATGTTCCTGAAAATGATGACCAGCAAGTGGAACGTCAAATTCTACCAGGCATCAAACGGGGCTGATGCTTTGGATATCTTACATAAAAATCCTGTGAGTATAGTGCTTACTGATATTCAGATGCCTGAAATGGATGGTTATGAGCTGCTGACTGCCATCCGGAATGCTGAGGGAGTTATCAGTAAGCTGCCTGTGATTGTAATTGGAGGAAATGAAATTGAGCTGGATAAAGTGAAAATTTCAGCGGATGGATTTTCTGGATTGGTCAGAAAGCCTTTTGTCGAGGCAGAACTGGTCAGGAAAATCGCAGCTGCACTTCAGCATCCACCAGCAGGCCTGTAAAATATTTTTATTCTTTTTTGTAATTTTAATCTTCTCCCGGAGTCCTAGGAGAGGGATAGCTGAATTATTTTTAAAATCTTCTACCCCCAGAGCGCGGCTAGCCTGTTTTACTTATAAGCAGGGGAAATAATTTTGATGAAGGCAGCTTGAATAAATCGTATCATTATACAAATTATCGATAAATATAAAATATGAAACAAAAATTACTAATCACAATGGCCATTTCGGGCTTGTTCCTGAGTGCTTCGGCGCAAAAGGTAAAGTTTACCGAGTATGATATGGATAATGGCTTACACGTCATCTTACACCAGGATAAAACGGCGCCGGTAGTTGCTGTCTCTGTGATGTATCATGTAGGCGCAAAAGATGAAGATCCACAAAGAACTGGTTTTGCGCATTTCTTCGAACATTTGTTGTTTGAAGGCAGTGACAATATGAAACGTGGAGAGTTCATGAAAACGGTAAGCAGCAATGGCGGTCAAAACAATGCGAATACAACACAAGACAGAACTTTTTACTACGAGGTATTTCCTTCAAATCAGTTAGAATTAGGGTTATGGTTAGAAAGTGAGCGTATGCTTCACCCTAAAATAGACGAGATAGGAGTTAAGACACAAAATGAAGTTGTTAAAGAAGAGAAAAGATTACGTATTGATAACGCGCCATATGGAAAGTTCACGGAAAAAATATTCAGCAGTTTATTCCAGGAACATCCATACCGCTGGCAGACCATAGGCTCAATGGAGCATCTGGATGCCGCAAAATTAAGTGAGTTTATCGCTTTCTTTAAAAAGTATTATGTTCCGAATAATGCTGTATTAACTATTGCTGGTGATATCGATGTTGCCCAGACGAAAGCTTTAGTACAGAAGTATTTTGAGGAAGTTCCAAAAGGTGCTCCGGTTGTGAAAACAGTTTATGAAGTTAAGCCTGTGGAAAAAGAAATCATTGATACTGCTTATGATGCCAACATTCAGATCCCTGCAATATTTGCGGCTTACCGCGTTCCGGGTATGAAAAGTCATGATAGCAAAGTTTTAGGATTGATCAGTACGCTGCTTTCTGGTGGTGGTAGTTCAAGATTAAGTACTAAAATGGTAGATGAGAAGAAAACGGCATTGCAGGTTGCAGCTTTCAATTATACTTTGGAAGATTATGGAGCTTATATCACATTGGCGCTGCCGAATAACAATACCCCGCTAAATGATCTTTTGAAAGATATTGATGCTGAGGTTGTCCGTTTACAGACTGAGCTGATCAGCGAATCTGAACTGACTAAATTACAAAACCAGTTCGAGAATGGCTATGTGAGTAAAAACAGTAAAATGATTGGTCTTGCTGAGAATCTTGCGAATGGCTATACTTTCCACAATAAAGACACGAATGATGTGAATGAGGAATTAGATAAAGTGAGGTCTATCACACGGGAAGAAATCAGGGAAGTTGCCCGCAAATATTTAAATAAGAACCAACGTGTTGTTCTTTATTACTTACCTAAGAAATAGTTCGCTTTCTAATCAAGATTAAAATTACAAAATGAAGAAAATATTCATACTTGCCTTTGCCACACTGTTCGTACAGTCTGTAGTAGCGCAAAAATTAGATAGAAGTCAGAAACCAAAACCAGGGCCGGCACCTGTACTTACTTTTGCTGATCCGGTTATTTATAAACTCCCGAATGGAATTACGGTTCTGGTTGTTGAAAATCATAAGTTACCGAAGGTAACTGCTACTTTCACCATCGATGCCGGTCCGGTTACTGAAGGTGCTAAAGCCGGGTCAATCTCTTTATTGGGTGGATTAATGAACGAGGGAACGACCACGAAAACTAAAGCTCAATTTGATGAAGCTGTGGATCAGCTTGGTGCAGATGTAAGTGTTTCTGCAACTGGTGGCCGTACCTCTGCGCTGACCCGTTATTTCGATAGTGCATTCCTTTTAATGGCTGATGCTTTGCGTCACCCTGCTTTCCCGGAAGCTTCTTTTGAAAAATTAAGATCTCAGTCATTAACAGGCCTGAAATCCAGCGAACGTAGTGCTAAAGCTATTTCAGGTCGTGTGGTAGATGCGCTTGCTTATGGTGTGAACCATCCGCTGGGTGAGTTTGAAACAGAACAAAGCCTTAAAGGAATTAGTTTAAATGATATTAAAGCCGCTTATAGTAAATATGTAACGCCTTCAAGAGGATATCTTACTTTTGTAGGTGATATTAAACCTGAAGCAGCAAAAGCTATCGCGATTAAAGCATTAGGGGATTGGAAAGGTACAACGTTAGCACTTCCTGTATTGGCAGAGGTGAAAAATCCTTCAAAACCTGAGGTAGATGTAATTGATGTACCAAGTGCGGTACAATCAGAAATTACGGTTACTAACCTGATTGATCTTCCGATCAGCAGTCCTGATTATCATGCGGTTTTACTGGCGAATGAAATTCTTGGTGGTGGTGCAGATGCGAAGTTATTCAGAAATCTGAGAGAGAAACACGGTTTTACTTATGGTGCTTATGCTTCCACGGGTTCAGGTCGTTTTCAATCAGCATTCCGTGCAAATGCAGCGGTGAGAAATGAAAAAGTAGATAGCGCGGTTGTTGAGTTTTTAAAAGAGATCCAGGTAATGCGTACTGAAAAAGTAAGTGCTGATGATCTTCAGAATGCAAAAAATCTTTACAATGGGTCTTTTGCTTTAGGATTGGAGAATCCGGCACGTACAGCTGGTTTTGCAAGCAATATCCTGATCAATAATCTTCCGAAAGATTTCTACCGTACTTATCTTCAAAAGATCAATGCAGTTACTGCTGATGATATTCTGCGCGTAAGTAAAAAGTATTTTGGTTATGATGATGCAAGGATCATCATTGTAGGTAACCAGGAAAAATTTGTTCCGGGTTTAAAGAAAATGGGATTTGTAGTGAAAGCATATGATAAGTATGCGGCTCCGGTAACTGCGGTTCCCGAAGCAGCAAAAAAAGCAGATGAATAAGAAGATTTCTTAATAGCTTAAAACCCCTGATATGTAGTTGAATCTTAATTTTAGCTATATGCCAGGGGTTTTTGTATTATTCTGTCAGAATTTATCATCTTTGAATGCTATAATTTTATGGGGAAACTGTCAAAACATAAACGAACTTCCATACCTGTTCATAAGTTGCAGGAACGAACCTCGCTGGGTATACAAATTCGTTATTTTGTCAATTTCAACAGACATGATATGCGAAAGTTGGGCGCGCACAGGGATGATCATTATATTTTGATTCTCCAGGAATATGGATGCAGCCATGTAAATATTGATTTTAAAACTATAGCGATCAGTGGTTGTGCTGTCTGTTTTATTTTACCCGGGCAGGTGCATTATGTGCCTGAGTCTGACGAGGCAGCAGGTTGGTTTATGGCCATAGATTCATCGTTGGTAGACAAGAGTTATCAGCAGATTTTTGAAGAACTTGCACTGCATCAGCAAATATTGGTGATTAGTCCCGAAAAAGTAGCTCAGTTAGTGAAGTGTGCGGCGCTTCTATCTGAGATGTTCGATGACGATGAACAGGCGCTAATGCCTGGTACTGTGATCCATTCGCTGGCTTCTGCTTATGTAGGGCTTTTCGCAGAGCTTTATAAAGCAAGCAGTCCTGAAAGGGATAAACAACAGCTCAGACCTGAAATTATTACCAGTGAGTTTCGGAAATTGGTAAGCAGTCAATTCAAAACCCTTAAAAATCCAAGTCAGTATGCGGATACGCTTTCGCTCTCCCTTTCTTATCTGAATGAGGTGGTTAAAGCTGTAACCGGCTTCCCTGTAAGCTATTGGATTCATCAGGAAATCATCCTTGAAGCTAAGAGGATGTTGTATTATAGTGATTTAAGTGTGAAACAGATTGCATTTTCACTAGGCTATGATGATCATGCTTATTTCTCCAGGCTTTTTACTAAGGTATCTGGTATTTCGGCAGTCAAATTTCGGAAGGACTACCGCGAATAGTCCAAGTTAAACCTTGGATAGTCTCTTGAATGGGCTGTTGTTTTATCGTTTTTTTGTATAAAACTAAAGCTCATGAATATTATCAAAAAGAAAGTCTTATCAATTTTTGAAAGCCGCGTTTTAAAACAAGGATGTGTATTAGAAGTGAGGGCTTGGAATCCCGCCACTTTTTTTGAAGTTGATTTACACCTGCCAGGGGTAGATATGGAAAAATGGAACTCGGTCCAGCATATGAAAGTTAAAGTTTCTGAATATACTTACCGTGATTATACACCAGCATTATGGGATGCAGAAACTGAAACCTGTACCCTGTGTATCAGCTCAGACCACCAGGGACCGGGTAGTGACTGGGTGAGCTCTTTGAAAAAAGGAGATACAATTTCTTATGTTGGGATAGGGGGGACTTTTCACAAGCCGGTAGCTGATAGCAGGTTATTATGTTTAGGAGATAGCACCAGTATCGGCCATTTTCTGGCTTTAAAGCAGCTGGCGTTAGGTGTTGGGGAAATCTATGGAGCAATTAGTTTCAATATAGAATCTCATGCACGGGAATTTTCAGAATATTTCGATACTTATCTGCAACCTGTAAAGGAAAATAAAAAAGATATTTCGTTGATTTCCTGGTTGAATGAACAGGAATTGAGTAACGAAACTATTTATATCGCTGGTCATAGTCCAACTGCTATGCAAATCCGCAGGCATTTAAAACAACGCAGTGATTTCAATGGAAATATCAAATTACAAGGATTCTGGCAATAATGAAACGGATTAACGAAATAAGATCGGATACTTTACTGGATCTGTGGTTTTTAATAGTAGGGCTTAATTGCTTGTTAAATTTGATTTGTATGCTGTAAATTAGACAAATTATTTATATCAATTTGCCTTATGACAATCAATAACTATCTTGAAAGTGTATTCAAACAGTTTGAATATTATAAAATGCTTGGGGAAAAGACTTTTGCGCAATTGACCGACGAACAGCTCTTTTATCAATATAACCTGGAAAGTAATAGTATTGCGACTATTGTTAAGCATATATCCGGAAATATGTTATCTCGCTGGACTGATTTTCTGACCACTGATGGGGAAAAGGATTGGCGTAACCGGGAAGCCGAATTTGATAATGATGTCCAGAACAGAGCCGAATTGATGTTGTTATGGAATGAAGGTTGGACGTGCTTATTTACCGCCCTGAAATCTATCAATTCGGATAATTTTGAGCAAATTATTTACATCAGGAATCAGGGGCACTCTATTACCGAAGCTATTAACAGACAGCTGGCACATTACCCATATCATATTGGTCAAATTGTATTTTCAGGTAAAATGCTGAAGGAGAAAGAATGGGATTCTTTGTCTATACCACGTGGAGATTCTCAGAAAGTTAACGAAGAAAAATTCGCTCAGCCAAAAAAGAAAACTCATTTTACAGATGAGTTCCTGAATAACAAGAAGTAGTGCTCTTTATGTAGTTGATTGTGAAATAGGTAAGGTCTTTTTATTGTCGGTTTAGTGGTTAAATTATCTGCTGAAGGGCTTTTTTTATTGTAGATATTAATCAACAATCAAACATTTTAATTTTGGTTATAAGCAAAGATTTTTAGTAAAAATTTACTCTATTGCTTTGGTGGGGGAATTATTTATGGGTATTTTTAAAGTGTAATTAGCGCTCAAAAAAACCCAATCAGGAAACCTTAATTTGTTTAAGGCGACCAACGCACTACCATGCAAAAACAATAAATGAGAGCTCAACTATTAAAAATCCCAACCCAGCCTGTTAATTCTTTCAGCATCCGGCGTGATCTGCTGCCAGACATTAACAACAGTTTACATTATCACCGCGAAATAGAGCTGATCTATTTCAAGAGCGGTTCAGGAACCCAATTTATCGGGAACAGTGTCCAACCCTTTAGTTCAGGAAACGTAGTCCTTATTGGAAGTCGTTTGCCGCATTACTGGAAGTTTGATGAGGCCTATTTTTCGCCTCCGGATGGACTGCAGACAGACGTGATCGTTATTCATTTTTGTGAGGACTTTTTAGGAGAGAATTTTTTAAATCTCCCTGAAAATAAGATGATCCGTAAGCTCCTTCAGGAATCGAAAAAAGGCATCCAGATACAGGATAATATCAGTCGGCAAATAGGCGTACTGATGGAGCAAATTTTTTTAAGCGTAGGTGCTAAAAGGTTATTGCTACTTCTGGAGATTCTGTGTGTCCTGGGTAATAATCATAAAGGTGGTACTTTACTAGCAGGTGATGTTTTATGCCAGGCGGCTATAAAAGACAATAGTCCGATTAGTAATATTTACAATTATATCCTGTCTAATTTTAATAAAAAGATAGAGATCGGACAACTGGCTGATTTTGCCAACATCAGTGTACCTTCTTTTAGCAGGTATTTTAAAACCCATATTGGGATGACCTATAAGCAGTTTCTATTAGATGTAAGAGTTGGACAGGCTTGTAAATTACTTATTGAAGGGCATATGAATGTAAAGCAGATCAGGTATGAGTGTGGCTTTCAAAACGTAGTCAGCTTTCATAAGCAGTTTAAAGAGGTGACGGGAAAAAGTCCGCTGGAATATCAGAAGTTTCATTTGCAGCACAGCGCTGAGGTTTAATGTAATAAAAAGAGGTTATCTCGAAAAAGATAACCTCTTTTGTTTTTCTGCTTGAAGAAACAGTTTAGCCTGTTTGAAAGGACAGTTCCTCCTGTTTGAAGAAATGGTATTCTTTTATTCAGATAAATGCTATTTCTCTGCCTGAAGATATACTGACAAAGGGATATATCCTTGTTTATCTTTGAAAACTGCATCAGGAACTTCTATTTTAAAAGTATGATCTCCTGCAGTTAAATCTCCAAGCGTGATTACCCGGATTGGAATTGCATCTCCAGGACACCAGTTGCTAAACGAAGCCCATTGCGCGTCAGTTTGCGGCTTTGAACCATAAATTCCATTGCCCTGTGTATTGACAGCGCGATAGGGTTCACATGATTTACCACCTGGTTTATAAGTTAATTTCTGGATGTTATCAAAATAAATAAAATGATTACGTCTGTTGTATTCTTCTCCTCCTGAATTGGCTCCATGGTTAGAAGTAATCAGATATAGTTTTGCTGATTTAACTGCTGCTGCTAAATTAACGGTAATTGATTTGACAGTTTTGCCGGCTACATCTGTATTATCATAGTTATTAATGTTCTGATTGAATGATAATGGTTCAAGAATAACGGCTGGATTTGTAGCTGTCGTACCACTGGTATTGCTGATCAGATCAACTGTGCCAAAAAAAGTATCGTTTCTTCCGGCGCATCCGGCTATCTCCTTATTAGCTGCATATGGAACGCCAAAAATGCTGAATTCCAAGTAAATATCAAAGTTTGCATTGAGTGTTGGATCTTTTAAAATGGCAGCCACATTGTCAATACTGAATAAATAAGGAACCTGATCTGGCTGTTTGTTTTTATTCATAAATGGTGTGATAAAACGACCGATTTCTATATGTTTGGCAGTTGCATCAGTATAGGCCGTGTTTTTTTTGACCATGGCGATCGCTACATAAGCGATTCTGTCATAATTATCACAAGCCGCCTTAATAGTTACCTTCATTTGCAGGACATTTCCCAGGCCCGCTAGCTGTGCTGGACTAAGTTTTTTAACATATTTAGAATTACTGACCCTGGTCACACCTTCTGGTACAGGGTCAGAGACTGTTGCAGCATAACCATCATAGAACAGGATCTGGTCAAAAACTCTGATGGTTCCGTCGATTGCAGTAATTGCATTATTTTGGTAAGCAGATTTTCCGCCAGCAGGAGTAATATCGGTCTGCTTACAGGCGCCTAGCAGTGCGGATACACTTAAAAGTGCGAGTACTAATTTTTTCATAGGGTATGTTTTTGATAGGGGTTAGCTAAAGACGGGAGTCATCAGGCAGATTCCATCTGGATTTTAATAATTTAGGAAACTGCCCGGTTAAAGGCAGCCTCCAGGTGAGTCAACCAAAAAATGTTTAATAAATAAGTTTAGTTATTTTGCAGGATACAAATACTTGATCGCTACAATATCACTTGGTGTAAATGGGCGGTTTGTGCCATCAGAACAAGCCAGCATCCATGATCCCGGTTCGCCGCCTACAGGGGTACCAGGAATATAGAGCGCCCCTGCATCTTTACCTTCCTGACTATCGTTTTCATTCGCAGCGCGGAAATAGTCTGCAAATGATTGGTAGCCACAGCTGTAACGTCTATCTGCATAGTCAGTGTGTCTGAATCCGATCGCATGGCCTATTTCGTGGGCTACAACCGTAGCAAGCAGGTTATTGTCTTTGTAATTTTTATCATAAACTGTGTTGCTCAGTTTAATTGGTGTAGCTGGTTTTCCGTCTGCTGATGGAAATCCTGCCGATTGTCCCAATATTCTCGGGTCATCAAACTTCTGACCAATAATCAGGATATTCTCTTTAACCAGGGAATTAGAATCCAGCAGTGTAAAGACAACTTTAAGGCCAAGATCGTTGTACCGTTTGACAGCTTCTTTAGTCGCATTTGTGAATACAGTCTGCGCATCACCTGCATTAACTTTTAATTTGATCGTATCAAGAGCGACCTTGTAATTCGTTTGATATTGTTCGGTTTTAGGGCCTTTTGCAGCTAACGCAGCTAAGTAAACTTTCTGGTTTTGCAGCTCATTGAGTGTAAGGAAAATATCCCCTTCAACCATATAACCACCTGCTGTTTTAAAAGCATTGGTAGGAGAGAATCCTGCACTGGCGATCGCATTTTGCTCTGCTTTAGTTAACGCTGAGCTTTGTCCGGCTGGTGGAATAGCTATATTGTTTTTTTTACAGCTGGCAATTACAGCTGCGATCATTAATAGAGCAATGGAGATTTTTTTGGTGTTTAATAAGATGTAGTTTTTCATAGGTTTAATAGGTTGAGGTTAATAAGGTAGTTTGGTAGACTGAAACAATAATAATTAATCCTGATGATGAAAAACTGCAAATGATGTATTGTGTATAAAAGATGTATTCTTTTGTAATGAAAGTGTACAATGGGAGATTTACGCAAACGTTTGCGTTATTTTCTTCAGAATTTCATCTGGTTTTCTATCTGATTATTTGGTTGTAATTTTTCTATGGTTTCAAGAAAATTTTGACTAAACAATAAGAAGCCCTTTTCATTTGTGAAAAGGGCTTCTTATTGTTTAGTCAACCGTTTTTGTTTATGATGGTGGTGTGTATAGCAATTGCGGCTATTATTTTACTGGATAAAGTGTTTTTAAAGCAAGAATATCACTTGTTGTAAACGGGCGGTTTGTGCCATCAGAACAAGCCAGCATAAATGAGCCTGGTTCGCCACCTTTTGGGGTACCTGGAATGTAGATTGCGCCCACACCTCCATCTCCTTCATTTGGGTCTTTATCAAAGCCACAGCTGTATGTTCTATCTGCGTAATCAGTGTGTCTGAAACCAATTGCATGTCCAATTTCGTGTGCAATAACGGTAGCCAGTACATTGTTGTTTTTATAATCTTTATTGTATACTACTGAACTCAGTTTAATGGGGGTTGCCGGATTTCCTCCTGTAGGGAAACCAGCGGATCTCCCTAAAATTGTTCCTCCGGAAGGAGATTTTCCTAAGTCCGCACCGTTGATCACGATGTCTGCTTTTTCAGTAGAGGTTGAGCTTAATAGCTTCATGCTTAGTTTAAGTCCCTGATCATTGTAACGTTTGATAGCTTCAGTTGTCGCATTTGTGAAAACTGTTTGAGAAGTACCAGCGTCAACTTTGATCTTAATAACTCTTGGCAAGCCTGTTACTAAATTGGTTGTACGATACTGCTCAGTTTTCGGGCCATTGCCAGTTAATCCAGCTACAAAATCCTGTTGAAGCTGGAGATCGGCAGGAGTCAAAAAGATATCGCCCTCTACTAAATAACCGCCATCAGTCTTAACCACCAGGTTAGTGGAAAATCCTGCTTTTGCGATTGCTGTTTTCTCTTCTTTTGTCAATGCTGAACTTGAATTTTGTTCAATAGCGGGAGTGCTATTGTTGTTTTTTTTGCAGCTCACCACTACGGCTACTGTCATCAATAGTGCGAGAGAGATTGTTTTTGGGTTGAATAGGTTGTTAGTTTTCATGTTTTTCATTAGTTAGTTTGGTCGACTAAAACAAGTATAATTAATCCTGATGATGAAAAACAGAAAAGCTTGGATTGCGTATAAAAGGTGTATCCTTTTGTAGGAAAAGTTTAAAAATATTAAACAATAATTCTCGTGTATCCGATTTTGTTTATAGTTTTTATCATAAACTCTAATCATTATGTTCTTCTTTATAAGAACAATAACTTAAATTTAGGTCAGTAAAAATATCTAATCAATTGACAGTTGAAAGCTTCTCTGCATAGTTTTATCAAAGCTAATTACAGAACCATTTTTACGGTGGGATTGCTGGTGTTGGTATTCCAGATAAGTATGAAGCAAAATTTCCTGTTATTTCATACGATTGTAGAGCTTTCAGCAATAGTGATTGCCTTTGCCGTTTTCATTGTAACCTGGAATACGAGGAAAATAATTGATAATAATTATTTGTATTTCGTAGGCATCGCCTATATTTTTATTGGCACTTTAGATCTGCTGCATACGATTACTTATCCGGGCCTGAACGTCATTCCAGGAACCATCTTTTACACAAATCAGTTTTGGATAGCGACCAGGTTCCTGGAAGCTTTAACTTTTATCATAGGCTTCTGGTTTCTGAAAAGAAAAAAAGTACTCAACGGAGATATCACCATTCTGACTTATTGTTTAGTAACGATACTTATTGCTTTTTCCATTTTATACTGGAAAATATTTCCGGTTTGTTATATTGAGGGAAGAGGGCAGACCGCGTTTAAAATTACTGCCGAATATGTGATCATTGCTATGCTGTTTTTTGCCGGATGCCTTTTGTACAGTTCCCGGAATAGTTTCAGTGCTTCAGTGTTCCGGTTTTTAATGCTATCTCTGTTTTTTGCTATCCTCAGTGAGTTCTGTTTTACCTTATATGTTTCAATTTTTAGTCTTCCAGCAGAAATAGGGCATTATGCAAAGCTAATTTCGTTCTTTTTAATTTATAAGGCTAATGTTGAGACAGGGTTTACCAAGCCTGCCGAGCTCATCTTTAAAGACTTGAAGGATAATGAAGAGAAGTACAGGACGCTGACAGAAAATCTTCCTGAACTGATTTTTCGTTTTGACCGGAGCTTCAGGTGTTTATATGCAAATTATGCACTGGAACAATTTCTTTCCATGAAGCATGGTTCTTATACTGGCATGAAGTTAAGCAACCTTGGATTCCCTGCTTCTTTTGAGCACTTGCTTATCAAAATGTTAATCGCCGTGAAGCAAACCAAGCTTAAGCAAGAGACTAATTTTGATCTGAATGAGGGCAATTACGCAAACTCTTTTTCTATACAGGTAATCCCTGAATATGGGCTGGAAGATCATGAAGGTACTTATTTAGTAATTTGCTATGACATTACAGAATTGCGGATTACCGAGCGAAGGTTAATGGAGTTGAATAATACCAAGGATAAGTTCTTTTCAATTATTGCACATGACCTGAGAAATCCATTTTCCTCGCTGATCTCTTTTAGTGAGTTGATTTATAAGAATGTTGCCCGGCTAAGCCCTGAGAAAATTGAAAGTTTAGCCATGAGAATGAATGATTCTGCTAAACAGGCGCATATTTTATTAGAAAATCTATTGCACTGGTCAAGGATGCAGACTGGTGTAATAAAGCCCGATTTACAGGAACTGGATGTTGTTGAATTGTTAAACGAAATTAAACGCATCTCTTCTTCTACTGCTGTTGCGAAAGGTATAGAGATTAAAGTTGAAGAACTGACTTCGGCTAAAATAGTTGCTGATAAACAAATGATGAATACTATATTAAGGAATATCATTGCGAATGCAATCAAGTTCAGCTATGCCAATGGCAGTATTGTACTTAAGGCTGCTGATCGTCAGCATGAGGTGTTGTTTTCTGTAATGGATTCTGGGGTTGGCATTGAAAAGAAGGATATTGAATTGCTGTTCAAAACAGACAGCAGTTTTTCTACCCCTGGAACTCAAAATGAAATGGGTACTGGTCTGGGGCTAAGGTTATGCCGGGAATTTGTAGAAATAAGTGGAGGAAGTATCTGGCTGGAAAGTGAACCGGGCCTGGGCACTACTATATACTTTACGATACCTGCGGCAGCAGGTTCCGATTTGAAGGTCTTGTAAGGTTCTTGAAAGGGGTTTAATTTGGAGGTTCCTGTAAGGTTCGTGTTTGAAAGGGGATTTCCGTTTGAACGGTTGTTAAATGATAAAAGCCCCTGAGGAGCTTTTATCATTTAACAGTTTTTTAATTAGCGATCAGCTGCTTTGTATATTCCTGAATGGCATTTTTAATATTTTGAACGATCTCCTGTCTTCCGCTTAAAGAGTTAATGTATTCTTCTTCGTCCGGATTACTGATAAATCCAATTTCAGTTAATACGGCTGGCATACCTGCTCTTGCCAATACTGCCAGACTTTGTTCTTTTACTCCACGGTTGACGCGGCCCACTTTGATATATTGCTGCTGAATTAAAGTTGCCAGTTTAATACTTTGACGACGGTAGGCATTTTTCATCAGCGAGAGGATGATAAAACTTTCCGGATCGTTAGGGTTATAGCCGTCATAGTTTTCCTTATAATCCTTCTCTAGTAAGATTACCGCATTCTCTCTGACAGCCACATCCTGTTCACCTAATCTTCCTGAACCAGAAACGAAAGTTTCCACTCCCGAAGTTTCCGTTCTGCCTCTCATATTTCCTGGCATGGAGTTACAGTGAATAGAGATAAATAAGTCAGCGTGAGCTTTGTTCGCAATGTCTATACGTTCGTATAATGGAATAAAAACATCCTCGGTACGTGTATATATTACCTTTGTATTCTCAATTTCTTTCTCAATCGTTTGTCCCAGCAGCATGGCAACATCAAGTGCTACATCCTTTTCTTTGGAAAACAACCCCCTTGTTGAACCGTCTTTTCCACCATGACCTGCATCGATAACGATAATCATTGGCTTAAGAACAGGAGCAGGTTTGATCTGCTGTACTACAGGTGCTATTTGTGTCTGTGGTACCGTTTGTGCTTGCTGAGGTGTTTGTGCGTATATATAGGAAGAACTAAGCAGAAAAAGAACAGTAAAAGCAGTTCTAAAGGCTGTTTGGTTTTTAATGTTTTCAGGCATTATTTTTTGCAGGTTTATTTAGTGTGTTCGTAAATCCTCTTGAGGGTTAATTTACAAATTTACAAAGATAACGCTGAAATACTAAACTTAGTTCGATTTCATTGTCATGAAAATTAATTGGAAACCCTTCCTTGTTTTTCTGCTTTCGCATACTTGCTGAAGAAACTGATCGGAACAAATTTTTAAAAAAGATAAAACTTTATATGTTTTTTTTGATTTAAGATAGAGACTGTATAATATTAATTGTTCATAAACAGCTATTTAACCTTAATAGAATATGATGAATTCAAAATTTTTAGTAGTCGTAGCTTTAACCGGAATGGTTTTTACGGCATGTCATTCAGACAAAAAAAGTAGCAGTGATACCACAAGCACCAGCATAACAGATACAACTATACTGGATACG
This sequence comes from Pedobacter sp. UYP1, assembly GCF_040547305.1. NCBI lineage: Bacteria > Pseudomonadati > Bacteroidota > Sphingobacteriia > Sphingobacteriales > Sphingobacteriaceae > Pedobacter > Pedobacter sp. UYP1. Next base: position 768,073 of record NZ_JBEPPL010000001.1, on the reverse strand, counting down.
GCCAAACATGATACGGCTAAATCTGACACAGCTGGTGTAGGGGTAAGTGGTTCTGGCCCTGGTACCGAAGGCTCAGGATCGGGTGCAACAGGGACTAATGGGCAGGGTACACCGCCTCCCGGCACAACAACTACTCCAGGTACGACAGGCGATCAAAATCCGCATCCGGTAAAACCTTAGTCAAATGCTGATAGTTTTATAGGTTCTGTTGAATTTCTAAAGCTATCAGCTAATTTCTGTTCCTCAACAGGTTTTTATGCGCGTAAGGTTTTTTTGGAGCAAGCTATGGAAATGATCCATAAGCTGCATCATCTATTTAATAAACCTAACCTCATTCGCCCCAAGGCGATTAAAAACTAAAGATTATGGCTGAATTAAACGATTCTTCCCGGAACAGAAAAAGCATCCCTAAAGTTGATCTGACTGCAATGGTAGATCTGGCTTTTTTACTCATTACTTTTTTTATGCTGACCACTTCTCTTGCTAAGCCAGTGGCCATGGATATTGTTAAACCAGATAACAGTGATCCTGAAGCCAGCCTGGATTTTGCAGCTTCAAGAACCATGACTATTTTACTGGGTAAGCATAATAAAATTGCCTGGTATATGGGAGAAGCTGGAAAGACCAGCCCAAAAATTGAAGGGTTCAGAGAAATCAGGCACTCAATTTTGAACAACAAAACGAATGTAGCTTTTGCTAATGCTGATCATCCTAAAAAGACATTGTCAGTAATTATTAAGCCCACATCTGGTGCTAACTATAAAAACTTTGTGGATATCATGGATGAATTAGCGGTTACAAAGATCAAGACTGCCCCTGCAATTGATGATGATCATATTACTGATATTGAAAAGGAATTCATGAGGCTGAATGACATCTTATAATTAGCCAGGTAAACCTGGCAGGCCCGATCTTTAAGCGTGCCTGCCAGGTTTACCTGACTATTTATCAGCACACAGGAGTGCTGCGGAAGCGATGACTTTATCTTTTCTGTATTTGGCCAGGTTAATCAAAAGTACACTTCCAAGAATTACGAACAATCCGAGAATTTGAATCAGGCTGACTGTTTCATTGGTAAAACATACACTCAAGAGAATGGCTACAACAGGATTAACATAGGCATAAGTGCTTACCTGTGTTGCAGGACGAACTGTTAGTAGCCATACATAAGCACTAAAAGCGGCTATAGAGCCAAATATAATCAGGTAAATGATAGCTAGCCAAGCGCTTAGCGATACATTGGTCCAGTGGAAATGCTGATATTCAGAACTCAGTGCGCTTCCCACTATAAAGGCTGTACCTGCGGCTAACATTTGCCACGCCGTATTCACTGAAACGGAACTTCCCGGAGCTGAATGGTATTTAGAATACAAAGATCCGCCTGCCCAGGCCACAGGGCCCAGAACTAATAATATCATGCCTAATAGCTGATTCGAACTTTGAGTTGTATTTACTGCTTGAAGAACTTGTTCTGAAAATAATAAGATCACGCCTATAAAACCGATGATCAAACCCGCGATTGTCGATTTGCTGCTTAAGTTTTCTTTCCATTTAGGTTTATCCAGGATCACAAACCAGATAGCAGCAGAGGCCACCATAATGGCCACCAGCCCACTAGGGATAAATTGTTCTACCCAAATTACTGTACCATTGGCAACCCCCAGCATCAACAGGCCACTGACTACCGCATATTTTATGTTTTTCCAGTCGAATATTTTTTCTCCCCTGAATTTACACCAGGTCATGAGCAGGGTGCCCGCAATGATAAAACGGAAAGTGCCAAGAAAGAAAGGTGGAAAGCCAGCGAGGGCTCTTTGAATGAAAAAATAGGTAGATCCCCATACGATATATACAGTCGCAAATGCGAGATATACCAGGAGCGGAGAGGCGGGTTTATTGGTCATGATATTTTTTTGTTTTCAGGAATGACTAGTTGTTGTTGTTCTTTCACAGTTTCCAATACGATAGTGGTACGGATAGATACGATGGTGGTAATTTTGCTGAAAGAGTTTCGCATCAATTCCATTAAGGACGCTGAGTCTGCGGTTCTGACTTTGACCAGGTAACAGTCTTCACCTGCAATCACATGTACTTCCTGGACTTCTTCAATTTTAGCCAGTTCAAGCGCTGTAGTAGTACAGCCCAGGCTGTGGGATGCTTTCATTGAAATAAAGGCCAGTAGTCCCAGACCTACCGCTGCAGGATTAATTCTGGTTGTATATTGAACAATTACTTTCTTTTGCTCCAGTTTCTTTACTCTTTCCAAAACAGCAGAGGGCGCCATCTCAAGTTCTTTTGCCAGGTGAACATTAGAAATTCTTGAATTATCCTGCATTAACCTTAATATCGAAAGGTCGATATGATCTAAATTGATGTCTTTTTCGATTATCATTCTATAAATATATGATAAATCAGAATTATATTCATTTATATTGTTAAATAGATATAATAAGTTCTGTTTGATGTTGTGGCTGATGTGCGAAAAACGAAGAAATCTTCAGTATCTATAAGTCATCGGGGTTGAGAAGGGGTTGATAAGGCCAATAGCCTTACCAACCCCTTCTCAACCCCGATGACAATACGACCCGGGGTAGCCCGGGTCAAATAGCTGGACTTATGGATTGAAAAGCAAGGACTTGATTTTGTCAAATGACAAATCCTTATAGTCGTCTATGTACAAATTGCATTTTGGTAATTCTTCTATAGTATGAGATGTGAGTACACCAACTACCCGCATTCCCGCATTTAATGCAGCTGAAATGCCTGAATAGGAATCTTCAAAAACAAGACACTGTTCGGGGGTAACGCCCAGGTTCTGAGCAGATGTCTGGTATACTTCAGGATCTGGTTTATGCTTTTTCACATCTTCACTAGCCAGGATAGAGCCTAGTTTTTCACGGATAGGGACTTCGCTTAAAATCAGGTCCAGGTTGGCGGACGGTGCAGACGTAGCTACTCCAAGTTTAACTCCATGGTGCTGTAAATCAGTAATAAACTTCAGGATGCCATCAATAGGCTGGATATGCGGTGCATAGATTTTCCGGAAAAGACTTTCCTTCTCCTCTTCCAGCAGCAATAATTCTTCGCCAATAATAGGCCGGCCTAAAAAATGAGATAAGATGTAGCTATTGCTTTTTCCAAACATGTGGCCAGCAAAGTCTTCATCTGTGGGATTAAGGTTACGTGCCGAGAAAAACTCACGAAAAGCCAGAGAGTGATAGGGATTGGTATGGCATATTACCCCATCCATATCAAAGATTACTGCAGTTTCTTTATTCATGCTGCAAAGTTAAGCTGATTTTAATTCTTATTTATTTGACATGTTGTCTTTCCATAAGAATTCTTGAGCAAGAAACTTGTACAGGAGATTATTTGCAATAGTGAAGGGCTTTGGTGGTAAAGCTTTAATGCAGGCAATGGAATTCCTGAAAGGGGGTAGAAGAATATAAAATGGAAAAGGCTGATTAACCTTTTCCGTTTTAAAGGCTTAGAATGTACAGCCAATTTTTGCATATACATAACGGCCACTGTATCCAAACTGACTGATTGCTCTTGGGTATAAGAATCTTCCGTTTGACGTATTATCCAGGTTTCCTGTGTAATTTTCGGTAGGAACGCCGCTTAAATTATTGGCATTATTTCTTGGATTAATATATAACTTATCAGGATATACGTCAAAAATGTTATTCGCACCAATGGTTAGTGTTAAAATTTTATTTGCCGCATAACTTACAGAAAAATCTGTAACCCATTTTGGTGTAAATGTCTGGTCCAGTTGTACTGGGAGATTATTTGATGGAATGTTTGGGTCAATTGCATTCAAATAGGTGACTTCTCCGAAACGAACAGTTCTTGCTACAAAACTTAGTTTGTCAATAGTCAGGTTGGCTGTAATGTTCAGTTTGTTTTTAGGAACTGAGCTTTCATAACGCGAACGCTCTAAACGGTCAAATAATTTAGCCTTCAATGTTGGATCACTTTCTATTTTATCTCCTCCATTAATGCTTCTTACGACAGTTTTATTTAAGTTCCCTGCAATACTGACCAATAAATTGCTTTTACTGCCTAAATAAAATTTATTGGTCAGTACTACATCCAGTCCAGCTGTATTTGTGGTAATGGCATTGGTGAAAAACTGTACGCTATTCACTTGTGCATTCGGATCAACTGTATTTAAAATCTGGTTGACTACACCTGTTGGGATCAATACGCCTGCACTGGTTCTTTCGCGTGCATATTGACTAGAGAAAACAATACGATCTTTAATGTCAATGTTATAAGCATCGATAGTGAAAGTGAATGTTTTAGCTATTTTCCCTGCCAAACCCAGACTTCCTGATCTGGAAATTTCTGGTTTTAAAGAGCCAACACCAAACTGAGAAACAATCGGATTGTCATTATTAACTGTTAAAACCTGTGTTGGATTTCCCGCAACAAATTGTGTGCTCTCGTTATTGAAATAGCGCTGATGTAAAGAAGGGGCTCTGAAGCCCGTGGCGTATGCACCGCGTAAAGAGATGTCACCAAATAATTTTACTTTACCTGTGAATTTATAAGAAAAGTTGGAACCGAAATCACTATAGTTCTCATAACGTCCTGCGGCTTCTAATAAGACCCTCGGACCAAATTCGGCTTCAAAATCAGCATAAGCACTAACGTTATTTCTTGATTTATCAATCGCGTTAGTGGGCTTGAAACCAGGAAATACCTGTGCACCTGCGGCTGTAAAAGAAGTGCCTACTAATCTTCCCGGAATACCTGCTGATGGCTGTCCGAAAGAATAAGAGAGTTCTTCGCCCGGTTTGATCTGATAATTATCTACTCTGAACTCGCCACCAAAAGCTGTGTTTAAGGAGGTGATAAATCCGCCATCAAACTCATGTTTTTTACTCAGGTCCAGGTTGCTTGTATTTTGTCTGAACAATAATTCTCCTGCGTAAAATGAAGTTGGACTTGTGCCCAGCGCGAGGGAAGCATTGACCGTATTGTTAATGTTAAATTTGATATTGTTCTCCCCGCTGGTATTGCTGATATCATAATCCCAGGTTCCGATTTTACCTTTTGAACCGATCGAGAAAGAAAGATCATTGATTTTTGTGTCTATAAAAGGAAGAAATCCATTCGGAAACAGAGTCAGGTCAATCTGTGTAGTCTGGGTTGGTAAACGGAAAAATCCAGCAGCGCTTCCTGTTTTGTGGGTATATCCGGCTGCAAAGTAAAGATTGGAACTTTTAGTGAAATTATATTGTCCGTTTAAGAAGAAGCCCCCGTTTTTCGAATCTGAGTTTCCTACGCGCATATTATTTCTATCGAGTCCATTAGCAGCTGCTCTTGTATCATCTGCGGCTTTCAGACCTGCATATCTGGCTTCAAACGCGGCTTCAGTTTCCAGTGTACCCTTTGTTGGTGCTGCTGAGTATAAAAGCGGACGGGTATCTAAACCACCCCGGTTTGTGTAATCGCGTTTGATATACTGGCCTGCAAAATTGATAAAACCCTTGTCATTGTTAAATGCCCAGCCTTTGCTGAAGTCGGCTTGAAAAGTACGCCCGTCGCTAAAATCACGTCCTAATGCCTTAGAGTCAGATTGACCGAAAGATGTAGAGAAGCTATAAGGCGTTATCTTTTTCAGCACAATATTGATTACGCCTGCAATAGCATCAGAACCGTATTGAGCTGCTGCACCATCGCGCAAAACTTCGATCCTTTCAATAGCCGCAACTGGGATTGAGTTTAAGTCAGTACCTACAGAACCACGGCCAAATGTACCGTTGATATTAACAAGGGCTGTAGTATGCCTGCGTTTTCCATTCACTAAAACCAGTACCTGGTCAGGGCCTAGTCCGCGTAGTGAAGCCGGGTCAATATGGTCTGTTCCATCGGCAACAGTTTGTCTGTTAGAGCTAAATGAAGGAGCTACGTAGTTTAAAATCTGAGTCAGATCTACCTGTGCAAATGTTTTCACATCCTTGGTGGTGATTAAGTCTACGGGTACTACACTTTCGATGTTTGTTCTGGGTACTGAGGATCTGGAGCCGATCACAACCACATTTTGCAATAAGGTTTTAGTATCCATTAAAACAAAGTCTGTGGTTTTTGAACTGCTGTCTATTTGAATTGCCGCTTCTGTGTTTTGATATCCTGTAAAAGATATACGGAGTTTGTAAAGGCCATTTTTCGGAAACTTAATAGCGTATTTTCCATTAGAGTCTGTAGAAGTTCCCAGTTTAAGACCGATTACCTGTAGGGTTGCACCTGGAATTGCGAGTCCGGCAGAATCCGTGACTTTACCCTTTAGTACCTGGGCGAATAGTTGGTTCGAAATCATCAGAAAAAAGACGACGAAAACGATTTTTTGTAAGGTTTTTATCATAGTTTAGGTTTGTTTAGACTGTAATCTAACTAAAATATTACGATAAATTTATTGTTACAATTCTATTTATTGTTTTTTTTATTTTATGTGTTGATTTTAATTATCAATTTTTGAGCTGATCCGAAAGTTTTTTGGAAATATTGTGGGTTATTAAGGTATCGTTTATAATTTTTCTGAGTTTAGCTCTTGTTTATTAGATTTAATCATTGTAAATTGATTCTTCGGGGTTTTACAGTCGTATGATCAGAGTTTGTTTTTTGTGTTTCTATGTTGAGCTGTTTTTAAATTGTATTGTAATCTAATTCTATAGTATATGAATGATTTTGTGTGGTTTTATTTCAGCTTTCTGTTTGTATTTGATTGTTTTTTCTGTGAGATGAGAATTTTCCGTTTCTTTTTTAGAACTATGAAACGGTTAGGGCCCGAAAAATCGATTTAATTCATTGGAATAGATAATCGGCTCTTTGATCTCAAAAATATGGCATAAAAAAATACGGTCCGTTTCCAGACCGTATACTTAAATATTCTTTTTTATTTAAGAACTATTGGCTATTCATTAACTCCTGGAACTTTGAAACAAAGTTCCCTACATGGTAACCGTCCATTAAAGCATGATTTACGTGGATGGAGACATTCATGGACTTTTTCGTTTTTGTTGTGGTTAGTTTGCTGAATGATATCTTAGGTGCACTATCTTCCATTGAAAAAGATCTGGCATGAGACAAAGCAGAAAAATCTATCCAGGGAAGTGCAGAGTAATGAATGACATTCTCACTGAATATCTCGGGGAAAAGACCCGTCCCTTTTGAAACCCGATCTGCTTCTTGTCGTGCAAGTTTATAAAAATCCTCAAAATTTTCCTTAAACTCCATATAAGAGAATCCAAATGTTTCATCTGCACGGCCAATCGTTGCAGAAGCATTGACCTGCCCATAAATGATTACTTTTTCGCCCTTAATTCTATATCTAAATTCTTCAATCGTGTTTGCAGCCTTTAGAGATTGATACAAATAATACAGGAAGAATGATTTTCCTGATTGTTTCGCATGCGCGTAAGCTTTGGTACAATCTATTTTTACAGTTACTCCAAAGAAAGGTTCTTCAAATTTTTTGAAAAACTGGAAATGTTCTTTTCTTTTCCAGTTTGCGATATCCAGTTCTTTTTCCATTAATTTTTTAAGATTTTAATAATTTCAGTCATCGTGTTTAAAGGCAGAAAATTAGGATGTGCTATAGAATCTGTAATTTGTTCATGAGCCCAGGTGGTATGATAGGGGATGTGCGCAGCATAACCGCCCAATTCTAAAACAGGAAGTATGTCTGATTTGATAGAATTGCCAAGCATTAAAAAGTTTTCCGGGTTACAATCCAAATGCTTCAGTAACTTTTGATAATCACCTGTCTGTTTATCACTCATAATCTCAATATGATGGAAATAATTCTGCAACCCTGATTTTCTAAGCTTCCTTTCCTGATCTAAAAGGTCTCCTTTTGTGGCCACGACTAATCTGAAATCACTTTTCAGCTGTCTTAAAACTTCTTCTGCACCATCCAGTAAATTGACAGGTTGTTGTAAAAGTGCCTGGCCAAGTTCGATGACTTTATTGACTAATAGTATACTTGCGCTATCATTTGATACCCTGCTTAATGTTTCTATCATACAAAGCATAAAGCCTTTTACGCCATATCCATAAAGTGTTAGGTTTTTCATCTCCGTTTTAAATAATTCCTGAGAAACTTCCTGAACAGGTAAATACGCTTCTAATAACTGGCAAAATGCAAGTTCAGTTTGCTGAAAATAAGGTTCATTGACCCAGAGCGTGTCATCTGCGTCAAAAGCGATTACCTGAATTTGATTTTTGATCATTACTTTTGTTTTGAATAGCTGCAAAATTAAAACACTTTATTTCTCTAAAAAGGACAATTGTCCCGGGCCATCTATATGTTAAGAACCAATACCGATTTATTAGCTTTCATCGAGCGTCTTTATGCAAGTCAGGAGAGAAAAGAAGACATTATTCTGAGGTCTTTCAATAAAGGGGAAAGATTACTTGAGCAGGATGTTAAGATTGGTAAAGTATTTATTCTTAGCGAAGGGGTTGCAAAATGCTATCTGACTGAAGAAAATGACAAAGACTATTTGTTTGAATTTTTGGGAAAAGGACAAATTATCGGTGAAATAGAAGCACTTAAAAACAGGGCATGTCTTTGTACTGTAGAAGCAATAAGTCCAGTGACTGCTTATTGTTTATCCACTTCTTTTTTTCTGTCCTTAACAGCTAAAAATCTTGAAATCAATAGCATACTGCTGCAAGAATTAACCGACCGTATCCTTCATACCAGCAGCAGAGCTTCTTTTCAGCAATTATATTCTTTAGAACATGGGCTTTCCAAGTTAATCACCTTCAAGGGAGAGGAACAAATTGAGCTTAGCAGGGATGATATGGCTGCTTATCTTGGGATCACGGTCAGAAGTTTAAACAGGGCATTAAAACAACTGAAGAAAACATAAGTCTTATTCAGGATAATACCCTGTGGTGAGGTGATGACAAATTTTTGATAAGCTATGGTAAATTAACTTTCACCAATTCAATATTGTCTTTAAATAGTGGAATCTGATTATTGAATTCGAAAGCTTTATTGAATGATAAAATCACTTTTTCTGCTTTAGTTTTAAATGGTTTTTTAAGATGGATTAAAACCCGGTCACCTTTTTCTAAAGTATACAAATCCTGTTTTGATCCTGAGATCTTTTCTACGGTGATCGCCTCGTTTAAATGAACTGAAGAAGATTCCCCCCTATAGCTGATATCCAGGTTGTCTTTGTTTATTTTCAAAGGAAAACCTGAATGGTTTACAATAAATATTTCTGCATTTAAGGTGTCACGTTCCTGATAACTCCTCAACTTGAAATTTACACCTGAGATGGCAATTTCCTGAGCACTGACATAAACGAACGGTGGCTGTTTAACTTGTTTAATACCAGTTAAATAAGCCTTTTGCTTTTTAGTGAAATCAGAAGATGTGTTAAATGAATAACTAGTTGCAGTAATTTGATACTTTTTAAGGTAGGCTTTATAGTCAGCTGGGGCTAAAGTTGTCGTCATGCTGGGTACTGTAGGTGCGTTGCCAAATGGCTGAAATCCGCCGCCGCTATTTTTAACTGCTGCTGATTCACTGTCTTTCGTACTATAATTGATGACCAGATTGTACAGGGATTTAAAATATCCATTTCTGCCCGTAAGCTGATTGGTTTTAAGATCGTTTAGAGGTTGGAATTTTAGAGAAAGAGATTTGTTTTCTCCAGGTTTCAGGACAATTGTACCAGTACTTCCGGTTTTGGGTAAAGATCGGAGTCCTGCTGCGGTGGCTATTTCAATTTGACTAATAGTTAGCATTTCGTTGCCTGGATTACTGAGGTCAATGTCAGCCCGTAGTTCTTGTGTTTTGAGGTCAGCAGTCAGGTAGAGTCCGGCCGTGATTTGCTCAGACTCCATGGTAACGGGGGTATAATTCAGATCACCTTTGATTCTTTTAGTGTCGGAATGATTTTTACAGGAAAAAAGTAACGTGAACAAGAGTAAAGGAACGAGTCTTTTCATAGGGAATGGATGTGTATCGGAGATTTAATGCGTATTTGATAAATATCATTAATCGGGAGTTGAAGAGGTTTTGATAGCTGAAGCGGCTTCAACTCCTGATTATGAATGATGATTTGAGTTAGAGCCCGGTAACAGACCAGATTGAATAGGCATGTGGAGGAACTTGTATCAATACCCTTCCATCGGCTGCTACAGTTGGCTCCCAGTTAGATGCACCTGTATATTCTTTTATCTTTTTACCACCCCAGTTAGAAGTTACCCACTGTTGTTGCCAGTTATCAGAACCATTAAAGTAGACAATTAAGCCAGGTAGCGTACCGTATCCATTTCTTCTGTCAATATACTGATCAGCGGCTGAGTATAGATTGGTCGTTGTTCCTCCAGCCAGATTTTTATGGATCCAGATCAGGTTATTCATCCTGTTTTTGTCCAGCAGATTTTCGTAATCTTTATAGAAAACACAAGGATAGCCTTCATGGGTCATGATATAAGCATAAGCAGAATACTTATTTGTGGTAATATCAGTATCATGGTTACTTACAAAAGTAACTGCCTTGGCTGCATTTCTTTTCAATAACATATCATCATTCAAACGTGTCAGATCATTCATATCAAAAGCACTGTGCATGGCATAAAAACAAGCAAAATCAAAAGCAGAAGAGGTTTGTTCAGTTGCATCTACCCAATTCTGCAAATTTGCCGCATTTCCATCCCATTCCTCACCAACAGCAAAAACTGCAGCAGGCCCACCCACGCTGTTCACGAAGTTTTTGACTACCCAGGCTCCATAACCTTTCACATAATCAAAACGAAATCCATCAAAGTGAAGACTGTTTTTATAGAATTTAGACATACTATAAGATGCATTATAAATCCAGTTAGAAACATTTGCTTTTTTATGGCAAAGATCCGGGAACCCGGCAAAAGCACCTTCATCAGCAGCTTCTATATCGTTTGGATGGAAATCATTGTAGGTACGCTGGAATTTACCTGATAACGGAGTGAATTTAGTATAAGTACTGGTACTGGTATAGGGGTTCGCTTCTAAGGTTCCTCCGCTGCAATGATTGAGCACAATATCGGCGTATACTTTTATACTATTATTGTGCGCAGTAGTTATCAATTTGCCAAGGCTGGTTGAGTCTCCAAATCGTGTGGGTTTTGTTCCCATTTGGTTGTAGCTGCCAAAATCAAAGTAATCATATGGATCATAACCCATACTTGTTGCACCACCTTGAGCCTTAGTAGCGGGTGGAAGCCATATTGCGCCAATTCCTGCCGCTTTCCATGCCGGAATTTTGTCATTCAGTGTATTCCACCAGCCGCCCTGAGGCACGTCCCAGTAAAATGCTTGCATCATGACATCGCTTCCCGAACCGGTAGCTGCGTCTATTGGAGTCTGTTTAAATTTGTTTGCTGGGGCAGGGTCAGTGATTATTGACTTTTTGCAGGCAGCAAAGGAGAGAAAAAAGGCCATAATAAGGGCAGTCTTCCCTGGTAGGTAAGATGATTTTTTGTTCATACGATTTGGTTATTTATTTGGTTTAATGTTTGGCTCGTGTACTGTTTCCCAACAGTTTATTCAATTTCGGGAACGTTCCCGAACCGGAATAAAAATACAACTATTTATTTAATCCAAACAAGATTGTTGATTTAAGTTCGTCAACTTTTGGTTAGGAAATCGATTCAGCTATCTTAGCTGTTATTGATAATTCGTTTCTGTAGCCTATCACAATGAAAGAAATAGCCGATCTCAAAACAAAATTTGAGCACTTTAGTAAAGCAGCTTTTGAACAATTGAAAACCGAAACCGAAAGCCAGGTTACGGCATGGTTCTGGGCAACCAGTGATTTATATCATCCGGAACCTTTTTATTATGAAAGTAATAACTGGTCAATAGGGCGTAAACTCAAAGGGGAACCTGGAAAAAAAGCGGAGCATTATCATTACGGTTTAAACATTCAGGGCGAAATCATCGTTGAAAGACAATACACCAGTTTTGAGCAATATTATTATGAGACATTTTATATCAGAACTCAAGGGGTGATAACCCGTTATAGCTTTTCTTATGAGGAGCAGGAGATAGAAGGTATTTCCGTGTTTTATGAGGAGCGGGGTCAGCTCACCAAACATATCACTGTTACTGACACGCAATGCAAGTGTGATTACGCAACTTATCATTATGACCAAAATCAAAAGCTGGCCGAAAAGAAGTGGCACCTTGAATTTGATGATTTTGAAACAGACAGGAACCATGAATACAAATATGATCAGTTTGGTTTGCTGGAAACTATTACAGAAAACCAGGAGCAGGTCATTTACCAAAAGCCAGATAAATCAATAAGTTTTACCCAACTTACTGCTATAGCTGAAGAAAGATTATTCGCAGTAATCCGGCAAAACATCCATGAGCATCCTATACAAGAAGAACTATACTGTATATATATCAATTACGGGAATAGTGATTTTTTTCCACCAGCTATTGCTTATGGCACCAAAGCTGAAAAGGATCATTGGCAAGCTACTCAAGGAGCTAAAGCTAAATGGATCGTCTGGAACCCTGCAGATTACCAATATAACAGGGACGTAAGGATGGATCAGGAAACAACAGATTTTTTTGACTTCTATAATCAGGAAACCGAAATGCGGCAAAAATATACGGTAGCAAAAAAGGCAATTTTAAACGTGGTGGTGAAATTGAAGGCAGTTCTGAATGAATTAAAGCTGAATAAAACAGGTGATTTTGTAATCTTGGCCGCCGATGTTGAACAAGTTGATTTAAAAAAGAACTTTAAAATATTGAATCCTGAGCTTTTTGAAAAATTCAAAAAAGATCTTCCGTAGAATTCAAAAACATTTTATATCAGCTGATGTTTAAACCTTTCACCCACAAAAGGGCAGCAATCAGCATATGGAACCATTTAACATTAAAATCAAAAACGCTAAAAAAGAAATTACTTTAACCATCCTGCCCGACGATAAGGGCTATTTCAAAGTAATTTATTTTGGAGGAATATTGGGTGCCGTCTATTTTGACGGACATAACTGGGAACAGGTTCCTCCTGCAGACGTTATTGCCGGAGATTTGCCGATGTATGAGCAAGATCCAGCAAGTGATGATCATGAGGATATCTCCCTTTCTGAATATCTGGTTGAGGGTGTGGGGCGTGAAATTGACCTATACCATGAGGAACATATCTGATGGACATAATCACAAGCTATAATGGAATTAATGATCAGGATATTCGGTGAGGGCAAGGACCTCAACGCATTAAACATGGGATGCCGGGCACTGGTATTGTATGCAATCACATTAATTTTTATCAGGATTTCCGGTACGCGTACTTTCGGTAAAAAGACTGCTTTTGATAATATCATTGTCATTACAATTGGCGCATTATTAAGTAGGGTGGTTGTCGGGGCATCTGCTTTTCTGCCTACAGTTACTGCTGGCTTTGTGCTGGTGATGACACACCGTGCTTTGGCCTGGGCGACTTTGCATCATAAATGGGTTGACCGGCTGATTAAAGGATCAGAAAGAATGTTATATAAACAGGGTGAAATTGACAGGAAAAATCTGGAAAAAAGCCTGATGTCTAAAGGTGATCTAATGGAAAGCGTTAGAATAAACAGTAATCTTAGTGACCTTGAAGAGGTAGTTGAAGCACGTTTAGAAAGAACCGGGGAGATCAGCATCATCAAAAAAGAATAATTTTTTTGCCTGAGGAAAATATGAGCCCAATATTATAGTTAATAAATAAATTTTAAACATTACTAATACTTATTAAATAAAATTAAAAGTGTTAGTAATGTTTAAAATTTAATTATTAAGTTTGGTAAAGACAACTAAACCAGACTATTGCAGCTATGAATAATAGGGAACTATTAAGAGTTGATATTATCAAGCAACTTTATTATAAAAATCCACTTTCGCTGACCGAACTAAGCAGGCTGACTGCTAAAAGTTTACCACTGGTTACGAAAGTCGTTAATGACCTTGTTTTAGAAGGGTATGTGCAGGAGCAGGGCCTTGGGCCATCAACAGGAGGTAGAAGAGCCTCTTTATTTTTACTCAACATAGAAAAACAACGCTACGTTATTTCTGTAGCTACAGATCAGTTCACGGCCCGGTTAATTATTTATGATCTGGCCAATACGATCATTCTTCCGGTAAAAAAACTTGAATTAGATATTCTGGATGATGAAGAAGCAGTAGATAAACTTGTTTCATTTATTGCTGAAAATATTAAAGAATCTGGTATAGACCAAAAGAACTTTTTAGGGATTGGAATTGGTATGCCCGGTTTTATCAGTGCAGAAGAAGGTGTAAACTATACTCATTTAAAAACAAAAGACGGATCACATTTAGGCAAGTATTTAACTGCCATGCTCAAACTCCCTGTGTTTTTAGATAACGATTCACGTTTGATCGCTAATGCGGAGCTATTCTTTGGCGCGGCAGTAGGGATGAAAGATGTAATGGTTGTAAACATTGGCTGGGGAACTGGTTTGGGGATGATTATAAATGGGCAGTTATATCGCGGAAATAGTGGTTATGCAGGTGAATTCAGCCATATCCCATTGTCTACTACCAATATGTTATGCTCTTGTGGTAAACGTGGCTGCCTTGAGGTTGAAACCTCTTTGCTGGTTATGACACAAAAAGCTAAGCTAGCCATGGAAGCTGGTGAAGCCACCAGTATGACAGAGCTTTTTAAAGACGAAAGCAGAAATACAGGAGAATTGTTTTTAGAAGCAGCTCGTAACCATGATCCTTTAGCGGTTTCTATTCTTTCTGAAGCAGCCTTTCACATTGGAAAGGGTGTTGCGACATTAATTCATATTATGAATCCTGAATGTATTGTGTTGAGCGGGCGTGGTGCTGCAGCGGGTAAAATATTGCTGCCACCTATTCAACAAGCGATCAATGAATTCTGTATTCCAAGGATAGCAGCTCAAACCTCAGTAGTGCTCTCTGAATTAGCCGCAGACGCAGAGTTACTGGCGGGAGCGAGTTTAGTCATTGAGCATTGTGAATTTGACTGATTTAACTTTTAATTCACATTAATAACTTTTATAAAATAAAACTAAATCGAATTACTAACCTAAACCACACCAAACATGAGAAAAATTTACTTAAAGTATTTAAGTGTTTTTCTGTTAACTCTGTTGACAGTCAGCGCTTTTGCACAAAAAACCTTTACTGGGATAGTAAGGGATGCTTCGGGCCCCGTGCCTGGGGTTAGTGTTTCATTAAAAGGCACATCCAAAGTTACCCAGACAGACGGTGCTGGAAAATTCTCAATTACCGCCAGTACAAATGATGTCTTATCTTTTTCTGCGGTAGGTTATGCAAAACAGGAAGTCACTATTGGCAACCAAAGCTTGCTTAATGTTACTTTGGCCGAGAGCGAAAACAGTCTGAATGAAGTTGTAGTGACTACTGCATTAGGTATTAAAAGACAAGAAAAGTCATTAGGCTATGCAGTAAGTACAGTAACTGCTAAACAACTCACTGAAGCTGGTAATACAAACTTTGCATCCGCTTTATATGGTAAAGCTGCAGGTGTGAAAATTACCACAGCACCCGGTGGTGCAAGTAGTGCGGTAAACGTACAGATCCGTGGAATCAATTCAATCAGTTATAACCAACAACCTTTATATGTTGTAGATGGTGTAATGATTAGAAATGACGGTCAAAATGGAGCTAAGGGTGCTAATAATAATGATTATTGGGGAGATCAGCGTATCAGAGGAAATGGTATTTTAGATATTAACCCTGCAGATATTGAAAGTTTGACCATTTTAAAAGGAGCGAGTGCATCTGCATTATATGGTTCAGATGCTGGAAGTGGTGTAGTGGTGATCACAACTAAAAAAGGATCAAAAGGCAGAGGCCTGGGGGTTGATTTTAATTACCAGGGCTCGATTGATCAGGTAGCTTTCTTACCTAATTTCCAGAATGTATATGGACCAGGTTACGACAGAGCGACTAACTTAGCGAATGCCGGCCGTGAAGATGGCTGGATTGCAGATGCAAGTTCACCAACAGGATTAAGACCTTATTTCAGAGCTTATGCAAACTTCGGCCCTAAAATGGAAGGTCAGCAGGTGAAATGGTGGGATGGTTCAATCCGTTCGTACTCTCCACAGCCTGACAACTACAAAGATGTCTATCAAACAGGCTACACCTCAAATGCAAACGTGGCTATCTCAAACCAAAGCGAAGCAATCAATTACCGCTTCTCAGCTTCACGTCTGGATTACAAAGGTACTCAGCCAGGGAACACGGGTTCAAAAAACTCTTTCAATTTGAACTCTACGATTAAACTTGCACCAAGACTTTCTGCAGATGTAATTGTGAGTTATGTAAATACCATTACGAAAAACAGGCCTTATCAGCTGGGACAGGTTTTGGGCTCATTTGGTGGTTTCTTCAGCCGTGCTGAAGATATGAACTTGATGAAAGAAAAATTCCAGACGAGTGACGGCTATAAATATGCGCAGTTTAATCAATTGGATCGTCCTGAGCCATTTGTTTATAATATCAGAGCAACCAACTTACTCGATTTCTACTGGCAGCAATTGAAAAACGAGTACGTTGAAAATGAAAACAGGTTATTGTCAAGTTTCACTTTAAACTATGATGTTGCTAAAAACCTGAAATTCAGAGGTCGTATTGGTAATGACTATACTGGTGCAAGAACAGAAAACCGCCAGTTTACTGAAGTTCCAATCGCATTAAATGGAAATACCAGTACTGGTGGCTATACCACTACACAAGGGCAGTATGCAATTTTATATGGGGATGCTTTATTAACTTACTCCAACAAAATTGGTAAAGACCTGAATTTGTCAGTAAGTGGAGGTTATCAGGGTAGAAATGAAACTTATAAAGATCAGCAATCGAATACGAAAGATGGGCTGGTTTCAAGAGATTGGTTTGCGATCAGCAATTCATTCAGTGTACCTGAAACTTCTGATATCAGAAAACAACAATCGAAATATGCTTACCTGGGAATCTTAAATTTAGGCTATAAAGACTTCTTGTTTTTAGAAGGGACTGCGCGTCAGGAATATGCATCTACATTGCCACCACAGAATAACAAATATTCTTACTATTCATTGAATGGTGGTTTTGTTTTCAGTGATGTTGTTAAACTGCCAAGCTTCTGGAACTATGGTAAATTAAGAGCTTCTTATGGCGTAGTTGGTAATGCGCCACCGTTATATGAATCAAACATCGTTTATACACAAACTTCTCTTCAAACCATAAATGGTTCAGTACCATCCTTAGTAACTGCTAATGCTTATGGTAATAATACTTTAATGCCAGAAAAGAAACATGAGTCAGAATTTGGTCTGGAAACCCGCTTTTTGGATGGCAGGCTTGGCTTAGATGTAAGTTACTATAATAACCGTGTTAAAAACCAGATTGTACCCTTACAAGTGAGTTCAACTGCTGGGGCAACCAGTCAGATTGTGAATGTGGGTGAAATTGGAAGTAAAGGATTTGAAGTCGCTTTAAATGCAACTCCTGTAAAAGGTGGTAAATTCCGCTGGGATACACGTCTGAACTTCTCTTCTAACAAGTCACGCGTGATCTCATTGATGGAAGGAATGTCTGAGTTGAACTTCTATTCTTCTGATCAGTCAACTGCTAAAATTGTTGCTAAAGCCGGAGAAGAATTAGGTAATATTTATGTACGCCCAAGAGCTACAGACCCGAAAGGTAATTATATTATCAATGATGATGGTTTATATGTGATGGATAACAGCACCTATGTTAAAGCAGGTAACATTATGCCAAAAGTTGTAGGTGGTTTTTCTAACACATTCAGCTATGGTAACTTCTCTTTAGACTTTACGATTGATGGTCGTTTTGGTGGAAAGATGCTTGCACCAAACCTTAAGTTTATGCGTGGAGCAGGTATGTTGGAAAACTCTATGGAATTCAGAGATGCTGAACATGGTGGCTTAACTTATACTAGCAACGGCAAAACGTATAATGATGGTGTATTGTTGCAAGGTGTGAACCAAACAACAGGTTTACCAAATACCAAAGTTGTTTCTGCTGCTGATTATTATATCAACACTTATAACTGGGGAGAAGGTTCTTTGACAGACGGAGAAATTTTTGACAACAGCTATATTAAAATGAGAGAAGTGGTATTAAGCTACAAATTGCCAGCTTCATTTACGAGTAAGCTTAAAATTACCAACCTGAGAGTCTCATTGATTGGCCGTAATTTATTCTATATCTGGCGTACGCTGAAAGATTTGGATCCTGAGGCACCACTAGGAAATAAATGGTGGTCACAGGGAGTAGATGTGGGTTCAACAGCTGCATCAAGAAATTATGGTTTTTCTATAAGCGCGAATTTCTAATCGAATTAATCAAGTGATAAGATGAAACCATCATTTGCAGCAAGACAGAAACCTAAATGAACTGGATTGGGTAGCAGATGAGCTTCATCACCGATAAAAATAAATTCATACAGATGAAAAAATTAATTATAAATATAAGCTTTGTTTTAGTTGCGGCTACGTCATTGGTGAGTTGCAAAAAAGCAATTGAAGAAAAATTCTATAACCCGGAGAAAGCACGTGATGCAAGTTTGTCCGGACTTTTTACAGCCATGTTAAATAACGACAGGGTAGCTGCGAAGTATTGGAATGTACGTACTTTTTTATGCCAGATGCCTGGCGTGTATGCGCAGACTTCTTATTTCCCGAATGCGAATTCAGTTTATCAGCAAAGTGATGGCTATTCGCAAAATTACTGGGATGATTTTTATGCTACAGGTGGTAATGGAAGTGGTAGTATGGCACAATACCGTTCTATGGAAACCAAGTTTAAAACACTTTCAGATGCCGAAAAAGCGACTCAGGGGGCAATCATGCAAGCTGCGAAAGTAGTTTTGATTGAGCAAGCTGCAAAGATGGTTGATTTATGGGGAGATATTCCTTATAGTGAAGCAGGTAGCCTGGAAACAAGCAGTACAATTGTGAATGCAAAATTTGATGAGCAAAAAGCGTTATATACCAGCTTTATCGCTGATCTGGCAACTGCTGGTGCTTACTTCAAAGCGAACCCGACCAATAAAGATTTTGCCAAAGCAGACATTTTGCTAAAAGGTGACGTCAATCTATGGGCACGTTATGCGAATTCTTTACGCTTAAGATTACTAATGCGTATTTCGAAAGTTGATGAAGGAACAGCCAGAACAGCAGTATTGGATATGTTGAACAATTCAGCCGCTTTCCCATTGATCGATGGTGGAAATAATCCCTCCTATAACCCAGGTTCATCTGATGTTTTGTTACAGCCTTTAACCAATAGCACCAGTGATTTAAGTGCAGCCTTTATGGAAGGCAGCTGGTATGCAACAGATTATATGTTAAACACGGTGATGTTGCCAGCCAATGATCCGCGTATTCCGGTTATTTATGATAAATACGGCAGAACTGTAAATGGTAAGTTTGTACCCAATGCAACTTACAAAGCGATGCCGGTTACAATGACTGGAGCAGATCAGGAAACTAAATTTGCGGATTATTCAGTGCTTGATTCAGCAACTTTCCTTTACAATCAGAAATTACCTGGTATTGTGATTACTGCTTCTGAGGTAAATCTTTTGAAAGCTGAAGCCTATGAAAGATGGGGGAGTTCAGCAAGTGCTCAGACTGCTTATGGAAATGCGCTAAGACAATCGGTTACTTTTTATCACTACCTGAATAACTTAAATCAGGGTGGTGGATATGTGAATGTTCCGGTTCCTGACGCTGCTGCTATTGATACCTGGGTGAATACATCTTCTGCTGCTTATACAGGTACTTCTGCAAATAAACTGGCTAATATCTATACTCAGAAATGGGTGCATTTAGGTGTACTTCAATCTACAGAAGCCTGGTCTGAATACAGAAGGACTGGTTTCCCCGTTTTAACTTTCCCTGCTGATGGTAAATTGTCTGGTTTTGATACGCCTCCAACCCGGTTAATTTATCCCGGAAAAGAAAAGATCTTAAATGCGGCAAATTATCAGACCGTTCAAGCTAAGGATACACGTAAAACCAAGATCTTCTGGCAACAGTAAGTTCCAAATAATTTAGTTAATATCTTGTCCCGGTTAGTTGTTTTAACCGGGACATTTTTATATTCAGAAGATAAATCAGTTCAATAAATTCGATCCTAATGAAGAAACAAATTATAATTGCAGCGCTGCTGATTTGTGCTGCTGGCAAATTAACAGCACAGGAAAATGGCGTTCATCAGCAATCAACCGTTTATGAAGCACCAACCGATCCACTGGTTAAAAAGAAACTCGATCAATGGCAGGATCAGAAATTTGGGATGATTATTCACTGGGGATTGTATGCTGTACCTGGTATGATAGAATCCTGGTCACTCTGCTCGGAAGATTGGATAGAACGCGACAGTACAAAGACTTATGATGAGTATAAGAAATGGTACTGGGGCTTGAGTAAAGTTTTTAACCCGGTACACTTTAATCCGGAACAATGGGCAAAAGCGGGTAAAAGCGCAGGGATGAAGTATCTTGTGTTTACGACCAAACATCATGACGGTTTCGCCATGTTTGACACGAAGGAATCTGATTTTAGTATTGCTAAAGGCCCCTTTGCAAACAATCCGAAAGCAGATGTAGCCAAATACGTATTTGATTCTTTTAGAAAAGAAGGCTTTATGATTGGTGCCTATTTTTCCAAGCCCGACTGGCACTCTGAATATTACTGGTGGTCTAAATATGCTACGCCTAACCGGAATAACAACTATGATATTCAGAAAAACCCATGGAGATGGAACAAATTTAAAGGTTTTGCCTATAATCAGCTGGAAGAACTTATGACCCGCTATGGTGGTATTGATATTTTATGGCTTGATGGAGGATGGGTAAGACCATTAGAAACTGTCAATGAAGAAGTGCGCTCCTGGGGCGCGGATATTCCAAAATGGAGCCAGGATATTGATATGACTAAAATAGCCCGGATGGCCAGAAAAGCACAACCCGGTATTTTAATGGTAGACAGAACTGTTCATGGGCCTTATGAGAATTATCAGACGCCAGAACAAAAGATTCCTGATACGCAATTGGACCATCCCTGGGAAAGCTGCATGACGCTGGGTGGAGCTTGGGGATTTGTTCCGGACGATCAATATAAACCTGCTAACGAGGTGATTCATAAACTCGTGGAAATTGTAGCTAAAGGTGGAAGTTTGCTTTTAGGGATAGGGCCCGATCCGGATGGTTCGTTACCAGCTTCGGTAGTGGCTAAATTAAATGATATTGGTCAATGGACTTCTAAAAATGGTAAGGCCATTTACAATACCCGGATTACAAAGAATTATCACAGTGGGCAAACCTGGTTTACACAAAGTAAAGACGGGAAATTAAGGTATGCAATCTATTGCAGAAATATTGGCGAAGACCCTGCAAAAGTTATTAACTGGACTGGGAATTCACCTAAAAAAGGGACGGTATTGAAGCTTGTTTCTACAGGTCAGTCTTTAAAATGGACTGTATTAAATGATAAAACCACGATAGAATTACCAGCAAATACTGGGGGAGCAGAAGCTGCCTTGTCTTTTGAATTTACACCTGCTACTTAGTCGTTATCGGAAGTGCCTTTTAAATTATAATTATGTCGGGTTCAGCTGACAGAAAAATAAATAAATTATCACATGAAATATAAAGTTGTTTTATTGCCGTTCCTGCTTTCTTTGGTTAGTTATGTTGCTGTTGCGAATGATACACTTAAAGTCGTTAAAAATAAAAGCCGGGTAAAGATGTCATCAGCCTTGCCACTGTATAAAAATCCCGGTGTCAGCATTGAAAAAAGGGTGAAGGACTTGCTCTCCAGGATGACGCCAGAAGAGAAATTCTGGCAGCTTTTTATGATTCCCGGGGATCTGGATGGAGTGGATAAAAACCGCTATAAAAACGGGATATTTGGTTTACAGGTGAGTGCAGTTTCTCAGGGCGGAGGTGGCGCCGGACAAATGTTAAGCTATAATACGAAGGAGAATGCTTTTACGCTGGCCAAAAAGATTAATGCAATACAGCGTTATTTCGTTGAAGAAAGCCGTTTGGGTATTCCTATTATAGCATTTGATGAAGCGCTTCATGGATTGGTGAGACAAGGAGCTACCGCATTTCCTCAGTCTATTGGTCTTGCAGCCAGCTTTGATACCGCTATGATGGGACAAGTTGCTGGCACAATTGCCCAGGAAACTAAAATCAGAGGAATCAGAGATATTTTAACACCCGTAGTCAATATTGCTTCAGATGTACGTTGGGGGCGCACAGAGGAAACCTATGGGGAAGATCCTTTGCTCACTTCTCAAATGGGGCTGGCTTTTGTCAGTGCGTTTGAAAAACAGAATATTATTACCACGCCTAAACATTTTGTAGCCAATGTTGGCGATGGTGGCCGGGATAGTTATCCAATTCATGCCGATGAACGTTTGCTGGAAGAAATCTATTTTCCTCCATTTAAAGCTACTATACAGCAAGGTAAAAGCCGGTCTTTGATGACTGCTTATAACAGCCTGAACGGAACCCCTGCTACTTCAAATGCTTACCTGCTCACCCAAAAGTTAAAAACAGAATGGGGCTTTAAAGGCTTCGTTATTTCTGATGCCGGAGCAGTTGGTGGTGCTAATGTTTTGCATTATACAGCATCAGGTTATAGTGATGCAACCAGACAAGCGATTATTGCAGGTCTGGATGTGATTTTTCAGACAGATTATGAACATTACAAATTGTTTATTCCTCCGTTTCTTGACGGGTCTATTCCTCAACAACGGATAGACGATGCGGTTTCGCGAGTTTTAAGAGCCAAATTTGAATTGGGACTTTTTGAGAACCCTTATGTTTCTGAAAAGGATGCTGAGAATGCATTGAATGATCAAAGTCATAAAGCTATTGCGAAGCAGGCTGCTTTGAAATCATTTGTTTTACTGAAGAATGAAAAATCTGTGTTACCTCTGCAAAATATTAAGAACATACTGGTAGTTGGAGAAGATGCTGCAGAAGCTCGTTTAGGAGGTTACAGTGGGACTGGTAATGGGAAGATCAATATAGTAGACGGTTTGAGAAAAAGAGCTGGTGAGCAGGTTAGGGTGACTTACAGTAAGGGAAGCACACGTGACCCGGTTTTATATGTACCCATAGCTAAACAATTTCTGAAAACAGATACCACTTCAGGACTTTTCGCATCGTATTTTGATAATCTTTCTTTAAATGGTAAACCTGTTTTTACACGAATAGATCAGGCTATAGACTTTATGTGGACATTGTCTGCTCCGGATAAACGTTTAGCGAAAGATCAATATGCAATCCGGTGGGACGGTACACTTCAAGCGCCGAAATCCGGAACTTATCAAATTGGATTGGAAGGTAATGATGGTTACCGCCTGTACCTGGATGGAAAACTATTAATTGATCAATGGGAGAAAATATCTTATCATACCCAGTTAGTTCCATTCTCTTTTGATCAGAACAAATCCTATGCAATCCGTGTAGAGTTTAAAGAACCTAAAGGCAATGCACATATCAAGTTAATCTGGAATTACGGCGTGGCAGATGAACGCGCTAAAGATTTAGCTGATGCGGTTCAACTTGCTGAGAATGCAGATGTTATTGTGGTAGCTGCGGGAATTAAAGAAGGAGAATTTCAGGATCGGGCCTTATTAAGCTTACCAGGTAACCAGGAACAACTGATTCAGGCGATGGAGAGGTCCGGGAAACCAGTGGTTGTTTTATTGGTTGGGGGTAGTGCAATCACGATGAACAATTGGTATAATGACGCTGCAGCAGTTTTGGCGATCTGGTATCCCGGTGAAGAAGGAGGGAATGCGGTAGCAGAAACCTTATTCGGGGACTATAATCCTGCTGGCCGCTTACCGATTACTTATCCGGTTCATGAATCACAATTGCCATTAGTATACAATCATAAACCAACAGGCAGAGGCGATGATTATAATAACCTGAGTGGTGAACCTCTTTTTCCATTTGGTTTTGGGCTGAGTTATACAAAATTTGAGTACAAAAATTTGAAGTTAAGTAAAAGAGAGATTCCAGTTAAAACAGCTATTGCTCAAATGGAATCCGTAACAGCAAGTTTCACTTTACAGAATACAGGAATTTATGATGGGGAAGAAGTGGTGCAACTTTATATCCGTGATCTGCTGAGTACTGTAGCCAGACCGGTTTTAGAATTGAAAGGTTTTGAACGCATCAGGTTGAAAGCCGGGGAGTCCAAGCAGGTTTCATTTGAGATCACACCGCAAATGTTACAAATGCTGAACGCAGAAATGAAGGCCGTAATCGAGCCCGGTGACTTTAGAATAATGATCGGATCTTCGAGCAAAGAACTCCTGTTAAAGGAGAATTTAAAGGTCATTAAATAAGCAATTAAAATCGTGTAACATCTAGGATTGATTAAGTAGTTAAGGGCCCTTTTTATCATTAAAAGGGCCCTTTTTTCGTATCTTTAAGCTTAATTATTTATGGAAGATACACGATTGGAGAAACCCGGATTTAAGGAAGCTTTAAGATTTTGGATTAAGTTAGGATGGATTAGTTTTGGCGGAACTGCAGGGCATATTGCGATCATGCATGATTTTTTAGTTGGTCAAAAAAAATGGATGAGTAACAGTCGTTTCTTTCACGCACTTAGTATTTGTATGTTGCTGCCAGGGCCAGAAGCACAGCAATTAGCCATTTACATCGGATGGCAATTACATGGGAAAAAGGGTGGGTTGGCTGCAGGGATATTATTTGTAATTCCCTCTGTACTTATCCTGTTGATTTTAAGTGTTATTTATGTGTCTTATGGAAGTCTTCCGTGGATTTATGCGATGTTCAATGGTTTAAAGCCAGCTGTGATTGCTATCATCATTATTGCTTTATTTAAGGTTGGGCAAAAGTCTCTCCGTGGACTTTTACACTATCTGATAGCCGGCCTGGCTTTCATCTGTATTTTCTTTTTCAATATTTCCCTGCTGCTGATTATTGCCGGAAGCATTGCGATTGCAATAGTTATCCAATATCTTAAGCCTGATTTATTACATGGAAAAAGTAAAATAAAAAGCGAGGAATTACAGGAAGAAAAAGGATATTATATCAACTCCTTATCGGTTGAGCCAGATCATGATTTTAAAATCAGGACCTTCATCAAACAGCTTTCTATTTTCTTGTTGTTATGGCTTATACCCATAGGCTTGTTTTACTTTATAGCTGGAGAATTCATTTTCTGGAAGCAATTAACTCTTTTCTTTACGCAAGCTGCTTTCATGACTATTGGAGGCTCGTATACTGTGTTGCCTTATGTGGCGCAATTTGCAGTAGCCAAGTTAGCATGGCTTTCCAAGATGCAAATGGTAGATGGTTTTGCATTGGCAGAAACAACGCCGGGGCCACTGATTATTGTGGTTGGTTTTGTTGGTTTTATGGCTGGATTTAATCATTTTCAAGGTTCTTTGCTGATGGGGAGTCTGGCACTGCTTGTTACTGTCTTCTATACTTTTTTACCCTGTTTTCTATTCATATTTGTTGGCGGGCCTTTAATCGGGAAATCGCATGGCAATGAAACCATTGGCGGTGTCTTAAAATTAGTTACTGCCGCTGTAGTCGGTGTGATTTTAAACCTGACGCTGTTTTTAGGTAAAGATGTGATCTTTCCTGGCGGTGTAACGTTGCAGCACCTGGATCTGATAGCACTGGCCTGGGTGGCGGTTTCTCTGTTTCTTTCACTCAAATTTGAACTGAATGTAGTTTATCTTATTCTATTAAGTTTGCTATTTGGATTGATACGTTATTATATTGGATAACGAATATCTGGATATCAATTTGATTATGACGCATTGGAAAAAACTGGAAGTTTACAGACCATTACAAGCAGAAGAGATTTCCCCATCATTCAAAAAGTTTGCACATGATATTGCAGATGAACTGCTTAAAGAGAATAATAAGCGCTATCAGCAGGAAATAGAAAAGCTCAATCAAAAATCTGTGGATTATCTGAATAGCTTTCAAAAAAAGAAGTCAAAATAACCTTGTTTATTTTATCCATTGCCGTAAAGAGCTAATGAATTCTGTCTGCTGGTCTGTATATAAATAATGGGCGCAATTTTCCAGATATTTTAACTGACCAGCACCAATCAAGTTTTGCAGGTTCTTGATTTGCGCTGTGGAGAACAGACCGTCATCTTTACCGTATAAAGCATAAATATTAACATTGTTGTACTGTAACCGCTTCAAAACTGGCATAATGCTCCTACCAGAATAATTCTCGTTTTTCCAGAAACCAAGAACAGATGCGTCCGTTTTATGTGCAGACAGGCGCTTATAAACTGTATCTGATTCCAATTGAGCATATAAACTTTTGGCTAACGCATTTTGATTTTTTGTGCTGAAAAATCCATTTCTGGAAGAATGCTTAAAACAAGATGCCCTGTATTCAAAAGAATTTGGATTCATCTTTTCAATCGCCGCTATATTATTCAGATTCGTATTGTCATTTTGAGCAAGGTAAATTACTTTTGACCGCTCCAATATATTCTTATAAGTTTCGGGCTGTGATAACAGGGCACTTACCAAAACCAAAGACCTTATGTTTTCCGGATATTTTTCAGCGTATAATGTGGCAACAATTCCGCCAAAACTAAAGCCAACCAGTGTAGCTTTTTTCAAGTTGAACTGCTTGTATATAGCATTCAAATCATTAAAAGTTTGCTGGAAAGTGTAAGGGGCATTTTTATCAATTGATAATCCTTCACCACGTCTGTCATACAGTACTACATATAAACCCTGACTGGCAAGTTTCTGCGCTGTAGTAACCTCAAAGGCTCTGGAGCTGCTGCCTGGCCCGCCATGAATAAAGATTACAGGTTTATTGTTGCTGTTTCCATATGCTTTGGTGTATAGAGATTGTCCGTTTGCAAGAAAAGCTGTTAAGAAAAAAATGAAGAATAAGGTATATTTCACAAACGAAATTACAAAAAATGCTGCCCAATCTGAGCAGCATTTTTTGTTAAATTCAGTATTCAACTCATTGGCTGATTGTTATTTTTCGGCCGCATATTTATCACTGAATTTTTTATCCAGTTGCTTATGCAGGTTATCCAGGTTAATATCTCTTCCCTGGATAAAAGCCTGTTCTACTTTGTTTGTTTTCATATCCAGCGCATCGCCTGCAGAAATAAAGAAAGTTGCATCTTTGCCAACTTCAATACTTCCGGTAGTTTGATCTGTTCCCATAGCTTTTGCTGCGTTCAAAGTGATTGTCGCCAGTGCTTTCTCTTTATCCAAACCCCATGCTGTAACCGTTCCTGCCATAAAAGGCAAGTTGCGCTGCTGCCAGTAACCATCAATGCTTAAAACAACATTTAAACCAGCATTTGCCAGAATAGCTGCGTTTTTATAAGGCATATTCACATCATCATCATTGTTATTTGGTAAAGCATGTGGTTGTTTAACCACTACCGTAATGTTGTTCGCCTTTAAGAAATCGATGCTTAAATAAGCCTCATCTGCGCCCGTAATTACTGGTGTGATGCCGAATTTCTTTGCGAAATTAACCGCAGCAATAATATCCTTTTGACTTTCTGCCGCGATAAACAACTTTTCCTTACCTGTGAAAACTGGTTTCATCGCTTCAAAACGCGTATTGATCACTTCAGGCTTACCCATTTCAGCATAAGCTTTTGCTTCAGCAAAGAAAGAAGTTAATTGATTAATCGCAGCTTGTGTACGTTCTGCTAACACTTCTGGTGTAGTCTGCTGAGGGCGACCGTAACCTCTGAAGCGGGGAGTAGTTGGCCAGCTCATATGCATGGCATCGTCCTTCCGCAGCGCAGCATCTTCCCAATTCCAGGCATCTAATTGCACAACTGAAGAACTGCCTGAAATTATTCCGCCTTGTGGCGTCGGTTGTGCCATCAATATACCATTGCTGCGTAAGGTTGCAGGTACTTTTGAGTCTGTATTGTACGCTACAATAGAGCGGATATGTGAATTGTAATCACCGATCTCTGCAAAATCAAGTGTTGCTTTTACAGCTTCAATCTCTGTTAACCCTAAATTTGTTGTTGCTGCAATAAAACCTGGATAAATATGCTTTCCACTGGCATTAATGCGCATGACATCACCTTGTGGAACTTGTCCGCTGGCAGCAACTGCTATAATTTTTCCATTCCCAAAAAGGAGTGTCCCGTTTTCAATAACTGTACCATTTCCAACATGTATCGTTGCTCCGGTGATCGCTATGGTTTTACTTTGTTTTTTTGCTGGAGATATGTTGGCCTGTGCAAAACACATCAGGCTTGATGCCGATAAAGCCAGGCTAAATAGATATGTTTTCATCTTAGTGTGCATGTTCTGATTCATTTAATTCTGCTGAATAGTTTTCTAAAGTCTCGCAATTGTAAAGGCGTGGCGCAATTCCCTGGGCACGTTGTGTGCCAGAACCGCTGCTTTTGCTCTCTAACATCTTTTGAATTAAACGTGCTTTTTCAGTTTGCTGAGTTTTAATAACCAATGCATCCTTTTCTATATCCCAATAAGCAACACCATCTACAAAAGTCTTTTCAGCTTTTGCATAAATAGAAAGTGGATTGTCTGACCAGATCACTACATCAGCATCCTTACCAGCTTTTAAACTTCCAACCTGACCATCAATATGAAGCATTTTTGCAGGATTTAAGGTTACAAACTTAAAAGCCTCCTCTTCAGGAACATTTCCATATAAAACAGCCTTGCCAGCTTCCTGATTTAAATGTCTTGCCATTTCTGCATCATCAGAATTGAAAGCCGTTGTAATCCCTACATTGTGCATGATCTTTCCATTGTAAGGAATAGCCTCTGCTACTTCGTTTTTATAAGCCCACCAATCAGAAAAAGTAGAACCAGCAATACCATGCGCTTTCATTTTGTCGGCAACTTTATAACCTTCTAAAATATGTGTGAAAGTATTGATCTTGAAGCCCAGGCTATCTGCAACATGGATCAGCATATTGATTTCACTCTGTACATAAGAGTGGCAAGTAATGAAACGTTTATTTTTCAAAATTTCTACGATTGCATCTAATTCCAGATCACGGCGAACGTTATTTCCTTTTACTGCGATTGCTTTTTCATACTCTTTTCCACGGGTAAATTCGTCTACAAACGTCTGTTCAACGCCCATACGTGTTACCGGGAAACGGGCACCAGTACCAAAATTACTCTGCTTTACGTTTTCACCCAGCGCAAACTTGATAAATCCATCAGCACCGGCAAACTTTAATTCTTCAGGCGCTTTGCCCCAACGTAACTTAATCAACTGAGACTGCCCGCCAATTGGATTTGCAGAGCCGTGTAAAATATGTGAAGTCGTTACGCCTCCTGCAAGCTGGCGGTAAATATTTACATCTTCCGAATTGATGATATCTGCAATACGGACCTCTGCAGAAACAGACTGGGCACCTTCGTTAATACCACCAGAACCTGCAATATGCGAATGTTCATCAATAATACCTGCAGTTACATGTTTGCCTGTGGCGTCGACAACCCGTGCATCGCCAGCATTCAGATTTTTACCTACTGCTTTGATTTTTCCATTTTCCAGCAATACATCTGCGTTTTGCAGGATGCCTTCTTTTTCATTTGTCCAAACTGTAGCATTTTTAATCAGCACGTTTTCTGCTTTTGGCAATTCTGTATTTCCGAAAGCGCCAAAGGGATAAATTACAGAGCCCATTGCTAAAATAGATTTTGGCTCTTCCTTTTTAGGTGTTTCTTTGGCTGCTTCTTTGTAAGTTGCTGTAAATCTGCCAGCAGTTCCATCCGGAAGTACTGCCTCGCCTTTAAATACAAGGGGAGAAGCAACAGTTAAAAACCCACTTAAGCGGATATTGCCTGCTGGATTCTTTTTTAAATTGAAGTTGATACTTACCCAATCGCCATTTCTTGCAAAAGCAGCGCTGGCTTTAACGCTATCTACACCAACCCTCTCAATTGCTGCGACAGAACCACCTGATGCTCCGGTGATTTTTAACGTTAAGGCACCTAAACCGTCAATGTTTAAATTATAATTTCCACGGATGTCTGTGACGTCTATTTTGTTGATAATAAAGCGTTTTCCCTGTACCCAGTTTTCAAAAATGATATTCTCTTTTTTAAACAAGTTATCAGACGAAATCAGGAAGTTGGCGACTTTACCTTTTTCCAGTGAACCTACTTTATCACTGATCCCTAAAAGGGAAGCTGGAATTTCGGTGATGGACTGTAAGGCTTGTTTCTCGGTCAGGCCTTTTTCAATTGCAAGGCGGATATTCGCCCAGAAATCACGTGTGTTTTCTAAACCGAATGCAGTCAATGCGAATTTAATCCCTGCTTTTTCTAAGGCAGCTGGATTTGCCGGGGCCATTTCCCAGGCTTTCATCTGTGTTAAAGTTAGGTTTCTTGCTTCTGAAGGATCTTCCACATCATAGGCTTTTGGAAAATTCAAAGGGATAATTAGGCTTGCCCCGGTTGATTTAACTTCCTGGATACGCTGATATTCATCACCAGTAGATTTAATGATATATTGTTTGCCAAATTCTTTTCCAATTTTATCGGCGCGAAGAATGTTAGCCCAGCCATCAACCTCAAAAAGCTGTGGAATATTTTGTTGTTTACCAAATTCTTCCAGCGAAATATTATATTCTTCTTTTTGCTTACCATACCACTGTGAATCGTAATAAGTTTGACGCAATAAGGCAATTGAACCCATTAACGAGGTCGGATAATCGTTTGAAGATGTTCCTTTGCTGAATGAATAGTTTGCTGCAGTCTGATCTTTCAGAAATACATTATTATCAGCGCCATCATTTAAAGTCACTGCTGCAGAAATTCCTCGTGCAATTCCATCACGGTTAATCACGTTTACACTTCCGAAACCAGCTTTCCTCAAGTCATCTGCTTTTTTGCTGTCTACAGAGAAAATGTTTTTCACCTGTGTTTCAGGTCTGATAGCTTCGTTCCATCCATAAGCTCCTTTTTTAGTAGAAACGAAAATGGATTGACGTGCTCCACGGGGTTGCACAGTGGCTTCAGGTAAGCCATAGCCGGTAAATGCATCGACTAAGGAAGGATAAATGAATTTTCCTTTCAGGTCAATAATCACGTAGCCTTTAGGGACAGCAAGGCCAGATCCGACAGCTTGTATCGTTTGACCTTTTACTAATAGGGTAGCGTTTGTAAGGGTTTGGCTGGAGTTGACCACTATTGTTGCATTGGTAAATGCAAACTGGCCTGGTCTGGTGTCGAAAGAGCCATTAACAGGATAAGTGGTTTGCTGTGCAAACAGAATTGCAGCGTAAAATACCAGCACAACGGCGAGTAAAAGTTTCTTCATAATAGGTTAAGGGGTTAATTTATTTAAAAATAATATAATTTAATAATCAACTCACTTAATCACTCAATTTTTACAATTGAACAGGTCTGTAAATCTTGTTTTTCAGGTTCAGAAATTCCAGGTTCAAATATTTCAAGTTCAAAAATGACTATTTCAAGATCAACATCGTCCAGATCAGGTATTTGCTGATTGATTTTGGGGCAATGCCGGGATACTTTTGAATTAGAAATTAAAACAACAAGCTAAAAAATAGAACGATGAAAAAGAATCAACGCTACCTTGCCAATACCATCATTATCGGGGCTCTTGTCCTTTTGACTGCTCCCATATTTGCGCAGACTGTACCGGTTTCAAAGTCCGCAGCTCAGATCCGTCATTTCCATATCAATGTTCCTCAGGCAGCAGTCGCCGACCTCCGCAAGCGTATTGCAGCGACGAGATGGCCAGCTAAAGAAACGGTAAAGGATCAGACTCAGGGTGTGCAATTAGAAAAGATACAGAAACTCGTAAAGTACTGGGGAACAGCTTATGACTGGCGTAAAGCGGAAGCTAAACTTAATGCACTGCCACAGTTTATAACCACTATCGATGGATTGGACATCCAGTTCGTACACATCAAATCTAAACATAAAAATGCGATGCCGCTGATTATTACGCATGGCTGGCCGGGTTCCATCTTTGAACTGCTTAAAATTGTTGGGCCGCTTACGGACCCTACTTCTTATGGGGGGCGCGCAGAAGATGCTTTTGATCTGGTGCTTCCTTCCATGCCAGGTTATGGTTTTTCTGGCAAACCTCAGGGAACTGGATGGGATGCTGATCATATTGCCACTGCCTGGGACGTACTGATGAAGCGTCTGGGTTATCAGCATTATGTTGCTCAGGGTGGAGACTGGGGTTCAGTAGTTGCAGATAAAATGGCACATCAAAAGCCAGAGGGTTTACTTGGTATTCATGTGAATATGCCCGCAACTGTACCAGCAGATGTAGCGAAAGCGCTTAACAATGGAGAACCGGCTCCAGCAGGACTGTCTGTTAAAGAAAAAGCAGCATTTGAATCACTGAATTACTTATACAAAAAAGGCGGAGGTTATGCTGCCATGATGGTTACCCGTCCGCAGACTTTAGGTTATGGGCTATCGGATTCACCAGTTGGTCTGGCTTCCTTTTTCTACGACAAATTAAATGAATGGACTTTTAGTGGGGGTGATGCAGAGAAGGTATTGACTAAAGATGAAATACTGGATGACATTTCGCTGTACTGGTTGACAAATACTGCAGTTTCTTCTGCTCAACTTTACTGGGAGAATAATGCAAACAACTTCAATGCGGTAGATATTTCGATTCCTGCAGCTGTAACCGTTTTTCCAGGAGAGATTTACCAGGCGCCAAAAAGCTGGACGGAACGTAGTTACCACAACCTGATTTATTTCAATGAGGTTGGTAAGGGTGGCCATTTTGCCTCCTGGGAAGAGCCACAGCTTTTTGCAGAAGAGCTTCGTGCAGCATTCAAATCATTACGTTAATTAATTATCACAGCAGACAGCTCATTAATTATTACAACAGACAGCTTATTAATTATTACAACAGACTGATCATTTAGAAAATAAACGCTTTAAAATAGAAATTATGGAAAGTCACGCGATAGAAAAAGTTCTTTATACAGCTAAAACACACACTACAGGTGGTAGAGATGGTGCCGCTCAAAGTTCTGACGGAAGCCTTGATGTTAAACTTTCAATTCCTGGCAGTTCAGGGGGCGGTACGAATCCTGAACAATTGTTAGCCGCCGGCTGGTCTGCCTGTTTTATCGGAGCCATGAAAATTGCAGCGGCTAAAATGAAGATCATTCTTCCTGAAGAGGCCGCAATCGATACTGAGGTTGATCTGGGTACAGCAGGAAATGAATATTTTCTTCGGGCACGTTTGAATGTAAGCCTGCCCGGTTTGGAACCGGAAGTTGCAAGAGCACTTTCAGATGCAGCACACCAGACTTGTCCGTATTCCAAAGCTACACGCGGCAATATTGATGTAGTTATTAATATAGTCTAAAATACTGAAGACCTGTCTGTTTACCGGGCAGGTCTTTTACTTTGTACAATGATAACTGTAAATTAACATTTGTTATTATAAAAAATCAAAAGATGAAAATTACTTATTATGGCCATTCTTGTTTCTCCGTGTTGGCAGGAGGTAAACACCTTTTATTTGATCCCTTTATTTCCGGAAATGAACTAGCAAAAGATATCAATATTGATGCTATTAAAGCCGATTATATTTTTGTATCCCACGGACACTTTGATCATATGCTGGATGTGGTAACAATAGCAAACCGTACAGGAGCAATGGTTTTTGGCATTTGGGAAGTGTATGAATATTTTAAAAAGCAAGGTTTGAAGAACTTACATCCGATTAACCCTGGCGGAAAAGCCAGTTTTGATTTTGGGACGGTAAAAGCTGTGATCTCACAACATTCCAGCAGTTTCCCCGATGGAAGTTATGCGGGAGTAGCCTGTGGCTTTGTTTTAAAAACTACAGATGGTAACTTTTATTACAGTGGTGACACTGCACTTACCCTGGACATGACGTTAATTCCTGGATGGGCTGAGCTGGATTTTGCGGTTTTTCCAATAGGGGATGTGCTGACTATGGGAGTGGAAGATGCAATTCAAGCAGCAGCATTTGTTAAAGCGAACAAGGTTGTAGGTGTACACTATGATACCTTTGGATTAATTAAAATCGATAAAGAAGAGGCAATTCAGGAATTCGGGAAAGCTGAGCTGAAACTGTATTTACCGGATATAGGCGAAAGTATCGATATATAGGCTTACTTTAAGGAGATGATATTACGATATTAGCACCAGGAGCCATTTATGAAAATTTCCAGAGACGATCCGTTTGACCTGAATCTTTGTATCAGAGGGTTAGGAGTTTTAACCACTTACATGCATTCTGATATTTATGAATATATCTATTATTTTACCTTTAAAAAGGTGATGAAATCTTATGCAAAGGATTTCAAAGATGCATGGGAACAATATTTGGATGAAGATGAATTTTTTGAAAAGATAGAAGATCCTTTTGTTCAGAATGCGCTTAAAACTCAGTTCAAGCTCATGGAGTTTAAATTGGAACTGATCCGGAGATTTGGGTTTACGGAAACTGAAGATCTGGAAGATGCTGACATTATCATACAGGCACAGCGATTTAAACCTTATGTCCTGATTTATAAAAAGGCTAAAAGTTATAAAAAATTGAAGCTTTATTATGAACGGACATTAGAGGGCATTATCGCGTGTTTGTATAGTTATGCTACTGCAATCACTGTGCAACGTTATAAAATTCCGCTGGTATTTAAAAGACAGTTTAATTCAGCTGATCAGAGCTGGTCGCGGCTGCTGAATACGGATGATAATAATGTGGAACTTTTGAAGCAAGTGATTAGTGGATTAAAAGAAGATTTGGTTCAGTTGAGGTCAGTATTGAAAAAATAGAAAGCTGATCATTCTTTGTGAGTAATAGGGGTATTGATTTTTCGTTCGTTTAAGTTATAAGTGTTAACTATATATTGTTGATTATATAATTTAAATTATGAAACTTACAAATTTTAAGGTGGTGTTTATATTGCTGTGCCTTACACCTTTAATGACATTTGCGCAAAGTAGCGGACAAAGAAAAAGTGATCTGGTAGTGCTACTGATCAAGAAATATATTACTGAAAAGACTCCGGAAAAGATTTATGCGCTGGGCAGTAGAAATTATAAAGCTTCAATTAGTCAGGAAAAATTGACTGATTTTATTGTGAAAAACGCTTATATTCTAGGGAAAATAAAGGAATCTTCTTTCATCAGTGCTAAAAAAAATGAAAGTAAATATAAGCTGGGATTTGAGGGTGGAAATATAGCGCTTTCTTTCTCGCTTGATCAAAATAATAAATTAAACAAACTCTCTTTTTTACCTTTTGTACCTGTCATCACCAGAAAGACTGCACTGGCTCCTTCTTCCAATCCTTTGAAATCAAAACTGGACAAAGAAGCCGATACGCTGGCAAGGAATTATATTCAAAATTCAAATACTGTAGGCTTGAGCATTGGTATTTTGAGAGATGGAGAGATTTATACTTATGGATATGGTACTACACAAAAAAACAATGGGATGGTTCCAGATGCAAATACCATTTTTGAAATAGGGTCCATTAGCAAGACGTTTACTGCTCAATTATTGGCGTACTATGTGAATGCTGGAAAAATCAGTTTAACGGATCCGATTACGAAATATCTGCCGGATTCTGTGGCTGAAAATTCTGAGCTTCAGCAAATAAAGATTGTAAATTTAAGTAACCATACCGCTGGATTAGTCCGGTTGCCGGACAATTTGCTCAGTAAAAATACAGAAGTAACAAATCCTTATAAAAATTATACTAAAGATTTATTATTCAGCTACTTGAAGTCCTGTAAATTGGCATCTGTTCCGGGAGAAGTTTATAGCTATTCAAATATGGGCACCGGGCTTCTGGGGGTGATTTTAGAGCAGATCAGCGGTAAAACATATGCGCAGCTGTTGAAAGAAATCATCACCGATCCCTTAAAAATGAACAGCACATTTCAGCACCTGACCCCTGAATCGGCAAAACGCTTTACGAAAGTATATAATAACGAGACGAAGGAAGTTAAAGCCTGAGATTTCGATGCGCTTGTTGGTGCAGGAGGTCTTCGCTCTACTGTCAATGATATGTTGATTTATGCGGATAATAATATTGGAAGTAAAAACCCGGATTTGGCAAAAGCATTTGAACTTACCCATCGGGTTACTTTTTCAAAAGAGCCTATGGTTGGTTTGGGCTGGCACATCATGAAGCTGGCATCGGATACTTATTACTGGCATAATGGTGGAACCGGTGGAAGCAGAAGTTTTATCATCATCAATATCGATAAAAAGACTGCTGTCGTTGTCCTTTCTAATTCGGAGGCCGAAACTGATAACGTAGGCGTAGGGATTATAGAGAAATTATAGTGATTTAAATAGCCGGTGAGGAAACTCACCGGCTATTTTCAGGTTAATTTAAAATCAAGGTCTGTTTTCTATCCGGGCCTACGGAAAGGTATTTGATAGGTACATCTAACTGCTCTTCCAGAAAACTTATATAAGTTTTCAGCTTTGCAGGAATTTGGTCTATTGACGTTATACCAGTTATATCTTCTTTCCAGCCTTCAATTTCCTGTAAAACAGGTATAGGTATAATAGAACTTATATCATAAGGCATATAATCAATGACTTCTCGCTGGTAACGATAGTGGGTACAGGCATAAAGTTGCTCAAATCCACTTAGTACATCTGCTTTAGTCATTACGAGCTGCGTAACCCCGTTAATCATAATGGCATATTTTAATGCAGGCAGATCAATCCACCCGGTACGTCTGGATCTTCCGGTGATGGCACCAAACTCGTGACCTTTAGCACGTAACGCTTCACCTGTTTCATTTTCGAGCTCCGTAGGGAAGGGGCCACTGCCTACTCTTGTGCAATAAGCTTTGAAAACGCCAATCACTTCACCAATCTGGTTAGGCGCAATGCCCAGACCTGTGCAGGCACCAGCAGTAGTGGTATTTGAAGAAGTAACAAATGGATAAGAACCAAAGTCAATATCCAGCATGGTACCCTGTGCACCTTCAGCCAATACCTTTTTACCTTGTTTTACATAATCATTAACTACGTGTTCTGAATCCACTAATGGAAATTGGCAAATCAAATCGAGTGCTTCGAAAAATTCGTTTTCCTGTACACTGAAGTCAATGACTTCACCGTATAAGGATTGCAGCATGGCTTTGTGTTTGCTAACCAGTTTTTCATACCGCTGCTTAAAGTCTGGTAAAGTGAAATCACCGATACGTAAACCATTACGGCCGGTTTTATCCATATATGCAGGACCAATGCCTTTTTGTGTAGAACCAATTTTGCTATTGCCCAGTCTTTTTTCAGAGGCAGCATCCAGCAGCCGGTGGGTAGGTAAGATCAGATGTGCTTTTTTTGCAATTATCAGCTTTTTCTTTGCGAATAAATCATGCCCGGCTTCTTTTAAATTATCCAGTTCTCTTTTTAAAGCGATCGGATCGATAACCACACCATTTCCAATCAGGTTCATCGTGTTTTCAAAGAATATGCCCGAAGGGATTGTATTCAGTACAAACTTTTTGCCTTCAAATTCCAGGGTATGACCAGCATTCGGGCCTCCTTGAAAACGGGCAATCAAATCATAGTCCGAACTTAAAACATCCACAATTTTTCCTTTACCTTCGTCGCCCCATTGGAGGCCTAATAAAACATCAACAGCCATTATCTATTTATTTTTGTTGAAGCAAAGTTGGGGATAACAGGGGAGGTGTCAATTGCCAAATGGCAAAAAAACAAATTAGTTATTTTTTCCTGATCCGGCTCAAAGAGGATGCTGTAATTCCTAAATAGGAAGCCAGCATGGAAAGCGGAACGCGGTTTGCCAGCCCGGGATAATGGTCAAGAAAATGCAAATAGCGTGTTTGAGCGTCCTGAACCAGCATATTACTACTTGCTCTCATCTTGTTTTCCATCACATAAGAAGTGATTTTTGAAAACAGATCGCTCCAGCCCGTAATGGTATTGGAAAGCTCTTCGAAACCTGTTTTGGAAAAGACCAGCAAGGTAGAATCCGTTACTGCTTCAATATATTCTGCTGTAGGGATTTCGTCACGAAAGCTATTGATATCGGCTATAAAACGGTTTTCATAAACAAAATAACGGGTATAACCTTCACCAGCTTTATCATAATAACAGACTCTGAATACCCCATCGGTGATGTACCCTATTTTATCTGCTACCTGGCCAGCTTGTGAAAAGTATGCTCCTTTTTTTATTGTTTTTGGTTTTACTTTGGATTGAATCATTGCAATCTGCTCCTGACTGAGGCGCCCAAACTGAAGGAGGTAGTTAATTAATTCTTCCATATCCAAAGTTAATCAGTCTGGGTTAAAGAAGAATTGCCATTTGACAAAAAAAGCGTGGCGATAGGTGGGATTTAGCATACTTTTATAAGTTGTTACAATTTTATAACTTTCCGTAAAAAAAGTATTCCCCTGACAATACACTATCGGGAAAACAAATAGTTGTTATGAAATTTCAGATCAATCCGGGGAACTAACCATTAAAATCCCCGCTGAAGTATTTCTTCCATCTGAGTCCTTTGATAAATTTAAATAGTCATGAGGAATCCCATCAGCATTTGTCTCTGCCAATTTTATTTTCCCGGTTTTCCTGATATTGATTTCCTTAATGTTGTTATTGTTCACTGGAACAGCAATAGGAACTTGTTTGTTTTTTGCAGGAGCATATGCGCCTAAGTAGTTATCATTCAGTATAAAACAGGAATTACTAAATATATATCCAGGCTGCTTATTTTCCGGATGAACCATTACATATTTACAATTCGTAATTACATTATTTTTAAAAGTAAAAGGAGTACCAAAACCTGTAGACCAAATAGCGGATTCATAAGAGCCCGTGATAATGGAATGTGTTAAAGAGAAATTATTGACAGTTCCGCTCAGTATAATAGCTGTTTTATTACCAGAAAATATACAATGATCAATATGAATACCGGAACCACTTAACCACAGTGCCCCCTCAATAGGTGTATTTTCCTTCTTACCAATGAAATAGCATTGTGAGATATTTAAATCACTTAATTTTGTATCAGCTCTTTTTATTGGATAATAAGCTGTAACATTTGAATTGGAATTGCCGATGAATTTTAAGCCTTTAAAATTTACATTATGTTTTTGAACCAGAAAACCAATAGCGTATCTGGCAGTTTCCACCTGAGAATTACTGGATAATGATAGGATTAATGGCATCTTAAATTGCTCCCAATTGTATTGATCTGGCATGATCATCGCTTCAATAGTGTAAGCTACAGTATCCATAGTTTGTCTTGCTGTTCTTATGCTCAACTCATGTGTGAGCAGGTAGGCTCCCGGTGCAACTTTAAGACATACAGGTTCCAGTCCACTAAAATTATTCGTTTTATTTATGGCTTCTTCTAAACTAGCCAAAGGATGATCAATTGTCCCCTCAGCTCCGGCTTTTCCTTTCAATACATCTATATAGAGCGTTTGTGCCTTCAGGCTAGTTGTAATGTTGATGATTAAGAATAAAAACATGAGTTTTATTGCTTTAGTGTAACCAAATGTTGTGTTAGATTTAATTGCTTTCATGCTGCAAGTTTAGTGCGATTGAAAGTTTTGCCCTATTCATTTCCTGTTCAAGTTTTTTCATTTATTATCATGTTGATCCATAGGTAGTTATTTGTGGTTGTTGCTAGTGTTAAAATGCGAGATTAAAAGCATTTTTATTTATGTTTGAACTCTCGATTTGCTACCTCATTATTAAAAACACAATTATTCAGCGATGGAAATTCCAGCTATCCAAAAACTATTAAATCTAATCGAACAGCAATTAAATTGGGGAGAGGTTTCGGGTTGGCATAGCAAAGACTTTGAAAAATTAAATCTTCTTATTCAGGATAAAACAAAAGTCTCATTAAGTGCAAGTACACTAAGGAGATTATGGGGGAAGGTCGATTATTCACATCGGCCAAGCGGCACCACACTCGATACACTGGCTCAGTTTGCTGGTTATGAAAGCTGGCGTGATTTTACAAAACAACTGGAAATACCGGTGGTTGAAAAGATAGTTGTAAAACCATTTAAAAAGAGAATGAGAACTTCCTTATGGGGGACAGTTGCCTTAGTACTAATTACAGGAGTAATGCTATTTTTATTATTCAGCTATTTAAAAAGTACGGATGCAGCTATAACCAACTATTCCTTTAACAGCAGGCTGATCACACGCGATGTCCCTAATTCTGTTGTCTTTACTTATAATGCGGAATCTGCACTAACCGATTCCGTATTTTTTCAACAATCATGGGACAATAATAAAAGATCAGTACTGGATAAAAGAAACCATCAGTATACCTCTATTTACTATCGTCCGGGCTTTTATCTGGCTAAATTGGTTGTTGGACAAAAAGTAGTGAAGGAACACCCAATCCTGATTTCTACCAACGGGTGGCTTGGAATGATTGCTAAAAAACCAATACCTGTCTATTTGAACCAAAAAGAATTTGAAGCTAACGCTGAACTTAGAATTACTCCTGCAACAATTAAATCTAAAGGTGTTATGCTGAATCCAGATCCGCCTAGAGTGGAATTTTATAATGTAGGTAATTTTAAGCCAGCTCCTTTAACTGATTTCTCCTTCAGTGCTGAGGTAAGAAATGATTATCAGGAAGGGGCGGCTAAATGCGGACTGGTGAAAATAATTTTAATTACAGATGAAATGCCTGTAGAGATTGCGCTTTCAACCCCTGGTTGTATTGCCAGCCTTAATTTGTTTGATGGTTTGAGTATGATCTCCGGTAAATCAAATGACTTATCTGGTTTTGGTGCCGATTTATCTAAATGGGTAAAGGTTTCCTGTCTGAGCAGAGATAAAAAGATTCTGTATTTTGTTAATTCTAAACTGGTTTATGAATCAAAATTGCCTGAAGTAAAAAGAAATATCCTGGGTATTGGTTTTAAATTTCAAGGTGCTGGTGCTGCTAAAAATGTAAAATTGAATTCAGGAAAGACTACAGATTTTTCATTATAGAATTGATTGCATAGTAAAAGGGCTAAATCCTGATAGTTTAATGTTTGATAAACAAGTTAATCAAAAGTCCCAAAAGAATCACTGAAACGGAAAATGTCAGTAATCCTAATGTATAGGAAACCATTGCTTTTAAATAGTTTGTCCATTTCCGTTTGTCAAAAAATTGCCCGATTGCCCAGGTACAATATACCATACTTATAATTCCGGAAATCTTCATTAAACTTATTTTGGTCAGACCCTCTAAAATCGCAAAAATAGAAAAGATCAGCATGCTGGTTCCCATGACAAAACACAATAGGATCAATATTTCAAAAAAGTTGTAATCCTGTTTTCTGAAAAATAGTTTAAGCCAGCAGGCTATAAATACACCCATGATGATATTTCCGTAACCGTAATGGTTTTGAACCCATTTGAAAATTAAGGTTGCTGTTGGATTTGTAGTGTCATTGAAACTAATGTACTCTTCTTCAAGATGAAAAAAATGAGTAATTAACGTATAAATCAAGGAGGCAATTATGATAAATATAATTGGTTTTACAAGTTTGTTCCTGTCTTTTACGATAAATTCTCTTACGTTTTGTCCGGGTCTGATCAGCAACTCTTTGATGGTGAATAAAATACCTCTTTCAAAATGTAAAACGTGTTCAATCTCGTGTGTAATGTAATGAGCGTCAATTCTTTTTATAATTGCAGGCTGTCCGCAATTGGAACAATATTTTCCCGTTAATTCATGATTACAGCTAACACAAGGAGTCATTTGTTTTTAGTTTGATGAGCGTTTTTACCTGGCAGTTTATTTTTCTGCCTCACTAAATGTATTAAAATTATTTATTGATCTTTCCAGGTGAGCAATTAAAATATAATTTAAATGCTCTGACAAATGAGGTATCAGATTCATAACCAATATGAAATGCGACTTCTCTTACGGTATATCCACCAGCTATCAACATTTTATAAGCGTGTTCTAAGCGCAGCTTTTGGATGTAGCCAAAAACAGTGATTCCAAATTCTCTTTTGAAACCGATTTTCAGTTTAAACTCGTTGAGTATGAACATCCGGCTTATACCTTCCAAAGTGTGTTTGGATAGATAGTTTATATCTAAAAAGGATTTTACACTCTGGATACGGTCATATTCTGCATGACTTAAATCTTTCCGAACAGGTTGATCAGAAAATTTAGCAAATGATAAAAGGGAAAGTTCTTTAATTTTTGATCTGATGTAAGGAATTCTTAAAGTATCTGCAATGGGAGGTTCCTGAATAAGTTTAATGGCATCCATTTGCCAGTAATCGGTAATTCTGGCCTGAGCAGATAATTGAGATAGGTTTGAGCGTTGTGCGGAGTATAGATTATGAGTAGTGAAATCCTGGCATTCCGCTACTATCTCATCAAAATAAGCTGGTTTAAAAGCAACGCATAAATATTCATATTCACCTTTTTCCGGGTACACGAATGTACTTATGGGATCTACATAATTTACTAAATTGAAATTACCGCTGCCGGGTGAACTTTTAAAATCTGCAACATGAGCAGAGGAATGACCTGATAACTGAAAATGTAAACTGACATGTGTAGTATCGTGTAAGTTATTGATCTGAACTGGGGTGTAGATGTTTGATTTGAAATGCAAAATATCAAAAGACTCTTCTCTGAAAGTTTTGGTACGTACGTCAAGTTTATTTTCAATACTTACGGTTGCTTCTTTTGTAATGAATTTTTCGCTAAATTCTCTTTTTATTAAATCCGTAAAATCACTTCCCTCCAAATGATACATTATCCGTTTGTGTCAATTATAAATCCGTTATTGTACATTCCAAATAGCCTTGAAGTTCCAATTTTGAACTCATGGAAATTTTAACGAAAGATAATAAATCTAAAATAGATTTAGCGAATTGGAAAAGGAAGGATCACTATAATTTCTTCAGGAAGTTTGATCAGCCATTTTTTGGAATCAGTACGGAGCTCAACTGTACTCTGGCTTATCAGTATTGTAAGACGTATCATACCAATTTTTTTATGTTTTATCTTTATAAAGCTCATTTAGCTGTCAATCATATACCAGAATTCCGATATCGGATTGAAGATAACGAGGTATTTGAATACCATCAAGTGTCGGGTTCGGTTACCGTTTTAAGAAAGGATGAAACGTTTGGGTTTGCCTATTTTGATCATCGGCGCGATTTCAGCGATTTTATGCCAGCTACGCGAAATTCAATTGAGCTGGAAAAGAATTCATCGGGACTAGATCCGAAAGCAGGATCAAATGGAGTGATTCACTATTCTGTATTGCCGCTGATTAAATTCAGCGGGATGCAGCATGCACAAATCTTAGGCACAAAAGATAGTGTACCTAAGATTGCATTTGGCAAATTAGATTTTCGCGACGGCCAGGTCTTTTTACCACTTTCCATTCATGTGCACCATGCTTTATGTGATGGCTTACATCTAAGCAGATTTATCGAATACTTTCAAAAGCAGCTGGAATTGAATTAGATTGCTGAAGTTTTTTGGGTTGTGATTATTTTATTGAACTATTTATTCACAATAAAGATATTTATTACCTTTTAAGTATAAATCAGGAGTAGCTTGCAATAAATCATTAAGAATTATGTCAGCTAGTACAAATAAATACATTGATCCATTATCAGATTTTGGATTCAAACATCTTTTTGGCAGTGAACCTAACAAAGAGATTATGATTGCCTTTTTAAACGCACTTTTTGAGGGAGAAAAACACATTACCGATATTGTTTACAACCCAACTGAACTGGGCGGGGATGATAGGGAGCATAAAAAGGCCTGCTTCGATTTGTTGTGTACCGGAGACCATGGCGAGCAGTTTATCGTAGAAATGCAGCGGGCAGCGCATACTAATTTTGAAGATCGCTGCATTTTTTACCTGAGCCGGCTGATTCATCAGCAAAAGCTAAAGAGCCGGCGTAACTGGGAAGTTAAACTAAAAGAAGTTTTCCTGGTTGCAATTCTGGATTTTAACATGAAGAATTGCCTGAGTGGCCATTATTTGCAAAGTATTTCATTGGTCAATACGGGCACAGGTGAAGTATTCCACAATGGACTGGGATTTAAGTTTTTGGAACTGCCTAAATTTGGAAAGAAAGAAGATGAAC
This sequence comes from Pedobacter sp. UYP1, assembly GCF_040547305.1. Classification (NCBI taxonomy): domain Bacteria; kingdom Pseudomonadati; phylum Bacteroidota; class Sphingobacteriia; order Sphingobacteriales; family Sphingobacteriaceae; genus Pedobacter; species Pedobacter sp. UYP1. The sequence continues at coordinate 723,889 of NZ_JBEPPL010000001.1, read as the reverse complement.
TGGAAACTGAGCTGGACAAATGGGTTTACCTGCTTAAACACATGCATAACCTGGATCAGATTCCTAAATATCTGGATAAACGTGTTTTTGAAAAAATATTTAATATCGCTGAAATGGACAGACTATCACCAGAACAACAATTTGTATACGACTCGATTTTACAAAGAGAAGAAGACGATCAACACCGGCTTGGATATGCAGAATGGAAAGGAAAGGAAGAAGGAAAAGAAGAAGGGAAACATGAAACTGCGCTCGCCATCGCCAGAAAAATGAAAGAAGAAAAGTTTGATATTGATAAAATTGCGGGGTTTACTGCGCTCTCTATCGAAGAAATAGAATGGCTTTAAACACAAACCAATGACTGTAACCTCAATCAAATTTTTTCGTTAATTTGATTGAGGTTACAGTCATTGGTTCTTAAGGTACATTCAAGGAGGCCTTAAATACTTACTACAAGTCTTTTTCCGTCAGTGATTTGTCTATTCCAGATTTTTTCAATGTCCTGAATTGGAACTGTAGTCACCGCTATTGTTAATTGGTGAGCTGCTGCAAGGTGAAACATTTCCGGAAGTATCTCCCGAAAAAGCAGGCTGACTTCTTCTTTTGTCCAGCTCCCCAAACCGGAACCGGATAGCTGGAGGTCAATACTACGCAGTATTTGTGAAGATAAGGTGATCGTATCTCCCGACATTGAGCCTATAGATACATAACGGGTGCGGGCGGAGAAAGTTCCTGTTCCTTTTAAGGAGGAGAGAATCAGTTCTGCGGAATGTCCCCAAAGGTAATCGATAACTACATGGATAGGGGTTATGGTATGTATTTCTTTGAGTTGGTTAACAAAAGAAGCATCGTCCTGATTCAGAGTGATAAGCTGATCTGCTCCCAATGCCGGTAAAGTCTTCAGGATTTCTTCATTTCTGCCGGTTACAATTATCTTTCCTGCACCGTAATGTTTAGCTAACTGAATAGCCATTTTACCGGTAAAACCAGTAGCTCCATTGATTAAAACTGTTTCCCCGGGTTGTAATCGGGCGCGGAAACGCAGTGCCAAAGCCGATCCCATAGCTGCATTTGGTAATGCAGCAGCGGTAGCATCGTCTAATCCGTCGGGTACAGACGAAGACCATTCTTTTAAAAACACAGCTTGTTCTGCCATTGTACCAGATGTACCAACACCATAAATACGTTGTCCGTTTGGCAAAATACCAACTCCGTCGGTACCTACTACTTGTATTTTAGCTGTTTTTTCTGAAGAATAATGCTTGCCACTGGCTTTTAATTTGTCCAGATTTTTGATGGATACAGCTTTTACCTGTACTAAAATTTCATGATCGTGCTGAACCACTGGTTCAGGAATTTCTGCATATTGAGGTATTTCCCCTGCCTGATAGATTATTGCTGCTTTCATTGGTTATCAATTTATACAACAAATTTACGGTCGTATAGCCCAGGCCGCGATAACATTTGTTATCAAGTGAAATCAGGCATTTTTTCTGTTCAGCTGGCTTTTAATGCGGCTGAGGTGAACGGAACTTACACCTAAATAAGAGGCGATGTAATGTTGAGGTACCCGCTGAATGATCATCGGCTTTTCCTGCATCAATGTCTGGTATCGTTTTAACGGAGAATCTCTGAGAAAGGAAAAGAAGTGGTTCATGTAGTGAAACATCCGTTCGAAAAGATTATTGATAAATTCGTCCCTTAGTGCTGATACATTTTCCAGTTCCGGCAATATTTTTTCCAGATCTTGTTTACTAATATACCAGAGTACACACGTTTCGATAGTTTCTATGTTAAGCAAACTTGGTATTTCCTTTTTTAAGCTCTCTATGGAAGCCACCGTCTCATTTTCGAAAAAGAATTGTGTGGTGAGATCTTTGCCATCATTATTAAACCAGACACGGATACAGCCTTTTTCAATAAAGAATATTTTTTTTGCAATCTCGCCCTCTTTGAGCAAGGTCGTTTTTGCCGGGACTTCCAGTTTTTTGAGACAACCCGAAAATCCGGCAAACTGACTATCGCTCATCCGGAATTTTCTCTTTAATTGTTCAAGCATAGACTGATTTTTTTGCTGAATATGCGGAATTTCTTTCAAACAAAATATTAACTTAATATCCAGGCCACACCAATAAGTTTTATTTGCAGCTTAATTCAAAAAAAATGGATAGAAGAGAACTCCTGAAAACTATGGGCATCCTGTCAGGTTCATTATTAATAAGTGATTATGTAGCTGCACAGGAAAATGCAACTTCCACCTTAATGGAAAATGGAAAAGATCAGTTATCCATTCAGGAATTCCAGAAATATTATCAAACAGACCGTTCATTTACCAACCTGGAGAATGGTTTTTTTGGTGTGATGTCCGAACCTGTTCTCCATAAATTTATTGAAAATACCAGGACTGTTAACAGCAGACTATCAGGTTTTGCCAGGTTAGAATTTCCAAAGCTTTATCGGGACGCTTTGATTTTGACCGGAACCTATCTGAAATTACCTTCAAACTCATTCATCTTTACCAGGAATGCCACAGAAGCGCTTAATGTTGCTATTCAGGGTTATCCTTTAGCAGCAGGTGATGAGGTAGTCCTGAGCCAGTTTGATTATGACAGTATGGTGGAGACGTGGGAAATGCTGCAGAAAACCAAAAAGATTAAACTGGTCTACCTGGAAATCCCTGCACATCCTGAGTCTGCCGCGCAAATTGTTGAGCTGTATAAAAATGCCGTAACCAGCAGAACCAAAATTGTTCATCTCACCCATATCAATCATTTTACCGGGTTGATTCTTCCTATCAAGGAAATAACGGATGCTTTAAAGCCTTCTGGTGTCAAAACTATCCTGGATGCGGCGCATTCGTTTGCACATATAGATTATTCAATCACCGAGCTTGGAGCAGATATAGTTGCGATTAATCTTCACAAATGGTTTGGATCACCTGTAGGTACTGGGTTACTTTATGTGAAGCCAGAGCTGATTAGTGCGATGAACCCTTTATTTGGTGATGTGAAGCAAAAAGAAAACAGTATTTATAAATTGGCGCATTTTGGGACTACACCATTTGCCAATATTATGACTATAGGTGCTGCAATGGCATTTCAGCAGCAGATTGCGCCTGCGGTCAAACAAAATTATCTGCATGGATTAAAGAAAACCTGGATAGATGGCGTACAGCATTTATCAGCAGTAGAAGTTCTGACACCGGTTAGTCCGGAATGGTCTTGTGCAATCGGAGCTTTCCGGATGAGAAATATGGATGCTAAAAAAGTTGTTGATCAGTTATGGACTGCGCATAAAATTTTAGGTGTGGTACGTAACCTGAAAGGAGGGGACTGTATCAGGATCACTCCTCAGATCTATAACACAACTGCAGATTCAGAACGTTTGGTCAAAGCACTGACGGTACTTAACAATTCATAGGACAGCAAAGCAGACCTGTATTTCATAAAAAAGGATGCATTCTATTTCAGATGCATCCTTTTTTATGAAATGAAGCGGGTTTTAACTAGAAGCTATAACCCAGTTTAGCATAGTAATAAGCTCCTGTAGTACCTAATTGACTGTTGTTCCCATTGTAATATTTGAAGTTTCCATTGAAATTCAGGCTTGGATCATTTAATGGCGGCATTTTATCAAAGATATTATTCGCACCTATTCCAAATCTTACCTTGTTCCTGAATTGATAAGAAACTTCAGCATCTAAAGTAACCAGCGCAGGCATCGTATTTAAACCTATCACTTTTTGAGGAATTGGATATTGGTTCGACAATTCTCCGGCTCTGTAAACCCGCAATGAACTCGTAAATCCTTTCAGGTTATGTACAATAGACATCGTGAAATTATTCTGTTTAGTTGCGGTTGCAGCAATACGTTCAGGATTAAAAATATTCTCATTTAAGGAAGCTAAAACTGCTGAGTTATGTACGCCAACAATTTTAAGCAGGTTGTAATTATAGGAAACAAGGAAAGTAAAATGTCCTAAATTATTGGCATGTAATTCATATTGAGCAACAATGTCTATACCTTGGGTACGGGTATCAATTGCATTGGCAAAATACCTTGCAGACTGGATACCAACGATATTATAAGCATCAAATAATTTCTTGATCAAAGGATTACTTGTTGTGAAAAAACTGGTTCTTACAATTCTGTCGTTGACTCTTACCGCATAAAGATCTGCTGTTATAAATAGGTTCTTTACAGGCAAAGCAGTTAATCCAGCGCTCACATTGTATGATTTTTCAGGCTTTAAAGGTTGTGCACCTAAAGCAATGGCAGCAGGGGAGTTGATCGGTAAAGTACTGTTCTCTCTGGAAACGATCTGACCGACAGCCGGATCGAGTGTGTAATTGGTTTGTGTTTGCGAGAAATACGATTGTTGTAGCGAAGGTGCTCTGAACCCTGTATTGGCTGCACCACGAATCGCATACCCTTTGATGAATTCATAACGGGCAGAAATTTTCCCATTGATTGTAGAGCCAAAATCACTGTAATATTCATAACGCGTTGCAGCACTTACGGTAAAAGATTTAGTAAAATCTGCTGTTAATTCAGCATAGGCTGCGCTGGTATTTCTACTTTGAGCTACCTCATTACTTGGACGGTATCCTACATAACCCTGTGAACCTACCGGTGCTCTCTTTCCTGCATTCGGGCCATCAAGAATCGGAACACCTCCATCAATATACGAAGCTTCTTCACCAGCTTTAATCGAATAGTTCTCTACTCTGAATTCGGCGCCATAAGCTAAGGAATAAACCTTGTTCTGTCCGAGTGCTTTTACAAAATCCAGATTGGCAGCATATTGGTTAAAATGGTGTGTACCCAGGTAAAAATCTGCAGGGCTTTTAGTACCTAAAGAAGGGTTGTCTGAATTCAACAGGTTAAACTGTACCGAGTTTCCACCCAGAGAAACACTGGCATCCATCATCCCCAATGATTTAAAGTCTTGTTTGTAGCCACCCGCAAAAGAGTAATCTGTGGTTACTATTTTACCCCTGGCTAAAAAGCCGTCTGGATAGATAGAACGCACCGTACCATCATCACTTGGTAATCTGAAACGGTTACTTCCATTTAAAGTATTGTTATAATTTACACCTCCAAATGCATAGATTTTGCCTTCATTTTTTAAAGGCTGTGAATAATTGATCATTGTTCCCAACACCTTTTTCTGCGGGTCTCCCTCAATCATAGTCACTTTTGGATCGGCAGCGTATGCGGCATTTTTTGCATCGCCCACGGGGTCTGAATAAGTCACATTACCGGCTGCATTTTTAATAGTTCCAAAATACTGCTTTCTTAAATCAGCACCAGCCCTGACGGTTTTTTCTGCATATAATCCTTGTACAGCGACATTAAGTACACCATTATTTTTTAAAGCGAAGCCTTTGTCTATTCCAACCTTTGAATTGAAACCATCTCCTCTGGAAGTAATTCCGCTTTGGACATCAACACTGCCCCCGGTATCTTTCTTCAGAATGATATTGATGACACCGGCAATCGCATCTGATCCATAAATAGCCGCTGCACCATCTTTTAATACTTCGATAGATTCAATAGCCGATACTGGAACCGCATTTAAATCGACACCAGTATTGTCAGCAATCAGAAAAGCACTGATATGTCTTCTTTTTCCATTGACTAACACTAGCATCTGATCGGTTCCCATACCACGCATGGTACTAGGCCTGATCGTTTCTGACCCATCACCTCTTACAATACGATTCTGGGTAAATGAAGGAACAAGCATTTGTATCAATTCAGCGGTGTTGGTATAACCAGAAGTTTTAATCTCCTGAGAAGAGATGAGCTGAACAGGGACTGGCGATTTGATGATACTTCTGCTTTTTCCTCTGTTACCAACTGAAATACTAACTTCATTCAAGTTAGATGAGTTATCGGTCATCATCACTGTGATTACAGTGTCTTTACTCAATTTAATCGTTTTAGTTAACTTAATAAGGCCAACACTTGAAATTTCCAGCTGGTATACTCCGGTCTTCAAACCTGTGAGTACAAACGAGCCATCCGAAGCAGATTTGGCCATTTTGTGCACAGGGTTCAGGGTAATTGTAGCACCTTCTATCAAGCGACTGCTTTCTTGAGTATCGATCTTACCTCTTAGGGTTAGCTGTGCTTTTAAAGTGCTTGCTGACAGGGTGAACAGAATAAGTAAACCAAACAATTTTTTAAAGCTGGTGGACATAATTTTCATATAAATATTCTCTTTTTTGACAAAGATGTTCTGCGTATATGAAGTTGATGTTATGACATCTTTACGCTAGTCTACATTGATCAAAGAGATAGTCTTGCAGGTTGTAGCGGCAAGACTAATTCATGCCTTTTGAAAATGCTTCAATTGTGTTTAAATGATGTTTGTGTGCTTTAAAAAAACGTAACAGATAAGTTATATGAAATTAAAGCGAGCAATTTAACGGTGTTAAGCTAATTTTATTTGGTTTTATTTTCTACATTGCAAAACTGTTCTTTGCATATTACATCAAACGGAAATGGTAATACTTCATTGTAGATTAATAGGGAATCGTGTGTAAATCACGAACTGTCGCGCAACTGTAAGTAACAAAAAAAAGGTTTTCATCCAAAAATATCCACTGTTCTACCGATAGAATGGGAAGGATGATGAAAATTGTTACAAGTCAGGAGACCTGCCTGTTCCGAATGGACAATGCTTTCGCGATTCGAAGCTTTTAGTCTGAAAGGTGTTTATTCTTACCTGGAAAAATACGTCCCTGATATTCATGTGTTTGTATTGCCGCGTATTTTTATAATCCGTCTTTTCTTAAAATCTTCCTGTCAGCAGCATTGTATTAAAAATCTAAGAACATTTTTAACCGAAGCTAATTTTTCAAAAAAAACTGACGATGCAAACAAACGACCCTAAAACCCCCGGTCAAAAATTCCGGGAGGCTTTAAAAACAGAAAGTCCCCTTCAAATTGTGGGAGCGATCAATGCTAATCATGCTTTATTAGCACAAAAAGCAGGATTCAATGCAATTTATCTTTCAGGTGGAGGCGTAGCTGCCGGCTCATTAGGAATTCCAGATTTGGGAATTACTACGCTGGAAGATGTACTAATTGACATCGGGCGGATCACCAATGTATGCGATTTGCCGCTGATGGTCGATGTGGATACAGGTTTTGGCCCATCTGCATTTAATGTGGCCCGTACTGTGAAATCACTGATCAAAGCTGGTGCTGCTGCGCTTCATATCGAAGATCAGGTAGGAGCGAAACGTTGTGGCCACCGCCCAGGTAAAGAAGTGGTGAGTAAAGCAGAAATGGTAGATCGTTTGAAAGCTGCTGTAGATGCCAGAACTGATGAACATTTTGTGATTGGCGCCAGAACGGATGCTTTTGCAATAGAGGGGCTGGAAAAAACATTGGAAAGAGCTGTTGCCTATAAAGAAGCAGGAGCAGATTTCATTTTCGCAGAGGCCGTACCAGATCTCTCTTATTATCAAAAATTTGTAGATGCTACAGGAATTCCTGTCCTGGCCAATATTACTGAGTTTGGGATGATCCGGATGTATACTGTTGACGAACTTAAAAATGCAGGTGTAGGTTTGATATTATATCCATTATCTGCTTTTCGCGCAGCCAATAAAGCTGCTGAAAATGTCTATCAGCACATCCGGAAAGATGGTACACAAAAGAATGTGCTGGATACTATGCAAACCAGAGAAGAACTTTATCAAAGTATAGGATACCACAATTACGAGCAAAAATTAGATAATCTTTTTAAAGCACAGAAAAATGATTGATAACCAGGAGACGCCAACGTTCAAACCGAAGAAAAGTGTAGCACTTTCGGGCGTTGTAGCAGGGAATACTGCTTTATGCAGCGTAGGGAAAAATGGGAATGATTTACATTACCGGGGTTATAATATTCTGGACTTAGCAGAAAAAGCCGAATTTGAGGAAGTAGCTTACCTGCTTATTTACGGTTCTTTACCTACTAAACCACAATTGACAAATTACAAGACTAAGTTAAGGTCACTTCGGGGACTGCCTAATTCGGTTAAGAACATTTTACAGCAGATACCTGCGGCTGCGCATCCAATGGATGTAATGCGCTCCACGGTATCAGCAATTGGCAGCATACAGCCTGAAAAGGATGATCATAATATTGCCGGAACCAGAGATATTGCCGATAAGCTGCTGGCTTGTTTCAGTTCTGCACTTTTATATTGGTATCATTATGCACATAATGGGAAAATTATAGAAGTGGAAACGGATGATGATTCAATTGGTGGACATTTCTTACATCTTTTACATGGCCGTAAACCTTCAGCGTCGTGGGTAGATGCGATGCAGATCTCACTTAACTTATATGCAGAACACGAGTTTAATGCTTCTACGTTTACCAGCCGGGTAATTGCGGGAACAGGTTCTGATATTTATTCGGCTATCACAGGGGCAATAGGTGCATTGCGCGGGCCTAAACATGGTGGCGCGAATGAAGTTGCTTTTGATATACAGAGCCGCTATAATTCGCCAGATGAGGCTGAAGAAGATATTCGCAAGCGTGTAGCTAACAAAGAAGTGATTATTGGATTTGGCCATCCAGTTTACACCATTTCAGATCCAAGAAATGTAGTGATTAAAAAAGTAGCAAAGGAGCTCTCGGAAGAAGCAGGCGATATGCTGCTTTATAATGTTGCTGAGCGTTTGGAAACCCTCATGTGGGAGGAGAAAAAGATGTTCCCTAATCTGGACTGGTTTTCAGCAGTTTCTTATCATTTAATGGGGGTACCCACTTTAATGTTCACTCCGCTTTTTGTGATTTCAAGAGTAACAGGATGGAGTGCACATATCATTGAGCAAAGACAAGATGGGAAAATCATCAGACCAAGTGCCAATTATACAGGCCCGGAAAACAGAGAATTTGTTTCCGTTGAAAATCGTTAAAAATAATCGTTAATAAATCAAATAAAAAATGTCATCACACATCTCAAATGAAAGACCACAAACTGATCAGGTATTAGTTGATATTGTGGATTATGTATTGAATTACGAAATAAAAAATGAACTGGCCTGGAAAACAGCACACTATTGCTTGCTGGATACTTTAGGATGCGGTTTGGAAGCTTTAACTTATCCTGCTTGTACTAAATTATTAGGCCCTGTTGTGCAGGGTACTATTGTTCCCAATGGTGCTAAAGTTCCGGGAACACAGTTTCAATTAGACCCGATTCAGGCAGCATTTAATATTGGTACTATTATTCGCTGGCTGGATTTTAATGATACCTGGCTGGCAGCAGAATGGGGACATCCTTCTGATAATCTGGGCGGTATTCTGGCCACTGCTGATTGGCTTTCCAGAACATCTGTTGCCAATGGAAAACCGGCATTGTTGATGAAAGATGTACTGGAAGGTATGATCAAAGCACATGAAATTCAAGGTATACTGGCTTTGGAAAACTCCTTTAATAAAGTTGGTTTAGACCATGTTATTTTAGTAAAAGTAGCTTCTACAGCTGTTGTGGGTAAATTAATCGGGCTTACGCGTGATGAATTAATTAATGCCGTTTCATTGGCTTTTGTGGATGGACAAGCTTTAAGAACCTATCGTCATTCTCCAAATACCGGAAGCCGTAAATCGTGGGCTGCGGGTGATGCGACTTCAAGAGCTGTGCGTTTGGCATTAATTGCAAAAACAGGGGAGATGGGTTATCCATCTGTATTGACTGCTAAAACATGGGGTTTTTATGATGTATTATTCAAAGGAAACGAGTTCAAATTTCAACGTGATTACGGTTCTTACGTGATGGAAAATGTCTTGTTCAAAATTTCTTTCCCTGCAGAATTTCACTCGCAAACTGCTGTTGAGGCTGCAATGACGATTCATTGGAAATTAAAGGCAGCTGGTAAAACAACAGATGATATTAAAAAGATAACTATTCGTACGCATGAGGCAGCTATTCGTATCATTGATAAGAAGGGGCCATTGAATAATCCTGCAGACCGGGACCATTGTATTCAATATATGGTTGCCGTACCGTTGATTTATGGAAGATTAACTGCTGCTGACTACGAAGATAACATTGCCGTTGATTCAAGAATTGATTTGTTGCGTGCACAGATGGAATGTGTGGAAGATGTACAATTTACTACAGATTATCATGATCCATCAAAACGCTCCATTGCCAATGCATTGCTTGTGGAATTAAACGATGGAACTGCATTGGAAGAAGTTGTGGTTGAATATCCAATTGGTCATCAACGCAGAAGAGCGGAAGGAATTCCAGAGTTATTGAAAAAATTCAAGATTAATCTGGCACGGAAATTCCCGGAAAGACAGCAACAAGCTGTTTTACATGCTGCATTAGATTACAACAGATTGGTGAACACTCCGGTAGATGAATTTATGGATTTACTCGTGATTTAATATGTTGAAAAATATTATGGGAATGATTAAGTGGATAATGGGTTAATAATGACAACAGAAGAAAAAATCGATCAATCGGAAACACATGTTTTTAAAGTGGTATTTCCTGATACGACCAATCATCACAATACGATGTTCGGCGGAAGAATATTAATGATGATGACCGAAACGGCTTTTATGACAGCGACCCGGTTTTGCAGGAAGAGTTTTGTACTGGTGAGCAGTGGTCAGATAGATTTTAAAAAACCTATCCCTGCTGGTTCTATGGTTGAATTGGTAGGCAGGGTGGAACGTATTGGCAATACAAGTATTGTGATACAAGTAGAGGTCTATTTAGAAAAAATGAGGGAAGAATTCAGGGAAAAAGTTGTCGGCGGTGCTTTTACTTTAGTCGCCATTGACGAGGACAATAAGCCTGTTTTAATCCGGTAAATTCTTAATTAACCCGGCGGTTTTCAAAGCCGGGTTAATTTCTAAAAACTAATATTGTACGAGTTTTTAATTTCTGCCATTGCAAAAGTACTATGGGTGCTTCCTATACTTTTAACGGAGCCTAATTTGTTAAAAACAAAATCCTGGTAATGTTTCATATCCCTGGCATAAACCTTTAAGATAAAGTCGAAATCCCCGGAAATATTATAACATTCCACAACTTCATCGATCTTTAAGATGTCTTCTACAAACTGATGGCCTATTTTTCTATCATGTTGTTTAAGCTTGATATTGCAAAAAACTATAAATCCCTGGTTAAATTTTTCGGGATCAAGTATAGCAATATACTTCTTAATATATCCGTTGCTTTCTAACCTTTTCACTCGCTCAAAAACAGGAGATGGTGATAAACTTACTTTTGCAGCAAGCTCTTTTATCGTGTAATTTGAATTGTTACCTAATATCTTCAGCAGTAATAAATCTGTGTCATCTAATTCATCCATAGAATAATTTTCGTTAGTGATGTCAAAAATAAAGACTTAAAAGCATAATATGCTCCTAATAGTTCATAAAAAAGTTATTTATCCTTATTTATAGTGTTTAATGTAGTTTTAAAATCTTCATATATACATTTGTGTGGAATTAAAAACTGATTTGTAGCGAATAAAGCGCCGGATATTAAGCAATAACCGGGAGTTTTTTTACAATGATTATTAACCATTTAAAAAGTTGAATAAAGATGCAAACGCACAACCTTGGCTATCCACGAATTGGTAGCAACAGAGAACTAAAAAAAGCCTGTGAACAATATTGGTCAGGCAAAATTACCTTAGCGGATTTATTAAGTAAAGGAAAAAATATATCCGGGCACAACTGGAAATTACAGCAGGAAGCCGGAATAGATCTGATCCCTTCTAACGATTTTTCGTATTATGATCAGATCCTGGATATGTCCTTAACAGTTGGTGCTATCCCAAAACGCTATAACCAGGTGGCGCTAAAATCCAATAATGAAATGGATTTGTATTTTGCTATGGCAAGAGGATATCAGAAAGAAGGATTGGACATTACAGCGATGGAAATGACAAAATGGTTAGATACAAATTACCATTACATCGTTCCTGAATTTTATAAAAATCAGGAGTTCAAGTTATTCTCTAATAAAATCGTTAACGAGTTTGTAAGTGCAAAGCGTTTAGGCATCAATAGTAAGCCTGTAATTATCGGACCGGTTTCTTACCTTTTACTGGGTAAAGAAAAGGAAGAGGGCTTTGATAAATTGGATTTAGTGAAGCGTTTACTTCCGGTTTATGTGGAGATTTTAACGGAATTAAAAGCACATGGGGCTGAATGGATACAGTTTGATGAACCATTTCTGGCTTTAGATATTAATGCGCAAGCAAAAGAAGCTTATCAGTATGTTTATGCGGAGTTGAAAAAGAAATTTCCACTACTGAAAATCCTGGTAGCTACTTATTTTGAGGGTTTAAAAGACAACTTGGTTTTAGCAGCATCATTGCCTGTTCATGCCTTACATATTGATTTGGTACGTAATCCTGAGCAATTAGAAGAGGTGCTGAATGCTATTCCTGAGCAATTGATCTTATCTCTGGGTGTAGTTGATGGAAGAAATGTTTGGAAAAATGATTTTGAGCAGTCTTTGTCAATCATCAAAAAAGCAGTGGATCAATTAGGAAGTGATCGCGTATTGATTGCGCCTTCATGCTCTTTGTTACATTCACCTTGTGATCTGGATTTAGAAACCAATGATCAGACTTTAACTCCTGAGATTAAACAATGGTTGGCTTTTGCTAAACAAAAGATTGATGAAGTAGTGACGTTGAAAGCATTGGCATCTGAAAATCCTGATGCAATTGCATTGGAAAAATTGGAAGAAAACAAAAAAGCTATTTCCAATCGCAGAACGTCGAAACTGATTCATAACGAGCAAATCAAACAGCGTGTTCGTGCAATTACGGCTAAGGATGCTGAGCGTACAAATCCTTTTCCTACCCGAAAAAAAACACAGCAGGAAATTTTACAATTACCCCTTTTCCCAACGACAACTATAGGTTCATTTCCACAGACTCCTGAGGTTAGAAGCTGGAGAGCGCGGTTCAAGAAAGGCGAAATTACTCCGGCAGAATATGATACTTTATTGAAAAAAGAGACAGAAGAAACAATTCGCTGGCAAGAAGAAGTAGGAATTGATGTACTGGTTCATGGGGAGTTTGAACGCAATGACATGGTAGAATATTTTGGCGAACAGCTGGATGGTTTCACCTTTACAAAAAATGGCTGGGTACAGAGTTATGGTAGCCGTTGCGTTAAGCCTCCCATCATTTATGGTGATGTGCACAGGCCAGATGCAATGACTGTTTATTGGACAGAGTTTGCACAATCATTGACTAAGAGTTTGGTCAAAGGTATGCTAACCGGCCCTGTTACGATTTTGCAATGGTCTTTTGTCCGCAATGATCAGCCTCGTTCTGTTACTTGTAATCAAATCGCATTAGCGATTCGCGATGAGGTCGTAGACCTTGAAAAAGCGGGAATCAAAGTTATTCAGATTGATGAGCCTGCTATCCGCGAAGGTTTGCCTTTGAGAAAAGCAGCCTGGCAAGCTTATTTGCAATGGGCAGTCAATGCATTTAAAATCTCAGCAAGCGGTGTAAAGGATGGAACACAGATTCATACACATATGTGCTATTCTGAGTTTAATGATATCATTCAGAACATTGCTGATATGGATGCAGATGTGATTACCATTGAATGCTCTCGTTCACAAATGGAATTGTTAGATGCTTTTGCAGATTTCAAATATCCAAATGATATCGGGCCTGGTGTTTATGATATCCATTCTCCAAGAGTACCTTCAAAAGAAGAAATGGTAGCGCTTTTAGAAAAAGCGAAGGCCGTAATTCCAGCTGAGCAACTTTGGGTAAATCCTGATTGCGGATTAAAAACCCGCCATTGGCCAGAAACCAAAAGTGCTTTGATTGCAATGGTAGCAGCGGCTAAAGAGTTAAGTGCAAAGGAATACGTGTTAAATTAGGTGTAAGTAGCTTAACTTTAGTGTTATACTTCAAAAAACACGGATTGAAATTTTTAATCCGTGTTTTTTTTAACGGAGTGAATTGAAAGTAACTGGACGTTCAGAATACTTTATTTGGGAAACGTTCTCGAAGGATGTAACTTGGGTTGTGGCAGCAGGGTGGAAGTCCTGGGAAATATTGATGAAGATAAAGTCGGATACAGCAACGTAGAATGAAAAACAAACTTAGAAAAATCGTCATTGACAATTCGAAATATTTATATGTGGTTACGGATAAATATCACTCAGAAAATGAAACTAATACACTCACACTTAAAGTGTTTTTAGAAGGTTATAAACAAAGTCCACTAGTTATAGACTTTTTAACGTTTGATAATTATTACATGGGACAGGTCTTAAAATCAGGTGTGTCTTTAAAGAACAAAAACACAGATGTAATGGAGATCATCAATATAAATAAACCACGATTTATACGTAAATTAATTTTACAGGCTTTAAAAAATGGCTGGACCGGAGTAATTAAAATTGATAAACAAAACGGGCTTGATTATTTAATTCAATTAGGATATGATACAGAAGTATTAATCCCATGAGAAATACCAGGTTGATCTGTAAAACCCGCTATACAATTTGTAGCGGTTTTTTTTGTTAATGTAAGTTCCGATTTAATGAATAAAAAAATACATCAAAATCTTGTGTAGTTAAATAGCTACGTTTATATTTGTAGTCAAATAGCTACGTAATGAATTTGAGACGAGACGTATTTCAAGCAATAGCAGATCCGACCAGACGGGCGATCCTGTTATTAGTTGCTTCACAATCTTTAACGGCGGGGGCAATAGCGGCAAATTTTAATACTGCAAGACCAACTGTTTCTAAACATTTGCAAATACTTACTGAATGTGAACTGCTGGAACAAAAACAAACGGGCAGAGAGATTTACTATCAGACGAATGCGGAAAAGATGAAGGAGATAGCTGATTTTATTGAACCATTCCGCCAAATGTGGGATGACAGGTTTAACAAATTGGAAAGTATCATGAAAAATTATCAACCAAAATAATAGCATCGTATGGAACAAAAAACAAAAGTTAATGCCGAAGAGGGCAAACAGGAAGTAACTATTGCAAGAGAATTTGATCTTCCGCTTGAATTACTTTTCAAAGCGTTTGCAGAGTCTGAAATTGTTGCACAATGGATGGGAACGAAAGTGTTAAAAATGGAAAGCCAGAAGCATGGCAGTTATCAATTTGAAACTAGCGATTCACAAGGAAATGTAGTGTTCCGGGCCAATGGAGTTATCCATGAGTTTATCCCAAATCAAAAAATCATCCGGACATTTGAAATGGAAAACACACCTTTTGGCGTCCAGTTGGAATTTGTAGAGTTTGAAAGACTAACTGACCAGACAAGTCAATTGCGTATGCGCGTGATTTATGAATCGCTGGCACAAAGGAATCAAGTTTTGCAGCTGCCTTTTATTCAGGGAATTAATATGGCTCATAATAGGTTACAGAATATCGTTTGGAAATTAAAAAATAATTTAAATTCATCTATAAATCAGTATTAACATGGACAGTTATAAAGAAGAGTGCTCAGCAGAGGAACAAAAAAATTTCTTTGCAGTATTAAAAGTGCGTTTCGAGAAGAATACAAGCCGCCATAAGGATTTAGAATGGGCTGGGGTCCAGGAGAAATTAGAAGCTCATCCTAAAAAAGTTCAGTCTTTAATGGCAATGGAAAAAACTGGCGGTGAACCAGATGTTGTCGGTCATGATCAAAAGACAGGGGAGTACATTTTCTATGACTGTTCACCAGAAAGTCCTAAAGGGCGCAGAAGTCTTTGTTACGATCTTGAAGCACATACATCAAGGAAAGAATTTAAACCTGAAAATAATGTTATTGATGTGGCAGCTGATATGGGTATTGAACTTTTAAGTGAAGAAGAATACCGGGGTTTACAACAAATAGGGAATTTTGATACCAAAACGTCGAGCTGGATAAAAACACCCGCCAATATCAGAAAATTGGGTGGAGCTGTTTTTTGTGACCGGCGTTATGATACCGTGTTTGTTTATCACAATGGAGCGGAATCTTATTATGCGGCGCGTGGTTTCCGTGCTTCATTAAAGGTGTGAGAATTTTTGTCATTTCAGCATTCTGAAGTTGGAAGGGATTTGTTGTGTATGCTTTTTGAAGAAATGACTAAAACTAGAAGGGTCTTCAAAACCAAGACTATAGCTGATTTGTGCAATATTCCATCCTGAGTGCTTCAGCATTGAAATTGCTTCGGTAGTAATCCTGTCAGAAATGTGATTGGTAGTAGTTTTGCCTGTAACGGATTTCACTGCCCGGTTCAGATAGTTGACATGAACTCCTAATTTATCTGCATAAGCTGCTGCTGATCGCATTTCAAAT
This sequence comes from Pedobacter sp. UYP1, assembly GCF_040547305.1. Lineage (NCBI taxonomy): Bacteria > Pseudomonadati > Bacteroidota > Sphingobacteriia > Sphingobacteriales > Sphingobacteriaceae > Pedobacter > Pedobacter sp. UYP1. The sequence continues at coordinate 707,576 of NZ_JBEPPL010000001.1, read as the reverse complement.
TCTTCTGATGGAGATTCAATCGGAAACTGCCTGTCCAGCAATTCACTGAAAATGGCGGTAATTCTTGCTTTTGCATCAACAAACTGATAAACTTTATCTAAAGGGAACATTTTCATCGCCAGGTGTATCAGCTCGTTTAAATGGGTTCTGATTACATCATGTTTATATTCATAGTCGGTTAACAAGTCTGCTTGCATTTTTTTAAAAATGCTATCAACAGATTTCTCCTGTGTTTTATTTAGCATGAATACCGGTTTGGCTCCATTAGCGAATAAAGTCATTTCGCGAATCCCATTTTTATAGTAATCATTATAATAAGATTCCCGAAAAATTAAATATCCGCCAAAGTTGCTTTCTTCAAGCATCTCCAAAGTGTAGGGTACATCAGGATTAAAAAAGACTAAAGCGGTTCCATTTACTTCAAGGCTCTTATCGCCATAATGGAGCAAAACGCGACCTTTAAAAAGTGATACTTTATAAAAATCGCGTCGCCGATAGCTTATTTTGGCATCAGTTGAACATTCTTCATGAGTTACGATCGCAAATTGGGTTTTACCTTTATTTGCAGATTGATCATAGAACGTAAACTTTTCCCTGTAAAAACTTTCTAATGTTTCAATTTTCTTCATTACCTAAATCTATGCATTTTCAGAAGATTTAAACAATTTACCTGCTATCTACCCCGTTACACTATTTAAGAACTCCAGTGCATCCTGCGTTGATTTTTGTGATCTTTCGAACACTTCTTTGGTCAGGCCTGCGTGGAGCTCATACTCATTGCCTTCGATACCTGCTATAAGTGCAGAAATAATATTTGAAGCAGGCATTTTTATAGTCTGCTTTAACTGCCTTTGAAAATGGCGTGTCAACTAGCGGGGCCATGAGTTCGAATATTTTAATAGAAGACTGACTACGTTCTAAAACCAATCTGAGGCCTAGAATGTATGAATGCAGTGCTGCCTTAATCGCACTATAAGTAGGATGCATCAAATCGGGAACAAACGCAACAGCAGAAGTCGTTATAACCATCGCTGATTCCGGATGTGCAGCAAGAACAGGGGCAAGCTCATGCGTCAGTAAAACTGCTGAGTTAAAATATTGCCCAACTGGCTAAACTGTTTCGCTGCCTCTAGACCCATTCCAGTTCCGCCACCTTTAATTAATATCGTGTTTTTAGTCGTCTTCATCTTATTTATATTCTTTATTTAATATTTCTGGAATAAATAATTTCCTCATGTAGTCCACATAATCCTGATCACTTTTATTTTGCCTTGCACCAAAATATAAATGCGTATCTGTTCCGGCCATATAGCGTAATTGATCTTTATTGTCAGAAGCTGCCGTGTAAATGACTTCAGCAATTTCTGCTGTTTTTGAACTCATCGTGTCGTTTTTGTTCCAATTATTAAGCGCAATTTTATCGAATTCTTCATAGGCAGTTATGCGCTCATCCCCTGCCATACTTACTGCACTAAAGAAATTGCTTTCTGTTGATCCCGGTTCAATAATTTTGACTGAAATATTTTGTGAAAGCAACTCATAAGCCAGTGATTCAGAGAATCCTTCTATAGCAAATTTAGTAGCGTGATAAAGGCTGCAAGTTGGAAAAGTTACTCTTCCGCCCTGTGAGGTAATATTTATGATCAAGCCTGATTGTCTTGCTCTGAAATGTGGGAGAATAGCTTTAATGACATCCATTACGCCAAATACATTCACGCTGAATTGCTGCATAATCTGTGCTGAGGTTGATTTCTCAAACGCACCCAGTACGCCAAAACCCGCATTGTTTACCACAGCATCAATATTTCCGAATTTTTCAATTCCAGAAGCTATGGCAGCTGCAATACTTTCCTTATCTTGAACATCCAGCTTTGTTAAAAAGATGTTTTCGATAGCAGATAGTTCTTCTTCCTTTTCTGGTGAGCGCATGGTTGCGATTACATTCCAGCCTGCTGCTGCGAATTTTTTTGCAGTTGCTTTACCAATCCCTGAGGATGTTCCTGTGATTAAGATCGTTTTCATGATATCATTTTTTGAAGTTAAATTTTTCTATAAGTTGGATTGATTCGAAAGGTTCAGCCGTAAATGTCAGGGCTTGTTCAACGTACTTGTTTGTCTTTACAGCATCCAGATGTCCTTCGAAACTTATTTGTGATTCCCATGTTTCAATGATGTATGATACCGGGGGATTTGCACTGTCGCTATAAATTTCATAGCTAATGCAGCCAGTTTCAGATGTTGTATTTTTCCTGAGTTCTGAAAAAACAGACTCAAGAGATTCTGCGTTATTTTTATCTCTGGCTTTGAATAATGTTAAATATGTAATCATAAAGATGTTATTTAATACCACAAAGTTATGGCGCGAGATAAGCTGGATAGTGTTCGTTTCAAACCAATACTTGTTCAATTCAAACCTTAGCTGATTTCTCCTCCTCTTTTCTATAATTTGTCTTCGTCCAGGAATTTGTTTACGACTACAATATTTACTCGATATGTTTAATCAGTTTGGACGGTAATCAGTTTCATTAAAATTAAGAGAATATACACTTGGTTTTGTAACTGAAAAAATAGCTTTTTTGAGTAGTAAAGTCTTTGTAGTTGCTGTTTGCACCACCTACATTTGCGGCGATTTTTCAACAAAACACACATGAAAATTAACCACAAAAAATATCTGAAGGTTATACCTGGTATTCTCTTTTTTATTGGGGCAGTAGCTACAGATTATGCGATTGCTCAAAAGAAAGCAGAAGATCCTTTCCTGAAAATTTACCGGCAGACTCCCGTTAAAATCAACGACCTTATCCATACCAAACTGGAGGTTAGTTTCGATTATAAGAAACGCTATCTGTATGGTAAAGAATGGATCACACTCAAGCCTCATTCTTATTCAACCGATAGCTTAAGATTGGATGCAAAAGGAATGGACATTAAAACAATTGCCGTGGTTAAAAACGGAAAAAATATTCCTTTGAGATACACTTACGATCAGCTCTCGTTAGCTATAAATCTGGATAAAGTATATCAGAATACTGAGCATTATACAGTTTTCATTGAATATACAGCTAAACCGGATGAGCCAAAGCCAGGAAAGGATCTTGCTAATTCTGAATCGAAAGGACTATATTTTATAAATCCAGATAGCACAGAAAAAGACAAGCCTGTGCAAATATGGACAGATGGTGAACCTGAGAATTCTTCTGCATGGTTTCCGACAATAGATAAACCTGGTCAAAAAACGACAGACGAAATTAGTATGACAGTACCAGCAAAGTATGTTACTTTATCTAATGGCAGGCTGGCATCACAGCAAAAGAATGCAGATGGTACAAGAACAGATACCTGGAAAATGGAGTTACCCCATTCTCCTTATTTATTCATGATGGCTGTGGGTGATTTTAAAATTTATCATGATAAATGGAAGGATAAAGAGGTGAATTACTACCTGGAACCTAAGTATGCGCCTTTTGCTAAGGATATATTTGGGGATACGCCTGAAATGATGGTTTTTTTTTCTAAAACACTAGGTGTTGATTATCCATGGAATAAATATGCACAGATCGTTGTACGTGACTATATCAGCGGTGCCATGGAAAACACAACGGCAACCCTGCATGGTACTTATATTCAGGGTACTACGCGCGAGCTTGCAGACCGTTATTATGATGCAGGAAGAAGCACTATTGCTCATGAACTGTTTCATCAATGGTTTGGTGATTATGTAACTGCAGAAAGCTGGAGTAACATTACAGTTGGTGAATCATTTGCAAATTTTGGAGAAGTCCTTTGGGCAGAACATAAATATGGACAGGATGTTGCTGATGACCATAACAACGCAGATTTAGAAGTTTACCTGGATAATCCTGAATATGCAGAAAGAAATCTGGTCCGTTTTCATTACCATAAAACCGAAGACGTTTTTGATCCTGTAAGTTACCAGAAAGGCGGTCGTATTCTGAATATGCTGCGTCAATATCTGGGTGCACCAGCTTTCTTTAAAGGCTTGAATAACTATCTTAAAACAAATGCATTTAAGACAGGGGAGGCCCACCAACTCAGATTGGCAATGGAAGAAGCCAGCGGCAAGGACCTGAACTGGTTCTTTAACCAATGGTATTACGGTGCAGGGCATCCTTTACTGGATATCAGCTATAAGTGGGATGAGAAAACTCATACACAAACTATCTATCTGGCCCAGACTCAGCAAGGCAAAGCTTTTATGCTACCTATGTCTGTTGATATCTATGCGGGTGGAAAAAAGGAACGCCATACCATCTGGATGAATACGAAGTCTGATACATTGAACTATCAGCTTTCTGATAAACCACAATTGGTTAACGTTGATGCAGACAAGAATACGCTGAATCAAAAAACTGACCATAAAACCCTGGAAGAATTCTTGTTTCAATATCAAAATGCCCCATTGTATATGGACAGATATGAAGCTATCAATGCTGCTGCAACGCATCAAAAAGAAGCAGCTGCACAAAAGTTACTACTTCTTGCGCTGCAGGATAAATACTATGGCCTGCGGCTGAAAGCTATTCAAAGTATAGATCCTGAGAACAAGAGTTTAAATGAAGCTGCTCTTGCTGTCATCCTTAAATTAGCTAAAAGTGATGAAAATAACCTGGTTAAAGCGGCCGCAATCCAGACAATTGGTGCTTCTAAGATCGCACCGCAGCAATTGCAGCTTTTTAAAGATGAATTAAAGAATCAGTCATATGCTATCATGGGCGCTTCATTAAGTGCATTAGCTGATGTAGATCATGCAGAAGGTATAAAAATGGCTAAAGCATATGAGCAAGGAAGTACTGATCGTTTAGTCTCAGCAGTTATAAGTGTCTACGGTAAATATGGACAGGATACTGAATGGCCTTTTGTATACAAAAACTTTCAAGAGGCAAATTCCCGCGCTAAAATTTTTGTAATGCGTGATTTTACCAGTATGCTTGCACGATTGAAAACCCCTGAATTTACACAACAAGGTGTTACAGTTGTTAAAGACTTTGGAATAAGGCTGAAAGAATATGGATTTGGTGCTAAGGCAATTGAAGATCTGAACCGTGTTAAACAAGCACGTAAGCAGATGAATGATGATGCGTCAGTTAAATTCATTGAAGGAGCTATCAAAGAGATCAATGATGTCAAATAATGAATAACAAAAAGCCGTCTTCTCTTTTTACTGAGGAGACGGCTTTTTTATAACCTGGAGGTTATTATAAATTGTAACGTAAGGTTACCCCATAAGTTCTTGGATCACCAAGAACACCAGCATATAAGCCAGAGTTACCTGCAGCAGCCTGTAATTGTTCATAATAACTTTTATTCGCGATATTTCTTGCCCAAATAAATACGGAGAATTTATCTGACTTAAATCCTAATCTACCATTCAACAAGGAATAACCTTCAACATTTAATACCCTTGAAGGCGTTGGATTTGAAGAATATTCTGAACGGTAACTCGCATCGGCAGCAATAAAATATCTACCTGTTGTAGTGGCCAGTTTGCCTGGATTGCTGAACTCTGCTCCACCAGAAACATTCCATTTAGATATTCCTGGTAATCTGCCTCCTGAGGCATCTTTAAATGCTACCTGCGTAGCTACACCGTTAACAAGTTCCGTATGCCCGGTTTCCTCTAATGGCAGGGGTGCATTTGTAAATTTCACATATTTGCCATCAAGATAAGCAAGAGCGGCATTTAAGGTTAGGAATCTTCCTATTTGATAAGTTCCATCAACTTCCAGACCTTTTACCCTAACTTTTTCTGCGTTGGCAAGATAACCTCTGTTGACCCCTAATTGAGGTGATTGTACATTCGTTTGGTAATCTTTGATGTCTGTATTAAAAGCGCTTACATTTACGATGGCCCCTTTAACAGGTTTGGTTTTAATACCTAACTCATAATGTTGAACATATTCTGGCTTTACAACGGCCACAGACAAATCTGCTTCTCCGGTAGCGGTAGTTGGTAAGCCACCTACGTTAACACCAACTGGTTTATAAGCGGTAGAAAAAGTTCCATAAGCATTTAACTTAGTGGTAGGACGGTATGAAACGGTGATATTACCAGACAAATTATTATTGTCTACATTGGTATTGAACTGCTGATTGGCATAAACGGCTGTTTTTAATGCAAGTAAAGCAGGATCAGATGTTTGCAGACCTCCGTAAGTTGTCCTGTCATACTCTACATCTTTTTTATCATAAGTATATCTTAATCCTGGTAAAATATGCAGGTGATTCACAAGCTCCCAATCAACCTGTGCGAATACAGCAGCACTCAATGATTTGATAGTTGAATTAGTTTTGATACCGTAGCCATCTAACAAACCTGGTGTTGAATATAATGCTTGTGCACCAGTATTACTTGTTTGTACAAATCTCCACTGGTCTTTACCTACTTCTTCTGTTTGACCCAGCCCTTTTAAATTTTGACCAAGGAAATATACACCAATTACACCACTTACTTTTTCAGATAGGTTACCGGCGTATCTGACTTCCTGCGAATATTGATCATGGCGGGATGTTCCCTGAGATTTAGTCAATGCAGATAATTCAGAGAAATCCCTGTCGTTTGTAGGATTCCAGTTCCAGAATCTCCAGGCTGTAGTTGAAGTAAGCGTTCCATTGCCTATCTTATAATCGACATTTACGGATAAACCACCAATTGACTGATCATGTTTCCATGGCGTATTGGTATTGATTGTTCTGGATTTAGGATCTACTACAGGTTGTTGGTAGCCTAAGTCAGAAACAATTTTAGCGTATTGGCGATAAGGACTTCTTTCTGTGGCAGTAACTCCTGCAATTACCAGCGGGTAACCTGCGGGATGCTGAATGCTCGCATCACCACTAAACAAGACTTGTAGTTTATCTGAAGGGGTATAGTAGAGCTGACCTTTAAAACCAAGATTGTTCTGGCCGCTATACCTGCGTTCTTCTTTAGTATTGAAAATTGTACCATCTCTTTGAGTTCCTGAGATGGATAGTCTTGCTGCGAGATTTTTTCCAACTCCTCCGGTAACCGATGTTTTGGCCTGCATAAAATTATAGTTTCCAAAACTCAATTCAACTTTTCCGCTTGGTGTCTGAGTTGGCTTGGCTGTCGTGATGTTAAATGCACCTGCAGTTGTGTTTTTACCAAATAATGTTCCTTGTGGGCCACGTAGTATTTCTATTTGTTCAATGTCAAGAAAATCAGTAGAAGTCGCTGCCGGGCGCGCCTGGTAAACTCCATCTACATAAAATCCTACTCCAGGATCAATACCATCATTGGTTAAGCCAAATGTTGAACCTAGCCCTCTGATATTAAGTGTCGTATTTCTCGCATTTGAAGCATATAATTGTACCGAAGGAACGAGTTCTTTCAAACGATTAACGTTAAAAGCTCCTGCATTTTCTGCAGCTTGACCTCCGATAACAGTAATTGCAATAGGCACATCCTGTAGTACTTCTGAACGTCTTCTTGAAGTCACAACGATTTCATCCAGTAGTGCACTTTCAATCAGCACTAATTCGAAAGGTGTATCCTGAAGCTTTAAAATCTGAAAATCCTGAGACTTGTAACCGACTGAGCTGACACGCAGGTAAAATGGAAGTTCCTGCTTTGAATCGATACTGAACTTACCGTCTGCGTCTGCAGTTGCAGAAATCTTGGTACCTCTGATCAGTACTGTAGCATGCGGTACTGGAACGCCGTTACTACTTTTTATAACGCCGGTTATCGCACTTTGGGCAAAGACAAAATTTGCCGTTAGCAGGAGTGAAAGGATGAGGAGTAAATGTTTCTTCATAATGTTAATATTCAATGGTTTTGGGTGATTATTGCATAGCAAAGCCACATGGATGTTTTTAGCATCCGGCCAGGTTTCAAAATATGATGTTTGCAGGTGTTTTTAGTTATGCTCAGTGATTACTGAACAGAATCAACAGCAACAGTTCGATAGAAAGAGGGTTCCTCCTTTAGCTGTTTTTCTTTTCATTTTTATAAAATGTAAGTCTGTTTTCATTTGGTTCTAATTGTAAAGATTATTTTGATTGTACGAATATAGGATTCTTTTTTCTTTAAAAAGATTAAATCTATGGATTTTGTAGTTTTTATTTGAGAAGAGTGGATAAAACCTGCAATATTATGGTTTATAGTGTATTAAAGCATATATCGGTCAGAGATAATTAATTCAGTTTGCATATTGTTTTTGATTTTTAGGTCATTAAGAATTTTGATTTTCACATTGACCTGTCCTGTAAAAAATGCTAAAACAATCATGCAAACATGATGTTATCCTGAAAAAGAAATAAAATTATGGCTAAGATATTAATAACAGGAGCGGGTTCGGGATTTGCAAGAGAAGCGGCCTTACGTTTAGCTGAAAAAGGAAATACAGTAATTGCAACAGTTGAAATTGTAGCTCAGATTGCTGGCTTGAAAAAAGAAGCAGAAGATAGAGGTATAGATTTGCAAGTGGAGAAGTTAGATGTTACCAATTCTGATGATCATACAAAAGCATGGAAATGGGACATTGATGTCTTGCTGAATAATGCGGGAATTTCAGAAGGCGGGTCTACTGTAGACATTCCATTAGAACGGGTTCGCCGTCAATTTGAAGTCAATGTTTTTGGTCCGCTTGCTTTGACACAAGGCTTCGCTAAGAAGTTCATCAAAAATAAGAAAGGGAAGATTGTATTTCTTTCTTCTGTAGCCGGGTTATCAGCAGATCCTTTTACTGGTGCTTATGCTGCGTCTAAACATTCAATTGAGGCTTTCGCAGAAGCACTGAATAAAGAGGTCAGCGAATATGGTGTTCAGGTAGCCACTATAAATCCAGGGCCATATTTGACAGGTTTTAACGACAGGATGTTTGAAACATGGAAAGAATGGAAAGATGACGGGACTACCAAAATATTCGATTATAGTAAGCTATCTTTTCCTCATGAACAATATGATCCAGAGGCTATTGTAGATTTAATTGTCAAGGTTTTAAGTAATGAAATAGATAATTACCGTAATCTTTTACCTGAAACTTTTGAAGATCAAATCAAAGAGAAACAAAAATTAATATGGTCTAAAAAGCAAAATAGTACAACTGGTAAACGTGATGAACTTGTGCAAAAAGCGTACGAGATTGAGCCAGGTACTCCGGTTGAAGGGGAAAAATAGATTTCCTTTTTGATTATAAAACAGCTCAACATTTACATAGGTAAATGCTGAGCTGTTTTTAGTAGCTGATTTTTTGAGATTTCATTCGTTTCCCTGGAGTTCTACAGATCGTGGTTTAATAATTTTCTTACCTTTTACGATCAGATGGGTGAGTGGCAATGCAATATAATCTGTTGATTTTTTCCAGGATGATAACTTTGCAATAACAATTTAATCATTAAAGTGTTTACTTTTGATTGGCTGCCGCCCAGTCCTTAAATTGACCTATAGCTTTGCTCAATACCCCAGCAGATCCTTTAAATTTACCAGACCCATCAGGTACATTGCCTTTACCATACCATTCATAAAAACCTTTGTTCTTTACTACACGATCTATCATAGGACGAACTTCTTCATACGCCTCTTTTACGAAGCCATTTGCAATAAGCTGCTGGATCATTCTTGCACCAAACCAAGTCCAGTCACCGCCATTTTGATAGTTGTAAGGCTTGGACATCCCTCCCTTAAAAAAGTCATCAGGATAGGTAGGGTATAAGGTCAGCCCGATACTCGGCATTCCAGAATGCTTTACGTTTTCTACCATTTTCTTATTGACTGCGGCAATTTCATCTTTGGATAGTAATCCTGCTTCGATTGCAACAGCAGTACCACCATGATAGAAGATTGTATTTTCGTCGAAGCCGGCCGGGATTGGGGACTTGCCAGGATAAATATGTGGGATGAATTTCTGATTTTTGGTGTCCCAAAGGTGTTCTCTTACCTGCTTATAAACATCTTTTTTTAATTGAGTCCATTGCTCCACTTTATGCCTGTCTGGTACAACATCTACTAAATATTGCAACGCAATAATGAACATCGCATTATCATAGACATCGATAGCTTCGTTAGAGAGTTCGTTCCAATCACAACCAAAAGTATCGTGTGGCTGAACATCGCCCCAATCTGCCGTCATCGCTCCCCAAAGTAAACCGTATTTTTTATTGTAACGTTCGCGCATTAAATAATCAATCATTTTCTCTATCCTGACCAGCACAGTTAAATTGCCCACTTTTTCATTGAGCAGGCCAACATCCCCGGTCTTCTTAATATATTTTCCCACCAACTGGATCAGTGATGTTTCCTGATCAGTTTCAACAGTGTTTTTAAATCCTGCATGCCCCGGGGCTGCAGTGGAATAATATGGAGTATCATCATTCCAGGTAAAGTCCTTTTTTAGCACATAGCCATCTACCATCTCATTGTTCTTTTGCTGGAGTGCGAAGAACAGGAGGATTGCTCCACGGACATCTGCTTTGGAACTTATATCCAAAGAAGTTTCAATCAATGTATTAAAATCGCGTGCCCAGATTTGGGAGTAACCACTTCCAGCATTGAAACCTTCTCTAATGACGTCCCTGGCCATATTGTCAACGATGGTCAATGAAGAATCTGCAAGAATTCTGGCGGCTAATTCCTGATTTTGAGCCTTTCCTTTCGTAATACACGCGGTTAACAAAAATGCACAGAGGATATAAACAGTATATTTTTTCATGTCTGATTAAATGTCTAGTTCTTTCTGTAATTGGATTTTATCAGAGGATGATCCGATCATGATGGTGAATGTGCTGCGGGATTCAAATACTTTTTTCATCTCCATATTAATGACCGACAAGTCATCAGCTGTTACTACAAATTCTACGTGTTTTGATGCGCCCGCTTTGAGTTTAACGCGTTCAAAATGTTTCAATTGCCTGATAGGCTGAGCGGTTGAAGCAAACTGGTTTTTCAAGTAAAGCTGGACTACTTCATCTCCATCGTATGGGCCAGTATTCTGTAAAGTGAAGGATATCAGATAAGTTCCTTTGGTAGTTTGTTTGCTGATATTCAGCTCATGATAAGTGAAGGTCGTATAGCTTTTTCCGTAACCAAAAGCATAACGTGGAGTCGCCTCTTCTTCAACATAACGATGATCAAGCGGGCTTTTTCTGTTGTAGTGAACAGGAATTTGTCCGACACTTCTGGGTACGGAAACCGGAAGTCTGCCAGCGGGATTATAATCTCCAAATAAGATATCTGCAACTGCTGAACCGCCTTGCTGGCCAGGATACCAGGCACAAAGCAGTGCATCTGCATTTTCCGCAGCCCAGTTCATATTCAGTGGTCTTCCTTGGATGTAGATGACAATAAGGGGTTTGCCTGTCTTTTTTAGTGCCTTTAATAAATCCATTTGTTTACCTAAAAGGTCTAGTGTTGAACGGTCGAATCCTTCACCACTCTCCATATCTCCGATGGTTTTATCTGTTGCAATTGCGGCTCCTGTTTTAGCGTATTCTGTCTTGAAATCCCGGGCGCTTGATCCACCTACTACTGCAATAACCACATCAGCTTCTTGTGCGGCAGCGATGGCCTCTGGAATGGTGTTTTCTGTAGTGTCACGAATGGCACATCCTTTAACATAGCTCACTTGCGCAGCAGATAGTTTAGCACGAAGCCCCTGTAAGATGGTGATCACATTTCCCTCGGCTTGTGGAGCTGTGTAATCACCTAACATATTGTATACATTGTCAGCATTAGGGCCTGCCACAGCAACCTTGATTCCCTTTTTTAAGGGTAGAATGTTGTTTTTGTTTTCCAGTAAGATAATAGATTCCTTGGCAACCTGCCGGGAAAGCAAGATTTGTTCTTGCGTTTTAATCTCCTTTTTGGCTTTTTGAGGGTTCACAAATGGATGTTCAAATAACCCCATTTCGAACTTTAAACGGAGTACTCTGGATACTGCAGTATCAATAAAACGTTCTTCAATTGTTCCTTTTTCAACAGCTGTGATCAGGTTGGGATAAGCGTTTCCTCCCAGATCCGCATCTAAACCAGCTTTGATTGCCAATACAGCAGCTTCAGTGTAATCCCGCGCAATTCGGTGGCTTCCTTTTATACCTTCTATACTTCCTAAATCAGATACCGTAAAACCTTTAAATCCCCATTCTTTAATTAAAATATCAGTCAATAAGAAACTATTGGAACTACAAGGAATACCATCTATAGAATTATAGGCTGCCATAATTGATTTAGCTCCTGCATTTACAGCTGACTGAAAAGGAGGAAGATAATACTCCCGCAGTTCCCGCTCACCAACGCTGGCAGCTGCTCCATTATGCCCTCCTTCAGGAATTGCGTAGGCTACAAAATGTTTAAGTGTGGCTATTGTGCTATAAGGATCAGAAAGCTTTCCTCCCCCTAAGCCTTTGATAATGGAAGCAGCGAGTGTACCTGTTAGTACAGGGTCTTCACCATAGCTTTCTTCCACGCGAGACCAGCGAGGATCGCGTGATAAATCCAATACAGGGCCATAGCTGATATGGGCTCCTTGCAAACGCACTTCTTTGGATACACATGCCGACATCATTTCTAATAACGATGGGTTCCAGGTAGAAGCTTGACCAATACCGGTTGGAAATACAGTGGTACCAATTGCCATATGGCCATGAGGTGCTTCTTCTGCCAGAAATATCGGAATACCAAGACGCGTATTTTTCAGCATATATCGCTGTAGTTCATTTGCGGCCTCTGCTGCCATCTCAGGGTTAAGACCATTTTTCAGAGTTTTTTGTGTCCATGGATCTGCTCTGAATGTTGCCCAGAGCATCCCAATCTGTTTTTCGGCAACGATGTCTTTGAATTTTTGAGATACTTTAACCTTATTGCCTTGTCGTTCGTACATTTCCCATCCCAGCGGACTTAAAAGTTGACCAACTTTCTCTTTGAGCGTCATTCTTTTGATTAAGTCCTGAGTTCTTAGTGCTATAGATTGACTGGCATCCTTGTAGAGCGGTTGTTGGCAATAGGAACTAACAGGTAAAGAAAGAAAAGTACAGCAGGCCAATATGGTAAGTCTATTCGTCATGTTGATTTCTAAATATATGTACATACAAGTATAGCAAAATTTAAATATTACCTTGGGGTAATTAAATTATTTATTAGGAGATAAGGTGGGTTGTTGGGTTTAGTTGGTTGTTTGAATGTGTTTTGGATTATTGAAGATTTAAAATATATTTGATAATTATGTATGTACATTTGAATTGATCGTATTTTGTATATGTAGTTTTTTAATAAACCAAAACCTTAAACCATGATGAAAAGGATTGTTTTCCTCTTGTTAATTAGTATTCAGGCAACCTTGCTTTTTGCACAGAAAGAGGATGGGCCAGTTCAATATGTGAGGCCAAATATCGGGTCTGCGCATAGCAGGTATTTTTTCTATACTCCAGCAGCAGTTCCTTTTGGTATGGCGAAATTAGCCCCAAGCACGAATGGGAGTGAAGGCAATCCTTCAGGATGGGAAGCGGTAGGATATGACGATCGCCATGGTTCTATAGAGGGTTTTGCAAATTTCCATGAGTTTCAAATTGGTGGGATAGTATTTGCGCCAACGGTAGGGAAGCTGAAAACATTTCCTGGTAAAAAGGCTGAGAAAAATTCGGGATACAGGTCTTCTTTTGAAAAGTCTGACGAATATGCTACCGCTGGATATTATCGGGTGATTTTAAAGGATTATCAGATTAAAGCAGAGCTTACTGCAACAGAGAGGGTTGGTTTTCATCAGTATACTTTTCCGGAAACAGATAGTGCCAATGTTATCTTTGATATTGGCAACAAGATGGGAGAGAGCGGGCCGGTGCTCGATGCAAAAGTAACTTATGATCATGGTCGTGTATGGGGTTATGTGGTGACCAAACCTGTATATGTTCAAAAGTATCAGGAATCAGCAAATGTGACCATGTATTTTTATGCAGTGCTGGATAAAATACCGGCCTCTTATGGTGCATTCAGGGATAGTACACAGTTCAAAGGGCTCAAGACGATGCAGGGAAAGGGAGCGGGAATATATTTGAAATATAAAACAAAGAAGGGTGAGCAAATCGGAATAAAAACAGGTCTTTCTTATACTTCTATAGACAATGCAAAACTTAATCTGACCAGGGAAGCTTCAGGATTAACTTTCGCAAGGGCAAAGGCTAATGCTATTCGAAATTGGAATAAGGCATTGGGCAGGATTGAAGTAAAGGGTGGGTTGGAAAAAGATCGTATCAAGTTTTATACCGGACTCTTTCACGCGCTTTTAGGCAGAGGCCTGGCAAGTGATGTGAATGGCGCTTATCCTAAAAATGATGGAGCTGTCGGGCATATCCCATTATTGAACAATGGTATTCCGAAGTATCATCATTACAATACGGATGCCATTTGGGGTGCTTTCTGGAACTTGACTCAACTCTGGGCCATTGCTTATCCGGAATATTATAACGATTGGGTACAAAGTCAATTGTTGGTTTATAAGGATGCAGGCTGGCTAGGCGATGGTATTGCCACTAGTAAATACGTATCTGGTGTCGGCACGAATTTTACAGGACTGGCGATTGCAGCAGCTTATAATGCAGGAATCCGGAATTATGATGTTTCTCTTGCGTATGAAGCGGTAAGAAAAAATGAATTGGAAGCTAAAGGCCGGATTCCCGGAGCCGGGAAGTTGGACGTTGGTGTTTTTGTGAAGAAGGGTTATTCACCGTATGTAAAAGATCAGACTGGTAGCCCGGAGTTGAATACGCAAGGCTCTCCTTTTGGGGCCTCTCATACTTTAGAATACTCTTTTTCTGCCTCTGCAGCGGCAACTTTTGCTAAGTCTCTTCATCGAACAAAGGATTATGAGCAGTTGAATAAACTCTCTGAGGGTTGGAAGTTGCTATATGATCCGGTAACAAAATTCATCAGACCTAAGGATAGTGAGGGTAGATTTTTAGATCAGTTTGATCCTTTCGAGCCCTGGAAAGGTTTTCAGGAGGGCAATGCCTGGCAGTATACATTTTATGTGCCTCAGGCACCAGAGCAATTAGTGAATTTGATTGGTAAGGAAACTTTCAGTAGTCGACTGGATAGTATTTTTACTGTTTCGCAGAAAAATTCTTTTGGCGGGGGAACGCAGATTGATGCTTTCGCAGGGATCCAGGGTTTGTATAATCATGGGAATCAGCCAAATTTACATGTTTCCTGGTTGTTCCATTATGCAGGAAGGCCGGATCTGAGTCAGAAATGGGTGAGGGCAATTTGTAATGAGTTTTATGGGACTGATGGTATACATGGTTATGGATATGGTCAGGATGAGGATCAAGGGCAATTGGGTGCGTGGTATGTATTGGCTTCGATGGGACTTTTTGATGTAAAGGGTTTGACAGGTCCTGATCCTTCTTTTTTAGTAGGGACGCCGTTGTTTGAAAGTGTGAGGATTAAACTTCCTGAAGGGGTGAGGAAGAATGAGTTTCTGATTAAGGTTAGGCAACAGGATCCAGGTAATATTTATATTCAGAGTGGTAAGTTCAATGGTGTGAAGTTGAAGGGTTTGTCGATTAGGTTTGAGGATTTGGTGAAGGGTGGGGTGCTGGAATTGGAGGTTGGTAGGGAAGCGAGACGGGGTTTATTCCCTACATTTTAAATGGACAGTGGGGTAAGCAGAATTGTTGATAAAATTCAGGTCTCCTATGGTACTAGATAGCCCTGGGGTTTATTCTCCAATGTGGATTAGCTCGTTGCTCTCGCTGATCCCTTTTGGGGGAGGCCTCAATCAAAAATGCTTTTCGCTGCGCTCAATGGCAATTTTTTGTTTTTAATCTGGCTTTTGAGCTGAAGGGCTCAAGCCGGTTTAAAACAAAAAATGCCACCCTGCGGGCAGCATTTTTGTTTGGCGGAGAGTGGGGGATTCGAACCCGCGGACCCTTTGACAAGTCAACAGTTTTCAAGACTGCCGCAATCGACCACTCTGCCAACTCTCCGCGACAAAAGTACAAATAATGTGCATTTCTGCAAATGTTAATCTGCTTTATGTGTTTAAATGCCTCATTATGAATCTGAAAAAATGCTGTTTAGATCAAAATAGGCGGTATTTTCTCCGGAAAACTTGCAATGTCATCGGTTATCAATGATAAAACGGAAGCCAATTCCTCGTATACTTTCAATATGAATGGCTTTATCTTGTGCTAAATACTTTCTGAGGCGGCTGATAAACACATCCATACTCCGGCCGTTAAAGAAATCGGATTCTTTCCATAGGTGATTGAGTATATCATTTCGTTTTATAATCTGGTTCTGATGCAGACATAGGTAATGAAGTAAATCGGCCTCCTTTTCTGTAAGTATCTTTTGATCTTCGGAAGAAGTCAGTATTAAATTCCCTGGTTCGAATTTATAAATACCAATTTGAATGATTTCCTTGGCAACTGGATTAATCTTAGTTCGTTTTAAAATATTCCGGACGCGCTGAATCAACTCATCTGCGTCAAAGGGTTTTAATATATAATCATCGGCGCCAAGTTTGAGGCCATGGAGTATGTCTTCTTTTAGCTTACGGGCAGTTACAAACAGAAAGGGGAGTTGCGGATAAGTTTGTACTAGTTTTTCTGCCAAAGTAAATCCATCTTCTTTTGGCATCATTACATCAATGATCAAAATATCATAAGTTTCTCTTTTTAGTTCTTCGCGGGCTTCAATACCGTTATATACCCGGTGAGCTCGAAATTTGTTTATTTCCAGATATTGTTTCAACAGGTTTCCCAGATCAACATCATCTTCTACAATTAATACTTTGATATTCATACTGGTAAACTGATTATAAATGTACTGCCTTTGCCAGGTTTACTGCTCACAGTAAGCTCAGCGCTGAGCTGGAAGGTTGCTTGTTTAGCCAGGTATAATCCCAGGCCTAAACCTTTAACGGTATGCTTATTTTGCTCTGGAATGCGGTAAAACTTATCAAATATATGTTGTTGATATTGTATAGGGATACCAGCTCCCTGATCGGTGATTTCTATCTGATAATGAGTTTGGGTTTGGAAAGCAGTTAAATAAATTGATACCCCTTCTTCGCTGTATTTTGCAGCATTATCAACTAATATATTTAATATCTTTTCTAACGTTGCAGCATTGGTCAGTAACGTTCGCGGAATTGTCTCTATTTTAGCTATCAGCTCATGATTGGCCATAGCTAAATCTCCGGCATATTCCTGCAGAAAACTTGTGATCTCCAATTCTTTTTGCTCCACTTTTATTGCCGTTACCATCGCACTGTCCAGTACGCTATCCACTAGCTTCCTTATTTTTCCATGTTGCCTGTTTAATGATTGCAACAGATCATTCAACAGAGCAGGTTTTGCCTGTACTTCTTTTAGCAAAATGCTCTTCAGGATTATACTCACCGAACTTAAAGGAGTTTTCAGCTCATGCGTAATATTATTTGCAAAATCTGTTTTTATTTCTGCCAGTTTCTTCTGCCTGATCATTGCGCTAAAAACCAGATATAATAAAATAGTCACTGCTACAATTAAACCAATAGCGAGAAATAAGACACCAGACATCCGTTTGATAACTTCATTTTCCCGCCTGGAAATATCCATGAAATTTGATTGCCTGATTATAATACGTAAATCTTCTCCAGTGCTCAGCGTCACATCTCTATTTAAAATAATGGTATGCGCTGTATGGAAATCATCCCCGGAAAATACAACAGGCTTGGCAGGGGCAATCAGCAATGTATCGGATTTTCCATTGATCTCAAAGATGATTTCATCAAATTGTGATTTATAAACTATGCCTTCAAGGTTAGGTTTTTTATCCAGCATTTTTTTTAGATACCTATTGAATTGATGACCGCTTTCCTTCGTGTTGCTTTTTAATAATTTTATAAAACCAGGTTTGCTCATTGGGTTGGTCACATACTGGATCACAGTTTGCCGTAACTCAGCTCTGATTTGCTCTTCTACGAAAATCATAGCTTGGGTGTTGGTGACCCTGAGTATTTCTTCTTTTACCTCAGTATAAAAGTGATCTCTGGTAAGCCTGTAAGTATTCCTGACCAGATAAAACTGAATAAAGGATAAGGTGAATACAATAAGTATGCAGGCTATTAGAAGGGCCCTGGTTGTGTGATTCTTATTCATCTGATCTGTCAAATATAATGATACTACAATTATTTAAGTCATAACCCAATGACCATTAACTCTTCATTAACTCTTTATTAACCATCTCTTCTGTGGAACGAAGGCATTTTTGTTTCAACTCAAATAAATGATGATGAAACTTAGAATTATAACGCTATTGGTCACCTGGCTAATTACAATCTCAAATTTCGCGGCTGCACAAAGTAATTTACTATTAAGTGGTCAGGTTAATAGCAATATTCCATTGGATGGCGCTACTGTTTATCTTTATAAAATTGCGGATTCAGTACCAGTGCAAACTGCAATGACAGATTCAAAAGGAACATTTAGTTTAACTCATTTAAAAGCTGGGAATTATCGGATCGCTGTGATGATGATCGGATATTCAGTTTATAAGGGAGATAGTTTCCAATTACAAGGCAATACAGTTTTACCTGTAATTCAGCTGCAGCAAACTGGGCTGGCTTTACAAGAGGTGAAAATAAGCAGTCAGAAAGCCCTGGTTGAAAAAAAGATTGACCGTACCGTAATCAATGTAGAGGCAATGATCAGCAATGCAGGAAGTACTGTTTTGGAAGTGCTGGAAAAATCTCCTGGAATTATGGTTGATCAAAATGGTAAAGTAAGTTTAAAGGGAAAAGGCGCTACTATATTCATTGATGATAAGCCAACCTATCTTTCAGGAGCTGAATTGGAAAGCTATTTAAAGTCGCTTCCTTCGTCCACTGTTGACCAGATTGAACTGATGCCTAATCCACCTGCTAAATATGATGCGGCTGGAAATGGGGGGATTATCAATATCCGGACAAAGAAGAGCAAATTGAAAGGGTTTAATGGTGGGGTCAATCTGAGCTATGTCCAGGGGAAATATATGCGGACTAACAATAGTTTTAACTTCAATTACCGCTATCATAAAGTGAACCTGTTTGGTAATTTAGGTCTTGCTGTGATTAATAGCTATAGCGACCTGGATATTAACCGCCATTTCGAAAATATTAACGGGGAAATCGTTTCTAATTTCTTACAGAATTCTTTTTCCCGCACAAGGGGGCAAAGCTACACAAGCAAAGTTGGTATGGATTATTATTTATCTGACAAAACCACTTTTGGTATTGGTCTTACTGGGTTATACCGGCGTTTGAAACAGAAAATGCGCGTTAAAAGTGTTTTTACGAATGCTCAGAATTTGATTGACTCTACAGTGCTAGCTGATAACAGCGAGCGGAATAAATTTAGGAATATGGGTGTAAATTTAAACTACAGGCACTTATACGATAAAAATGGCAGAGAATTGACAGCGGATATAGATTATGTCAATTACAAAACTCAGAATGATCAATCATTTGATAATAATAGTTATCTGAAAGATGGACTGGCAGCAAACAATTATTTGTTAACCGGATCTCTGCCTGCCGGGATTAATATATATTCAGCTAAAATTGATTACTCACATCCTTTGAAGAGCGGCGTCAAATTGGAAACAGGATTAAAAACCAGTTATACACAGACGGACAATATTGCTGATTATTTTTATACAGTAAACCAGCTAACCAAACCTGATTACAATAAGACTAATCATTTTTTATACAAAGAGCATATCAATGCAGCTTATGTGAATGCGAATAAAGAGTTTAACCGTTTAACAGTACAGGCTGGACTGAGGCTGGAGAATACGGTTTCTAACGGACATCAATTAGGAAATATACAGAAGACGGATTCGACTTTTAAACGTAACTATACCGGACTGTTTCCTACTTTATATTTACAGTATAAATTGGATACCGCAAGTACTAATTTGTTAAGTATTGATTACGGACGGAGAATTGACAGACCTTACTATCAAGATTTAAATCCGTTTTTATCACCGATTGATAAGTTTACTTATTATACAGGGAATCCATTTTTGAAGCCATCTTATACAAATAGTATAGAACTTTCGCATACTTATAAAGGCAAGTTTACCACGTCTTTAAGTTATGGAAAATCAATAGATCAGGTAAATGAGACTATTGAAATTGTCAATGGTATTTATTACAGCAGGCCTGGTAATATTGGGAGTGCTATAGTGAAGTCGCTGTCTTTTGATGGTAGTTTTGATTTGGCTTCCTGGTTTAATTTTCACTTTTATGGACAGGTCATCAATATTCATACAGTCAGTGCATTTTATACTGGGGAACTGGATACGAAAGGGACATTCTTTTATTTAAAACCAATTTTACAGTTTAAAGCCGGAAAAGACTGGACGATACAGCTGGATGGTTATTACCAAAGTAAAGTAACGAATGCTCAGTTTGTTGCTGGCGAACAGAAGCGGATGAATGTAGCGGTTGCAAAAAAAATATCACCGAGTACCACAGTTAAACTGGTGGTTAATGATGTGTTTCATTCGTACGTGAATAGTGGTGTGATTAATAATTTAGCACTAACCAAAGCGGATTATCATAGTGTAGGGGACAGCCGTACCGCGGTTCTTTCTTTGAGCTACAGATTCGGTAAAGCTATTTCTAATCTGCGTAAACATGAGGGAAATGGAGCGGAAAGCGAACAGAAACGGGTAAAGAATTAATGCGGTAAACGTTCCAGCAAGATTACGCCGACTAGAGCGAGCACGGTCAGGGCAATATTCACTTTGAAATGTTTTCTCCATCCCATATGACTAAAAAGCCCTCCGCAAGGACAAGGATAACGGTCATATGCCTGGTACATTATTCCTGCTACGTAAATCGTGAAAATGAGCATCATCGTTAACGATAAATACATTCCAAATAATCTGGTGGTCGAGTTGATCAGGAGAATAATAATACCGATTTCAGTTAAAGGTAGTAATATAGTAAGGGGTGAAACAATCCATTTAGGGATTGCCTGACTGCGTAGTATTGCTCTGAAATATCTCAGGTTACGGAATTTTGGAAAGGAAGCGTAAGACCAAAGTGCAATGAAGATGCCAGTGATGGAATAAGTCAGGATTGTAAGTATCATATTTTTCCTTGTTGGTTAATACCAATGTCTGAAGATTTTCGGGCTATGGGTAGGGACAAAAGTCCCAAAATCAAGCGTTGTCAGTTGTAGCTCAGTATAGCGAATTAGAATTTTTATCGTTCCGATGGTTAAATTATCTTAACTTTCTCTCCACTATACTATAATATAACCGAAATATCATAGCTCTTTATTCATGACTGATTCTAACTTAAAGCAAAATATTCTGTTAATTTTTCTGCTGCTATGTTTCTCAACCGGCTTCGCACAAAGCAATAATAACAACATCATCTTAAAAGGTATCATCAAGAACGTCGATAACGTAGCAATTGATGGTGCAACTTTGTTTTTAAAAGATGGTCATACAGGTCAGGTCGTTAAACAAGAATTAACCAGTATAGATGGAACTTTTGCTTTTACTGCAGTTGCTGGAACCTATGTAATCTCGGTAAGTTATCTTGGTACATTGTCTTATCAGAGTGAGTTGCTGAAATTAGCTGGAAGTATAGATCTAGGAGTGATTAAAATTGAAACAACAGCACGTAGCTTAAAGGAAGTTGTTATTCAGAGTTCTGGAAATAAACCTATTGTAAAGATTGAAGGCAGGAAAATGATATATAATATCCAGAAGAGTGTAACTGCGCAGGGTACAAATGTACTGGAAGCCCTAAAGAAAACTCCAGGTGTAATTGTCAATCAGGATAACACAATTACGCTCAATGGGGCTAATGGTGCGCTGGTCATGATTAATGGCAGACAAACTTATTTACAGGCTGCGGAACTGGCACAACTGTTGAAAACTATGTCTTCCTCCGACTTAAAATCTATCGAGATTATTAGAAATCCGTCTGCAGAATACGATGCTTCCGGCACCGGTGGTATTATTAATCTTGTCCTTCAGAAGTCAATTGCTGAAGGTTTCAATGGGAGCATCAACAATGGGGTTGCATACGGGCAAACTTTGAAGCAAAATACCAATATGAATCTTAATTTCCGCGAAGGAAAAGTTAATCTCTTTGGCAGTTACAATCACAATTTTGGACATTTTGCGATGGACTATGACAATGACCGGACCACAAATGGAAAGATTTATCTGAACTTGAATCATGACGTAGATAAACGGCATAGTATAGGGTCAACTTTGGGTGCGGATTATGCGATAGACACGACCAAAACGATTGGAATAGTGATGAATGGTAATTTTTCGGGTGGTGGTGGTTTGATCACTCCTTTAACGAATATCTATGACCAGCCAACAGGCCAGCTTTTACAAACTTTAAAGAGTCAGAGTGACTATCCAGATCAAAAGGCCAACAGGTACAATTTCAACTTAAATTACCGGTATAAAAGTATTAATAATACGACCCTGGATATAGATGCAGATTATGGAATCTTCGATGCAGCGACAAAAAACCTGAGTACAAATAGTTTTTATGCTCCAAACGGCGATTTTCAATCCTCCAATAATTTCCTGGTGGCTAACAGCAGGGATATTAAATTGTATGCGGCTAAAATAGACTATGGCTTTCCAGTTGGGAAGGGCAGAATGGTAACTGGTGCAAAATTTTCTAGTGTAAACGCTAATAATATATTTGATCAGTATGATGTAAATGGCAGTGTAAATATCATTGACATAAACGTATCAAATACCTTTAAATATCAGGAACAAATAACTGCAGGATATTTAAAGTACGAGACACCTGTTAACGATAAACTCAGTATGGATATCGGTGTAAGATTGGAAAATACGCATTCTAAAGGAGATTTGCAGCCAAGAGAAGGTAGTAGCCAGTCGCCGGCTTTAGTAGTTAGAAATTATTTGAATGTGTTTCCAACAGCCGGAATTACTTATAAAACCGGGCATTCAGGTACTTATAATTTGAGTATTGCCCGTCGTATTGATCGTCCCGCTTATAATGATCTGAATCCATTTTCATATCCTGTTGACGAGCTTTCTTATTGGAAAGGAAATCCATTTCTTAAGCCTCAATATGCAAACATATTGTCACTTCAGTATAGTTATAAGAGTACAACGATATCCGCTGGTTATACCAAAACAAGCGATCTGAGTAGCGGAATAACTGAGGTTTTGGAAGAGAACAGAATTATTATGATACCCAGAAATATAGGGTTTCAAAATAACCTTAATCTGACCATTACCCAACAAATTACCTTGGCCAAATGGTGGAATGTGAGTTTGACGGGGATAGGGTATCGTTTAGAGAATAAGGTAGGAACTCTGGAATATGGAGATTATAGCCGCAGTCGTTTTGCAGGTACAATTAATATACAACAAACTTTTAACCTGCCTGGCCATATGACGGCTGAAGTTGCTGGTGTGGTGAACTCAAAGAATATAAGTAGTCTGAATACTTATATAAAAAGCAATTCACAGCTGGACCTTGGCTTGCAAAAGAATTTAATGAAAGATAAAGCAACAATCAGATTGGCAGTTACAGATCTGTGGAGGACAAATAAGATAAATACAGCTACACAACTGAATAATTTACTGCTTCATACCACCTATGTAGGGGAAAGCCGTCAGATACGCTTGAATTTTACCTATCGTTTTGGCAATAATAAGATCAAGACAAAAGATAACCGCGAATCGGGGCTGCAAAATGAATCACAAAGATTGTAATAACTCAATACCTGTTGAAATCCTCATTGCAAAGACTTGATTCTTTATCCCGCGCAGGTGAACAAGATGAACGAAGCAACATAAGTTCCATAATTCTCAATTTGGCTACAAATGTCCTCAATTGGGCTACATTCGGGAAATTCCATTTATCGACGTTTGTTGTGTAAAATAAAAAGCAAAAATTATGACACAACAAAATAATAATCCAGTTACCAGTAAAGTTTGGTTCATTACAGGAAGTTCACGAGGTTTTGGAAGGGTTTGGGCCGAAGCAGCACTTAAGCGAGGTGATAGAGTCGCAGCAACAGCTCGTCAATTGGCCAGTATTGCTGATCTTAAAGAAAAATACGGTGAAAATGTACTGACTTTAGCGCTGGATGTAACGAATGCTGAGCAGGTTAAGGCCGTTGTAGCACAAGCGCATGCCCACTTTGGCAAATTGGATATCGTATTAAACAATGCAGGTTACTCGTTAGTGGGTACTATAGAAGAAGGCAGCGCAGAAGATATCAGGGCAGAATATGAAACTAACGTATTAGGGCCAGTTGCAGTAATCCAGGCTGCTTTACCTTTGTTACGTAAACAGGGTGGTGGGCATATCCTTGGAACATCAAGCAATCTCGGCCATGTTACATTACCGGTTATTGGCTATTATTGTTCTTCAAAATGGGCATTCGAAGCAATTCACGAAAGTTTAGCTTTAGAAGTTAAAGCTTTCGGGATTAAGGTAACAATCATAGAGCCGGGTGCTTATGCGACAGAGTTTGGCAGTCCGGAATCTTTAAAATTTGCAGCAGGTCTTGATATTTATGAGGATTTCAAAATGCAATTTTTTAACAGTTTAAGAGAAATGGAAAGAGGCGATCCTGGTGCAACACCAGAAGCAATGTTTAAAGTCGTTGATTCGGAAAATCCACCTCTGCGAATTAATCTGGGTAGTAATAATTTATCATGGACACGTGCTGTATATGCGGAAAGAATGGCTACCTGGGAAGAATGGGATACTGTTGCTATAGCAGCGCAAGGTACTTCAAAGTAATTTTTCGGTAAACAATTAATTATAGCCGGTATTCAACAGTATTACCGGTTATAATTGCATTAAATTTAAATATGAAAAAGGAAGGGATAATCCATGTTAAAATGGAATCATTATCAGATATGCACCGGACCTTTGGTTTGCCTGCACCGTCACATCCATTAATTAGTTTAATAGACGGTGCAACAAACCGGGTCATTCTGGGTAGTTTGCCAACCTCCCATGTTTTAAATTTTTATAAAATTTCTTATAAGCCAAGTATTGGCGGCAAGTTAAAATATGGTCAGGATTATTATGACTTTGATGAAGGAGGTTTGTTATTTGCTGCACCTAACCAGGTTATTGGAAACCATGCGAACAATGATACAGAAATATGTTCCCAATATACTTTATTGATTCACCCGGACTTTTTCTGGAATTATCCTTTAGCAAAAAGAATAAAGCAATATGGTTTTTTTTCTTATTCGGCAAATGAAGCATTGCACCTGTCGGAAAAGGAGAAAGCAACGATTATTTCTATTTTTAAAATCATTGAAGAAGAGTTAAACAGCAGAATAGATGACTTTAGCCAGGATGTGATCATCTCCCAGGTTGAGTTATTATTAAACTATGCTAATCGATTTTACAAACGGCAATTCATCACAAGAAAAGCAGTTAGCAATAGTTTGCTGCAAAAGCTTGATGATATATTAGATGAGTATTTCAGGGGTGATAAATCTGCAGATCACGGAATACCAACAGTACACTACCTTTCTGAAAAACTGAATATATCACCGAGTTATTTGAGTGATATGTTAAGGTCGCTTACCGGGGAAAATACCCAGTATATTATACACCAAAAGATCATAGAAAAAGCGAAAGAAAAACTATCTGCCACAAGTTTATCAGTAAGTGAAGTTGCCTATGCGCTTGGATTTGGGCATCCGCAATCTTTCAATAAACTATTTAAGGCGAAAACTAAATTATCGCCTTTAGAGTTCAGGAAGTCATTTAACTGAGTCCAGAAGTTCATAAAACTTCAGTACGTGATTTTAATACTGGTTTGCAGGATGTTGTGTATTTACGTTAAGTGTCAATACATCTAAAATTACCTGGGATTCCCCGAATCATCCGGTACGATTTTAATAATCCTTCGCAGACATAGCCGCATTTAACCAGTACACTTTCAGCACGTGAATTTGTTTCAAGAACAACTGCTTATATTCTGAGATATGACATGAAGCAGCATAATAAGGCTTCATGTCATATCCTGGGGTTATCAGAATATTTTTGGATATAAATTCTTAGTAGCCAGAACATCTCCTGCAGTAAAGTTGCTCCAAGGTAATACAGTAGAATTCATCACAGATCCGGGATCTACAAGAGGAGTATCGAAGTAAGGGAAAGTTCCCCTGATAAATGATCCTTTGTTCTCATCAGTATGATTGAAACCGATCGTATGACCCATTTCATGTGTAATTGCAAAAAGCTTCTCACTCGCTGGCAAATTATTGAATTTGCTGTTGATCTCAATACTCTGGCCAGCTCTGCCATTTGATCCTGGCAGGTAAGCACGTGCAATCCAGTTCGCATCTTCATATCCCATGAATATCCTGACATCTCCACCGGCGCTGGATGCTAATAATGACATATTGAGTGTCATATAATAATGATCCTCCATGTTATTCCAGTTCATTACTGCGCCCAGGACTGCACTATTCCATTCAAATGGTACGCCCGCATCCATATAATACTTAATGTTCTTTTGATAAGGATCTTTGACCAGATAGGGTCCTCTCCAATGTTCGGTCTGCGGAGTGGTTTCATTTTTCATCCTCGTTTCCACTTCTTCCCTGGTAATTATAATGTCCTTTTCGAGGATGAATCTTCCGTCCTTATAAGCAATGTTTTCAGCTCTGAATCCTTTACCAGTGAGATAAGCAGTAAGCTGTTTAATATTATCTTCCGCTTTTGGATTTGTAGCGGCTTCATCCTTTTTACAGGAAGAGATAACCATACTCAGGCAGGCCATCGTAAACAGTAATTTGATTGTCTTTTTACAAATTTCTTTTTTCATGTTTTCCTTTGGTTAAATTTAGGTTAGATTTTTTATGAATATACGTATTATAAGTGTATTTATTATCTTTAATTTGTTTATGATTGGTATTGTCTGAAATATTATTCTTCTATGGTTAAATTTGTTGGAGAAGGATGAGCTGGGTTTGCAAGGATAAATGATAATTAAAAATCTTTTGTTTTGAGCGGCACAGACCTGGAAAACTTGTTTTAAGTTATATTTGCTGCAGATAGTTTTAATCATGATTTTCGAAAATGCCTCCAAAGAGTTTCTGTGCCTCATGGAACTGAATAATGAAAATAAACATACTGTTTTTGATTTTCGGGAAACAGATAAGACCTTGATCTGGAATACCGGTGATTTTCTAAATATTACTGTAGATAAGGTTCCATACCAATTGTCAAAGAATGAGCTCATCTTTTTAACGGAGTTTCACAAAATTGACGATATCGGGTTTGATACTGCCCGGATGGTTCGTTTTAACAAATCATTTTTCTGCATGATTGACCAGGATAATCAAGTGGGCAGTAAAGGATTGTTATTTTATGGCGCAGCGCATATACAAATAGTCAAAGTGGATATTACTGTAATTGAAGATTTTGAAGCCTCATGGGAAATCTTCTATAATGAAATGCAGCAGGAAGACATTCTCCAAAAAGAGATGTTGGAAACGATGCTTAAACGAATGCTAATTCTTTCGGTCAGAATTTTAAGAAAGTCAACCTATTTACATCAGCTGGAAAAAAGCCAGGTAGATATCATCAGAGAGTTTAATTTCCTGGTAGAGAGTCATTTTTATAAACACCATGACGTGGCATTTTATGCTTCAAAACTAAACAAGTCTCCAAAAACATTATCCAACTTATTTTCTAATACCTTTAACCGGTCTCCACTAGGTATTATTCACGATAGGATTATGATCCATGCTAGAAGACAAATCGATTACACCAGCTTTTCTATCAAGGAAATTGCGCATCAATTAGGTTATAAGGATATACAAACGTTTAGCAGATTCTTTAGAAATAAAGAAGGTATATCTCCAGCTCAGTACCGTGAAAAACACACATTGTCTTAAAGCTATACTATACTAACTATCAATTTCAGGAAGAATCGTTAACTCTTCGGGAATATCTGTCTATCAACTGCCTTGTTTTTAGCTGCACATTTGCTGCATCAGAAATTAAATGTAAAAAGGCAGAACTCATGAAAAGTACAAAAACCAGGTGGCGCAGATTAGGTTGGGCAGGAATAGAAATTGAGTGCGCAGGCGAAACGCTCCTCATAGATTATATACAGGACACTTCACAACTTGCCATGATCCGGACTCCAAATGAATCCTTTCCGGCTTCATCAAATCAAGGCTTTACCTCAGTCGCACTTTTAACCCACCTCCATGCAGATCATGCCGACCCCGGTGCATTGGCTTTGGCTCTTCGCAGTGGCGCACCGATCTTTCGTCCTGTACCTGCAACTGGAAGTGAGGCAGATCTTGCATTAACACAGCATGCAGAAAAAGAATTTAATAAATATATGCTCGCCACTGAAGTAGTAGGAGAATGGGAAGAACGGGAAGTAGGGCCATTTCGAATATTCTCAGCTCCGGCCGTTGATGGATTTGGTGATCCGCAGCTGAGCTGGATTGTTGAATGCGGAGGACATAGGATTATTCATGCTGGAGATACTTTATTTCATGGCTTTTGGTGGCGCATTGCCAATAAATTCGGGCCATTTGATATTGCTTTTTTGCCAATTAATGCACCGGTCGTTGATTTTCCGCCTCTTCAGCCAATGAGTCCTCTTGAAGCCGTGATGACACCGGAACAGGCGGCAATTGCAGCTCACATTTTGAAAACCAGATCTGTGGTTGCAATTCATTTTGGTTCCATGCATAAACCTCCGATGTATATCGAAACACCACATCCGGTAAAGCGTTTAAGTGATCAATTAAACGGGGTAGGAATCGGTATTATATTTGATGAACCAGGTGTATGGTTCGGACTTTGATAATTTAATCCCGTTATATATGCAAGTATTATACTGCTTATTGATAATTATTTCATGATATAGATCATGCTGAAAACTGTTTAAGCTCATTTGGAGGCTGGGTAGTCCTAAATACATTTGATCATAATTTAAATGATTTCATTATGAAAAAAGTATGGATACTAGCGCTTTTGGTAAGCGTGACATTGACAAGTTTGGCGCAACAAAAAGGGGAGTGGCGCGTAAGATTACGTGGAACAGTAGTTGCTCCTGATGCCAGTGCAACTATCAGTACAATAGGTGGATCGGCAGATATTAGCACAACGGTAATTCCTGAACTGGATTTTACTTATTTCTTAACTAAGAATTTCTCTGCAAATCTAATCCTAGGTACAACCCGCCATCAAATAACAGCGACAGAGACTGCTTTAGGAGATGTAAATGTTGGTAAAGTGTGGTTATTACCACCGACTTTAACATTTCTGTACCATGCGCCAGTTGCAAAAGGCATTTTACCTTATGTAGGTGCCGGTGTCAATTATACTATTTTTTATAGCGCTAAAAATGGACCTGCTATTGCGCATACTGACTATAAAAATAAATTTGCCTTCGCTGCACAGATTGGTAGTGACTTTGATATCGGCAAAAACTTATTCCTGAATATAGATGTAAAGAAAATCTGGCTAAGAACAGACGCAACAGTAACAACCATACCAAGCGTTGCTGGTGGAGCAACTGTAATTGCCAATACAAAAATAGACCCCTGGTTATTTAGCCTGGGTATCGGAAAGAGGTTCTAATATTAAGCGTGCGGGAAAAGAGTCAAGGTATTGAACAAGAATGAAAAGATTCTTAGTATTGAAAGTGAAAAGGGTTATTAGTCGATAATAACCCTTTTTTATGAAATATTTATAGAAAGTGATGGTTTTTAGGTTCAGCCTAAGTCAAAACTTTGTTAATCAATTGGTTTTAAAATCCTGTTCCACCTCACTTTATTCAGAAAATTTTTTGCCGAATCAATGCTCATCCAGGTAATTAAAGCTTTGCCAATTACATGGTCTTCTGGTACATATCCCCAGAAACGTGAATCCAGTGAATTGTGGCGATTGTCACCCATCATCCAGTAATAGTTCATTTTAAACGTATAGCTATCTGTTTTTTTACCATTGATCAGTATATCCTTTCCGGCTAATTCAACTTTATTGTGCTCATATAACTCAATTGCCCTGCGGTATAAGATTAAATTTTCTTGATTTAACGGTACTGACATGCCTATTTTCGGTAAAGTCAGCGGGCCAAAATTGTCTTCATTCCATTTGAACCTTTCGTTATGAGGGAAAACAGCTGCATCGTAGCTGCCCGCCGGCTCTACTACTGGTGTTACACTTTTGATGTAAGAGAATCCTTTAAAAGTTGTCAACTGTTCTTTCGGTATAATCATTTCATAAGTATTGATATCAATTTGCTGGCGGACTTCAATATTCATATCACGAAAAACGTCAGTATTAATCATATCTCCAGAGGTGATTACTTGATAAGATGTCTGAGCCTTTTCGGCATTTGGAGCAGCTTTTCCATTGATATAAACCTGCGAATTTACAATCGTCAGCACATCTCCAGGCGTGGCCTGACAACGTTTAATAAGGTTCGTTCTTACATCTACAGGTTTATCATAAGCAGGATCAGCTTCTTCAGGTTTATTGAACACCACAATATCCCCCTTTTTAATCTTTGTTAAACCTGGCAAGCGGAAGTATGGCAACTTTATACCATCCCAGTACGTTTTGATATGATATTTTGTAATTGTAGATTCCAGAAAAGGGTTTTGAACAGGTGTAAAGGGCATTCTTGGGCCATAGCTGATTTTGCTCACAAACAAATAATCTCCAGTAAGCAACGTTCCTTCCATTGAACCCGAAGGGATAGCATAGGCTGAGAATACCAGGCCCCGGATAATAGTCGAGGCGATAAGGGCAAATAACAAGGCATCAAACCATTCCCGTTTTTTTGTTTTTCTGGGTTTGGTTGTTCCTGTATTTCTCTTGAGGGGGAAATTCCATTTCATAACTTTAGTTTTTAGTAAGCTTTTGACAGTGCAATTGAAGGTTTGTTACAACGCTATCTTTAGAAGATTTACTTTGTTTCTTCAAATGACGGAGAGATTAAACCAGTTTAAATGAAATTGCTTTAGCCATTAAATATTCCATTTCTGCAATAAAAACCATTTGATCCATAAGCTTATCATGTAGATGTTCACTTATAACTAAAAGCACAGCATGTCATTAAGATCGTAATTAAATATCATCATATGATTAATCTGTAAAATTAAAAGATAACTTAATGATTTCATTTACAGCACTTTATTGTTATTTAATATTTAAAACACTTTAAGTGAATTTATATTGAAATTGACTACTTTTGTGAAAAATATTATATTTATAATTATACAAAATGAGAAAAAAATTTACTAAAAGTGTCTGTAGTTTATTTTTACTATTTGGACTAGCTACTACACTTTGTGGCTGTGCTAAGGATGTAGTTCAACCAGTTGCAATTAATCGTGAAAAAATGGAAAGAATTGAACGATTTATATCGATCATGTGGGAAGTTCCTAAAAAAGATATAGTATTCGATAACAAAAATAACGAATATATATTTGGTCAATTTAAATTTGATATAGAAAGAATGGAATACTTATACGACACGTCTAATAATTATAAAGCTAAATACGAAAACAATAAATAATGAAAAATATTAAAATAATTACTTTGCTATTTCTGTTTTCAATTATAGCCATCAAAGCAAATGCTGGTGTAGATATCACAAAGTTCATCATCGATAGTCAATATTTAACTAACAACCTTAAGTTAAGATTAAATCCTAGCGGAGAAACATCATTCACAGCTAAATTTACCGTGGTAAAAGGAATAGAAATAGGAATTACTAATGCTGTTCTTGAGGTCATCCTTCAGGAAGGATCAACACAAACAGTGATCAGCAATCAATTGACAAGATATAGTGGAGATTGGCCAAGTCAAAATAATGTATGGGAGGGCGCTATAGATTGTAAGCTTCCAGCTGGGAAAAAAACTGGGGATATTTATCTAAGACTTACCAGATATGAAGGGTCAGTAAAATCAGCAGTTACTCTTTCTGTAACTAAAACTAGCTTAGATGGTCCCACAGTACCAGTTGGGCCAAATAGACCCGCTCCTGCAACGCCTGCACCGGATATTGCTGGAGCAATACCTTTTCTTGAATATTATGGAGATAATTACAATCTATATTATTTAAGAACTGCCCCGCAGGGAATGCCTCCAATTTCTGTGTTCAGAGGCTTATTAGGATACGGTGCGCCTGAGAATACACCTGGGTCTGTACCCTTATACTGGTATTCTGAATATAAGAATCCGCCGGCAGATGAGTATTATACTATTAATAAACAAGAATATGAAAGACTTACTTATAATAGTACCCCTTTTAATGTCTTTACTACTCAAATAACAGGTACAAAACCAATATACTGTCACTGGAATCCTATAACTAAGACACACCGTTATATGAATGCTCCAGGCATGATAGGTAGTGAATGGGTATTTGAAGATGTGAAATTTTATATGTATCAAAACAAACAGATAACGACACATCCTTTGCCAGAAGTTGATTGTGAAGAGTTATATGAATATTACAATTATGGAAAAATAGATCACTATTTAACAACGAAAAAAATGGATTACGGAGACTGGAAATATGTCAAGGTATTAGGATATATATCTACCATTCAGAAACCAAATACCGTTCCTTTGTACCAGTATTATGCTAACAATAAAACTGATCATTACTATACGACTACTAAAAAAGATTATGGAGAGTGGATATACGAAGGTATTTTAGGATATGTGTATGCAGAAAGCCAGCCAACAACGGTTCCTATTTATGAGTTCTACGATTATTCTAATTTCGACCATTACTTTACTCCGGTAAACCGAAATTATCCAGGTTATGGGGCAGTGGGGTTAAGATTCCATATACTTCCATATCCTTACTAACAACTTACAATACTTTTCTAAGACCAGATTGATTTATGATTAAATCAATCTGGTCTTTTATAATATATTATCCTGCGTGATACCTTATAAATTAAACGATTGCCGGAACTTTAAAGGAGAAATGCTGGTTTTCTTTTTAAACAGTTTATTAAACGACTGCGGGTATTCAAAACCTAACTGGTAGGCAATTTCGGCAACAGTAAGATTAGTTATAGAAAGGTATTCTTTAGCCTTTTCGATCAGTTTTTCCTGGATGTGTTGCTGAGCACTTTGGCCGGTAAGATTACGTAAAAGATCACTTAAATAATATGGCGACATATGAAGTTGATCAGCCAGGGCTTCAACAGTAGGTGGGCCTGTTTTTAAGATTTTCTCCTCGTCAAAATATTCGTTTAGCAATAATTCCATTTTGGTTAGCACATCATGATTTACGGCTTTTCGGGTAATAAATTGTCGCTCATAAAACCGGTTGCAGTAACTTAATAATAAATCAATTTGAGAAAGGATGATATCCTGCGTATGCCGGTCAATATGCTGGTATTCTTCCTCGATCTTATGAAATATCTCTTCCACATTCTTTTCTTCTTTTTCCGAAAGATGCAATGCTTCATTTACAGCATATGAAAAGAACCCATAATTTTTGATTGCAGTTGCAAGCGGATGTTTGTATAGAAAATCAGGGTGGATCAATAATGCATATCCAGATGCGGGGCTGAGTATATCCATTTGATCCGCATCCAGCGACATTACCTGTTTAGGCGCAAGAAACGTCATTATACCTTTATTGTAATCATAATATTGCTGACCATATTTTGTTTTTCCTGCAATATTTCTTTTCAGAGATATACAATAGAAATTGACAGAAAACTGTCTCCATATCGGATCGTCTTTAAAACGCATATCTGAAATGCGAACTACACTCACCAGTGGATGTAAGGGCTCCGGTAAAGAAACCAAACGATGTTTTTCGGATATGGAATTAATAATTTTCATTTGAACTGGTTTTATAAATTTACAACAAGCAATGCAATTTTCTGTCAATTAGCTCTATTAGTTTTTATCCTGATATTTGCTTTCTTATTTCTTTCCTGAATTCTTCATTGCCAATTTCCAAACGGCGTGCATACATTGCTTTTGCATCTTCACCAGCCAAATAACGAACCTGATCCTTATTGTCGGTTGCTGCTTCAAAAACTACTTCGGCAATTTGTTCTGCAGTCGAAGCCATCTCCATCATTCCATCTATAGCCGAAAATAACTTGTCTTCTATTTCCTGATATTCAGGATGCGAACTTCTATCGAGTGATCTTCCTGTAAAATCTGTCGCAATACCACCAGGGGCAATAGTTTTAATCCCGATATTGTGCAAACCCAATTCAAATGACATGCTCTCTGACCAGCCCTCTATAGCAAATTTTGTGGCATGATAAATAGAATGCAACGGAAATCCAAATAGCCCGCCTATTGAGGTTGTACTGATAAATAAACCACTTTTCTTTTCCCTGAAATGAGGGATAAATGCCTGCGTAACCCGTAATACTCCCAAAAGATTAGTGTTGATCTGTCTTAAAATTTGTTCATCACTCAATGCTTCCATGGCGCCCATCAAGCCATACCCTGCATTGTTAAAGACTACATCGATAGTGTATAAAGAAATAGCCTTAGCTACAGTGGTTTTAATTTGTTCTGGATTGGTTACATCCATTGGTAAAATAGTTACATTTTCCAATTCAGTGAGTTCCATTTCCTTTTTCGGATCCCGCATCGTACCAATTACATTCCAACCTCTTGACTGAAATAATTTGGCAGTTGCTTTTCCCAAACCCGCCGATGCTCCTGTAATAAAAATTGTCTTTTTCATTTTTCTGCTTTTAATTTGTACACTACAAAGATTCTAGATAAATTAAAGACCTGTGTTTCCAAACCGGGGTTAATTGTATCCAAGTTTGGGTAAGAGATAATAATTTTGAACTGACTCCGCCATTTGGCTACAACAAGTAGGTATTTGGTTATTTTTCCCATTACATTGCTTCCGAAATTTGTCTCAGCAAAACACAAATTTTATGAACATTATACTTACAGGTTCCATCGGAAACATTGGAAAACCCCTTACCCAGACTTTAGTACAAAACGGTCATACCATAACAGTCATCAGTAGTCAAGCAGACCGGCAGCCTGCAATTGAAGCACTTGGTGCTCAAGCAGCAATTGGCTCCATGCAGGATGCTTCTTTTCTAGCCAGGACTTTTCAAGGTGCAGATATAGTATATCTTATGGAAACGCTCGATACCGCCGGCGGAGACGAATCTGATGAGGAAGTAGATTTTATTAGTATAATTAGCCAGATCGGGCTTAATTACAAGCAGGCGATCGAACAATCAGGAGTCAAAAAAGTAATCCACCTCAGCAGCATTGGCGCACACATGGATAAGGGCAATGGCTTTTTAGTATTTCACCATAATGTGGAGCATATATTGAAACAGTTGCCTGCTGAAGTATCTATTAAAACTTTACGCCCAGTAGGCTTCTATACCAATATGTTCTCCTTCATTTCAACTATCAAACACAGAGGCGCTATCATCTCTAACTACGGCGGTGATCAAAAAGAACCATGGGTTTCTCCTTTGGACATTGCGTCGGTGATAGCAGAAGAAATTGGACAGTCTTTTGAAGGAAGAACTATGCGTTATATTGCCAGCGACGAGGTGTCACCTAATGAAATTGCCCGGGCGCTTGGAGACGCAATCGGAAAGCCTGACTTGCAGTGGAAAGTCATTTCCGATGAGCAGCTTTTAAATTCTTGGTTAAGCGCCGGGTTTAACCCTCAGATTGCTCAAGGCTTCATAGAAATGCAAGCCAATCAGGGCACTGGCAAATTGTACGAAGACTACTACCGTAATCAACCGGTTTTGGGCAAAGTCAAACTTGCCGGATTTGCGAGAAACTTTGCTGCAGTTTACCAGCAGGAAGAATAAGTTTTATGCCACATAAATAAGATCATCAATGGGTGATTTAGCTTTAATTTCCCTTTGATGATTTTTACGGTTTTGGCTAAATCAAACGCAGATTTGGATAAATCCAGCTAACCAAAACAGCCCATGTTTGTATAAACAAAAGAAAGTTAATTATGCGTGTATTTGTCACCGGAGCCACAGGCTTCATTGGTACTGCCATTGTGCAGGAATTAATAAATGCAGGTCACCAGGTAACGGGACTTGCCCGTTCAGACGCCTCAGCAAAAAAGCTGATCGATGCTGGTGCGGAAGTTCATCGCGGAGACCTCGAAGACCCAGACAGTCTGCGTAGTGGCGCTGCTCAAGCAGACGCCGTTATCCACGCTGGTTTTATTCATGACTTTACCCGGTTTGCGGAGGTTTGCGAGGTGGATAAAGTTGCTATTGAAACTATTGGAGAGGTATTGGCAGGTTCTGATCGCCCGTTTATAGTTACCTCTGGTACAGCTCTGGTTAGCCCGGGAAAGCTCGCTACCGAAGATATCGCGCCTCCAATCGATCCCGCCTGGCCGCGTGCTTCTGAACAAACTGCAGATGCGGTGGCTAAACTGAATGTACGTGCAGCAGCCATTCGCTTATCGCCATCGGTACATAGCGACCAGGATAAACACGGATTTATACCCATATTGTTCAATATAGCCAAAGAAAAAGGAGTGTCAGCTTATATCGGCGATGGACAAAACCGCTGGAATGCTGTACATGTGCTGGATGCCGCTCATTTATTCCGGCTAGCCCTGGAAAACGCTACTCCAGGTACTCGCTATCATGCTTCTGCCGAGGAAGCTATCACACTTAAAACGATAGCAGAAGCCATAGGCAAACAACTGAATATTCCGATAGTTTCGGTAGCGCCTGAAGCAGCAGCTGAACATTTTGGATGGTTCTCGCACATGGCTGCTATTGACTGTCCTGCATCAAGTAAGTGGACACAAGAACATTTAAACTGGCAGCCAACGAACACTACCTTACTTGTTGATATCGAAAACGGCGTTTACACTAAATAAAGCAATGAAAATTATTATAACCGGTTCTTTAGGAAATATCAGCCAACCACTGACAGCAATATTAGTTAGACAGGGGCATACTGTAACCGTGGTCAGCAGTAACCCGGAGAAAAAAACAGCTATCGAAAAATCAGGTGCGGTACCTGCTATTGGCTCGATCTCTGATGTCAACTTTTTGACGCATACATTCAAAAATGCAGATGCTGTTTACGCCATGATACCCTTGAGTTTTACTGAGCCTGATCTGGGTGATTATTTACGGCGGATGGCACAGAATTATGCACAGGCACTCAAGGAAGCTGGTACCAAACGGATCGTGGTCATGAGCGGGTGGGCGGCAGATTTGGTTAAAGCCGAAAACGTCGAACACTTATTTGATGATTTGGACGCTTCCATTACGATCATGCGGCCGGGCTCATTTTATACCAATTTCTATCAATCCATAGACCTCATTAAAGGTAGGGGACTCCTGGGCAAATTCCTGACACTGCGTTACTCCGGCCTGTGGTCCTTGCTCACTGGCAAGACTGGTCTTTTGATGGGAAACTATGGTGGAGATGACCGGGTTGTTTTTGTTTCGCCAGCGGATATAGCAGATGCGGTTGCCCGGGAACTATTATTACTACCTAAAGGGAAAACAATCTGTTACGTGGGCAGCGAGGAAATGACCTGTAATGAAGCCGCAAAGATCATTGGCACAGCGATAGGTAAACCCTGGCTTAAATGGGTGCTGCTCTCGGATAAGGAGATGTTACAAGGGTTGAAGATGGCCAAATTGCCCGAAAAGCTCGCCGGGACACTGGTAGAAATGCAAGCGGCGATGCATAGCGGAAAAACGCTGGAGAATTTTCACAAGAACCAGCCAAAAATGGGTAAAGTCAAACTCGCTGATTTCGCACAAGAGTTCGCTGCAGTTTATCATAAAAAATAACGAAATTAGTATAGCTATGAATAATCACCAGCTTTTTCGCTTCCATACGATTACCGAATATCATCGGGCAGCGGGGCTGCTTAATCCTGCACATCCGCTCATTAGTCTGGTGCATATGGACGAGCTCAACAGGCCACTTGCCGAAGGCTCATTCAGTTTGATCTATGATTTTTATTCGGTCTCCATGAAAAGAGTCAAGAACACTAAATTTAAATATGGCCAGCAGGCCAGTGATTTTGACGACGGTGTATTGTTCTTTATGTCGCCCGGTCAGGTATTTGGGATGGAGATTGAAAAGGGGAGTGTGATACACCGTCCCGAAGGCTGGATGATCCTGATCCATCCTGATTTTTTGTGGAACACACCGCTCGCCAAAACCATTAAACAATACGAATTCTTTAATTACTCGGTTCATGAAGCGCTTTACTTATCTGATAAAGAAGAAACGATGCTCACAACTATTGCGCAAAATATCGAACAAGAGTACAATGCGAATATCGACCGTTTCAGCCAAAGCGTGATCATTGCTCAATTAGAGCTCTTACTTACTTATTCCGAAAGATTCTATCAGCGCCAGTTCATCACCAGAAAGATTACCAGCCACCAAGTATTGACCAAATTGGAAGATCTGCTGACCAATTATTTTAACAGCGGCGCATTGGCTCAAAAAGGGCTGCCCAGTGTGACTTATATTGCCGAGAACTTAAACATCTCACCAGGTTACCTCAGCGGTTTGCTTAAATCCCTTACCGGACAGAATACGCAGCAACATTTGCATAATAAGTTAATTGATCTGGCTAAAGAAAAACTCTCTACTACCAATCTATCGATCAGTGAGATTGCTTACGAATTGGGTTTTGAACATTTGCAATCCTTCAGCAAACTTTTCAAGACCAAGACCAGTTTTTCACCAATGGAGTTCAGGCATTCCTTTAATTAAATGCAGGTCTGTCTTAAAGACTTTTGAAAGGAATGTCCATCAACGCATAATTCTGCCACCCAATAAAATCATAGTGCCACCATTCGTTTTTGATGACCCTGAAACCATATGTCCGCATTGTTCGGATCAGGAAATCCCGGTTGCGGATAATGGCAGATGGTAATTTTTGGTAGGCCGCGGCGGCCTCGGGAGCAAAACTGTCATAGGGGGTGGGCATTGGAACTTCTTTCTTCGTTTTGAAATCGATCAGGGTAAGGTCTACCGCACAGCCGCGGTTGTGCTTCGAACCCTTTGCAGGGTTGGCTACAAAACGTTTATCAGAAGCTCTTTTGTAAAAGGAAACCGTGATAGCGTAAGGACGGTAAGCATCATAAATCTTTAATCCATATCCTCTTTTGCGGAGATCTGCCTGAATTTTTTTCAGCTGTTCTGCAACTGGCTTTCTGGTAAAAGCGCGCGCTTGCGAATACATAACCTGTTTCATGAAATTGTTTGCCGTTGCATATCGAATATCCAGAACCAAATCAGGAATTATTTTTTTGAGCTCTATTAATTCCTGATTTGGATCCCGTGCACAAGTGCTTTGATAGACTTTCAAGGAATTAATCACCTTCAAGCTGATCTTTTGCTGTGCAGACAGGGGATGTGTCAGCAGAGCAAAAAGCAATAATGCAGTTGTTTTTATCATGCTGCTGATCGGATATGACGGATAGTTCAATATCATTTATAATGAATTAAATTAATAATAATAACCTGAACGGATGAAGGTTATACGTTGAAGATAAAAATATTATATTTGATAATATGAATTGAACTTATTATCATTCAGTTGATGTAATCTTATAAAAAATAATTCTATGAAATATTTCTTTTTACTTCTGATAGGAATCACTGTTATCTCTTGTAACTCACAGACAAAAACTGATCTTTTAGCATTAAAATTTGATAAAAATGTATTCAGCATTGTTCAGGGAGATAAGCAATTGAAAAAGGATCAGGATCCTAATCTTGGATTGAGAAATTATACTACAAATAAACCAGATAATTATGTGCTGGGCGGCATTAAACTTAGTACCTATTCTTTTCCAGATGGAAACCTTGCAGATTATAATAATTTGTCTTTGTTTGTTGCGGATAATAATAAACCAAACTATTTAGGGTTTAACTATTCTTGTGTCAATCAAGAAGAAACGAAGTCGATTGTCGACTACTTAAAAAAGACATATCCAAATTACGAGCGAAGAAACACAAAAGGAAATGGCGAATCTTTTTTTTGGGATATACCCACCCTTAATGCATGGATTTTTATATATCAGGGAATCTCGAATGATAAGAACAATAAAAACTTTTTTACTACCAATTTTATTTATGTAAAAAGAGGTACACGGATGGAGAATAGTACTGACCCGAAAGTTATAACGATTAAGGAATATTATAATATGATGTATCCGGATTAATTATATAACCACATAAATGATGTTTAAGTACTCCGCTGCAAATTATTGAAAAGGTAACAATTATGAAATTACTAGTAACAGGCTCATCTGGTAAATTAGGTAGTGTAACTATTAAACTTCTAAGAGATTTTGGTCATGAGGCTATAGGTGTCGATATTGTAGATAGTCTAACGACAAATCTCATTGCTGATGTGAAAAATAAACATCAAGTATTCGAAATGACGAAAGGTATCGATGCAGTTATACATACTGCAGCTTTGCATGGCAGACACATGGATTTAAATTACTCCCGCGAAGATTTTGTAAATACAAATATCAATGGTACGCTGAATCTTTTGAACGCGTGTGTAGCCAATGGTATAAGCAAATTTTTGTTCACCAGTACCACATCTATTTATGGAAAATCTTTAGTAGATAGTAATCAGGCCGTTTGGGTGGATGAAAATTTACCTATACAACCAAGAGATATCTACGACATCACTAAGCAAACATGTGAAGAACTCTGCCGCGAGTTTTTCGAAAAAGAGAGTATACAAGCAACGGTGTACCGTGTCGGCCGTTTTCTTCGTGAACCTGATAACTTAATGTTGAACCATCGGCTTTACAGGGGGCTTGACGAAAGAGATGGAGCTGAAGCATTAAGACTGGCTTTAGATTACAACTTTAAGCAGTTTGAAATTTTTAATATTTCCAGCGGGTCACCTTTTTATAAAGAGGATTTGATTGGATTAAAGCATAATGCACCTATTGTAATTGCTAAATATTATCCTGCGGCAATTGAGTTATATAAACACAATAACTGGAAATTGCCGGAAAGTATTGACAGGGTATATTGCGCTGATAAAGCGAGGCACATATTGAACTATCAGCCTAAATATACTTTTGGATATCTTTTGAATGAACATTTATAAATTATACTGAGCAAGCAAATAGCAAGATTGCAAAAAGACAACAGGTTGTGATTACTCTACCCATTGCCTGTGCTAGTCTGCTTGCGATAGCTTTTCCGATTTCTTTAGTTCTTCCCGTTACCCAGGCAATTTCATCTTTAAATTCTGTGTTTGTTTGGCCATTAGTCGGGGAGATTTATTGAACCTAAAAGGAGTTTTTATTTTTTTTTGAAACTGAGACCTCCACATTCATCCCTGGCCGGATTAAATCTATAATCATCTTTAGATGAAGTGATTTTTATTTTTACAGGGATACGCTGTACTACTTTTACAAAATTTCCCGGAGCGTTGTCAGGAGGCAGTAATGCCATTTTTGCGTCAGTGGTACCTGCAAAATTATATACTTTACCACGAATAAATCAGGATAAGCGTCCACTTTAATCTGAACATCCTGACCACGTCTGATATATTCCATTTGTGTTTCTTTAAAATTAGCAGTTACATATAAACTTTTCTCATCGACCACAGAAAATAACGTTTGTCTGGCCTGTACAAGTTGTCCGTTTTGTACCCTTAAGAGAAAAGGTTATTTCAAAAGGCTATATCCGTGCGGCGTTTAAAAAGAAATACGGTATTAACCTGGGAAAACTGAAATTCTAAAAAGCTTCTGAATAAGCCAGATAGTTTTTATATGAAAACTAAATCAGCTATTCATTTGTAATGTATGTTTAAGGAAATGATGATATTATAAACTGGGCAATGGCAGTAAATCTCTTTGCTTACTTGTGATAGCTGATTCTATTTTTATATAAATGACAGGTAATCAACAATTTGAAGTAATTAAATCTCTATTGGGAGACTCAGGAACCTATTATCTTATAGCGGTAGATATGAATTCTAACTATAGCTATATAAATAGACGGTATGCAGACATTTTTAAACCTATCCATGGAGATCTTGTCGGTAAGCACTACGCCATAACTATGCATCCTGATGATCAGCAAACCTGTCAAATTGTTTCAGAAATGGCCTTTAACAATCCTGATTTGGTTTTTCCGGCAACTATTCGTAAATATGATGGACATGGCGGATTCATTATTACACGATGGGAGTACAAGGCTGTTTTTGATGATACAGGGATTCCTGCCGGAATTTATTGTATTGGTCATGATATCACAGAACTGATGAAAATTACCAGTGAACTCCAGCAGGTGAAAATAAGTCACTCTCATTTAGTACGACGGCATGTCGCAAATTTAATTGGACTTGGCAAAATAATGCAAAGTAGTACTGAGATTGGTGACATGCAAGATGCCGCAAAGATGATTATTCAAAGTGCAACCAACCTGGATGAGGTTATGAAAGAACTTTATAAATAATTTGTGTTTAGTCAAATTACAACATTTTTCACCTTTTACAAAAATGGTTGGTATATTTTTGCCGATTTATCAAATGCGTCAGCCACTTTTAATATTTTCATAGCCCCATCCTCGATCGGTCACTGTTAAAGTTGAGAATGATGAGCTATCCAGACAAGGGCAATATGCCCTGTCAGCGCTTTCCATATAGCAATCAAGTCATTTGTGAAGTTACTTCAACTTTACCTTTCTCTTTCGCAATTTTCTTATCTCCCCATTCTTTCAAATAGGTTATAAAAGGAATAAGTTCCAATCCGGTTTCCGACAAAGAATATTCCACCATAGGTGGTACCTGGTGATAGACTTTTCTGATAATTAAATCATCTTTTTCCAACTCCCTTAAGGTTTGTGTTAACATTTTGGTTGTCACATCTGCTAAAATCCTTCCCAACTCTCCAAACCGTATAACTTTATGCTCATTTAAAGACCATAAAATCCTGCCTTTATATTTGCCACCAATCCTTCTAAATGCATAATCCACTGAACAAGTTGGTGAGTCAGAACATTTCCTTGTCATTTTTGCCATTTCTGTAATATTAATATACTGATAATCAGTTTACTTACTTTTTGGTAGCTAGGCTACTAAAAAGTAGGTACTTTCCATAAAGATATATACAATTTAGTTTTGTAGTCTACTAAAGATTAATCAAATGACATTGAAATTAAAAGATAAAGTTGCTATAGTAACCGGAGCATCAAAAGGGATAGGCGCAGGTATTGCCAAAGCATATGCCTTGGCCGGAGCGAAAGTGGTTGTAAACTATGCTAAGGACAAAATCAGAGCTACGAAAATTGCTGATGAAATTGTGGCGCTTGGCGGTAAAGCAATTGCTGTTCAAGCCGATGTATCAAAAGCGACGGATGTTGAAAGGCTATTTAATGAAACCATAAAAACGTTTAATAAAGTAGACATCCTGGTCAATAACGCTGGTATTTATGATATTGTTATGCTCGAAGCTATTACAGTAGAACTTTTGCAGGCTAATATCAACACCAATTTAATAGGTGCTATCCTTTGTGCACAAAAAGCAGCTGAGGTTATGGAAAAGGATGGGGGTAATATTATTAATATTAGCTCTACTGTAAGTATAAACCCTATGCCAGGTACGCTAATCTATGCTGCAACAAAGGCAGCTATAGATAACGTAACTAAAGTACTTGCGAAAGAGCTAGGGCCAAAAAAGATAAGAGTCAATACAATATCGCCTGGTATAACCGAGACAGAAGGTGCTCATGAACAGGGTTTTATAGGGGGTGAGTGGGAAGCGCAACTTCTTGCGCAAATTCCATTAGGCCGGATAGCACAGCCCGTTGACATTGCCAAAGTTGCTGTTTTCTTAGCATCAGATGATGCTGGATGGGTGACTGGAGAAAGAATTCAAGTTTCTGGTGGACAATTATAAATAAATAAAAGTAGATGAAATTAAAAGACAAAGTGGCGGTCATTACCGGATCGTCAAAAGGAATTGGCGCTGGGATAGCTAAAGAATATGCAATAGAAGGTGCCAAAGTAGTGGTGAATTATTCATCCAGTAAAGAATCAGCAGATAAAGTTGTCGAAGAGATTATCCAAAATGGTGGAACAGCTATCGCAATACAGGCAGATATTTCAAAGATTACTGACATAAAAAAACTCTTTGAGGAGACTAAAAAAGCTTATGGCAGGTTAGATATCTTAGTCAACAATGCAAGTGTATGGAGGTATGAAAAATTAGAGGACATCAGTGAAGAAACCTTTCACTTACAGATTAATACCGGTCTTATGGCGCATATGTTTTGCGCACAACAAGCTGTGGCTATGTTTGGTGGAAGCGGAGGAAGTATCATTAACTTAAGTTCCACTATAAGTTTGAATCCAATACCAGGTACATTGATTTATTGCGCTATTAAAGCTGCTGTCGATAG
The DNA here is from genome assembly GCF_040547305.1 of Pedobacter sp. UYP1. Lineage (NCBI taxonomy): Bacteria > Pseudomonadati > Bacteroidota > Sphingobacteriia > Sphingobacteriales > Sphingobacteriaceae > Pedobacter > Pedobacter sp. UYP1. The sequence goes on along the minus strand of NZ_JBEPPL010000001.1, from coordinate 663,159 downwards.
TCTGGCAAAAACACTTGCTAAAGAACTTGGACCCCGAAATATAAGAGTCAATACCATAGCTCCAGGTATGACAGAATCAGAAGGTTCTACTGCAGATGGGAGACCTGGTAGTGAGATGGAAAAACAATTTCTTGCTTTGACACCACTAGGACGTATTGGGCTACCGATAGATATTGCAAAAGTTGCAGTTTTCCTGGCCTCAAACGATGCTGGATGGGTTACCGGCGAAAGAATTACTGTTTCAGGTGGCTTATTATAATCGTTTAGCAGTATCAAAAAGAGAAGGTTTGCCGAAGAGCTTAGCATAGCAAAGAACAATAACCTCTCTCTATTTATCATAGAGAGGGGTTATTGTCTTTGCTAATTTTAATTAAAACTCTCTTCAGTAATATGGAGATCAAACTCTTCCAAACGGCTCATGATATTAGCTGTTGACACAATAGTTTCAGGAAGATATATACCACCTTGCTGCGGAGCAGATTGGCCACCTAAACCAAATATCCCTTCCGTTATTAGAAATACACCAACGGCGGTTAAATGAGATACTCCTTTTGGATCAGAAATTACAGCCCGTAGCTTAGTTTTTTCTCCAGATAACAAGACACCTTCAATATCAATATACAGATCATGAGAGGCTGCCAGCCCATTTTTACTACCTATGGATTTCCCTGTAACGAAATCAAAGCGAATATTTTTGGCATTAGTAAAAGCAGCAATGCTTGGTACATCAAGTGTACTCATAGGATAACCGGTAATTGATGAATAATCAGTTAAACGAATTGTTCTGGCATTCTCTTTCGCGTCTACAAACTGCCAATTTCCATTTTGTCGCATTAATGCTCTGCCAACAAAGCTATCAACCTGACTCGCTACCAGGGGCCCAACAGGATCTAGCTCGTCATACAATCCGGCAGTTTCCACGCTGGTTATTTCGCTGAACCTGGCTGCTAGTTGTTTAGCAGCGAGTGTTATTATTCCTGCCTGCCAATGCGCCGCCAAAACAACAGGAGCGGAAAAAGTTTGATGCAGAGAAAGAAATACGGTCGGGGAAATATCCTCCGCCAGTTCAGTAATAGTAATACAAGCAATTCCATTCGAGACCGCAGTTTCCCTCAAAATGTTCTTATAATCCTCCACTGCTATAATGATAAGATCTAAAGCGCCATAAAGACTCAGTTCAAAACCATCTTCCAAATTAAGATAAGCAGTTTCTGCATTCGTCAATTCTTTAGCGAGCACTTCTCCATTCTGAGGATTTCTCCCAGCTAGAATTAATTTAATGGATTCATATTCTTTCCTGATCAGACGTGCAATGTTGGTTCCTACAAGTCCATAACCGCCAACAATTAAAATACGTTTTTTGTGTAATTCCATGAGATTATTTTAAAATATCATATAGGTCACATGACCTACTCAGGTAAATATAGGTCATGTGACCCATATGATGGATGTACTATTATTTTTCTTTATTTTTGAATGACAAATGGATAAAAAAGAGGAAAGGTTAAATCAAATTATAGTCGCAACAATAGATATTCTTAGTAAAGAAGGAGCAGACCAGCTTTCTATGAGGAAAGTTGCGAAAGCCGCAAATCTTTCTTTAAGTAATCTTCAATATTATTATAGAGATAAGAATTTGCTGTTAATAGCAACAGTAGAACAATATTTTCAATCGTGCAAAGTAGAAGTAACACATACTTTGAACGCGTTAAAAGCCGAAAGTACGCCTTCAATTGAAGTGTTTTTAGAGAAACTATTGAACTTACTGCTATTAAATGGTAAGTCTAATAATCAAACCATGATGTTTCAGGAGATATGGGCCTTGTCATCAAGAAATGATGAACTTAAACAAGCTGTAGAAACCTACTATAGAAATTATTGTACCTGGATGGTAGCGCTCATCGCTGCATTCTCTAAGCAACCTGAAGAAGTAGTAAGTTTGCTTGTACCCTATGCAGAAGGTTATACGATTGTAGGTACTGTGCTTCCTTTGAATAAAGAAAGTATCATTAAGCTATTAGTGAAACTAGTCTTAAAGATGTAAAACTATTTCACTAATAGCTAAGCTGGCTTAGTAACCAGGCGGGTTTAATAATGTTCTGCCTTGATTAAAGATTTTTATCTTTTGTAGCGGTAACTATTTCAGAAGTATGTGCAAAGTTGCCCTTGCGCCATCCATTGTTAGTAGCATCAGTGTTGGTAATATATGCACCCGTTTTGGTGTCTAAAATAACCACTCCATTTACTCCTACAGCTGTCTGATATCTTCCAACTGGTTCAGCACCATCCTGTTTGAAACTAAAAGCGCCGAATAATAGTGTTGCGATAAAAAGGCCAATTGTAACCGATTTAATGTCAATTGAATACTTCATAAGATTTAAGTTTAATTTGTGTGATAAAACTAATATACAAAATTGACAGCAAATTAATCAGAAACAGTCCAGGTAATCAATAGCTGATTAATTGCAGCGATCCACCCATTGCGATAAATCCCGTTTTTTTAATATTGCAGTATACTTGAGCTGTTTAGCTGAAGGGCAAACAGTTGCCTGGAAATTTGATTGGGACATTTTGTCGGTGTACTCAACAGCAAAAACAGGCTTGTTCAATTTGATGTAGCCAGACAACTGATTCTGCCAACCCTGCGCGAAAGCATCTTCTGTTAAAGCCCAGTCAAATTTAGAGGCATAATCCGCTGTTAATTCTTTGACATTTTTCTGTCCAATAGATAATCCGTTGCTATGTGCCAAACTGATCAGGTAATCTGCATATTTTCTGGTATCAGCTAACTGAATGTTAAAACCAGGATCATTATCATAACTATCCATATTGTCTGGTTCAATACCGTCAAATCCTTTTTTTAAGATCATATTTATTCTGGAGTTTAGCCAAGGTTTAAGCTTGTCTATCTGGCGGATATCCAGCCACTTTTCTTTTGGCCATTCAGGATATTGCTTTCCAATAACCTCAGCAGGAATTAACGAAGCATCATTGCGATCATTTTCAATAGTTCCGACCGACAGATAGGCAATTACCTTTTTTCCTTTGGCGTGCAAAGCTGCTACCGTCTCCGCACTGGTTGTAAAGGCATCTACATCTACTACATCGGCCGAAAAACTTGATGCGCTATTAATATCATCAAGCTGCCAGTCAAAACTAACACCCGCAGCAGGTTGCCACCAGGATGTCTTGTTCCCAGCAGGTTGCGAGGGGTCATTTGGAGATGCATCAACGTCCCTGTCTTTTTTGCATGCTACAGCTATGGTCGTAACTGCAACTAATAATAAAATTGATTTTTGATAATTCATTGTGTGTGTTTATTATGATTTTAAACATTCTAAACGGAAAAATATATTGGTTATTGTAATAGAATAGTTACATAAAATCTAATTGTTTCAAAGCGAAAAACAGCTGAAATGACAATGCTAAAAGGAATAAATTGAAAATTGACAGGATAATTATTATACCAGATAATCATTATAAAGGTAGGGAGTTAAGCTCTTCAGACACCTTTTTTAAGGTATTTCTGACTGAGAACAATGGTAACGATTGTGCACACAATAGCAGCAATAATACTTACCGTTATAGTATGTAAAATCGCAACTCCGCCATTTGCTGCAATAGCGCCAAAAACAGCCACCCCAATTGCACCAGCCGCCTGTCTAACCGTATTCAAAGCTGCAGAGGCAGTTCCTGAAAGTGTTTTGTCAACGCTGGAAAGAATACCAGTAGTCATCGACGGAACAGCAAGGCCCATACCTAAAGAAATAAGCAGGAATGGAATTGATAATTGCCAGAAAGAAGTATGCATACCAGCTGTAAACAGGCCTGAAAATCCAACTGCAAAAAGCGTTAGTCCTATCAGAATAGGGGTACGCAGACCATAACGGTTAATGATATTGCCGCTTAATAGATTAGAGATCACAAATCCGGCAGTCAAAGGTAAAAAGGCGAGGCCGGCTGTAAGCGGGGGATAGTGTAATATATTTTGCAAATAGAGGCTTAATATGAAAACCGTTCCATAGTAAAAACCATTGAGCACTGCGCCTAAAACTAACAATACATTGAACGAAACTGAATTAAAAAGATTCAATGGCAACATTGGATAACTCGCTTTATTTTCAATGATCAGAAAAGCAATAAAGGAGGCCCCGCCAAGCAATAAGCTACCATAAATTAATGGGTGGGTGAAGCCCAGTTTAGACCACTCAATCACTGCTGCAATCAGCAGCGTAATGGAAAGCATCCAGGCAACTTGTCCCGGTATATCAAATTTTCTAACAAGGGTTGGTTTAGTTTGTTTTTTAAGAAAAAAAGTAAGCAGGATGCCCGCAAGGCAGATAGGAGCATTGATGAAAAATATAAAACGCCAGTTGCTAAGTTTAATAAGTACCCCGCCAACTATTGGCCCCGCTGCAATGGCGGCACTTCCTGCTGCTGTCCACAAACCAATAGCTTTAGCTCTTTTGTTTGGTGTGTCAGCAAAGGTCTGGTTCAAAATAGCCAATGAACTAGGAATCATCGTTGCTGCACCAACACCTTGAAATACCCTTGCAGCAATCAATAGAAATGGGCTGGTCGCTAATCCACAAGCTATTGATGAGATCCCGAAAATGACCAAGCCAATCTGAAAGAGACGCTGGGCTCCAAAAAGATCACTTAAGTTTCCAGCAGATAACATCAGCACAGCAAAGGCAAGTGTATAGCCATCCACTATCCACTGCAAAATATTGATATCGACCTTATAAGTATCAGCAATTTGTGGTAGTGCAATATTTACAATGGAAACATCAAGCTGCGCAACGACAAAAGCAAGGCTGGTTATTACTATTGTTAAACCATAGGCTGGTGTCTGAGAAGATAATGTTGTCGGTTTGTTTAAACTCATTGTACTGAAAGATAAAATGTCGTCCTTTTTAATTTTACAAAGCTGAACAGAAAATGGCGTTTTACAATTGTCAATTGACAAAACACAGGATAAATACTTAAAATAGGCTCATCCAGCATTAATCTCTCTCATTGTAATTTATAAAAATAAAAAAGTGTGAACCAAATCCCGGATTACTTTCAAACCCTATTCTCCCGCCTTGCCGCTCTATAAACTCCTTGCATAATACCAAGCCTAAGCCAATTCCTCTTTCATTATCCGTACCAAATTCAGGTTCGGATTTAATAGAAAAAATATTTTCCTGTTTATCCAGCGGAATCCCTTTCCCATTGTCGCTAATACTTATTTTACATTCATCAGATAACACTTCGGCTTTGATCGTAACCTGTCCTCCATGCGGAGTGAATTTCAACGCATTGCTGATCAGGTTGCGTACTACCAGCTGGAGCATATTTACATCAGCAATGACTTCTAGTGCAGGAGGGATCTGATAATTCAAGGATATGTTTTTTTTTAAGGCATGGATACTTTCCATTTCTATTGTAGCCTGTAGTATTGTCATCAAATTCACAACAACCAGATCTACACTAGGGCCTTCCATCTGCGACTTAGACCAACGCAATAAATTGGTAAGCATTTCCATCGTATTGTTCGTAGATTTAAGCAATCCCTTTTCTAATAATAGCCGGTCTTCTGGATCTACTACACTTGTATTTAATAACTCCAGGTAGCCTTGTATGTTCAGGAGTGGAGTCCTCATGTCGTGTGAAATGATGGACATCAGTGTTTGCACTGCTATTGTTTTTTCTTCCGTAGCTTTTCGCTCTTTATCATAACTCCGCCTCATGAATTTGATGACGATATAAATTGTGATTACGGGTATAGGAAATGCCGTAATCCGGTCAATAAACTGCCCTTTTCCTGCAGTAAATGGATGTTTTACTAAAAAAGGATAATAATATTCAAGAAAATGTAATGCCAGGAAGCATGATAAATAAATGACTAACCATTTGATATGCTGGTGATACGGAGAAATTGTAAATACTAATAATAGATAAGCTGGCCATATCAGGTCCGTAGATCCATTGATTCCTGAATTAGCAAAGTAATTAAAGCCTAAAATTAAAACACCTACTAAACCGAATAATGTACTGTTATGTGCTTTACCATGAAACCTGGAATAATAGTACTGATGCGAAAAGAATAAACCAAGTATAAAAGTGGACAATGCAGCGATATAAAGACCTGCATATATATCATATGGCACATATAAACAAGCCAAAGCGATCAGGCCAGTACAGATAGAATGAAATATTCTACTTTCTAAAGAGAACGTTGCCGGACTCCCTATCAGTTCAACCCAGAAAGCATTTTTTTTTGAAAAGTGATCATTTAGAATACTGAAATTGAATTTTGGCATGAAGAAATATAAGCTACAATGACTGTCAAAATTAGAATTTTAGTTTACAAAACCTATGGCTTTTACTATTATATAGTATTCTTCTGGAATATGGCTGATAATGCCGCTGACTACACTATATAATGATGCTAAATTCTCAATACTATTACAACATCCCGCGATTCGGATATAGCTAATCATTCATTTCCAATGACCTTTTATATCAAAAAAAACAATGTTTATGAAACCAATTTTTGGCTCATCTTCTAGCGACTATCTAAAATAAGATTAAAGTTTCACCTTTAGAATTTAGACGGTCGTTTAGCTGGTGTAAGCACAAAGAGCTGATGCTATACCATTAAAATCTTCGTACTGCCTGACAGGTGTGAATTTACAACTCATCGTTATCAGGCAGCATGAGTTGTTTGATTAATTTAAAGTGGTTGTGCCAGACCATGCTTGATTACTTACAATATCTGTTAAATAAAATGCTATTGTTTTGTTAATAGGTTGTCCACTTGTCCAGGTTACTAACAGACTGCTTTGTCCTCCAAGATCTAATATCGTGTTCTTAGGAACAGTAATACTTATTTGATCGCCAATGCTCAAATCCAATATAGACTGACCACCATTATTTGTAACCACACTTTGTCCAGTATTCAGATTTTTAATCGTTGCCCTTTCAACTGGCACAACTATTCCTGAAGATGCTAGTTTTCTTGTCAGTGTAGTAGAAATACTAACTCTTGTTTGACTTTGAACTCTCATTTTTGGAAGTTCATGGGTTTTTTCTCTCTTTGTAGTGGCACTTGTTAATACTACTGCCAGTGCTACAAAGCAAAAATAAAAATGTGTTTTCATTTTAAGTTTTTTTTAGGTTTAAAATATTTACTACAAGTTATTTAAAAATTATTTTATTATAGTATTTATTTCATTACTCATGCAGGGCGTTGTTTTTCGTGCATTAAATACGCACCTGGCATTAGCTACTACCAATTTTTATTTCTAACTTATTTATCAATAGTTGAAATTATGCCTTATATACAAATAGAAGTCACCAAACATTACCCTACAGAGACTAAAAAACAATTAGCAAAAGCCATAGGAGAAGTTTACTCAAAGATCATGCAGGCGAGTGTGAAAAGAATAACAGTGACCATCAGAGAGCTAGGCGAGGGGAGTATTTGGAGATGCGGTGAGGACGATCCGGTACCCGCAGCAATTATGATGTGCGATATCCGTGAAGGACGTTCGAGGGAAACCAGGGAAATCCTGTCAAAAAAACTGATTGAAATCTGTAATGAGATTCTGGAACTGGAAGTAAATCAACTAAATATTGAATTCACTCAGCATTCCGGAGACGAAATGTATCATCAGTGGATGGGCCATCTAAGTAAAGACTGGTCCACAGACGAGGATTAATGATTTTTCCTCTTTTGAACCGTTTGGAATTTCCGAACACCTTTTAAGAACCCGGCGTCAGACAATTTCTCCTGATCAAAGCGGCTCAAATTGTTGATTTAATAATTGAAAAATTAATCATCAAGTCGTTCAACTCTTCAGTAAAATCAAAATAATTTGTAATTAAATGAATAATCATTTAGTTTTGAAAGATTATTAGATTATGCGGATCAGAGATATTAACAAACAACAATTAGTAAAGGAAAAAGCGATAGAAATCATCGTAAAACACGGTTTGGAAGGCTTTACTATTAATAAACTGGCAAAAGCCTGTGGTGTTTCGGTAGGCACACCTTACGTTTATTACAAAGATAAGGACGACCTTATTCTAAAGATAGTATTGGATGAAGGCGCAAAAATGGAAGACGCGATCAATAAGGATTTCGATCCAGACGCTTCATTGGAAGAGGGGTTGCGGATACAATGGCGCAACCGGTTCGACTATATGATGAAAAACCCGTTGCTGGGACAGTTTTTCGATCAGATCAGCAGTTCAACATACCATCAGCAATTTCTTGAAATGTTTACAAGCAGTACAGGTGCGTTCTTAAATAAGTTCAAAGAAAATATGGGACGTTTCATCAGTAACACTGTCATTCGGGGCGAAATGGATGACTTGCCCATAGATGTTTACTGGTCAATTGCATTTGGCCCGTTATATACTTTAATGCGCTTTCACCAACAAGGACGCAGTATAACAGGTGCTACGTTTCAGATTAATGAAGAGCTGGTATGGATCACCTTTAAATTAGCACTGAAGGCTTTGAAAAAATAGCCATTCTAATAACAAGTATTATAAATATAAAAAATATGATAAATTCCTTTTTGATGATAGGCCAGTCAAATATGGCTGGACGGGGATATTTGAAAGATGTTAAGCAGATCTATGATGAAAAGATCAAAATGCTGGTGAATGGGCGCTGGCAAACAATGACAGAACCAATTAATTTTGACAGGCCCAGTTCCGGTATAGGACTTGCGGCAACATTCGCCGGTGCCTGGAGATTAAAAAATGATCAGGAAGAAATCGGTTTTATACCATGTGCTGACGGAGGTACCAGCCTGGATGACTGGGCAGTTGGGGGCGTACTCTTTGAAAACGCTCTGTTCCAGGCAAAGCTTGCCCTAAGGAGGAGTAAATTGAGTGGGATCTTATGGCATCAGGGAGAAAATGATAGTTTTTGCGGGCTTTCCGCTCTTTATTATGATAAGTTGAGTATTATCGTTGATGCATTTCGCCATGAACTTGACGCACCAGCTATTCCATTTATTATCGGCGGCCTTGGCGATTTTTTAAGCGGTGGCAGGTACGGTAAATATTTTACAGAATATAACCAGGTTAATGATGCCCTTCAGAAATTCGCTGAAACAAAACCGAACTGCTATTTTGTAACAGCCAATGGGTTAACAGCTAACGCAGATGGGCTTCATTTTGACGCGGTATCGCAGCGCAGGTTTGGAATCCGGTATTTCGACTCATTTTTCGGGAAGAAAAATATTCTGGCACCACTAGCCAGCGAGGATGAATTAATCGAAACCATACAGAACAGGCCTTTAACGAAAAAAGAACAGGGTGCATTGTTAGAGATTGACTTTGCCTGCGGCAAAATTTCATTAGCTGATCTGGAAGAAAAGTTGGGCAATATTTAAAGGAGCTATTGTTATTACCACAGGGCTATTCCTGTGGTAATTTATTGCCATCGGATTGTTCATTTATTGATAAGTTGTTCTGCCAAGCCAATTAGAAGTCCATCCTTTGCCCGGATATAGCAGAGTTTATAAGAATTCTCATACCGCACTACTTCTCCAACAAGCTGAGCACCATGCTTGATGAGCCTGGCTACCAACTCGTCAATATCCTCAACAGTAAACATAGCGCGTAAATAACCCAGAGAGTTTACAGGAGCATTCCTGTGATCTGAGACAGTTGGAGGGGCTATAAATTTTGAAATCTCAAGCCGGCTGTGACCATCGGGGGTAATCATCATTGCAATCTCTACGCATTGAGAATCTAGTCCGGTAACCCGGCCAGCCCATTCTCCTTCAACCTTAGCCCGGCCTTCGAGCTTCAGGCCTATCTCTGTGAAAAAAGAAATAGCCTCATCAAGTGATTCCACAACGATTCCGACATTGTCCATTCGCAGTAATTTATTTTTTGCCATAGTTTTATCTATTTATAAAAAAAATCATAATTTCCTTGAACCTTATTTAAAAGACAATCCTTAACAAATCAAACTGCTATCAGCTCTAATTTTACCCCATCGGATCGGTCATTCTAAAAGTCACATTTCCCTTCCGTCCATTATAGCCATCGAAACCACTGCGTCCATCCCGACCATTTGACCCATTATTACCGTTCGGGTTTCCAACGCCTCCACTTCCTCCTGCACCACCTTTGCCAGCCTTGCCACCAGACCCACCTCTGCCTGGAATGCTGGATGCTTGAATCAGGTTTAAATAGGGGGTAACACCGGGAGAATAATTAATAGTAATATTTCCGCCGTTACCACCTGCATCGCCGTCCTGGCCATTTCCACCATCCTGACCATTTCCACCATCTCCACCCTGACCAGTTGTTGTATTGGTCGTAGTGGTTGTTGTTCCATCGCTATTTGTTTTTGTTTCTACATTCGTCGACACTGTGCCAGGGGACCCCGATCTACCCGCATTACCATCCGAGCCATTTAAACCGTCGCTTCCATTCCCACTTTTACTTGAAATCGCAATAGAACCGCCATTCGTATTCACCCAATAATTATAGATTTGATGCGTAGTCTGATTTTGAATCCTAATTTTTAACAATTGAGCATTGATAACCGGATCGTGATAAATATCTGCCATAACATTTAAATCATAGCCTGTTCCACTCGATCGCGCATTGAACTGATAGTTTGCAACATAATCCAGTAAAACGTTAAGTGTATCATTTATAGCAGTGTTTTTGGCTAATAAGGTGATCAACTGTATTTTATTGTTTTTAATTTTGGTAGGATCATTATCAATTTTTAAATCACCTTTTGATCTTGAAATATGAACACCATTAAATAGGAAAACAAAATCTTTTAAATTCTTCTTAACCGGGGCCCATTTGTCAAGAAACATTTTGTTATCAAAATATTTTCGCACACCAAACGGAACATGGTCGCCAGGTGCTTTCGAAAAATTCCCTGCGGTTAAAATATTGATGCTTTTTTCATAATTATAAGGTATTTTCTGCATGAATAACCACTTGTCTTTCCCACCTAAAAACCATTTTTTTGTATAGACATTAACCGTTAGTGAATCTCCTTTTTTATAGACTGTTCTGCTTCCTTTTATTTTAATTTTTCCATTTGAATAATTGCCGCTGTCTACTTCAATTTTATATTTCGACCAATCATCAAGACCATTTAAAAAACCTTTAGTTTGTGATTTTTGCCCTTTATCAGAAAGCACTACAATTCCTATAGGCAACGAATTGCCTTCTATGCGTAATACAGTCGGGTCATATTCAAGAAGATATTTTTGCGTGTCTGTTTTTGCGTTGCTCACAGGAGATTGAGCAATTACTGGCAGACACCAAATTAAAGAGACAAGGGTTGTAATAAAAAATTTCATAACTATTGATCAGACTAACTAGTTTCCGTTAAAACTAAGATAAACAAACGACTAAAAAGTTTAAGAGCCTGTTTAAATTTTAATTCACTAGGAAACCTTCTTTAACCCATTAACTACAGGCAAGTTCTGAGGATTACCCATGTATTGAGAACCCCAATCGTCCATTGTACTGATTACGGGTAATAATGAAGTTCCCAGGTCTGTTAGAAAATATTCTACTTTCGGAGGAAGCTCCGCGTAGACTACACGTATAATTATCCCAAATTCTTCCAATTCTTTAAGTTGCTGATGGAGTACCCTTCTGCTAGCCTTGGTGTTTAGCCTTTGTAATTCGCTGGGTCTTCTAGAGCCACGACTGATATTCAGTATTAAGCATGGTTTCCACTTACCACCTATAATCTCCATAATCATTGCCATACCACAATCCAGGTCTTTGGGAATCTTTCTTTCGTACATATACTGTGTGATTAGGTAATGCGATATAAAAGTAATTATTAAATCTAATATAGGGTATAGGGATAAATTTCGCCCTATATGATAATGAAGTACGTACTTGTTTAAGCATACTCATCCGCACACCTTTGCATACAATCTGTTAGCAATGGAGGTGGCAGATAGCCTATAAATATGAATCAATCATTTCACTTCACAAACTTTTTAAAATCACTTTTTACGATTGCAGTTGTTGCAGTAATGGCAACAACAACCAACGCACAACAAAAGGAATCCAAACCCCTTGCCCAACCAGGATATTATCAGATGAAATTGGGTGACTTTGAAATCATCGCTTTATCAGATGGCACAGTGCCCCAGCAACTAAGTAAACTTTTACGAACCAGTCCGCAGAAATTGAATAAAGCATTGTCCCTTAATTACCAAACAGACCCCGTTGAAGCTTCTGTGAATGCCTATCTGATCAAGGCTGATCATAAATTGATACTTGTAGATGCGGGAACAGCTGAATTATACGGTCCATCACTGGGACATTTGAGTGAAATTCTAAAAAGAGCTGGATACTCTCCTGATCAGGTAGATGCAGTATTAGTTACACATATCCATACCGATCATACTGGCGGACTAATGGAGGGAAAGCAAATGGTTTTCCCAAATGCTACAATCTATGTGAGTAAGGTAGAAGCAGATTTTTGGTTCAGTCCTGAAAACTACAAACAAGCAACTTCAGGAATGAAAAAATACTTTGTTGAAGCAACTACGAAAGTTGGGCCTTATATGAATGCAGGCAAAGTAAAAACCTACACCTATGGCAGCGAACTTTTTCCTGGAATAACTCCAATAGCCAGTCCTGGTCACACGCCCGGGCACAGCTTTTATGCAGTAGAAAGTAAAGGACAAAAAATAGTTTTCTGGGGCGATATTATACACTCAGCTGCTGTTCAATTTCCAGATCCATTCATAACTATCATTTATGACATAGATCCAAAGGCTGCTGTTACTGCCAGAAATAAAGCATTTGCAGAGGCCGCAAAAGATGGATACTGGGTTGCAGGAGATCATCTTTCATTCCCGGGAATTGGTCATGTCCGTAATGAAAAAGATGGGATTGGATATAGATGGATTCCCATTAATTACAGCACTTATTCGTCTGGTCAGTAAAGGTGTCTTGTCCTGAAAACAACTGACAAATTAGTAACGAATACTATTTGTTACAGGTTCGTCCATCAACTTTTGGAAAAGGTCGATAAATTGTCCAACATGTAAGCCGTCAACCAATGCATGATGCACATGGATAGACATCGGCATAGAACGAACCCCATTCTTCTCCGTCATTTTGCCGAAGGATATTTTTGGAGCACTATCTTTAAAGGCAAACGAACGGGCATGAGATACTGAAGTAAAATCAATCCAGGGTAGGGCAGAAAACCGGATCAAGTCTTGGCGGCTGGTACGCTCCAGGTCATTACGCCCTCTAACACGGGTCATTTCCTTTAAACCTATTTCCATAAAATCGTTAAAATCAGCAGCGTAATCATAAAACGCAAAACCAAAAGTGCCATTAGGCCGGTCGACAGTGGAACCCCCGTTAATGACATCATATAAAAATACCTCGTCATTTTCGATACGCAATCGGAATGCTTCTATTTGCTGAGCTGCTGCCAATGATTTATGGAGATAATAAAGAAAGAAAGATGTGCCGTTGGCCTTCGCATCCCGATAAGCTGCTGTACAATCAATAGCGATATTCACACCATAATAAGGTTCCTCGAACTCATTAAATAGCAAAAAATGTTCTTTTCTTGGCCAGGTTTCAATATCGATTTTCGTTTTCATACTCTTTAACTTGTTTTGTTGCGATCGCGGGCTAAATTAAGGATAAAATCCGCATTTCATTTAGCGATGGGATTGATAAACTAAAAGCTGTTCGCTTACCGAATGTTTTCTGTCGAATTAAGCTGCTATAAATCAAAAGAAGCCATCTAAATAATTTAGACAGCTTCTTTTGATTTCTTTGTAGTCCCGTGGAAATCATATGCCGAATTGAACTACATTTTTACTATAGCCGTAACTTCTATTTCAATTACTACATCGCTTCTAAATAAACTTTTCACCTCTAAAAGAGTACTTGCTGGTGGGTTGTCCAAATTAATAAACTGATCTCTGGCTTCTCTGTAACCAGCTATTTGGGAAATGTCAGAAGTGAAAATCCCAAGTTTTACAATATCATTGAGACTGGCACCACAAGTTTCTAAGATATCTTTGATATTTTCAAAAATCTGAATGGTTTGTGTTTTCACATCATTACCCACTAACTCACCTTGCTTATTATATGGAATTTGTCCGGATAGGATAATCATTTTCTGGTTCCCAAATGGGATTTCTACGGCTTGAGATAAACCTTTTATCGCAAATACTTTTTCTGAATTTTTAAATTGTAGCATAACTGTATGTGAATTATTTTTTTACAAAACTCTATTATATTTTGTGCAACAACATTGCTTAAAATGCCAGATTTCGTGACTTTTTGTGTCAACTAAAAAAAACTGGTTATAAATTGTTGGCCAATAGATTTTGTATTTTTGTGGAAAATCTTATCATGGATGTTATCAAACAAATAGGAGATCAAAATTCATTTCCAGGAACACATATTATTTTAACATCAAAAGAAATCGGTACAACTGAGATTTGTCGTCAACAGCATAAAACACCATTTCATAAGCAGAATATGTTGAAAGAACATTTTTTGTTATTTGCAGTAGAGGGAGTTAATGAACTGAGCATTGGGAACCGCATTTTTTCTTTAAAAAAGGGGGAAATGTTATTAATAAAAAAGGCTACTTATGTAGAGATCGTAAAAGCTGGTAATGCGCTGGATAATTTTATGTACGAAAGTGTTTCTTTCACGCTGAAGAAAGACATCATCATCGATTTTATTAAATTGATTGAACTGGATGAGTATTCAGGAAAACCAGTTGCTGATGACGAAATCCTGATTCATCCATATGGAGGACGCTTACAATCATTCCTTGCATCTTTAAAACCTTATTTTGACGATAATGAAGGTGTAAAAACAGGATTGTTCAAACTGAAAATCTTAGAATTACTCTACGACCTTTCGCAAGAAAATCCAGGATTCTTGCAACAATTGATCAACCTCAACCGGTATGAAACCCGGGATCTGGTAAAAACTATAGAAGCACATTACCTTAAGCCTTATACGCTTCAGGAATTAGCTTACATTTCAGGAAGAAGTTTGTCTGGTTTTCGCCGGGAGTTTGAATCTTTGTTTCAAACAACACCGGCGAAGTGGATACAAGAAAAGCGGTTGCAAAAAGCCAGAGACTTATTTCTTGCTACCCAACTGACAATTGCAAATATTTGCTATGAAGTTGGTTACGAAAATGTTTCTCATTTCTCCCGCTTATATAAAAGTCATTTCGGATACAGTCCGAGTGAAACCAAAAATCAGGTAATTTTGAAATAAGATCTTAAACACTGCTGTAAAAAGCAGTTGAAGCGGCTAAAAAGCCCCCCCCCAATAATTTGTGGAATACGCCAACATTATCTCATTTTTTAATTGATAATCAATCAGTTCTATTCAACTATTCATTTGTTTAAACAAATATTCGTATTTTTAAACAATTAGTGTGAAAATACGATTTAACTATATGTCTTTATAGAAATTGACTATTCATCTGGATTATAATAAAGAATTTCAATGAACGTACTTAGCAGAAACAACGTAGTCATAAAGGGGAATGGTACGTCACCAATGATGTTTGCACATGGTTTTGGTTGCGATCAAAATATGTGGCGCTTTATTACACCTGCATTTGAGGATTCTCATCAGATCATTTTATTCGATCATGTCGGAGCGGGGAAATCTGACCTGAAAGCATATGATCCGGCAAAGTATAAAGACTTAGACGGTTACGCTCAGGATATAGTCGAGATTGCTGAGGAGTTGAACTTAGAAGATATTATTTTTGTTGGGCACTCCGTTAGCGCCATGATGGGCATAGTTTCAGCAGAAAAGGCGCCTAACTTATTTAAAACATTAATTTTAGTCTCTCCATCCGCTTCTTTTATCAATGATGGAGATTATATAGGAGGATTTAGTAAGCTTGAAATTGAGGAACTTTTAGAGTCGTTAAATACAAACCATATGGGGTGGTCAATGACAATGGCTCCATTAATAATGGCCAATCCTGATAGGAGTGAGTTAGGTGAAGAATTAACGAACAGTTTTTGCCGTACCGACCCTACCATTGCTCAGCAATTTGCACGTGTAACTTTTCTCACCGACAGCCGCAGCATATTGAGTACATGTACCACACCCGCATTGATACTTCAATGTTCAGACGACATTATTGCACCTATTGAAGTTGGCGGGTACATTCATGAAAAAATGGGTGAAAGTAAGCTCTTGATTTTGGAAGCAACTGGTCATTGTCCTCATTTAAGTGCTCCTGAAGAAACTATATCAGCCATAAAAGCTTATTTATAATATGTCGTCAGATCCAGAAAAATTGAACAATCCAGGCCTAGAGAATAATTTTGAGGATTTTCTTGAACATTCATTATCCGGTCATATCTCTACAAACCCACGCGGCGAAATTATCAGAATAAACTCCAAATTACTGGAATGGTTAGGCTATAATAAAGAAGATCTGATTGGTAAGCGTATAACTAGCTTGCTGGCTATGGGCAGCAGAATTTTTTATGAGACCCATTTATCCCCTTTATTAAAATTGCAAGGATCTTTTGAAGAGGTAGCTGCTGAATTATTGTTAAAAGATGGCAGGAAGCTTCAGGTTCTTATAAACGGGTATGTTAGAAAAGATGAGCACAACAAACCATTATTTATACGTTTAAATCTCTACAGGGCTACAGAGAGAAAAGTTTATGAAGAAAATTTGCGTCTTGCGGTTATTGAGGCAGAAAAGACTTTAGTAAAAGAACGCGAACTATCGATATTAAGAGAGCAATTTATTGCTGTTTTAGGTCATGATTTAAGAAATCCTTTAGGCGCAATAAAAACGGGCGCATCGCTTTTAGCCCGATCTGCTTCATCAGACCGAGATAAATTAATTGTAGGCATGATTCAAAAAAGCAGCCTTCGTATGGAAGAATTGATAGCTAATGTTATGGATTTTGCCAGGGTACGTTTAGGAGGAGGGCTATCCCTGGATTTAAAAGATATACTCATCGAACCAATTATTTTACATGTAACAGAGGAATTGCGTATTACCTTTCCTGAGAGAATGGTAACTGTAGATTTTGAAGTTAGAAAGACCATTAATTGTGATGCAGACCGCATTTCACAATTGTTATCAAACTTGGTAGCAAATGCGCTTACACATGGATCACCACATGAACCCGTAAAAGTCATCGCCAAAATAGAGTTGAATTATTTCGAGCTTATCGTTTCGAATGGAGGTAAGCCGATCTCAGAAGATGCACTCGAAACATTATTTGAACCTTTTACCAGAGAAGCTAGTAGTCCAAGTCAGCAAGGATTGGGTTTAGGGTTGTATATCGCATCGCAAATTGCTAACGCACATGGTGGAACCCTAACAGCAACTTCCAATACTATTGAGACGCGCTTTACATTTCGTATGCCTGTTTAATCACCGGGTAGCAAAGGGGTTGAAGAGTTAAATTTAGCATTCTGAGATAGGTTATCCCCAGTTGTGAAAACCTCATGCTAATCCTGTTTAGTCAACTAATGATGAATATCATCTATTGTTAATGAGTGTGTTTAAAAATAATTGAACTTTTATATTTTTGAAGTGCTCTTTTT
The DNA here is from genome assembly GCF_040547305.1 of Pedobacter sp. UYP1. Taxonomy (NCBI): domain Bacteria; kingdom Pseudomonadati; phylum Bacteroidota; class Sphingobacteriia; order Sphingobacteriales; family Sphingobacteriaceae; genus Pedobacter; species Pedobacter sp. UYP1. The sequence goes on along the minus strand of NZ_JBEPPL010000001.1, from coordinate 645,555 downwards.
ATTATAATTGACAAAATATCAGGATTATTGATGTCGCATATACTATATTTGTGACAACAAAAATAGACTAGATGAGAAAATTAGAATTTGCATCCCTGCAAGTTAGGGATCTTGAAACCTCGAAAGAATTTTACACCACAAAACTAGGGTTCGAAGAAGCAGGAATACCTAACCCACAGGCCTGTGTTTTTAGATACAACAAAGGCGAAGCAAGTTTTGCCATTAGAACACCTATCGGCAACCTGGAAGGAAAAGAGCTAGGCATCGGCACCTCACTCTGGTTCGCAATCGATGGGGAAATAGAGGACTTGCAAGCTCAGCTATTAGCAAATAATGTGACCCTGTTAGGGCCAGTTCAGGAAACACCTTTCGGGAAAATCATTATTGCCAAAGATCCTGACGGATATAATATCACTTTTTTGAAGTCAAACTAATCCTATTGATATGAACAGGGATAGAAAATACTGGATCATTGTGGCATCTAAAGACCATGTCAAAAACGGTATTGCAGAAGGAATTGCCCAGGCCTGCCATGGAAAGGTGTCGCCTTTGAAAAGAATGCGTAAGGATGATTTCATTCTCTATTATTCAGGAAAGCGGACCATGGGAAGACCTGAGATGTGTCAGGAATTTACTGCGATAGGAAAGGTTATGGATGATGAAATATACCAGGTCAAGGTATCCGAAGACTTTTGTCCATCAAGACGTAATATTGAATTTTTGCCAGGTAATGATGTTTCTATTTTGCCGTTAATTCCCGGACTGGATTTTATTCCTGACAAGAAAAGCTGGGGTTATCCATTCCGTTTTGGTTTCTTCGAAATCAACCAACATGACTTTGAACTGATTTCTTCACAGATGCTACAAAAAGAATATGTCTGAAAAAATTGAATTTCATTTTAAAAAGCCCGAAGACAGTCCCGGTTATCTTCTGGGGCAGCTAACCATGTTATGGCAGAGGAAATTAAAGCGTGTCTTAGATCCTTTAGACCTGACGCATACCCAGTTCGCGCTGCTTTGTGCATTAGCTTGGTTATCCAGGGAAAGTGACAAGGTTACGCAGGTCGATATAGCCAATCAGGGCAATGCAGACAGAATGATGGTATCAAAGGTATTGAGAACACTGGAAGAGAAGAATTTTATTACCCGACAAGAACACCCGACAGATACCAGGGCGAAAACCATCAAACTGACTTCGGACGGAGAAATAGTACTGCAAAAAGCCATTCTCTGTGTAGAAACTGCTGATCTAAATTTTTTTTACAAATCAGAAGCAGATTTAACTGCCTTTAATTCAAAGATGGCGGCATTGATTGAACAGAATAATAAAGAAATATAAAGTAAATTTTGATTAATGTTGTGGATAGAATTAGGTATAGCGTCATGCTTGATGGGAGGCATTGACGTTATACCTGTTTGTAACTGGATCATTGTATTTATTTACAATATTTCTTTATTAATTTATTCAGACTCCCTTTTTTGATAGCGGCTTTAGCAAAAAAATCAAATATCGGCTCGGCTATCTTTTGAAACCCTGCCATCCTGGAGTTGCTTAAGTATATAAATAGCACTAAATCTGAAAATTTACGTGGAGTTCCTGCTGTATTTACTAAGCCATCTTTCGCAAGCCCTTTTAAAATAAGCAATGAATTCTCAAAGTTTTTATTGCCAGGATTAAGGGTTGTCGTTACCCTACATTCCTCGTTAGAAATATTATGATAATAATGCTTTTCATTTGGTGCTATAGACACAATATCCCCCTTCTTTAAGTGGTGAATATCTTTACCTCTACCTACTTCAAGTGTCCCTTTTAAAACCTCAAATGTTTCTGAAAACAAAGTGTGGAAATGCCATGGAGTTTTTTCTCCCGGCAGAATATTTAACGCCAGTACACTGTTTTCATTGTTGTCTACTGAACTAATCAGTTTAATGTACCCTTGAGTCTTCATAGTGATTTTTTTGTTTTAGTTGCCAATAAGATTATCCCGGATACGGCACAAATGAGGATCGCAATGATATGTGGCATAGCTTGAAGAAAGCCATTGTAGCTTTTGCTAAGAACGATAAGCATATCGGTAACCGGAATCATTGTCCCTGCTAATAAAGTCACACCCAAAGCGCGTCTTTCATTCATCAATACAAATAAAAAGATCAGCAGCCCTGAAAATATGTCCCTGATACCTTTTATATATTGAAAAGAATAGTCGCCCTTTGCCTTAAAATGTATGCCATATCCGGCTGTAGCAACTTCAGGAGATAAGAAAAAGCGGGCTCCGAGAAAAATCATTCCCAGTCCCAGTAAAAGTGCGATTGTATAAGAAATTTTTGTTGACATGATAGTTTGTTTTAAATGTTAAATAATAACACAAAATTATCAGGTCAGCTGCCGGCATTAATGCACCTGGGTTAACAAATCAAAATCGGGTAAAAATTCTTTTACGGATACGGCTAAGCGATTGTGGCTTAACCCCAACAAACGAGGCTATATGGTATTGGGAAATTCTTTGTTGCAAGTCTGCATGTGCATTTAAAAACCGCTCATAGCGAAGTTCAGGAGTTTCTGTATAAAATGAATTGATATCTTGCAGTAGTTGTATAAAAACAGCTTCGATTGCTATCCTGCCAAACCTTTCCCCTTCACTAACGTTCGCATAGAGCAATTGCAGGTCATCGTACGAAATAGCTAAGACAATACTATCTTCTAAAGCTTGTATAATTTTTGAAGATGGTTTTTGAGGAAGAAAGCTTTCATAATTACATACATAATCATTTTCCTGAGAAAAGGCATATGTTTTTTCCTCACCATCGTGATTAATATAGTATCGCATTAATCCCTTTACAACAAATCCGACTTGTTTACAAATTCGTCCTTCTTCTAAAAAGAAATCTCCCTTTTTGTATATCTTTTCTTTAAACAAAGAGGTTACAATGCCTATTTCGGTTGGGTTTAGCGTTATTAGATTTTGTATACTATTGAGTAAGTTATTGATCATTTGGGTATTGCGCTGAAATTTCGTCTAACGTGTTTTTATCATGGTTTTAAAAGCTTTTGCATCCTTTGGCTCTATTGGTGTAGCGTCTGTTACATTGTAGCCGCAACGGGTTGGTGGCATAGTCGTTACAGAGAACAGCGGTTCATTATTTTCTTCCACAGGTAAAAGTATATTAATCGGGCAAAGCAGTGTACCCTAATATTAACTTACCAAAAAGCTACCAAAATGTATGAGCACACCTGCAGGATCAAGCATAAAACATTCCTCTCCCCAGCTTTCTTTTCTGATAGGAATTAACTTTACACCGTCATACTTTTTATCCACGGCGCTTGCTTGTAAATTTTGAAAAGTTAGAGCAACATCTTTTACTTCCAAAAAGACCATAGTGTTTTCTACCCAGTCTTTTTGATAGTAATTTTGCAGATAAAAACTTAATTTATCAGCTGTAAAAAGTGATAAATCAGGACTAATAACTACCTCTTCAAAACCAAGATCGCTGTAAAATGCCCTGGAAACGTTAAAGTTTTTCGCGCCAATAAACGGCCTTAAAGATTTCATTTCAAGTTTCATACATGCAATATATTAAATAATTCCTTCATCGCAATAAGATGTATTGACCACCTCCAATTTTCAAACAAACTAAATTCAAAACGTTAATCATACTTATCATTTTGGCTACAAGATTCTCCGGTTTCGCCACAAACCATGAATACCGCAAGATTAGATTTGTATTCAATTAAACAAAAGAAAAATGGCAAAAACGATATTTATCACGGGAGCTTCCGCAGGTATAGGTAAGGCTACTGCAAAACTTTTTGCGCGGAAAGGCTGGAATGTAATTGCGACAATGCGCAAGCCGGAAAACGAGAAAGAACTTAATCTTTTAGACAATGTAACCTTGCTGCCACTAGACGTAACAAACCTGGAACAGATTAAAGAAACGGCACAAAAAGCTTTGGCACTAGGCCCAATTGACGTCGTCTTTAATAATGCAGGTTATGCTTTACTAGGTGTACTGGAAGCCATTACAGATGAGCAGATAGTTGACCAGATGGAAACGAATTTCTTTGGTGTAGTTCGGGTAACTCAGGCTTTCATTCCATATTTCCGTGAAAAAGGCTCCGGTCTTTTTATTACTACCGGGTCTTCTGCCGGCTTAATGGGATTCCCGGTGAGTTCGATGTATGATGCAAGCAAATGGGCTCTTGAAGGTTGGAGTGAAAGCTTATCTTACGAATTAAGTGAAATTGGCGTTGGCATTAAAACCATTGAACCTGGATTGGTCGCGACTGAAATAGGAGACCGGTCAGTAATCGTTTCTCACCCGGCTTACGAAGATTTGATGGATAAATTTACGGCACTAACGACATATGGTGAAAATGTCACAACAGCAGAGCAGATTGCAGAAGTCGTTTATGGTGCCGCTACCGATGGCAAAGATACTTTGCGTTATGTGTGCGGTGAAGATGCTAAAAGTCTGTATGCCCAAAGGCTGGCAAATGGTGACGAAGCTTTCAGAATAGGGATTAAACAAATGCTTAACACCAATCAGGCAATTTAAATGACATTGCCGGTAGATATCTTTGATCATATTTACCGGCAGGATTTAGTTATGGAGCAGCGGAATAAATTACGGGTTTTTCAATCTATTACACAAATGCAACGTGTTTTTGGTTTACCACAACCCTTGCATCCAATGATTAGCATGCTTGACTACAGCAGAGTAGAAATCACTAAGGAGATGCTATCGGCGCCTTTCGTGATGAATTTATACAACATAACCTATAACGAATCGGCTGGTTGTAAAATGAAATATGGGCAAACAGTTTATGATTTTCAAGAAGGTGGTATGTTTTTCACATCACCGGGTCAACCGTTAACTGGCATAGAGACTGCTGATGCGACTTCAGGTTTTACCTTACTGATCCATCCTGATTTTTTAAGGAATTATACGCTGGACACCAAGATTAAAACTTACGGTTTTTTTGAATATTCGGTAAATGAGTCTTTGCATCTATCTGGTAAGGAAAAACCGATTATTAACGCTATAGGTAAAAATATAGGCGATGAACTGGAAACGGCCATAGACGATACTAGTCAGGATGTGCTGATTTCACAAATAGAGTTACTATTAAGCTACAGCCAGCGCTTTTATAAACGCCAGTTCATTACGAGAAAGCCAATGAATAACGCTTTGCTTGAAAAGCTGGATAAGCTGCTGGATACTTATTTCAACGATGAAACGGCATTGATTCACGGCTTGCCAACAGTTCAGTTTCTTGCGGAGAAGCTAAATATATCACCAAAATATTTGGGCGACGTATTGCGGGCGCTAACCGGTCACAATACGCAGCAGCACATTCATCTCAAGCTTATCGAAAAAGCTAAAGAAGTACTGACTACAAGCAATCTTACCGTTGGTGAAATTGCCTTTCAGTTAGGTTTCGAACACCCGCAATCATTTAACAAATTATTTAAATTAAAGACCAATCTGTCACCGCTGGAATTTAGGGCAAGCTTTAATTAACGCATAATGTCTAAAATCGGCATAACCTCTCGATCAGATTTTTCTGTAATGGATAAATGCTGCTCAACGAACTTTTAGTTGCCATTTCGAACTCTGAAAAATCGAAACCAGGTGCAACTGCGCAGCTCACCAATGCAAAACCTAATTTTGACGGAACCTCCGCTGCAAACCAACAATTCGGTTCGATGATAGCTTGTAAATTACCACTTTCTGAATCACTAAGCTCTATACACTTATAACCCCCGTTTGTATCTAAAACATGGATATTTACTGCCTGACCACTATGAAAGTACCAAAGCTCATCAGACTTTAAGCGATGAAAACCAGAGAAATCGTTGCCTTCAAGTAAATAATATATCGATGTGCAGGCGCTTTTTAATTCACTTTCATTGTTCCGATAAACTTCAGACTGAGATCTGAAAGTTTCTTTATAATAACCACCTTCAGGATGTGGTTGAAGACCCAGGCGGTCTATCCAGTAGCTAGCATTGTTTTTCATATATTTTTGTAAACTTATTTACCATTATAAATAACGCATTCTTATCGGGAATAATATAATAGCTTCACCAAATAGCCGGGATTTGTTAGGATTGCCGGAGATATAACTTTGACAATGACACTCTGTACCATGGTCTTGGGGTTTAAGGGAAATTACGCAAATTAAATATGTTCGTATATTTATGAGTACCTGTCGGTTTCAAAAAAACATGAAATTATGAAAAAATATTATCTATGCTTTGTATTCATTTTCTTCTCATCCCAAATGAATTTATTCGCTCAAAATATTAAAAAGAAAGACAATTATACTTATCAAGTGAGAGAAGAAGAAGGCGACTTAAATAATGACGGTAAAGTGGATAAAATAATTGTAAAAATGGATACCATAGATGAAACAAGGCCATTAATATTACAAATTTTCCTGTCTCATCCAAATGGAAAATTAACCTTAGCTGTATCTTCCACCAAAATAATTGAGCCACAATATCCCATTGAAAAGCAAGGAAAACATAATGAATACCAAATTCCAAATTTCTTCATTGAAAAAGGGATTTTAAGGATGTGGAGTGAAATTAAAGGAGGGAATATTACTTGCGATTTCAAATATCGCAAAGGAAATTTTGAATTAATTAATGTAGAAAAGGTAACTCATAATACCGCCAAAGGGTACATAGACGAATATACAATATTTACAGAAACTAAATTCAACTTAATTACTGGGCTTAGGACCGAAACTGATGACGTGTTAGGTTCAGGAAAAATATTAAATAAAAGGAAAAAAACAGTTTTAATCAGGCCGTTACCGAAAATACAGGATTTCAAATATTCTGATAAAAAACTATATTAAAAAACCGGCCTGCTAAGGTAATAGCTAATACAGTGTTATGGTATCAATGTGTCCTATAATTTGATATCTATACTAAAGTCGGACTATGTTGTTGAAAGAATCAATTCAGATTTCTAAATTGATTAGGTGTCAGTCCTGTTTTTTGCTTAAACAGCCTTGTAAAATGCTGTTGGTATTTAAAACCAAGATCACCAGCTATTTCATTAAAAGTTTTTGAACGGTCAAAAATATAGATTTTTGCCTGGGCTATCATTTTGGACTGTATATAATCCAACGCAGTACTGCCTGTCTCTTTTTTGATCAGGTCTCCAAAATAGTTAGGGGACAAGTGCAATTGCCCTGCACAATAAGCAACACTTGGCAGTCCCAGTTGCGAAGCCTTTTCTGAGTGAAAATAGTCGGTCAATAGCTTTTCGAACCTTACCAGTATATCCTTATTTGCATGGCTGCGGGTTATAAACTGACGATCATAAAACCGCGTACAGTAGTTCAGGAACAGCTCTATAATGGAAACAATCAAAGTCTTGCTGTGCTTATCGATATTCTGCTCTATTTCTTCCGAAATCTTTTCCAGAGATTCCATTATTGTTTTTTGTTCCTTTTTTGAAAGGTGGAGAGCCTCGTTCACCTCATACGAAAAGAAGTTATATTCCCTGATGGTTTTTCCCAAACTTGTTCCCTTGAGAAGATCGGGATGGAAAACAAGCCCATAACCTGAAGGGATTACTGCCTCGCCATTGCTGTCTATTCCGTAAACCTGTCCAGGCGAAACAAATACCATAGTTCCATCCTCATAATCATAGCTCTGGCATCCGTAGGTCATATTTCCACACTTTATATTCTTAAAAAATATCGCATAGATGCCCATATAATGTCTGTAGTGGATAATGGTAGGTACTTCATTGAAATTAATAACACTTACCAAAGGATGCAGCGTGTCAACCCCAACATAATCATTATACTGACGGACGGTATCCAGTCTTTTCACTTCTTCCATAGCATTAAATGTACAGCTCAAATTTAACCCTAATTGTTTAGCTCTGGTATAGAATCAGTAAAAATGGTAAACATTACTGTATTCTATATAAAACTGAAACAAGACTAACTATCGATATTTGTAATGTGCATTTCTGGTGAAAGTAAGCTCACCCAGGTAGGCACACTAACTTAAATTCGATAACAATGATTGTAGTAGTTGAGCAAGGGGGTATTTTTGAGAGATTAAGATCGGGTGAACCTATAAGGTTGGACGACCCTGAGTATTACAAAATAAGTGAGGTAGTAGACCGGACAATGAAATTTTCGCAACAGCTAAATACCTCGATCGACATCAGTTCAATACGCAATTTGCTTAGTGAAATCATTGGTGCCAGAATTGATGAAAGCACTACTATTTTTGCTCCATTTTATACCAACTTCGGAAGATTTACCAGTATAGGAAAGAACGTGTTCATCAACCACGCCTGTTCATTTCTCGATATGGGTGGTATTACACTAGAAGATGATGTACTGATTGGGCCAAGAGTTAACCTCGTGACTGAGAATCATCCGTTAGACCCAGCAGATAGACGTGCCTTGATCACAAAGCCAATCCTTATTAAAAAGAATGCCTGGATTGGCGCAGGAGCAACCATACTTCCAGGAGTAACCATTGGGGAAAATGCGGTAGTAGCGGCAGGTTCAGTTGTTTCCAAAGACGTTCCGGCTAATGTTGTCGTAGGCGGCGTCCCCGCAAAAACTATCAAATCAATATACTAAAGCAAGGGGATAATATATGTCCAAAGGTGGTTCGTCATCAACTGCAACGCACCCTACATTGAGCAGTAATACAAAATTCGATAAATTCCATTTGACAAGCTGGAAACTTTCTTTATCAAACACCTGCAAAAAAGGCGGGAAATATAATTCTTTTTTACGCCTTTATATTAATATGATATTGGTTCCCTATTCATTATTATATTTTTACGCTCATCGCTTTGATTACTCTTTCGCGATGCTGCATTCCCCACGACGCCATTTCATTGATGATCGGCTTAAGCGAATAACCGTACGCTGTTAACTCATACTCTACTGTTACCGGTTTGGTGTTCAATACCGTACGCGTCACCAGGCCATGCAACTCTAACTCCTGCAATTCTTTAGAGAGCATTTTTGCTGCGATACCATCTATGCTTCCTATCAACTCCATGAAGCGTTTTTTACCGAAGCTCAGTGAGCCAATCAGCCTTATTTTCCATTTCCCGCTTAATACATCCATCGTATCGCGAATTGCCAAATGATGCGTGGAACAGGCGTCCATATCCAAGAGCTCTTCTTTATCCATTTTAATGATAGTTTCTTTGAGGAAACCAGTTTCCATAAGTAAACCCATTACAAAGATAAACCATAGTCATTATATATTTGCTATTGAATTTTAAGCATAAACACATGAATCATATTGTAAAATTTCCTCCAGTTGTTTCCGTCAGCCCGATTACCCTGGAAACTTCGGGCCGCGACTATCCGCTGCAGGTACGGGCCTCGGTGCCTGCTTATGGTGAACAACTACCTATCATTGTTTTTTCACATGGTTTTGGCTCTTCTATGGATGCATACGCTCCCCTGGTCAATTATTGGGCCGCTCATGGTTTCGTTGTTATTCAGCCGACTTTTCTTGATTCGGGAACAATCAACCCTGACCCTAAGGCCGGACATAGTGAGGCCATCCAGGCCTACTTGCAAGATCCGCGAAAACTAATGATGTGGCGTTATCGTGTTGAAGATGTAAAGCACGTGCTTGATCAGGTTGACTTGATAGAAAATTCTGTTCCTGGTTTAAAAGGACGCCTTGACCAAAGCCGGATTGCAGCAGCAGGCCATTCGTTTGGAGCTCAGACAACAGCTACGTTATTAGGCACGAGAGTGATCAATGCCGATAGAAGTTTAAGTGAAGATATGCACGATCCGAGGATAAAAGCAGGTGTACTTCTTAGTGCAGGCGGCCGCGGTGGCGAAGCGCTAAGTCCATTTGCCAATGAACATTTTCCGCATCTGAACCAAAGCTACGCTCAAATGAATACGCCGGCGCTTGTTGTTGCCGGAGACCAGGATAAATCTCCATTGACGACCATGGGGCCTGAATGGTTTACCGATGCTTATAAGCTAAGTCCCGGGGCAAATAGCCTGATTACCCTGATTGGTGGGGAGCATATGCTTGGCGGGATTTCAGGCTATTTAGTGACAGAAACAACCGATCAGAGCCCTGCCCGGGTAGAGGCTGTACAACAACTTACCACAGCTTACCTGCGCTCCGTTCTTTATCCAGGTGATCTGGCATGGCCTTTAGCTTGCACTTACTTTCAAGAGCGCCCTAATCCAATAGCTCAAATCATTAATAAATGATTTTCATGGATGGAATAGGGTAGTGGTAAGCTTCTATTCCGGGAACAAGAGAAGTGGGATCAGGCTTAGGCTTCTGGAAAGTAAAACGATTAGGCATGTTCTGCCTTTCCAATTATCGGAATGCTAAAATAAATGTTGAGCCCTTACCTTTAAATTGTTTATTACAGGTTTATCCCAATAAAAAAAAAGTATTTTACAGGAGATCCCGCTTATCTATACGGACAGAATAGTCCCCGTTAGAAATTTTTTCTGCCACATCTGAAATCTTATCAATTTGCCTCTCCATAGTTTTTTTTCGTTCTGACAACTCCATCTCCAGCTTTTCAGCCATGGAATTATTCTTCTGGATTTTCATATAAAAGAAAAGTGTCATTAACAAAGCAATCAGGGAGGCAAATCCTATAAAAATAGGTGTCACTGAGGCAAACTTGTCCATTTTTGCATTGCGTATTACCATAAGTTTAACTTCACGGTCATTCATCGTCTTTATTACTATTCTGGCAGAATCCATGATAGCCTTTCCCCTGACTAAAGTGCTTATAGTAGATAAACGACCCTGCTTTTTGTCTGTGATTGTCCTTTCGATAATGTCAAACTTCTCATTAATTAATCTTTTAAGAAGCGGGAAATCATTTTGCTGAGATTTGTTATCACTGGTTAACTGCTGAGCAGTGTTATAAAAGTTAAAAACGTCATCCTTTGAACCAGTATAGGGTTCCAAAAATGTTTCTTCACCTGTTAATAAATAGCCACGTTGTCCTGTTTCAGCATCCTTCATCCTTGAAATCAAGTTTTCCAGAGATGAGCTGACTTGTGAAGTATGTTCTACCCATTGCTGGCTATCCAGCAATTGCAAAATACTTAAATAAGAAATTACTGAACTCAATAACAAAACAAATAAACTGGCGCCAAAACCGAAAATAAGGTTACGCTTGGCATTTTTATAATTTTTACGCATTTTCAAATGTAGAAGAGATATTAACAATATATAAGCAAGGTGGCAAAAGTAAGGGATTAGCAATGAAAACCAACGGTGTGAAAAAAATTGATCAAAAAAAATATTCTGCTGGTTAATTAACTTCAATCCCAGGTACTATTGTGTTCAAGTATTTGCGCTGAACCATTTTATGTTTTTTTAACACTAATGGGTTTCTACGGTTACCATATTGTAAATCCTTTATTTGAATGACGCAAAGAACAGTTTTGCATCATATTCCAATTTCACAAATCCATCTTGCTGATGATCGGTGAAAATCTTCTTTACGCTTCCAGCCAAATCTGAATATCCGGCTTCTCCCTGGATGGGAGAGTAGCTTGAAGACCTGAAATATCCCATAAGTTCATCTTCATTAAGAGAGCGACTATGGTAGATCTCTTGCTGAACAATCTCCGATTGATTAAAGAATTGCTGGATCTTCAAAAGATCTATTTTTTCAACGTGAGGTTTTTTATCGGAATAATTGTTTTTCAGTGCCTGGTATACTTTTAAGAATTGACTTTTCTGCTGCAGAATATTCCAGATTAGCAGAACGTGACCTCCAGGTTTTATAATTCTTTTAAACTCTTGCCTGGTCTGTTTGGGATCAAACCAATGAAACGATTGCGCAACAGTGATCAAATCAACGCTATTAGTTGCAAGCCCTGTATTTTCCGCTTTTCCATTAATACTTTTAAGATTGGGATATTCCTTTAAAAAAATATCGGATCTATCCCTCATCTCTTTATTCGGTTCTACAGCAGAAACCTTATAACCCTTCTTTAATAAGAGTTCGGTGAAAATTCCTGTCCCAGACCCAATGTCAGCAATTAATTTACTTCTATCAAGACCTATATTCTGTTCAAGATAAGTCACAATTGCCTCGGGATATCCTGGCCTGTATTTTTGATAATCTTCTGAATGGTTTGAAAACCTTCCTATAGAGTTATGATTCATTTTAATTTATTTTTTGGTAACTGCTCCCAAAAGTCAGCTCAAATTTGGGAGCAGTGTACGATTGTATAACGTTTACATTTACTTATTCATTCGATCTGTCTCTGATTATTTGTTAATATTGAGATTGGTATTTAACTCAGACTGAGGTACGTTGAACAAATAATATGGGCTGTTTGGAATAAAAGCTGTTCCATCCGGGAACTTTAAAGTGGTGTGCTGTTTTGCATTCACGAGCTTACTTGTGCCATCAGGAGTAATTACAGTAACTTTAACAGGTTGGCCATTCGCGTCGTTATATGGAAGTCTCTGAACTGCCGACTGGGTTCTCAAAATATCTGATAAAGCAAATCCTTCTCCCCATAGCTCTTTTCTCCTTTCAATCAGAATAGCATCAATTACATCCTGCTGACTTTTACCTATAAGGCTATACAGATTGGAATTTCTTGCCTTGCGCAATTCGTTGAGGTATTGTACCGCGCTAATTAGATCCGCATTTCTTGCATAGCCCTCTGCTTGTATCAAGGTCATTTCAGAGGAGCGCATTAAAACGATATCACCTGTCTGGTCTGCCCGGAATTTAAATTTAGCATAGCGCAGATAACCTTCCCGGCCTGGCAGTCCATCCCAGGAAAACAGTTTTGTTCTGATATCATTTTCGTCAAACAAGGTTTTAAAGTTAGGGTCTGCCATAAAACTATAGTAATAGGAAGAAGAAGAACTTACATCCAGAAAGTTAAAGGTATAACTGGCGGTATTCTGATCCGGTTTTTGTCCGTGTCCCCAAATCCATTCACTATTGGTCAGGTCATTAAATCCACTGTAGTAATCAGACGTGCTCATATAAGCATAATTTTTTCTCGCCAGCCCTGCTTTTTCAGCTGCAAGAGCCCATTTGCCGATATTTAAATATGTTCTGGCCTGTAAACCATGTACCACATCAATATTGATCTTGTACTTTGTTGCATCAGGTCTGGTATAGGCACCAAGAAGAGTTTCTGCCTGCGTAAGATCTGATGTGATCAAAGTGTAAATATCCTGTAAAGTGGATTTTGGTTTTCCTTCAGTATCGGCTGCGGTTGGGGTAGTATAAATAGGTACTGCTTTAGCCTGAGGATCTTTCAGATATGAAAACTGATAGTATGTAGCCAGGTTTAAATAGCTGTTTGCCCTTAAAGCAAGAGCCTGGCCTTTGATCTGGGCTTTTTTTTCTGCTGATCCGCTTGCAGCATCAATTTTGGTAATAATATTATTGCAGTTGTCAATCACTTTGTACAAAATTGTCCATATCGCATTTAATCTGGTTTGGTTATTGGCTCCTGTAAAAGGATAAGCATCTCTGTAACCATATTTATTGGTAATAATAGCTACATCATCGCCCATCGCATCACTCGTCCTCAGTATAGTCGTATAACCTGGATTTGCATAAGAAAAATAGGTGTCATTCATATAGGACCATGTCCCGTTAAGAACAGTCTCAATATTGTCTGCACTGGTATAAATTAAACTTTCAGGAACAGCATCTGTTGGAGCTGTAGTAAGCTCTTTTTTACAGCTGGCCAGGCCTAGTAAAAATGCAAAGACTAATAGAGGGGTAATTATATTGAGTTTCATGTTGTAAAATTAAGATCTGTTAAAAAGTTAAATTCATACCTGCCGAGAATGTACGGATGGCTGGATATCTGTAATAAGTAGCTCCCTGAACAGTTTGTTCAGGATCCATTCCTTTATGACCATAAAAGGTGAGCAGGTTTTCACCTGTCAGGAAAAATTTCAAATTGTTGATCCCTATTTTTTCTGATACGGCTTTAGGTATACGATAGCCGAGGCTTACACTTTTTAAACGGGCATAAGTAGCACTGTACAAAAAACGGGTAGAAGCCTGTGTCCATCCAAGGTTGTCTGTAGTTAAACGGGGAACATCTGTATTGGGATTTTCAGGCGTCCAGTGATTCAGCATTTCGGCAGACCACGATGCTCCTGGATTACTCCCGTTCTGCATTAATGAAATGTAGTCATTGTCCAGTATTTTACCTCCGATACTATAAGAAAGCATAGCCGAAAGTTCAAATTGTTTGTAGCTGAAGGTGTTTGTAATCCCGCCGGTAAGCTTGGGCAGGGAGCTGTCCTGTACGTATTGTGTAGCTTTGCTATAATCATTCGTTGTTACTTTCTGTCCACTACTGTTGGTTGTATACCAGAGGGGGTTACCATTAGCCGGGTCTACACCAGCCCACTCCCTTAAATAAAAATCATAAATGGAGCCGCCAACACTTAGTAATTTATTTCCTGAAATAAGGTTATTCTGAGGCAGGTCAGTGATTTTGTTTTTATAGTGCGTGGCATTTAAGCTGACAGACCATCTGAAGTCAGGCGTGATTACCGGAATCGCATTGATCTGTAATTCGACCCCTGTGTTTTTTAACGCGCCAATATTTGCATCTATATAGGTAAATCCCGTTGATGTTGCTTTTGGCCTTCTGAAAAGCAGGTCTTTTGACCTTCTGTTAAAATATTCAATAGTACCGCTGACCCGGTCTTTAAAAATTCCAAAATCCACGCCTGCATTAAAATTAAGATTGGTTTCCCATTTTAAATTTGGCGTTGCAAGGCGGCTTGTAACCAACCCATTCTCGCCTAAATTGTTATTCACATTATAAAGTGCTTCATAAGCATAATAAACACCAATATTGTCATTTCCCTGTGCACCATAACTGGTTCTGAAAGTTAGATTACTCAACCACGGTGTATCCTTAAGAAAATCTTCCTTTGATGCTCTCCACGAACCACCAAGCGACCAGAATGTGCCCCATCTGCTTTGAGGGGAGAATCTTGAAGATCCGTCAGATCTTACTGACGCTGATACCAGGTATTTACTTTTGTAATCATATTCGGCCCTGCCAAAAAAGCTCAGTAAGGTATAGTCTAAAGCATATCCGCCAAAACTATTCAGCTGTGAAGCTGCATCAGGCTCATACAATCCGGGAAGGACAAAACCCTGTCTGCTTCCGGACATGATCCGCGAGTTATATTTATAGATTTCCTGACCGCCCAGAACACTTAAGTGATGATCCTGATTAAAGGTCTTTTCATAAGTCAGGATATTATTCCACGTGTAGGAATAAGTACGCGTGACCTGCCTGTTAATGGAACCTTTGATCTCTGCACTTTCACCCAATAGGGGATTGGCATAATCATTTTCATTAGTATTGGTATAATCTCCGCTGTAAGTAGTTTTGAATTTTAATTCAGGCAAGATCGTGGCTTCCAGGAAAGTCCTTGCAGCTACGTTATCTTTAAATATTTCATTTTTGTCCAGTCCAACAGTAGCAGCCAGGTTACTTCTCGGAATTGCTGCATTGGGGCGGTAAGCACCAAAGTCAAATACCTTATTTCCTGCGCCGTCTAATTTATATGAACCATCACCATTGCGTTCATAAACAGGATAAAAGCTTGGTATAGATCTGGAAAAGTTAATTACATTAGCCGTATTGCTATCCTCAGATACAGGGTAATCCTGTTTTGAGTTTGAGGCAGAAATATTCAGTCCGGCCTTTAGCCATTTCTTTGCCTGTGTTGTCAGGTTGACCCTGGCATTGTAACGTTTAAATCCCGATCCTAAAGCAATCCCGCGATCGTTGAGGTAACCGCCAGAAATATAATACTGGCTTTTTTCGCCGCCTCCGCTAAAACTCAGGTCGCCCTGTGTCCTTAAAGCAGTCTGTTCAACTGCTTTTTGCCAGTTATCATTCCATAACGGAACTGCTCCCGGTACGATTTTACCATTCTGTCCTACAGGTTGGGGGTATTTTGAACCATAAGGATTAATGCCAAGGTCTGTCAGTATATTTTCACTTGCAGTTGTACGCGCCTGCGCATCAGTTAAACCATTGGTAAGCTGTTTGTTTTTTAGGGCAAGCCAATAACTTTCAAAATACTGATCTGTATTCATTTGCTTATAGTCTTTTACCGCCCTGTTTGATACCCCTTCTGTAAAATTTGCGCTGATTTGTGTATCCGGCGAACTCTTTCCATTTTTGGTCGTAATAATAATCACTCCATTAGCACCTCTGGAACCGTAAAGCGCACTGGAAGCTGCATCTTTCAGTATACTCACAGAAGAAATATCATTTATATTAATAGAACTTATATCTCCTGAAAATGGATTGCCATCTACTACATATAAAGGATCACTGGAAGCGTTGATAGAGCCAATACCCCTGATCCGGATTGTTGCTGTAGTTCCAGGCTGACCACTTTGGGATGTAGCCTGTACACCAGGTGCTATGCCCTGCAATGCACTACTGATATTGGAGACCTGCCTGTTTTCGAGCTGCTCACTTTTGATCTGTGAAACAGACCCAACGTAACTGGAGCGTTTGGCAGTACCATAGGCGATAACGACTACCTCATTTAATGAATTAGGAGTATTGGATAAGGTGACATTAAGGATACTCCCTATTGCAGGAAGTTCTTTTGTTTCATAACCTAAAAAGTTAAATATCAACGTTTCCTGATCAGACGGAATATTCAGGCGATAACCTCCGGCTTGATCAGTGGTTGTTCCGGAATTTTTTCCTTTAATACGGATACTTACTCCTGAAAGAGGCAGACCGGTTTCGTTTTCAATTACTTTTCCAGCTATGCTCCTCGTTTGCTGGGCATAACTAATCTGATGACTGAATAAAAATAGGAATAAGATGGACAGGCTTATTTTCATAAGAATATAATTATTGATTTTATGGGCCAGCGGGCCCGGTTTGTGTTTAAATTAAAAGGCATAGGAATTCCATCAACATCAGAACAGACGCCGTTTAAAGAATTATATTAAAATTAAAGGAGGTTTAGCAGGTACATCAACTACTTGTGCAACAAGCAATTTTTTTTAGTTCAACTGCAGAAAAAGAGATAGGGGATGACGGAAAAAAATGTAGAAAGTTCTTCATATAAATTAGTGTTAAATAGAATATAAATAAATTCTGTAAGCTTTGATCGTGCAAATATATTAAAATACTACTATTTTAGTAGACTAATGTTTATTATCTTTAAGTTTTGCTAAAAAGAACCTGATTTTTTTAAAAGAAATATTTTTTATGTGATAATTGACGCAGGACTAATTGCTTGCTAAACACAGGCTAGAACAGCAGGGCATCAGGAAACTGTCTCGTCCGGAAAAGTCTTTACAGTTGGGAGCTGTTAATACTTTTCCGGACGAGACACTGTCGCATAGTCAACCATCCATATCAGATTATTATCCTATATAAATTCCAGCTATAAATGAAACAACATCCTGCTACCCGCCTTATAATAAAGCTCTGCCAATGTTTTCTGATAACCTGAAATCATTTCTTCCCGCTTGATTTTCATGTCAATCAATTTAGACTCACGGCTGTTGATCAGAAACAAAGTACTTTCACCCAGATCAAACTTAGAAGATTCACCATTCAACAGCACTTCCTGGTTTGAAATGCTTCTCACCTGGACCGCAAGCTGTTCACCGTAGGCATTTAAATGATTGTAACTGGTCAGTACCGAATTCCTGATTTCACGGTTGGATTGCTGCATATCATATGCTAATTCCTGTTGCTTGATCTTCACCTCTCTTAACTTACCCCGCTCCGCACGAAGGAAAAGGGGTAGTGCAAATTCGAATCCGAGCTTATAATTGCCCATCTTGAAATCGTAATTATCAGGAACGTAGCTGGTAAAACTTCTACGGTTAGATAATAACGATCCGCTTACATTAAGTTTAGGTTTCAGCATTTCTTTTCTGTAAGAGCGCTCCACCGCAAGCTGCTCTCCTTTAATACGCAGCTTGATCAGTTCAGGATGGCTCCCGGCTGCAAATTCCAGCAAAGTATCTAATACTTGCCTTTGAGGTTTATTATGCAATTGTATTACCCGAAGCGGGCGGGCCTTCTCTGGTAATTCCAGGGGCTCTGCTTCATCGTTCCATAAATGATTAGATAAAGTAAGCCTGGCATTCAGAAGATCTATTTTCATCTTTTCATACTGAATCATTCTGTCCTGCACTGTAATAGCTGCTTCAACCGAGTCAATGCTCGCCTTATCGCCCAAACTTGTTTGCCTGCTTATTGCCTTAAATCTTGTCTGTGCAAGCTCCAGTCCTTCATTGATCAGTTGAAACTGATTATAAAAGAAATACCAGTTCCAGTAGTCCTTAACGATACTATACCAAATGGCATTGATCTGCTTTACACGTTCGGCTTCTGCATAGTTGACCATAATTTTTGCCTGCCTTAAGGTATTTCTTCTGCCATCTATCAACAAACCCTGCCCCAAAGGAATACTGAGGCCAATACCCGCCAAACCAGCTGTAGAAGTATAGGTTTCCGGGTTTACATAATCGCCAACATTACGGTCGTATCCTAATTTAAGATCCGCACCGGCAAGCCAAAGCGGTACTTTCAGTTCGCTTACCCAGCGATTATAATAGGTCTTATTGCCAAACATCTTCCTGTCGAAACCAGCTCTGATTCCAGGATCGAAATAACCAAGCGATTGCATCACATTCGCGCGTGCAGCTTCACTCAGCAGCGCTGCCTGCTTCACTATAGGGTGATTGCGAAATACCATTACCTCCAGATCCTGTAACATAAATACATCGGCAGTATCAGTTTGCGATTGTGCAAAGGAGCTCGGCAAACCAGATAATGATATAATTAAGATGAATAACAACTTCATAAATGTCTCTATTTAACCTGATTACCAATACTTTTTGGTTCTCTCTCCAAACTTGGAGGGAAACCATTTAATTGTCGCCATATCTCGTACCAAACTGGTACAGAATTTAAAATGACCCTGCCAAACACCCCAGATCCCTGTCTAAGCTGAACCGGCCATGGCTCATCAGTCTGAGGAACCGGAACCATCTGCTTAACCAGTACGCGGTAAGTACCATTTGCGCTAATCATTCTATCTATTGAAAATACCCTGCCGGCAAATGTGCCCACAGCTACCGATGGCCAGCCAGAAAACTGTACCGAAGGCCATCCCACAAATTGTAAACGAACTTCACTACCTTCTTGCATTAGCGGCACATCCATTGCATTCACGTAAATTTCTGCCGCTACCAAAGGGTTTTCAGGTTGCAATGTAGCAACCGATTCCCCTTCCTTAATCATCTCACCAATCCCTGCTTTCGTGGTTTTAATCACGTAACCATCCTGAGGCGCACGAACGACATACAAATCTCTGCGAAAATCAATACTTGCAATCTCGTTGCGTAATTTTGCGATATCGCCCTGGGCGCTGGCCTCTCCCGATAGTGCAGTTCCCATATCAGATTGCGCTTTAGCCAGAGATTCCTGATATTTAGCTCTGATGTTATCCAATTCGATCTGTGCATTAAGCATCGACTGTTTCGAACTGTTCAGCTTATTATCCTGCGCAATAAGCTTCGCATTATCATTTTGCACATTCAGACGGCGGGTCTCGATATCAGTAAGAGAAAACAAGCCATCTTTAAATCCTTGTTCGTAACGCGCTAAACGGGATTGACTGACGCGATAGAACTGACGCAGGGCTTGTAGATCTGCACTATCGCTTTGAACATAGTTCATGCTCTGTTTCACTTTATTTTCTGCGGTTACCAGCTGAAAGTTTAATCCGCGGCCAAGAGCGCTGATTTGATCTTCAGTAGCACGCATTTTTTGTCTTGCTGCCGCTTCGCTTCCTTGCTTTGCTTTTAGCTGCTCCTTCAATCTAAGCGGAAGCTCATTATCAAAATAAGATTGACTAATCTCTGATATCAGCAATATGGTATCGCCTTGCCGCACCTTTTGCCCTTCGCTTACATGCCAGCGTTCTATTCGGCCACCAATTTGGTTTTGAATAGTCTGAGGCCTATCCTGAGGTCTTAAAGCAGTAACAGTACCCTTACCCGGAATAGTTTGCCGCCATGGCAGAAATAAAATACCAAGCGAAAGTAAAAATGCAACCAGCATGATCCTTTCCAATACCAGTACCTTACGCATGCGCAATAAAGACTGGCTGGTCTTATCTCCAAGGTTTTCCCAATTGGCCTGGTGATTTACCTGACGATGATTACCCATGGTTTACCTCCTGTCCATCTTCCAGTTCCATATCAGTTACTACCGCCAACTTTTCTGCACTGGTTACCATATCGAATATAGTATTCATACTGGTCATTAGTTTTTCTACCGCATAGCTGATCTGAACAACAATCACTTCAGCCGCCACAAACTGACCGAAGGTCATTTGCCTGTCGATGACAAAATAAGAGCCCATCAAAAGCAGGGCGCCCATTAATACCGCCCGTATGACTATAGAACTGGCAAAAAATTTACGTAAAATCTTAAAGTGGCCGGTACGCGCTTTTAGGTAGCTGGAAGTGATATCATCTGTCTTTTCCATCGCCTCCTTCATTTTGCCTTGGTTGCCACGATAATGATCCAGGTTTGCTGCTATATCTTCTAAGTAAGCTACCACTTCGTATTTATACCCGGATTCCTCTATACTAGTTCGCACAGCATCTTTATAGTAAAGTGCAACCACAATAGCCAGAACCAATGTAATAAAGATTCCGAAGGCCATATACACCGGGTGGTAAAATGAGAGTAAAATAGCACTGAAAAAAATCAGCACCGCTGAGGATATCATTTCTACAACTAATTTGGCAAGTCCCTTTTGGATCGTCAGAATGTCAAAGAAACGGTTGACCAGTTCCGGTGGATATTCTCCGGATAATTCAGACTTTTTGATCCGTGGCAAACGATACGCAAACTCCAGAGCGGTTCTTGCGAATATCTTTTGCTCAACAAGCTCAACAAGGGTTAGCTGACCAATGAGCAGCAGACCACCGATCAATATTCCAATCAGTACTACCCCAATTAAAATATAGGTAGAACTATACATTGAACCATTGCTCAGCAAATTGAAAATTGCTGTTGTACCTAAAGGCAGGGTCAGTCCGAGCAATCCGATCAATACCGCGTAAAAAAATATGTAATTAATGGTGGATCGCTCAAAATGGAGTATTCCAACCAGGCGTTGCCAGGGCCTGAGCGCCGGCACATCATGTTTTTTGTTCATGATAATCTTTAAAGTTTAAGTGTCAGGGAAAATAGAATTACCTACCCGTATTTTATACGCGTAGAAAGCCTGCCGCATTTTCAGGCGGTTCAGTGGATATTGCGATATGGGGCTCTGAGAGTTTAGCCAATAAATAGACCTTATTATGGGCTTCCGTAGCTATGGAAATTTTTGACCAAGGCTGATCCGTTTCCGGCGATTCCAAAGACCACATTTTTTTTGCGGATCTATCAGATTTCTCCTTCTTTGTATTCTTTTCTACATCAGTTAGGGACTCGTCTTCCATTGCCAGATAAAAAGCCGACCATTTACCAATGGAAACTGTTGCTTTAAGGCCAAAACCAAAAAACAACACCATACTGAATAAGCAAATCACAATTTTATAGCTGAAAACGGTTACCATCTGGCCGCAAATATATTATTGCAGAGATTACGCTAAACGAATTTCGTGATTTCGTAAAGCATTTGACGGAATCATGACCACAATATTAGAACCCGATTAGAAAAGCCCGTTTAAATAAAGAAAAGAGAATAAATGACTAAAAAAATAGTCCTTCGTTTACAATGTCAAGGTTTAAAAAATGCATAAACTATTTCTTGAGATGGTTTATGTGGCATATCGAAGAACATTAATATGATTATAATGTTAGAGATAAACGTGGTACAAATTTGTTATATACTAACGGATTTACTTAGCGGACTGGAAATTATTGTAAATAATCAGCTTAATAATAAAGATGGCAAAACGGGGCTTAGTTTGGTTTAAAAACGATTTGAGGTTACACGATAATGAAGTGCTGTCGAAGGCTCAAAAGGAATGTAAAGATTTGGTTTTCTGCTATTGCATTGAGGAAAAAGACTACCAACAGTCTGGCAATGGTTTTCGTAGAGCTAATATTATCCGGTTCAAGTTTATGCAGCAATCCGTTATTAATCTGAGGGGAAATCTGCAGCAGTTGGGCGGTCATTTAATTATCGGCCAGGAGTCGGCAATGCTCACAATATCCCAGCTTGTTAAAGAATTTGAGATTACTGATATTTATGCAGAACAGGAGTATGCACCCTTCGAAGTGGATTTAGCTTCGAAAATTGTGGCTGGTTTACCAGAAATTGAATTTCATTTCCTGTGGGGTAAGACCCTGTACCACAAAGATGATATTCCCTTTGAAATTTCTAAAATCCCTCTTACAAGTAAGGCTTATAGAATACCGGTTGCTAAAAAATCAGGCCCGAGAGAAACTATCAGCATACCAACCAGGTTAAATGGTGTAAAGAATATTAAAAATGTAGAATTCCCTTCTTATTCAGCTTATGGATTTAGTGAAAACGAGTATGAGCATTCACACCCTTTTCTGGAAGGCGGCGAAGATGCAGCACTGGAACGACTGGAATATTACACCTTTAAATCTGAACTTCTCACAGGATACAGGTGGAGCAGGAATAAATCAGATGGATTGGATTATAGTTCGAAACTTTCTCCCTACCTGGCCTTGGGATGTATTTCTCCCCGGCAAATATATAGCAGGGTAAAAGAGTATGAAGAAAAGGTCAGGAAAAATCAAAGTACCTGGTGGCTGATTTTTGAATTGGTTTGGAGGGATTACTTTACATTTAAGGGAATGCGGATTGGAACTTCAATTTTTTCAACTCAGGGTTTTAAAAATAAAAAGCTTGTCTGGGAAAATGATCCTGAGAAATTTGAACGATGGTGCCAGGGGAGTACTGGTATCCCCTTTATTGATGCACATATGCTACAGCTAAATCAAACAGGGTATATGAGTAATCGTGGAAGGGTAAATTGTGCGAGCTACCTGGTGCATGATCTAAAAATAAACTGGACCTGGGGTGCCGCTTATTTCGAATCAAAACTAATCGATTACGATGTCAGCTCAAATTGGATGAACTGGCATATGCAGGCCTTTGAAATCTGGTATACCAATCCGGTACATCAATCCAATAAATATAAAGCGCAGGATTTTATCAGGCTGTGGATCCCGGAACTGTCCAAACTAAACAACATCGAGGTATTAATTCCCTGGGAATTTGAGACCGTTAATTACATTAAGCCGATTGAAGTATATCCAAAGTGGAATAGGGCAATCAATTTGATAAAAAAAATACCAATTTAACGGCAAGGTGAAACCAATAATAATAAATAAACCATTTAATTTAAATAGTCAGTTGAACTGGCAGACGATTCAAATTAAATGGTTTATTTACTACAACCAGACAAATCCAATAGAAAAATCATTCGATTTATCTAACATCTATCGTGCTGTTAAACGCTTGATCTTTAGAGGTGATAACAAAAGTTAATTTGCTGGAAAGGGCTTTGCCAATATTAAATTTTCTAACCAATTTTGCTGAATCGTTATAAATATCCGTGTAAAGTTGATTGTTGAATTCATCGAAAATCACAATTTCAACCGGAGCCTTATTGGTATAATCTAAATTAAGGGTGATCACTCCATCTTTCTTTGTCAACACTGGTTTAAAAGCTTCTTTATTTGAAGCTGTAGAAAGAGAAGCTTTATTATTTTCAATATTAATTTGATATTCAACCGATTTTAAACCTGTTTCTAATTTCATTATATAATTTCCATCAGGAAAATCAGTTAAGTCGTAAGTTTTGCTGGATCCGCTTAATTCATGACCTTTTTTCTCATATAGGATTTCATCATTCAGGCCATAAAAGGTTACTTTCATGTCTTGCGTCTCATTTATAGAAAGACGAATAGTTTTTCTTTCTACACTGTTAACTTTTAATGCAAGGTCATCATTATTTGCATATGTATTTACACTAGTAAAAAGGATGGCAGCTATCAGGCTAATTTTAAGTAGATTTTTCATATCATTAATTTTAGAAGAGTTAGTAATTATTTGATGGGTCTAAGTTATTGACAATGAGTTAGTATAATTGACTGCATATTTTCCGATAGTTATGCTATATTAACATTAATAGGCATTTTTTCTTGTTAAAACTCATAATAAAGTATACTTTTGATTTGTCAATTGAAAAAATATGAAAGCAATAAAGCCTGGATACGAGGTAGTTGAGTCTTCTTTTGGAAGCTCTTTCTATTATTCTAAATATTCAATGAATTCCAATAACAAAGCTCATGTATGGCATTACCACCAGGAAATCGAAATGGTTTTTGTAAATGGCGGGGCTGGAAAAAGACAAATTGGGAGTCACATATCTTATTATACCGATGGAGACTTAATATTAATTGGAAGCAATCTCCCACATTGTGGCTTTACTGATTACAATACCGGGAACAAGAACGAAACGGTCATCCAGATGAAACCAGATTTTCTTGGAGCAGGATTTCTGGATTTACAAGAAACAAAATGTATACAAGAACTTTTTGACAAGGCCAGGGGAGGAATTGCTTTTGGAAATGAAATCAAGAAAGCCGTTGGCAAACAGATAGAGAAAATGGAGGGTTTATTACCTTTTGAAAGACTGTTGGCACTATTAGCCGTTTTAAAAGAACTTCAAAACTCTACCGATTATAGAATTTTAAATGCTTCCGGGTTTTCACTCGAAACGCAGGTTCAGGATAACGATAGAATTAATATGGTTCTCAATTATGTTAAAGATAATTTCAAGACACCAATAAGTTTAGAAAATGTAGCTGCGATGGCAAGTATGACGGTGCCTTCTTTCTGCAGATATTTTAAAAAAATGACTAAAAAAACGTTTACTGCTTTTGTTAATGAATACCGTGTTGTACATGCTTCAAAACTTTTAGCTGAAAAACCAACTAGTATCGCAAATATTTGTTATGAAAGCGGGTTTAATAATTTTAGTCATTTCAACAAGTTATTTAAAGAATTTACTGGTAAAAATGCTTCACAATATAGAAAAGAACTAAATTCAGTAATTTATGAAACTGTTTAGTTTTTGAAAAAACAGCCATATGTGCTACTATCAAAGTTAGTAATGCAGATGCTTGATAGCATTGCTAATTTTGTTCGTAAAAAATAGGTTGAAGAACCGGATTTTAACATTGTGAGACACGTTATCACGAAATGTAATAACCCATCTCACAATGCATCTTGCCAGAACTATTGAATTCTAATACCCAGGATTTTGTTTGAGCTGAGGATTAACATTCAGAATATCTCTGCCAATAGGGAATATTTCTGTATGCTTATCTGCATCTGGTTTTTTATCCCACCAGGTCCCTGTACTGAAAACTCCCCATCTGATCAGGTCCGTTCTCCTGCGGTTCTCTCCGAAAAATTCCCTTCCCCATTCATCAAGCATCTCCTGATCAGTAAGCTGGCTGCCATCTGTGCGGTACAAACTAGGCGACCCTGCCGGAAAATTACGTTGCCTCACTTGATTCAGCAATCCTGCTGCGCCAGCTCTGTCACCTTTTCGGTATAAACATTCTGCCAGGGTATAATAAATCTCTGAAAGTCTTACCTCCGCATAGGCAGAAGTAATCCGATTAGGATCCGGAGTTGGATAAAGGGGATACTTCACAAAAAAGACTCCGGAATTATGATCAGCATGGTTCATATTAGACTGTTTATCTGCTATTCTTGTTCCAGGTTTTGCATCAAGAAACATACCCACCTGGTCGCGGATAAACAGCGCGTAAGGGCCCTTATTTCCACGTACCGTATCCGCCTTGGATACGCCATTCACATTACGTGTAAAAGGTAAATAGCCATATAAAAACATACCTTCCCTGGTACTATTGCCGAGATTGCGGTACTTTTTCAGGCGGACGTCGTCTGGATAACGCTGAAACTTAACAAACGGCTTGCCCAGTTCAAAACTATATTCTACGCTATCTACATCTCTTCCCGGCTGCATTGCATAACGGGGATTGGCCTGGCCGAAGTCAGTAAAACCACAGTACAATGGAGCTGCATCATAGGTCAGCGAATTAAAATACATACCGCCATCATACTGCCAATGGGTTCGTGCCAGTGTGCCCGGGAAACCATAAATCACTTCAGATGGCATCAATGCATTTGTATAATCGAAAGGCGCATCCCATCTATTATCAAGCGCATAACTACCATATTTACCGCTAATGATATCGCGGCATACCGCTTCGCATTCCGCAAACTTATCAGTACCAGTATAAACTTTTGCATTCAGATATAACCTGGCCAATAATGACGCCGCACCAGCTTTAGTCCACCTGCCGATGCCCTGATTGCTCAACTGAGCGCGTATAGGCAAGCCAGGTAAAGCCTCGGTTAGTTCTTTTTCAATATAGGCAAAGGTTTCCTGAGGTGTAGATTGAGGGTTACCCTGCGTAGAATTCTTTACATCAGTAATAATTTCTATGTTCCGGTAAAAATCAAATGCTCTCAGATAAAACCAAGCTCTAAGGGTGCGCAGTTCAGCTTTAAAATCAGTCAGCTCTTCAGGTTTCACGCCCAGCTTAACAGGATCAGTTATGCTCTCCATATCCTGCAGAGAATTGGTAGCTAATACAATACCCTGGTAAAAATTAGTCCAGACCCCACTTGTGAAGCCATCTACCGAGGTCCATGTATGATAATGCATACGCTGATATTCACCACCATTTTGCCAGTCGCCCTGACGGTTATAAGTACCTATTTCATCAGTGCTATTCTCTGTGGCAGCATACAGATCATTACCCTGTATACTCCAGTATCCATGCTCAAAAGGGCGGAGAAAGTCGCGTATAACATCATCACGCCTGGTAAGAAACCCCGTGGCGTCAACTTTATCGTATACTTTTTCATCAAGCTTTGTGCAGCAATTAAATAGAACTGACAACAAGAAAGCACTGCTATATAATTTATATATTTTCATAATCGAAGTTTAAAATGTAGCCTGTAGTCCAAAAATCACCTGTAAAGTAGAAGGGTAATAACTCAATGTTCCGTTTCCATCGCCGTCAGTTCTCAGACCTGGCCTTAAGCCATTAACCTGTACCTGATCGGGATCTCCGCCAGTGTAGGCTGTAAAAGTATGCAGGTTCCTCGCGGCCGTATATACCCGTACAGCTTTAAGATACCTTGATTTTAGAGGCTGTGTATAGCCCAGCGAAACGTTGTCTATCTTTAAGAACGCACCCGGCTCCAGGAAATAATCTGAGGCAATAGAAGTAGTAGCGCTATTGGTTAGTTTTGAATATTTGCTATCCACATTATAAGCTGATTTAAGCACATTCGCATCCGACTGAGCCGAAGGTGTACCTAAATAAAAGGCAGGAGTATTGAAGATCTTATAGCCAAAAGATCCGCGTAAAAAGATATTCAGGTCAAATCGCTTATACTGAAAGCTATTGTTAAATGATCCTGTTAATTTTGGCAAACCATTGCCAACAAACTGCTTGTCATCACTTGATGCCTGATTCGCGGGTACAACTGAACCATCTTTCTTGTAAACCAGCAAGGCACCCGTTTCGTCCACACCAGCCGATCGCAGCATGTAAAACTCTCCAATCCTGTGACCCTCCTGTATACGCTGTATTGTTCCCGGCGAGCCTGGTGCAGGCAGTGAGCCTACATCCTGGAAGACCGCACCTTTATATAGCGCATTAGAAAACGAAAGGAACTTGTTATCATTAAAAGCTACAGCGACACTTGCAGTATAGCTGAAAGCATCACGCTTAATTATACTTCCATTGAGGGTGATCTCAACACCACTATTTCGCATCGTACCTACATTAGTAAAGGTTTGTGACTGTGAATTCGGTGGCAATGGTACATTATAATACCCAAGCAGGTCTTTATTGGTTCGTCTATAGTAATCAATCGAACCATTCAGCCTGCTGTTAAATAATGTAAAATCAATTCCCGCATTAAAATTCACCGACTTCTCCCAACTCAAGTCGGGGTTGATATTGGAAGATGGACCGTAAACCTGATAAGGTATGCCATTAAAAGGGAAATAGCCTGCACCGCTGTACAACAACTGAGACAAATAATTTCCAAAATCCTGATTACCTGTCACACCATAATCAGCCCTTACTTTCAATTCATTTATCCAGGGCAGGCTTCCCTTCATGAAATCTTCTTCAGAGACACGCCAGGCGCCCGAAACAGCAGGGAAATTACCCCATTTATGATTATTTCCAAATTTAGTAGACCCCTCATGTCTTAAACTTGCGGTTAAGATATAACGATTATCATAATCATAATTCAGCCTGCCGAAGAATGCAATCAATTTAGAACTGTTTTGTGTAGAGCCGACTGCAGATTGTCCCTGTCCGGCAGCCCCGCCATTATAAAGTCCTGAACCCAGATTGTTCCAGAGGTAACTGTCAAATGGGAAATCATAATTTTGTGCAGAAAATTGCTTGTAATTATAGGCTGAAAAAGAGTACCCACCCATTAATTTGAAATGGTGCTTATTCAGGTTAAGATTATAGTTGCCTGTCCACTCCACATTCTTCTGGTCATTTTCTTCCTGACTCTGTTTAGCAAAATTGGTTTGAGTAGTTTTATTGGCATGAACAATAGTTGAAAGGGTAGAAG
The DNA here is from genome assembly GCF_040547305.1 of Pedobacter sp. UYP1. NCBI lineage: Bacteria > Pseudomonadati > Bacteroidota > Sphingobacteriia > Sphingobacteriales > Sphingobacteriaceae > Pedobacter > Pedobacter sp. UYP1. The sequence goes on along the minus strand of NZ_JBEPPL010000001.1, from coordinate 616,825 downwards.
GGCTGAAATTCATGCTTCTTGCCGAGCGGCTGATTTGTGAAATCGTTATCATTGAGGTCAAACCTTTCAAAAGCTTTGCCTTTAATGAGGCATTGATATCCATTTCCTTGATATCGCCGTCCGACTTAATCAGCCTTCCATTCTCGACAGGATTATTGGAAAAGAAGCCGGTATTGATATAATTATACTTTCCCTGCTCATCATAAATGGGGTAGGTAGGGTTAAGTGTCAGCGCATTATTGAAGTTTCCCTCATCGGCATTACTTGTATTCATGTAACGCGGCGCAATATTCAGTGTTCCGGTAAACATATCGTTGTCCGTGGTATGGCTGATACTCACCCTTGCACCATATTCTCTTTTATGGGCCCTGAGGTCAATACCATCCGCATTTCGATAGTCTGCTGAAGCAAAGTAATTTGTTTTTTCAGAACCACCTGACATTTGAATCGTATGTTTCTGGCTAAAGGCCGGCGAATTAGTTACAGCTTTCATCCAGTCGGTCCGTGCACCATAATCCTGACCCAGCTTGTTTTGAACGCGGTTGGTTACAAATTCTTCAGGCGACAGGTTCTGTAGCCGGTTGGTCACATAATCAAAACTTGCATAGCCGTCATAAAACATGTGCGACTGCGAAGTTCCTTTTTTAGTGGTAACAATAATCACCCCATTACTGCCACGCGTTCCATAAATAGCAGAGGCAGCACCACCTTTTAGAACATCTATACTTTCAATATCGTTCTGGTTGATATTATCAATATTCCCACCCGGAACACCATTCACAACATACAATGGACCCAAACCAGCATTGCGTGAGGAAGCTCCGCGAAGCTGCAGAGAAGGGCTTGAATTTGGGTCACCGCTAGCAGTATTAGTAATAATTAATCCTGCAACTTTGCCCTGCAGTGACATCAATGGGTTATTGGCAGAGACCGGTAACAGGTCTTTCCCAGATACGTGAGTAATTGCACTAGATACCTCTCGCCTGTCGAGCGTACCATAACCAACACTAACTACCACCACCTCATTAAGCGCATTGCTTGCCTGAGTAAGGGATACGTTCATTTCATTACCTTCCGGCAAGTCTATCGTGCGGGAAGTATAGCCAATAAAGGTAAAAGAAAGACGCGTTACAGATGGAGGTACTTTGAGCGTAAATCTTCCCGTAGCATCAGTAAGCGTGCCCGCCGCAGTTCCTCTCGCGGTAACGCTCACACCGGCTAAAGGTAGCTGGTCTGTAGTACTCACCCTGCCAGTAATTGTGCGGTTCTGGGCGAATACGGTAGTCGATAGTAACATAAAAAGCACGATTGTGCTCAGATAGGGTACAAGTCTTTTTTTCATACAGAAATATTTGGTTGAAGCGTAGGTTCGCTGAAACGATGCAAGTAAGGCGGTTGAAGAGTTAATTACAAGCAGAACGGAGGCTGGTCATCAAAAATCTAAGTTGTAAAACTTGTAATTAGCTAACAGTCATTCATTTGATAAATAAATTGAGCTGTAAAATCTAACTTTTATCCTTCATTTGAGACGAGTTCAATGCTCATAATCTGCTGCTCAAAGTCATCGGCAGTCACCAATGCTTTTGATTTTGCGCGGAAACGATAAGTATAAACTGTATTAACAGTATATTGAAGAATAGAAGCGATCATTTCATTCTTGTTAATCCCTAATCTCATCAGCGCAAATATTCGTAACTGTGCGTTTAATGCACCTGTAGATTTCGGTCTGATGCGATCTTCTTTCCCAAACATTGCGTTTACCGCATTCACAAAATCAGGAAATAGTTTGAGGAAAATTCTGTCGAATGTAGCGAAAAATTCGTGCCGCTCTGACGGAATATCTACCTGGTCCAGAAGTCGGAGCAATTCATCAACACTGCCAGATTTCGCCTTGCGCTGCACATTAATTTTAAGTTTGTCCAGTTTCGCAATGTACCTGGACAACTCACTGAAAAAATAGCCGATATACTCTTCTTTAATCCTTCCAGCTTCCCATAACTGCTGATTTTTTCCTGCAAGTACACGATTTGTTTCCCTGATTATCTGCTCTGCTGCCCTTACTTTTTTGAGTTGTACGAAAACGATAAAACAAAGCAGAGTTACAATTATTGCAAATCCGGCAATGCAGCTAAAGTAAATCAGAAAAAGATGTCGTTCCTCTGCTGCCAGCCTGTCCCGTACTGCTGCTACCGTTGAAAGCATATGAGTCACTTGATACCGTTGCATACGTCCGCCAAATTTGTTCGCTTGCTGCAAAGCCTGCCGCAGAAAAAAGTAAGCTTCATCAATTTGCCCTTGTTCATATAAGGCCTTACCCAGATTAAGTAATGCCAATGCCCTGTAGGTAGAAGTTTGAAGATCATTGATAGCTGCTGTAGCTAACAACCTGATTTTTTCCGGCCCCCTTCGATATTTGCTCAACCCGGTTACAACCATAGCTTCTTCGTGCGAGCTAAGTTTGCGTTTAAAGAGGTTAAGAAAATAAGAAGAGGGATGGCGCCCGTGTTTTGGTTGCTGCTGTGCTTCTAAAATAGCATGTTCAAAAGTTCCGGGCTCGCATAAGGATATAGCGGAATCCAGGTAGAGGTACTTTTTGCGCAGATCATCAGGCGCATAAATCTTATCATCATTGTATTTTGCAAGATCAGAATAGGCCCATGAATATAAAATGTAATAGGATTTTTTAACTGAGCTATCCAACAGGCGTGGATTGGTTTTCCGCAAGCAGTCAAACGTTTCCTTGAACATTCCCGCGGTGATTAATGTCTTCCCCAATCGCAGCCGATTCTCAGCCAGCTTTTTCTTATCGTGCATAGCAATACTTAGCTGCATCAGCTTCCTTGCATAGAAGTAAGTAGAATCAAACTGGTAATCCCGAAATATCTCGTACAATGCTACTGCCGCTTTATATTCCTGCACACGATCCAGCTTCTTCGATAATTGATATGCCTTTCGGAGTTTTGCTATTTTATATTCAGCTTTCTTATCATAGCGGTCCTTTCCTGCAATTTCTGTTTTTAATACAGTCAACAAACTATCTGCCGGAGTTACAGAAAATACTTTAAAAGGAAAAATAAAGAGGAAAAGGATCAATGAAATACACTGGCTCATAAAAAATGGTTAGATCGCAAATCTAAACGATAATTTTTTATACTGCCGTTATGTTTAATTTGTAACAGTTAGCGCGCTGATCAGTTTTAAGAATTCAGGGCTTCTTTAAGTTCACCTCTTTAGCTTAGAAATTACAGGAATGGGCAATAGGGTGGACTACGCTCCGTAAAATTTTTATATAAAGTGGCCCCCAAATTTTTTGTCCAACTTTAGGGGCCCACTTCAAAATGATAGTGCCTTTTTTATAAATTAATAATCAGCTTAGAATGTAAATCTTAAAGCCAGACCAAACCTTCCGGCCTCACTACCAAGAAATGGATTATCACCAACATATATACTTGGTCTCCAGTCAAACGCCAATGCCAAAGGCGCACCTCTGAATTTGTAGTCTAAACCAACAACAGGAACTAAATAAAATGCAGTGTAGTTTTCATTAGAAAAGAATCTTTTTCTATCATAAATCTGCACTTTTGGTCCACCACCAATGTACCAATCAAGTCCGCGGGCACCTTTGATCGGGGCATTGTATTGCAGGAAAGCCTGAAGTACAGTTGTGTTTCCGCCAAATAAAACTTCCGCCTGCAAAGCTGTATTCCTGTTAAAATGTGTCCTCAATGACGGGCCTACCAAAGTTGTACCATCACCAAAGTCCAATCCCAGACCTAAACCTGTCTTGTAATTTTGTGCTTTAACATTCATTGTGGCTACCGTTAATGCCAGACATCCTAAAATTGTAAATAATTTTTTCATAATCCTTATTGTACTATATTTTTAATTCTTTGACTGCCTTACAACTTTAGTGCCGTGATGTTTTTCATTCATTGAGTTCTGGATCAAGTTTTATAGATTGAAAACCTTGTTTATAAATCAACTGATGAAAGTTGCAAAAGATAAGCTTGCATTCTATTTATAACCAAAATGTTAGGAGTACAAGGCTGTAAAATAGACTTTTTCTGATGACATAAAATTGAACGGAATAATTTCAAATTATCAGGTAACAATATTTCTGTGCCACTTAATCTTTTTAAACCAAGTCTGGATATGAATGAAAATCAATACAGGTTCACGACCGGATTCAAATCTCCCATCAAAATCAAATCTTTTCAAAAATAATTTGTAATACTATATATTTTAGCATTAATTTTGTGAATCTATTTTTATTACTAATATAATGAGTAAATGATAAGTGGGAGTAATATGAATACGAAACAAGAATTGATTAATAAACTGCAAAAGGATATTCTTTTGTGGCAAGGCTTTAAGCCGCAGGTACCTGGGGCTGCAGAGACTATTGGTTTGGGAGAGATTGAATTAGCCTTTCCAAATGGGGTTTTTCCTAAAAAGGCGATTCATGAATTCATTAGTGTGCTACCGGAACAATCGGCTGCCACTGATGGCTTTATTGGTGCATTGCTATCCATTTTGATGAAAGACGGAGCGGCTTGCGTTTGGATCAGTACCGCCCGAAAGTTATTTCCAGTTTCTCTGCGGCTGTTCAATGTAGACCCCGAACGCATCATTTTTATTGATGTAACCAGAGAAAAAGATGCGCTATGGGTCGCAGAAGAAGCTATAAAATGCGACGGACTTGCAGCTGTTGTTGTGGAATTGAGTGAGCTGAGCTTAATTGAATCCAGAAGGCTGCAGTTAGCCGTGGAAGAAACTGGCGTAACAGGCTTTGTTTTGCGTAAAGATGCTACAAAGCAAGCCAGTAATGTTGCCACAGCACGTTGGAAGATCACGCCAGTACCCAGTGAAACTGAAGAAGAGATGCCGGGTGTTGGCTTCCCCAGGTGGAATATAGAGTTGACTAAAGTTAGAAACGGTAATCCAGGAAATTGGATTTTAGAATGGGCCGGTGACCGGTTTGTTGAAGTACAGGTTCAACAAAAAACATTATGGCACGATAAAGAAGAAAGACAAATTGGTTAAAAATGCAAAAACGTTACGTTTATATATGGTTCCGCCACTTACTGGCCGACTGGCAGCTTATACGCCGCCCGGAACTTAAAGACGTACCATTTGTTTTTGCCTCTCCAGATCATGGCCGAAACATGATTAGCGCGGTCAGCCCTTTAGCATTAACACATGGAGTTGAAGTGGGTATGCGTGCAGCAGACGCTAAAGCGATTTGTCAAGATCTGGAATTATTGGATGATAAATCCGGGAGAGCTGCCAAGCTTTTAAAAGGAATCGGAGAATGGTGCGTACGGTATTCGCCAATAGTAATGATAGACGACTTTTCAGTGGAAGGATTAATCATGGATGTAAGTGGCTGCACACATCTTTGGGGTGGAGAGCGTGAATACCTGAAGGAAATTGTAGCGCGGTTAAAAAGCAAAGGCTATCATGTCCGGCTTGCCATGGCAGACACTATTGGTACTGCCTGGGCAATAGCGCGTTTCGGTGCAATTACCCCACTTATCACTTCAGGCGAGCACAAAGACGCTTTACTTTCTTTACCACCAGAAGCGCTGCGGTTACCAGAAATCATTTTGACCAGGTTAAGTAAACTTGGGTTTTACCAGATCAAAACCTTTATTGGTATGCCTCGCTCGGTATTGCGAAGGCGTTTCGGAGAGGAATTTCTGCAAAGAATGGGGCAGGCTTTGGGCACGGTCGATGAAGTCATTATACCTCTCCAGGTTCCCGTACCTTTTCAGGAACGTCTGCATTCCATGGAGCCAATAAAAACGCGTACCGGAATTGAAATTGCAATTACCCGATTGTTAGAGAATTTATGCCTGAGCATGCAAAATCAGGGAAAAGGTTTGCGAACTGGAGTCTTAACCTGTTACCGGATTGACGGTAAAGTTATCCAGATAGCTATAGGCACCAGTGGTGCTACCGATAATGTAGTTCATTTGTTTAAGCTTTTTCAGATTAAAATTGAACAGATAAGGCCTGCTTTGGGTATTGAATTATTTGTGATGGAAGCTTCCAAAGTAGATGAAGTTACACCCGGGCAGGAAGTACTTTGGACAGGGAAGGCAGGGTTGAAAAACCAGAGTGTTATCCGTTTGCTAGACCGGGTGGCTAATAAAATGGGTGCTGGAGTGATTAGCCGCTATGTTCCAGCTACGCATTATTGGCCAGAGCGGTCTGCAAAAAAATCTTTATTGATTACTGAATTGCCCGGCAGTGAGTGGCGCATAGACAAACCCCGACCAACAGAGTTACTGAAACAACCACATCCAGTAGAGGTAATGGCAATCATACCCGATCATCCGCCAAAATTTTTCATTTATAAAGGGATGAAACATCTGGTTGTTAAAGCAGATGGACCAGAACGTATTGAACGGGAATGGTGGTTAGATGAGGGAGAGCACCGTGATTATTATCAGGTGGAAGACGAACATGGACAGCGGTATTGGCTGTTTCGTTCCGGTCATTACGGTGATCACCAGGTTTATAAATGGTTTTTACATGGCTTTTTTGCCTAAGGATAAAGAAAGATGGAATACAGCGAATTACAAGTTACCTCTAATTTTAGTTTCCTCAGAGGAGCATCGCATCCTCATGAAATGGTAAACCAGGCGGCAGCTTTTGGCTATCAAAAAATTGCAATCACAGACCGCAACACACTGGCAGGTATTGTTCGTGCGCATGTAGCCGCGAAGGATAAAGAAATCAAAATCATTCCTGCCTGCCGGCTAGATTTACTTGATGGGCCGGGTTTACTGGCTTATCCAACAGATAGGGAAGGATACGGCAGACTTTCCGCTTTATTGACCAAAGGCAATCTCCGGGCAGAAAAGGGACAATGCCATTTGCATAAAGCAGATGTTTATGAACATGCCAAAGGCATTCTTTTTACGGTAGTTATGCCAAATCAACTGAACCGTCACTTTAACTTTGAAGATTCTTTTATTCAGCATGTCAATGAATATAAAGAAGCTTTGGACAGGCAGCTATACCTTTCCGCTACACGCAGCTATTTAGGCAACGACGATAAACTGATCTTTCGCATTGAACAACTCTCAAAGCGATATAATATCCCTGCTATAGCCACAAACAATGTGCACTACCATGAACCTTCACGCAGAGAATTGCAAGATATTCTTACCTGTGTCAGAGAAAAATGTACTATCCATGATGCCGGGTTCCGCTTAAATCAAAATGCAGAACGCTTTATGAAGCCAGTGGCAGAAATGCATAGGTTGTTCCGTAAATACCCTGATACGGTTCGCAATACCATGGTCATAGCTGAAGCATGCACATTTTCTCTCGATGAGTTGAAATATATTTATCCTGAAGAGATCAACCAAAGCGGTCGCAGCCCAATGGAAGAGTTGGAGCACCTAACCTGGAAAGGTGCTCATGAATTTTATGGCGAAGTAATCCCCGAGAAAGTCGTGAATATGGTAAACCACGAAATGGAATTTGTCAAACAGATGGACTACGCTAACTATTTTCTCTTTGTGGAGGATATTGTGAGGGAAGCGCGTAGTCGGAACATACTTTGCCAGGGACGTGGTTCGGCAGCGAATTCTGCCATTTGTTTTTGTTTAGGAATCACTTCTGTTAACCCAATGAAGTTTGATTTACTGTTTGAGCGCTTTATTTCTCCTGCCAGAAATGAACCACCAGATATTGACGTTGATTTTGAACATGAACGCCGGGAAGAAATCATGCAGTACGTATATAACAAATACGGGCGGGATCGTGCTGCGATTGTTGCTACAGTTACTCAACTTCACCAAAAAGGAGCGCTCCGTGACGTAGGCAAGGCCATGGGCTTATCTGTAGATACAATCAATAGGCTATCAAATTCAGTATGGAAATTTACTGATGAATGGTTTGAGGGTAAAAGACTTACTGAGCAAGGCTTGAACCCAAACGATCCGCATCTCAGGAAAACGCTCGAATTGACTTCGCAAATGATGGGTTTCCCAAGGCAGCTTGGGCAGCATACCGGCGGTTTTGTGGTCACCAATGGAAAGTTGACCGATCTCTGTCCAATCTTAAATGCCCGGATGGATGCCCGTACAAATATCGAATGGAATAAGGATGATATTGATGCACTGGGATTTTTGAAAGTAGATGTTCTCGCATTAGGGATGTTAACTTGTATACGTAAGGCTTTTGATGAATGTAAGCAGCATTATGGATTGAACTTAACTCTGGCCAATGTTCCACAGGATGACCCCGGAGTTTACGATATGATCTGTCTTGCAGATACGCTGGGAGTTTTTCAGATTGAAAGCCGGGCACAAATGTCCATGCTTCCGCGGTTAAAACCAAGAGGATTTTATGACCTGGTAATTGAAGTGGCCATTGTTAGACCGGGGCCTATTCAGGGCGACATGGTGCATCCATATCTGCGCAGGCGTAATAAGGAGGAAGCAGTTGAATATCCAATGCCCGAATTGGAAGAGATTTTAGGACGCACATTAGGTGTTCCACTGTTCCAGGAGCAGGCCATGAAAATTGCTATCGTTGCTGCGGGATTTACACCTGCTGAAGCTGATGGCCTGAGGCGAAGTATGGCCACTTTTAAATCTATAGGGCTGGTTAATCAATATGAAAAACAGCTTATTGATGGCATGACAAAAAAAGGATACACAGAGGAATTTGCTAAAAGGATTTTTAAACAACTTGAAGGTTTCGGTAGCTATGGTTTTCCCGAAAGCCATGCCGCAAGCTTTGCGCTATTGGTTTATGTTTCCTGTTGGCTGAAACATTATTATCCTGATGCTTTTGCAATTGCATTACTCAATAGTATGCCAATGGGGTTTTATCAACCCGCACAAATTGTAATCGATGCACAAAAGCATGGCGTAGAAGTTCGCCCACCAGATATTAATCGCTCTACCTGGGACAACCTGCTGGAAGAAAAATCCGGTAAATATTATGCAATTCGGCTGGGCTTTCGTCAAATCAAAGGAGTAGGGCAGGAAGAGATGGATATTTTAGTAGATCGCCGTAGTGTTGGTTACAAAACTGTAACTGCTTTGCGAGATGCCGGGATAGCAATAAATACTTTAGAAAGACTGGCTGATGCTGACGCGTTCCGGTCTATGGGACTTGACCGGAGAAAAGCACTTTGGGAGGTAGCAGCTTTACAAGATATGCCTGTTGAAATATTCAAAGGACAGCCCTCTGAAAGTGTTTTGGAAACGCAGGTAGAATTACCCCTGATGACGCAAGGCGAGCATGTAGTTGAGGATTATGCTAGTGTTGGCCTGTCGCTAAAGGCACATCCTGTTAGCTTCGTCCGTCCGCAGCTGGAAATGTTACGTAGTATTACTACACATGCAGCTACTCATAATGCTCAAAATGGGCAACTTATAAAAGTTGCAGGACTAGTGCTTGTCCGGCAGCGTCCAGGAACTGCTAAAGGAGTTTGCTTTATTACGATAGAAGATGAGACTGGTTTCACGAATCTTGTTGTGTTTCAGCAGCTTTTTGATCAGTACCGAAAGGAAATTTTGAATTCCAAATTGCTTATGGTAGAAGGGAAGTTGCAACGGGAAGGCTTAGTCGTACATGTTATCGTTACTAAATGTTTTGATTTAACGAAGTTGCTGGGCAAGTTGGTACAAAGAGAGAATGATGACTTGCCGTTATTGACTTTAGCCCGCGCAGATGAAAAGAGCGCTCCTTATCCCACACAAAATAAGAAGATACAAACTCGTGAAGACGGTTCAAAAGAGGTGTTTTATGGGGGGAGGAATTTTAAATAGCATTAAAATACCAAAAAGTTACAAGCTGTAATACTATTTAAAAGAAGCGAAAAATTATAAGTACCAGATGCCATGTCTTTTAGTTCCTGAATATTGAATAATAGAATTATAAACAACTTTAATAAAAAGGTGTTATAGCCTGAAAAATATAATTGAAAACAGCTCAGTCTGTTTCAACCAAAATTTTCATAAAGTTCTATGCTAGCTACGGCATGCAGGTGTAAATATAATGCTAAATTTTATTGATCATGAGTCTGGAAAAATATAAAGAAAAAAGAGATTTCACCAAGACTGCTGAACCTAAATCAGGAAAACCTAAGCAGAGTGATAAGCTACAGTTCGTAATTCAAAAACACGACGCTTCCCGTTTACATTATGATTTTCGTTTGGAAATCGATGGCGTGCTCAAAAGCTGGGCCGTACCTAAGGGGCCTTCAACCGACCCAAAGGCTAAGCGCCTGGCAATGATGGTAGAAGACCATCCATTTGACTATAAGGATTTTGAGGGTATCATACCTAAGGGTGAGTATGGCGGAGGAACAGTCATCGTCTGGGATGAGGGCAGTTATGAACCTATTGAGAAGATCAAAGGTAAAAAGGCGCAAGAAAAACACTTACTGGAGCAGCTAAACTCAGGATCACTGAAGATTATTCTGCACGGAGAAAAGCTAAAAGGGGAATTTGCATTGGTAAAGACTCACGGTATGGGAGAGAATGCCTGGCTTTTAATCAAACATAAAGATGATTACGCTAATACCAGTGATATTACCAAAAAAGATAAATCGGTACTTTCTGAAAAGACCATCAAACAGATGGAGAAAACCAGTGATCAGGTTTGGCAGCACGGACAATCCGAAAAATTAGATCAGAAAAAAAATAATAAAGCAGCAGCGAGTAAAGTTGCAGCAGCTAATTTCGAACCCGATGTCACAGTTGATCCGCCAAAAAAAGAACCCAAAGAAATTAGCGCGCTCATTAAAAAAGGGAAAAAATCAAAGATTCCAATTGGGATGAAACCTATGCTCGCTACCTTGGTAGATGAGCCCTTTGATGATCCTGAATGGATTTATGAGGTTAAATGGGATGGTTACCGTGCTTTAGGCTTTTCTCTGAAAAATGGAGATGTTCAACTGCTTTCACGTAACAATAAACCTTTCAATGAGAAGTTTTACCCCATTTGCGAAGTGTTACAGAGCTGGAAGCTGGATATTGTTGTTGATGGCGAGATCCTGGTGCTGAACAACAAAGGCGTTTCTAACTTTGGTAAATTGCAAAACTGGCGTAGCGAGGCAGATGGAGAACTGGTTTATTATGTTTTTGATCTGATTTGGTATAACGGTATCGACCTTACTGAACTTCCGCTGTCTTCAAGGCAGGAGATTTTAGCCTCGGTACTTCCCCAAAACGATGACCGTATTAGATTGAGTAAAGTTTTCAAGGCGAAAGGCACAGAGTTTTTCCATGCAGCTGAGAAAATGGGACTTGAAGGGATCATGGCTAAAAGATCCGATAGTCCCTATTTAAAGGATGACCGTTCACGTGACTGGCTGAAAATCAAAGTGCACAAACGTCAGGAGGTAGTGATTGCTGGTTTTACTAAAAATCAAGGCACAGCTAAAGCTTTTAGTTCACTGCTATTAGGCGTATACGAAAATGGCCACTTGCAGTACGTGGGTAAAGTAGGAACAGGTTTCAATACTAAAGATCAGCAAGAGATGATGGCGCAGTTTCGTCCGCTGATTATTGAGAAAAGTCCGTTTTCTGAAATTCCAGATGTCAATAAGCCTTCCAGATTCCGGCCCAATCCACCTAAAGCTAAGGCTACCTGGCTAAAGCCTGAACTGGTCTGTGAGGTTGCATTTTCGGAAGTAACGACCGACGGTGTTTTTCGCCAACCATCTTTCAAAGGAATGCGTGTTGATAAAAAAGCAAAAGAGGTAATCCGGGAAACTGAAGTAGAAACCAAAGCTGTTGTAGAGTTGGATACACCTGATGCAGCCGAAACTAAGCCCGTTCATAAAGACCAGCATGCCGGAGCCATCAGGCCGCCAAAATCTACTGGACGTAAAACTTTATTGAACCCAAAAGATGAAACCCAGGTGCGCAAGATAAATGGACACGAGCTGAAATTTACACATTTAAGTAAAATATACTGGCCTGATGATAAGGTGAGTAAGAGGGATATGTTCAACTATTATTATCAGGTAGCAGATTATATCCTTCCATATCTAAAAGATAGGCCAATGTCGCTAAACCGTTTTCCAGGTGGGATACGTAGCAAAGGTTTTTATCAAAAGGATGTGAAAGGAAAAGCACCAGATTGGGCTGATACTTTTCCCTATACCACCAGTGATGGGGAGCATAAAGAATATTTGCTGGGTAATGATGAGGCGGCTTTACTTTGGATGGCCTCACTAGGCTGTATTGAAATGAATCCATGGTTTTCAAGAAGTATTTCTCCAGATAATCCTGACTACTGCGTGATTGATTTAGACCCTGATAAAAATACTTTTGACCAGGTCATTCATGTGGCGCAAATGGTCAAACAGGTACTTGATCAAATAGAAGTGCCCTGTTACCCCAAAACTTCTGGTTCAACAGGGATACACATTTATATTCCGCTAGGTGCAAAATATACCTATGATCAATCGCAGCTGTTTGCGAAGCTGATTGTAAAATTAATCCATCAGCAGGTACCTGAGTTTACCAGTTTAGAAAGAATGATAGCTAACCGTGATGGTAAAATGTACCTGGATTTTTTACAGAACCGGCCCGGTGCTACCATAGCAGGACCTTACTCCCTGAGACCTAAGCCCGGAGCCACAGTTTCTATGCCATTAGACTGGGATGAAGTAAAAGCCGGAATGCAGATGAAAGATTTTACAATTTTCAATGCAGTGGACAGACTTAAAGAAACGGGAGACCTTTTTAAAGGTGTTTTGGGTAAGGGAATAGATCTGGCTAAGGCTGTAGAAAAAGCAAAGTCGGTGTTTGATGACTAATCTCTACTATTACCTTTTGAATTTTCCTGAAGGATTTGATCGGTTTTCTCTTTCAAATTTTTCAGGTTTTCAAGAACTTCCTTACTTTTTGCTTTTAATTGAGCTGATCGTTTAAGAATATATGCCGTCTTAGCGATTGTTGTTTTTTGATCAGCATTGTTGTTTTGACTTTCCATATCGGGGTAATTTAAATAGCCCTCACCTTTCCTGCTTTCTGTATTGAAAACCGGAGTTTTATAAAGTGTTAAGTCATTAAAGTAATAAAATTAAGAAACGATTTTTAATCGTCTGCAAACATCGGATTATGTGAGGATCTGCCTTACTATGAAATAGATTGATCTTTAAATTTTTCAATTACCTTTATTTTATGAAAATAGCTTTAGCATCCCCTCCATTTCCGAAAAATATAAATGATGGTTTACAGACACTTGAGAAGATGGTGATAGAGGCTGTTGATATGAATGCTGAAATTATCTGTTTCCCAGAATCTTATCTTCCAGGATACCCGGGGATGGGCTATCCCAAAGCAGACCAGACTAGCGAAAGCCTGACTACAGCGTTAAACGAAGTGTGCAGAATTGCAGCTGAGAACTCAATTGCCATAATTGTTCCTATGGATTGGTATATCAATAAACAACTTGTCAACCTGGCTTATGTTATTTCCGAAAAAGGTGAAATATTAGGTTATCAAACCAAAAACCAATTAGATCCTTCAGAGGATACTATTTGGGTACCGGGTTCGGAGAGATCTATATTTGAGATTAAAGATGTCAAATTTGGTATAACTATATGCCACGAAGGATTTCGCTATCCTGAATCAGTTAGGTGGGCGGCACAACACGGTGCCCAGCTCGTTTTTCATCCTCACTTTTCTGGAAGTAATACGAATGGAATAAAGCTAACGGAATGGGGCAGTAAAAGCAACCCATACTATGAAAAAGCAATGATGATGAGAGCTTTGGAAAACACGATTTATTTTGCCAGCGTTAATTATTCATCCCTTTACCCTGAATCAGCAAGTTCGTTAATCGACCCTTCCGGAAATTGTGTACTCCATGAAGTTTATGGGAGGGCTGGCATAATTGTTGGAGAAATTGATCCTGATCAAGCCACTGGCCTGTTGGCCAAAAGATTTAAAAACTCCTTATACAGTTAATAATGGGGTAAGTTTCTTTAACTGAAACATGCAGCTGCTTCATACTTTGATCTTATTTATTTCTCTTAGTTGTAACGCCTTTTGTCTCTTCTGCTTTTTCGCAGCAATATCACCTTATTCGGTATAGTCTTTGCTAAGAACCGCTTGGAAGGCATTTACGTAGGTTTACAAAATTAGTGCAAGTGCGGGCTGGTTATTATTAATTTAATAAGTTTTGCCTTTATTTCCACGCTCAGTAAACCTTAATGGAGGTTTATACATTATTACTATGAAAGGGAATTAAGATATGTCAGATAGCAAATTAAAAATGGGGAATACAGTAAACCGTTTTTTGCACATGAAGATTGATAGAGAGGACGAACTGCAGCAAATCGTCGAGCTGGCAGCCAATATATGTAACGTACCGATAGCGATGATTACATTTATAGATAATCAGACGCAACACATCAAATTCAAATTCGGCATTGATCATAGCGAAATTTCTTTGAATGATACGTTTTGTAAGCATACTGTTAAGCAAAAAGAATTGTTAATTATTCCTGATACACTGGTGGATGATCGGGTGAAGAATAACCCAGCTGTAGTTCACCAGCCCCACCTCCGCTTTTACGCAGGGTCGCCGTTAACTACTCACGATGACTATAATATAGGTACATTATGCGTTTACGATATACAGCCTAAAGCGCTGACAATCATTGAGAAAAAGATGTTGAAACGGCTTGCTCGGCAGGTTACCCGCTTGCTGGAGTTTGATGCCAGCCTCCAGCTATTGAAAGAACAATATGAGTTTTCACGTGTAGAAGAAATTAAACTCCGCTCTTTCTTTGAAAGTTCAGGTTGCTGCCATTTGCTGCTGGACACTAACCTGCGTGTGCTTTCTTTTAACAATACCATGGTCAATTTACTCAAGAACAACTATCAGCTAACAATTGCAGAAGAGATGGAGGTTAATGATTTTATTGAACCTGGGTTTGTTGACGAGTTCATCAAGAATTGTAAACGCGCATTAATGGGAGAAAATGTCAATATTGAAACCCTGATGGAATCGCCAAAAGGAAGTAACCTGTGGCATCTTATTTTCGAGCCTGCTTTTGATTCAATAGGGACTATTATAGGTATTACTTATAGTGCAACTGATATTACACAAATGGTAAGGGATGAAAAAATGGTTGTAGAACAAGGAGAATCTCTCCGCCAGATCAATCGTATTCTCTCAGCCGACTTACATCATCCTCTTGAAGTTATCAAAGATGCAGTGGCTACTATGAAACAGCAAGGTTACCCTGATGGTGCCATAGAGTTTAAATTACTGGAAAAGTCATGTGATGAACTTTTGAATAAAGGCAGTCTGATCATTTTATCAGAGGAAGGAAACTTTGGGAATGTGCCTTCATCAGTAAACTCTTCCACATCTTAAATTATAATTAGCTAAATTACATTCTTAGATGCCATATAATGAGTTAAAACGATTGGAGGCGGTAAATCGATTTCTAAAGGTTCAGGTTGATAAACAAGAAGAATTTAAAGAGATCGCTCAGTTAGCAGCAGATATTTGCGACGTACCAAACGCGCTAATCACGCTAATAGGTCAGGATACAGAGTATATTTTATTTAATGATAAGTTTATACCCAGCTCTGGCAGGGATCAATCTTTTTGTCATTTCGTAGTAGAAAGTGCAACCATAATGATTGTTCCAGATGCTCAACTGGACCCTAATCTTAAAAATTATGATGCAGTAAGGAGGGAGGCTGGTATCCGCTTTTATGCAGGCGCACCGCTAACTACTAACGACGGACAAACACTGGGAAGTTTATGTGTTTTTGATCAAAAGCCAGGACAACTTACCGAAATCCAAAAAAAGATGCTGCAAAATCTAGCCAAACAGGTCATCCAGTTGCTGGATTTTGAAAGCAATCTTCACTTTCTAAAAGAACAATATTTGAATGCCAAAAAGCTTGAATTGAAAATGAGTTCATTTTTTGAAAGCACCACGAGCAATCACTTATTGCTGGATAGGGATTTGAACATAATTTGCTGTAATAAAGCAGTTAAACTATTGGTCAAGAAAGCTTATGATGTTGAAATACACCCAGGCATGAATATTATGCAGTTCATTGATGCTAATTATATGGCTGACTTTATTAATAATTGCGGCATTACGTTATCAGGAGAAAGTATCAGACTGGAACTTTTACACCATTATGGAGTATCCTCCAGTTGGTTTATAGATAGTTATGATCCAGCTAGAAACAACAATGGTGAAATTATCGGCATATCTTATAATTCCATTGACATTTCCAAAAGAATAGCCTCCCAGCAGACCGCTTTAGCTCAGCACCGTAAACTCGACCATATTGCATTTATACAGTCTCACGAATTTCGCAGACCGGTAGCAACGATCAAGGGCATGCTTAATCTGATGGAAATGGATGGATATGATGAGAATTATCCATTGTTAAAAGTGATCAGAAATAGCGTAAATGAGATAGACGATAGTATAGTTGAAATCGTAAATTTTACAGTTAAAAATGGTGAAAACTAAGCGATGTTATTTTCGAATTCTGATCAGAGGCTAATAACTATCTCAGACGGGCAGTCTATGTTGCTGTTCTTTCATTTTATTCTACCTCGGCTTTAAAAATAGCATGGACAATAAAGCCGATAGCAATTAAACTTCCCAGCACTGAAGGGAGAAACTGGCTATAAGGTTGGTATTGTGGGAGTACTGTTCCTGTAAAAGCGGAAAGAAGCCCACTAAAAGCACTAACCATTTTTAGGATATGCTCATATAGCCAGAGTTTACCATATACTTCTTTTGGAACCAGATATCTGCCGAAGTCATAACCAATTGCCATCAAAAGATAGCTAACTGTACTGTAAATAATGACAGGTGACCAGATCATGCCGATTGCACTGAAGTACCAGATAAAGAAGGTAACCGAGGCCAGGGCCAGGAGTGCCATAAAGATATCCAGAACCTTAGGTATGTTTGACCTGCAACGGACTGCACGGAAGCCTGAGAAGCCCATATAGCCGCTTAATACAGTAATGACCAAAAGGAAACTGTTAAGTTTGAATACAAGTACACCAAGCAGGCCAGTAAAAATAACAATGCCCAGAAGTATGAGGAAGATCTTTCCGGATATTCTGTGAACACTACCTTGTTTCTTTTTAATTAGGACAAATATCCCGGTCAACAGAGCTAGTGAACCAGCTGTGACATGAATGATGATGTTGATTTTATGAAGGGGTTCCATTTGTTTTTTCTTCAAAGGAACCGCTCTGCCCGGTCAGTTCCGCCCCAGCTTATAAGTTGGGACTTATCAATTCTTATTGTTCTGTTTTTGGTATTCAAGTGGTACTATACCAGTTTGTGTTTTGAAGATCCTGTTGAAGGCTGATTTAGAACGGAAACCGCATTCGTAAGCTATTCCAAGGATAGAGAGATGAGAGAGGCCGGGATCTAAAAGCTTTGTTTTTACTTCCTCAACCCTGTAGGTATTGACAAAAACAAAAAAGTTATTTGCTGATTTCTGGTTGATAGCCTGTGAAAGTTGGTTTGGGTTTACACCAATCTGTTGCGCCAGTATGGAGAGACTAAGGTCATCCCTGAGATATGGTTTTTCCTTTTCCATATGCCCAAGTAACCTCTGGTATAACTGTGCAGCAGAAATTTCATCAAGGCCAGTTTTTTTGTACGGGGTAGGCTCTGCTGGTTTTTCATCGGGTATTTCTTTTTTTGTTGTGCTTGTTGTACTTTCCTGCCACATACCCATATAGCCGATAATAAATACATAAATAGAGAGAGCCGCTCCAACATAAATAAAAAGGTTTTCAGTGTTGACAATCTGCTGTTGCCTACCGAACCGGATTAACAGAAATAATAGAATAAACAGTACAAGTATGGAAATGACCAACCATTTAAGCCAGTTTAAGCTGATCCTTTCGGTATAGGAATAATGATCGGGAAGATTTTTCCGGTAAGCCCGGAGGACTGTTAAGCCCATGAGTGCGTATATTCCTGGTATAACTGCCATTGGCAGGGTGAAAATATAAACGGCGGTTGCGGGGACAGCGGGTGAGAAGTGAGGATAGCCGTACCTGATCGATATTCCATTAGGATAAATAAAACTTGATGCAATAGTGACGGTAAGATAGAACACCCAGGGAGCTAGATAAACTATGTGTTTTTTAAGATCTGGCACTTTACCAAAAGAAATGCTGCTGATATATTGAAAGAGGGCCGGAGCGGTCAATAATGGGATTGAAAAAGCTATGATCCCTGAAAAACCATTCGTAACAGTACTTGCTGAAAGGTTGTCTAAATAAAAGAATAGTTGGATACTTACCAGGATCAACCAGGCGATAAGCCATTTGTTAGCTGGTTGGTTAGCTCTTTTTTTACGCAATAACAGGACTAGAAAGAGCCCTTGGACAGCGCCGGTAAATATGATATATTTTAGGATCATGAGGTCAGCGTAAAAATTAGCGGTACAAAATGATACTATTCCTCACTTAATTTTTTGAAATTCTGAAAAGTTTCAATGACTTGTTCAGGTTTCTCATTTTCAAAGATCTGTGATTGGTAAACCCTGTCAAATGTTTCGGCAATTCCAGACGCAATTGTATGAGGAAGGTTTTCATTTTTAAGCATTTCGATCAGACCTTTCATCTCATCGATTCTTCTGAAAAGATGCTGCGGGTAAGTCGGTGTGATTTTTATAAGATCCTTATAAGTACCAGGAAGGAATTCCTGAAGGCTGTCATTCAATTCGTCCAGAATACCAAAGTGCGCAGCCGCAGTCATGGTTTCAAAAAATAAAGCATTCATCCCTTTATTAACCATGGAGAACAGCAATTTATAGGCTGAGGAGGCTTCAGTTTTCTCGCCTGCATCTTTTATTTTAAAAACGTGTCTAAACAGACTTATAAAATCATTTCTGTGACTGCCACTTACAATCAAAACAGCCTTATCCGGTATATCTTTTGAAGGCCCCATTACTGCTCCATTCACAAACGGAATATCCATTGGCAGCAATAATTTTTCAATGTACAAAGCTAAAGAAGCCGTATTAGAGTTTAAGTCGACATACAGTGGACGATTTGAGGAATTCTGTAGACATAACATGATATTTTCTGCAAGTTTCAAACTGCCTTTCGGACTTGTAAGAGAAAATATGATATCTGCATGTTCCACGGTATTCTGCAGGGAGCCGGTATCTTCAATTCCTGCATCCTGAATATTTATAAGTGTCTTTTCAGACCTTCCATCTCCAGCGGTAATTACTCTGAAATTATTTTTGATTAAAGCTTTTGCAATCTGAGTTCCCATATCTCCCGGGGAAAGAAGTGCAATTACTGGCTGAGACTGCATATATGATGATTTATTTGCGTGAATATGTTACTGGCATAAATTTACTTCTTTTTTAATTTTTAAAAATAATTGATTGCCAAAAAAGCAATTTAGCAATGATTATGGTTTCCCCCAGTTTAGGCGAGTCTGGTTTTATAATTACGGACAGGTAGGCGCTTGCGTACTTTTTACATAAATGATCTAAGTTGCCTGGCAATCTCACCTGGTCTTTCTATAGCTATTGGATGATCTCCACCGATAACTGACAACGGCATTCCTGGAATTTCAGCAGAATTTGGACTTTGCACCAAAACCTTTCCACCGTTATCTTTAATCATTTTTGCACCACTCACTCCGTCATTGCCTCCGCCTGAAAGTATAATGCCAATTGCCTTTTCCTTAAAATCATTGGCAAGAGATTCAAAAAGGGTATTCACACATGAATTGAAAATCCTCTCATCTCTTTTTTGCACTTTCAGATACCCGTCTCTAACAGTTACTGTAGTGTTTTCAATGACGACGTAGATTTTTCCAATTTCTAATTTTATATCTTTTTCTACTCTAATCACTGGAAGTGGTGTATGCCTGGAAAGAATCTGATTCAATTTACTTGGGCGATCACGCATTAAATGGGTCGCTACAATAAATGCTGATTTAATATTTAAAGGTAGGTTGTCGAAAAATTCAATTAATGCAGGAATACCACCAGCAGAAGCACCTATCCCTATGGTGAAAAATGTCTTTGTCATAAATTATCAATTTGAGATGATAACTTCAACAAATTAGCTACTCAGTTGTTTATATTATAAAATAACAAGGTTAAAGCCAAAAGCTTGACTCACCAATTTCCTGGATGTTGGACAATAATAATATGTTTATAAAGACTTCATCCCTCAAATAAAATTATAATAACCCACTACCAAGTTATGGTTAAACCTAATGCTGACATCCGCTTATCTACACTCATTCATAAGTACGATTTGCATACAGTCCTTATCTCTAAAGTAATAAATGGAATTGAAACACTTGATCTTAGTCTTTTAGGAAATGGTGCTAATAAAATCCCATTGTTAGTCGGTGGTCAGGTTAAATTGAGATTTGAAGTTGCAAATTTACTAGGGGTAGATGAGGTTCAAAATGCGGATACACTTTTCCGGTTTAATAAAGGCATTCAATTTAATATGGGATATCTATCTCTAGAGTCTTTCAACTTAGAATGGAAAAAAATTAGCTCTATTTTAAGGACTGAAATTCTTGAATTAGACAATGAAAATCTATTCACCTACTCGGAAGACGATCCCGAAATGAAAGGCACTTTTTTTGATCTGTTATCAGGTATTATTGAGAGAGAGGCGAGTATTATTTCAATATTAACTAGATTATTAATTTAGATACATTATGCTTTTAATAAAACGTTGTAAAAAGCGTACAAATCGAGACCGGAGAAGCATAATGTTGTTCCATCACGTTTCGGATATCTGTCCGTATAGGCTCGTGCAACTGGAGGATCTGTAAAAACATATTTCGGTTACATTCTGCTACATCATATAGTAATTCCATAACTTTTAAGCGAAGCTGGCCAGGATGAACCACAGAATGATCAAAAAAATATGGTTTAAGAGAATGGGCAAATGCAACCAGAAATTCATTCATTCGATAAACGCCTGTTTTGATTTCGCCTTCAGGTTTTGAAACCTTAATATCTGAAGTTGACAGAAATGACTTTAGAAGGTCATCTTTGATGCTGAACATTAAGCTGTCGTAGATATTATCATTATCTGCATTCCGAATTTGTGATATTTTACAGCAGTTGCTTTCTTTAGCAAAATCATATCGTTCTTACTTAGCTTATATTCTTGTTTTCCATAAGTGAGAACAACAGATCCTTACAGGACAATAAGGAGTAAATGCTGTTCGCGATACATTGTTCCTTTAACTTCCGTACTATGTATGCACTGCTCGATACAGAACAACCATCTAACATCAGGGAGTTTTGCGGAGCATCACAACCAATCAATGAAGTTGGAACTTTAATAATTTTTTTCATTTAATTGTTTTTTGATGTAATATGGCGTTATACAATCGATGGTACCTGATTAGTGGTGTTTCCTGAATTATGATATTTAATCTTAACTGGAATTTATCATATCGATAATTGGCAATCCGCCTTCAAAACCTTTAAGTTGCAATAATGAAATATAATTAATCTTGATTCTATTGCATCTTATCATACAAAGGTATAACTCATTTATGCATGTTTATGTTCTTTTAAGGTCAAATATTTTTACTAAATAGTCCATGTTTTAAACCGTTATCCCACATTTAAATGCGTAGTCCGGACTAAATTTTAGATAATCTCCTGGCTAGGACATTGAGCGAGGCTAGACTTTTTTATTATTTCTTTAAACATGTTATCGCATAAAACATTTTGCCACTTAAAGTTGTATATATATTACAAATTTGAATTATGAGAGCTCTTTTAACTGTGTTGATTTTATGCGTTGTGTTTATCGGTTGTAAAAAGGATAAAAAGCCTGTCGAGCAAATATCAGCCGTTTCAGGGAAACTCTACGGTGTCCCTTTTAACGCAAAAGTGATTATAGAAAAATATAACAGCTTTTTTAGGATGCCCAAATATACGCAAGACCAACTTTTTTCTATATACATTTCTCCAGATGCCGATAAATCATGCGAAAGTTCAGTGCAATCTTTTTTGATTCGTTTAAGCGTCC
Organism: Pedobacter sp. UYP1; assembly: GCF_040547305.1. Lineage (NCBI taxonomy): Bacteria > Pseudomonadati > Bacteroidota > Sphingobacteriia > Sphingobacteriales > Sphingobacteriaceae > Pedobacter > Pedobacter sp. UYP1. The sequence goes on along the minus strand of NZ_JBEPPL010000001.1, from coordinate 594,784 downwards.
CTAAAAAAGTAGGTCGGTTCTCGCAAGATGATGTTTACGTGCTTATTACAGATCCCCGGGACGTAACTGGTCAATCGGGATCCTTATTTAATTCAGAAAATACGATAATTGAAGTGACGTCGATTACATCAGATAAGATCATAGGTAAAGTAGATATAAAAGGCTTAGATGCTGACACTGAATTCAAAGGTAGCTTTGAGGCAGCGATTTGCAAGTAATTACAAATATCCCGGTATCAATATAACTGCTGCTCATTTCAACATTCTTTTAAATGAGAAAATAATAGGAAGTATGTTCAGCATGTCGGAATAAGGTGATCAATTCAACGGGGTATTATAATTGCTTCGCGCCTATTTGAACCCGTTGATATTACTGGCAATCCAGAACCAAAGGGGGGGGGCTGGATAAGCAAACCTTTACCCAGAAGTGTCAATTCGTATTCGACCCTTGGTAGTACTTCCGGATAAATACTTCGGCTTATCAAGCCGTCCCGCTCAAGTTCGCGGAGACATTTGGTTAACATCCTTTGACTTATGCCATTGATATGCTGCTGTATTGCTAAAAAACGCATTCGTCCATCTACTCCTAAAGCATGTACAATAAATAAGGACCATTTATTACCAACATGATTCAATATATCTTTTTTAAGATCATCCTGATCTTTGTTTAATACCTTGCAGATTTCATCCCAGGCTTTGTTGATTTCATCATCATTCATATAATTATCGGTCTTTATATATTTTGCAGCATAATATTTTCAAAGGTGATCATGTTTTTCAGGGAACCAGTCATAGAGAACAGTATTGTCTATACCGGAGGTGACACGATACCATATGTACAATTAGCTGATATTGCAGAATCCCTATCCGGTGAAAAGTTTAAGCGCAGCGTGATAACCATCAGTGAATTAGACAATGACTTGAAAAATGATCCGAATAATTTTGTGAAAAAATACCAGCATATTTTTGGCAATGGTTCAGGTGTATCCTGGAGTTTGGATCAAACATTCAATTTCCAGAAAGGAATAGAGACAATGTCTGCAAAAAATGGGCGCAGTTAAATATTAAATGGAAGTTGATTCCACCCAGGATATTAACGAGAGTTTATAGCACTTCTAATTACTGATCAGATTAGTAAGTATCTGTCCCAAGTTTGATTCATCCCCATTGTATTTTTGATCATGTTTCATATATTGTCAACGTTATGTCAGCACATAACTGATCATCACTTACATAAATTGAACGAACTTTCCCCCAATGAACCGGCCAGAACAAATAAAAGAAAACTATCTGCAATTGATCGACAAACATTTGGATGACCTTATACACAACCGTGCAGATTATATGTTCGAAATTGAGGACTTTGCAGAGCAACTGCATATTCATTCTACGCATCTGAGCAACACTATAAAAGCCCTGACAGGTACTACACCTTGCGGCCTTTATCAAACTAAGATTTTGAGTGTAGCTAAATTACTTTTACAACGGCCAGGGCTTACTATTCGCCAGGTAGCGCTAATGCTGGACTTCGAACCATCACAGTTCACTAAATGGTTTAAACGATTTCATGGTATATCTCCAAAGGAGTATCGTTCTCATTCAGTAAATAACAAATACTGAAATCATGACCATTTTGCGGTTAGATTAACACTTAGCTTTGATTAAAATTTTTATAATTATGTACAAAGAACAGGTGTTAATCACTGGTGGAAGCAAAGGTATAGGCCTTGGATTAGCCAAATGCTTTTTGAACGCTGGATGTAGAGTTTTAATTACCGGCAGAGATCTTAAGAAACTTGAACAGGCAGCAATTGCAATACCAGGCCTGGAAATCTATCAAAACGATATTAGTGAACCTGTCGAACGCGAGGCACTAGCGATACATATTAGGAAGGTCATGCCTGGAATAACTTATCTGATTAATAATGCAGGCATGCAGAGGCGAATACCTTTAGTAGAAGATAACGCTCCTTGGGCTGAACGACAAATGGAGATCGATACTTTACTTTCTGGACCTATCCATTTGAATCATTTACTTATCCCCGTTTTATTAAAAGCCGGAAAGCATAGTACGCTAATTAATGTTACTTCTGGCGGCGCTTACGTACCACAAGTCTTTGCACCAGTTTACAGTGCCTGTAAAGCAGCACTTCATCATTATACGCTCATTTTGAGGCATGCGCTCAGTCAAACCTCATGTCGTGTGGTAGAACTGATTCCTCCTGCAGTCCGAACGGAACTTGCCGGACCCGGGCAAAGCCATGGTGCAACGATTGAAGACTTTTGTAAAAGTATATTCGCAGATTTAAAGCAACCCGGAAAGCTCGACATCGGATATGCGCAAACTACTGACCTAAAGACACAGCTATCCGGCAGACTTGTTGAAGAACTGATGAAAGCTAGTGCTGCAAGATTTCCCGTAGCGACCTATATGGATTGTGATGAATGATTAATCTTTCCAACTTTTCTGGAGGCTGGTTTTTCAGCCACCTCGCATTTCACATCATTCTCGCTTAAACAGGAATTTAATGGGCACCATTATTTTGAGCTTAGATTTAATTGAATGGTATGATGATAATGCTATTGGATTTTTTGGGTTTACTTTTTTCCATTCAAATCTATTTTAATCAGGGGCTAAATCTAAATTGGATTTGAGCTTTAGGTCAAATCCAATTTATAAAGCTATTTGATAAAATTACTTTTTAGACCTTCTTTTCGTTTTGATTACTGGATCAGGGAAATTAGATGTATCCGGTTTAAGATAGAAGTCATTTTAATTGTATCTCCTTTTGATACTTTAATTGAATTAGTTTTACATGGTCTGAAACCTACAAAAGCCGCCAATATTCTGTATTTTCCTGGCTTAACACTATAAGTAAATCTACCTGATATATCAACTTCAGTATTATTATTATAATGCTTATGATTCCAAACAGATGCGCCTAGTGTAAGCTTCAACGAAGAAAAAAGCTAATTGAAATGGATTGTAAAGAAGGTTTTTCTTCCTTTATTAATGAGATATATTCGGTTCTTCCTGATAATGAAATTGGCCGATCCGCAAAAAAAGCGCTTATTAATTTAAGTGTTGATGATGGCGATGATCCAGATCATTTTCTGCCTGAAATTTCCGCTCTATTGAATGAATACAATCTTTTAATAATCATGTTGGATATTGACTCGGATAGCTACCCGTTAATAATTCTGAGTAAAACTGAATATTCAAATTTGGAGAGACCGAATCAAAATGGATTTTTGAAAAAATTATAAGGATGATTTGGAGCTTTGTCTGTTAATGATATAAATCAAGAAATGCTGAATAAAAAGCTTGAATTAGAAAAATTTGAGATATAGCTTTTTGAAATGGATGATAGGCTTGAACTCTTATTAGATAATTCGGAGAAAAACGGGTATTCTCTAGATTATAATAGAACACCTTGATGGGATTTTTAGTGTTTTGAGACAGATTTTGAATAAATAATGAGATTTTTATTTATATACCAATTACTTTCCTCAATAATTTATAGCTGATTCTTTCGCATCTGATATTCACTGGCACGAGTTTAAACTCGTGCCAGTGAACAGGAAATTACTTAGCTAAGTAGGTCATGCCACCATCAACAAGAAGTTCGGAGCCAAGCAAGAAAGAAGAATCTTCAGAAGCAAGGAAAACTGCTGTTTTACCAATATCTGATGGCTGCCCGATCCTGCCTATCGGCATTACACCTGCAAACTGTGTTTTCACAGCTTCGATTTGTTCCGCAGGAACGAACTTATCAAATGCAGGAGTGTCTGTAGTACCTGGAGTTATTACATTTACCCTGATCTTTCTTTCCAGCAGGTCGTTTGAAAAGCTTTTTGCCAAAAAGATCACGGCAGCTTTTGCAGCGCCGTAAAGCCCAAACGATGGGTATGCCCGATGTGCGGCATTTGACCCGATAAGAATTACAGACCCTCCATCATTCATATAAGGCAGCGCTTTTTGTACAGTGAAGTAAACGCTTTTCAAGTTAAGATCCATGGTCTTATCGTAATCAGCTTCGCTCACATCTGCTACAGTTCCGGTTGTTCCTGCACCTGCATTGGCCACTAGTATATCTATTTTACCGAACTTTTTGGCTGTATCTTTAAATACTCTTTCTAAATCGGCGAGGTTAGTTACATCTGCATTGATGGCTATAAAATCATTGCCTAGCTGAGCAGCTGAATTTTCCAAAGTTTGATGATTTCTGCCAACAATAGCTCCGGCAGCGCCTTCACTTTTAAATGCTTCGGCAATACCAAATCCAATACCGCTATTGCCGCCTGTAATTACGGCTACTTTGTTTTTTAATTTACTCATGATCTTTACTATTTAATGTTAATCCAAAGATGCGCCTGTGCGACGACCTGCATCTTGATATAAGTCATTAAATACGCTTGACAAAGATCAATTTATTTTGAGGAGTTCTTCCTGATCCGGCTCAAGGTTTCTGGTGTTAAACCCAGGTAGGAAGCAATTAAATTTTGCGGGAACCGCTGTATAAAGTGCGGATAATCGTTAACGAGTTCTTGAAATCGTTCTTCGCCAGTTTGACTGATGGAAGATTGCATTCTTTTCTGGGCAGCTATGGTGTTATTTTGACTAAGCACGTTTTGCATCGCTGAAAAGGCAGGAATGGGCTTTATGAATTCCTCTACCATGCCATGGGTTATTTGTAAGATCTCCATATCCTCCAGTGCCTCTATGTTAAAACGGCTTGGTGTTAATTTGTAAAAACTTTCAAAATCAGCTAACCACCAGTTTTCAACACTTAATTTTAATATATGCTCATGTCCTTTTTCATCTACCGTAAATGTCTTGGCAGCGCCTTTCACAATGAATCCAGTATATTTACATACATCCCCTTCCTGTAAAAAGTATTGTCGCTTCCGGATTTTTTTTGGTTTGAAATGTGAGATGAATACTTGCTTATCATCCGCTGAAAGTGTTTTGCCGGAAAGTATTTGAACGTAATTGAACAGCGCTTGAAAATTATGCATCTTTAGAGTTCTTAAGGAGAATCTTCAAAAATAAAACTTTCAACCTATTTTTTGATGCTTTTTTAGTTATTCAAACTTGTTCTTATTCAGTTGCACTAATTTATAGTGTTTAAAAAACGTTTGAAAATCTGACTACAACAATTACCAATCCAACTACTTTTTATAGCGAGACAATCAAGAATTTTGTTCTAGAAATAAGTCAGTTTTAGAAATAATTAACTAAAGAATTATGCAAAAGAGAAAATTAGGAAATAGTGGGTTAGAAGTTTCCGCATTAGGCTTTGGCTGTATGGGTTTAAACTTTTTAGATGGCAAAGGTCTTGATAAAAAAGATGCCATCGCACTACTATGCAACGCAGTTGAAAGAGGTATTACATTTTTTGATACCGCAGAAGCCTACGGGCCTTACACCAATGAAGAAATTGTTGGCGAGGCACTACAGCCTTATAGAAAAGATGTAGTAATAGCCACAAAATTTGGTTGTAAAGATGCCAGACCAGCAGCAGGTTTAGACAGCAGACCTGAAACTATAAGAGCAGTAACCGAAGCATCTCTAAAAAGATTAAAAACAGATTATATTGATTTGTTGTATCAGCACAGAGTTGACCCTGATGTTCCGATAGAAGATGTTGCAGGAACAGTGAAAGACCTGATACAAGAGGGTAAAGTGAAATATTTCGGTTTATCGGAAGCAAGCGCTAAAACTATCCGGAAAGCACATTCAATTCAACCTGTATCAGCATTACAAAGCGAATACTCATTGTTTTGGCGTGAGCCGGAAGATGAAATCATACCTGCTTTAGAAGAGCTGGGAATTGGTTTCGTTCCATTCAGTCCGTTGGGCAAAGGCTTCCTCACAGGTATAATAAACAAAAAATTAGAGGATATTGACCGAAGAAATATTATTCCTCGTTTCAGCGAAGAAAACATAAAGGCCAACCTGGCTTTAGTAGATGCACTCTCAGAAATTGCTCAACAAAAAAATATTACAACCAGCCAATTAGCATTAGCTTGGCTGTTAGCTCAAAAGCCCTGGATAGCACCAATCCCCGGGACTACAAAATTGCATCGTTTAGAGGAAAACATTGTCAGTATAAATATTGTATTAACAGCCGATGAACTTGCAAAAATTGATACAACGGTAAACGGAATTACACTTGCAGGCGACCGCTATCCTGAATTTTTAGAAAAACAAATAGACAAATAAAAAGCTGACATCAATGCAAAATATTAAAGGAAAAGTAGTTGCTATTACAGGTGCAAGTAGTGGAATGGGCAAAGCCATTGCGATAGAATTAGCAAAAAACGGTGCAAAGGTTGTTTTGGGTGCAAGGCGAACAGGCCAATTACAACAAATTGTTGAAGAAATTAAAAGCACAGGTGGTGAAGCCACGTATGCTAAAATTGATGTAAAGAATAAAGCCGATTTAGTCCGGTTTGTAAATACAGCAGTTGAGAGATACGGAGCATTAGATGTCATTGTAAACAATGCAGGTATCAGTCAATTAAGCCGTATTGACGAGTTGGATATTGATGATTGGGAAGAAATGATTGACATTAACCTCAAAGGCGTTTTGTATGGGATGGCGGCTGCAATTCCGATTTTCAAACAACAACAATCCGGGCATATCGTCAATATTATTTCAACTTCAGGAATAAAGATTGTCCCAATGCAGGGCGTCTATGCAGGAACTAAAAATGCCATTCGAACTATTGCAGAAGCGTTTCGTCAGGAGTCAGACGGAAACATACGCATTACAGGCGTTTCACCCGGATTTGTGAAAACAGATTTTGCTGACAATATAAAAAACGAAGAAATGAAAACAGCTATTCAAAGAGGAATGGAACAAATTGCCATAGATCCTGTAGCCATTGCCAATGCTGTAATTTATGCAATAAGTCAACCTGACGATGTTGAAATTGGCGATATTGTTATTCGTCCGTCAAAACAAAATTGATTAAATTCGTAAACGAAAAATGCAACAACAAGCTAACATCAGTCACATTAAAAGTATATCACAATTGGTGCGGGTGTTGGGGTTTCCTGCGCCATTGCACCCACTGATTGCATTGGTTGATTATAATAATGTTCCGATTGAAATGTTTCCAAAAGGGCAAAAAGTAAGTCTTGATTTTTACAAGATTTCCTTTAAGCCTACATTCACAGGACACATAAAATACGGACAGGGATATTACGATTTTGAAGAGGGCGGACTAGCATTTTTGAAGCCAAAACAAATTGTTTTTCCACCGGAAGACATAGAAAGCTATGAAGGTACCGCTTTGTATTTTCATCCGGACTTTATCCGGAATTATCCGTTAGGAAAAACAATAAATCAATACGGCTTTTTCTCTTATGATATTTCAGAGGCCTTATTTCTATCGGCAAAAGAAAAAGAAATCATAGCCAATTTATTTGCTACAATAGCCAATGAATTAGAAAACAATATTGACAATTTCAGCCAGGATGTGTTGGTGTCTCAAATAGAATTGTTATTGAACTACAGCAATCGTTTTTACAACAGGCAATTCATCACCAGGAAAGCAATCAATCACGACATCATAACTTCTTTGGATGAACTCTTAAATAGCTATTTTGATGGAGAAAACAGTCTGAAGAACGGCTTGCCATCAGTGAAATATATCAGTACAGAATTAAAGCTATCGCAACGCTATTTGAGTGACATGTTGAGTTCATTGACAGGGCTAAACACACAACAATACATTCAGAACGCAGTCATAGAAAAAGCTAAAGAAAAATTATCAACTACAAATCTTTCCGTTTCGGAAATTGCTTATGAATTGGGCTTCGAGCATTCACAATCGTTTAGCAAGCTTTTCAAGACAAAGACAAATTTTTCGCCTTTGGAGTTCAGACATTCGTTTAATTAAAGGCGGCAGAAAGCAAATGAGTAAAAGCCGCTATGTTAGTTTCATTTCAAAGGGTTGAAGCACAAAATAAGAAAGAAAAATTAGATGGGATCTCAGCTTTAACTCAGATCCCATCTTACCAATAAAAATGTAATTTTCTTATCTGATATTTAGAATCTGCACTACATATGGGTTTAAGTATACAATATCTTTGCTTGCTCTTTCTGTATTTTTATCTTTCGTTGATTTGTATATTCTATGTCCAACAGGAACTTTTGAATCTTCTAAGTTATTATAGGGATTTGTAGAGTATAGTGAATAAGCAGCATTCACTGCACTTTGCATAGTTATTATTAGGTTGCCATCCTGATTCTTTTGAGTTTCTTTTGCAGTGCCAGAAATGTTGGAAATTAAAATAGGAATAACTAGTGTTAACCTTTTTCTGTTTTTTAATAACTTATTATAATTTATAGCGTATAGTTCTTTGTAGGCTGGAAATAGTTTATATGCCAGGCTATCGTTAGCGATGATTTGTGTCACTACTGATTTTCCTGGATTCTTTTGAACAAGATCTATTTTGAAATTAATCGCATACAATGCTATACTGTCCTTAAGGACTTCACTTTTAAAGCCTCTGTTTATAATCAAGTTAATTCGCTTTAAGTAATTATCATTTTTGGCTATTTTAATTGATTCCTGAGCATTTGAAAAAAGAGGGATTACATTTAGTAACAATAATATTATTTTGATATATATTTTCATAATTGAATGATATGATGGTACTGCTATTGGATTTTTTGGGTTTACTTTTTTCCATTCAAGTCTATTTTAATCGGGGCCTAAATATAAATTGGATTTGAGTTTTAGGGCAAATCCAATTTATAAGGCTATTTGATAAAATTACTTTTTAGACCTTCTTTTCGTTTTGATTACTGGATCAGGGAAATTAGATGTATCTGGTTTAAGATAGAAGTCAATTTCAATTGTATCTCCTTTTGATACTGTAATTGAATTAGTTTTACATGGTCTGAAACCTACGAAACTTGCTAAAATTCTGTATTTTCCTGGCTTAATACTATAAATAAATTTACCGGATATATCAACTTTAGTGTTATTATTGTAATGCTTATGATTCCAAACAGATGCGCCTAGTACCGGACTCTTTGTTCCAAACTCATAAACATATCCTGAAATAACTGGATTGTGATTTAAGGAAGTTTTCTTTATATTCAGTTCGTAAAGACTCTCTTTAGTTTTTATTAATCCTTGTTTAGTAGAGCAGCTGGCAGTAAGGATTATCAGAGCAGAAATTACGGCTACGTTTATTAAGCTTTTTACAGTCATAATTTTAGTTTTAACAACCCCAGATTACTTTTAATTCCCTCATGAATGATAGCTATAATAGCTACATAAATATTAGTACTGAATGTCTCCTAGCGTTACGGAACGCGTCGGAAGAATATTTATTTTTTTAGATTTTTCAAAATAATCTTTTGATGGAATTAGCTTTTTGAAATCTTCGAGAAATTCAGGAGTTATTAATATACCATAATTTCCATCTTTTGTTATTAATATTGGTAAGACATAGATAGAATTTTTATACTGGTTGAAAATCTTCTTTCGGTCTTTTTTTATTTCATTAGCGACTTTTTCGTACCTTATTAAACTATCGACATGACTCGATGGATTGGTAAAATCAACTTTATTGACCTTACCAAAGCTATCTATGGAAACTATAATTGAAAACAGAACAGACTGTTTTTCTCGAGGTAAGGCATCAAAATTAAAGGTTCCTTCTACCAAAATTCCACTTAGCACAGACCTATATATTTGTTCCTCTGCCGTTGTAACTTGATATTTTGCCTTGATATTTTGAGCTCTTGCTTGAGATAATGTCAGAATTATTATAGATAAAAGTAATGATATATTTATTTTCATAATTTTAAATTTAAGGGCAATAACTACCTTTCGATGGTGTAGATAAATTAGTTGGCTTTGTAGAGTAAAGAGTATTAATCTTTACAAAATTAACGAAGTATAATCATTAAGCTGAGCGGAAATTATTTTTTTACACCAAAAGAGGTTTTCACGCGGTGAAAATCCAGCGAATCTGGAAACCCGTATTTTTCTAAACTTAATTTAGGACGATTCGCTTGATAGTTTCGTAAAAGCATTTCTTGCAAATCAAAATTTACTAAATGAATTGGAAGATTATGAAATTCATTTAGGTTGACTATGATCCTATAGGTAAGCTTGAAATTAAAAGGCTACTGTTTTTTTGAGCTGACGCAAAACCAATGCTGGTAGCAGTGCTTTTTTGTATTATTCTAAAATGAATTTCTTCGGATAATTTTCAACTTCTTCAACTTCAAAATATTCGTCAAATTCTTCCTTTTGTTTGGTTTCATAGAAGTCAATTATTTTACTAAAAAACGTTTCAAGTGTCGGTGCAATAACGTTCCTATCATTGTCAGCGTGCCAAAATTCTATTAATTGTCCTTGTTGTTCAGTAAAAACTCCTTTTAGGTCATAACAGATACTGTCGCCACCTCCATTTTGAAAAATTGGTATCCAGTTTTCATTCCACCAATTGTCGATTTCGAAGTCAAAACCAATCATTGATGTAAGTTCGGAAGCATCATAAAGCGCTTGATGTAAAGGAATAAACCCTGAATTATTTACAAAAGCTTCATAACAACCAGGTTTTTGCCCGTTCTTCCATCTGTATAGAGCTCGTAAATCCTTTGGTATTTTAATTTTATAATATTCCTCTAATTTATCTATTTGAGAGTCGTCCAAAGGCTCATTAAGTTCCAGATAAAATTCAGATCTTAATGTCGATAAATATTTATCTGATTTTTGAATTATTTCTTCCATTCGTTTGGTGTGCGTTTCGGTTTTATAGCATTACTGCTAACTGGCAGGGCGTTCGTTCGGGCAGGCTTTCGAATCTGGAACGTCTGCCTAAAATAAGAAATCTCCATAGAAGAAATATGGTGCCAAAAGAATATTGCTTCAATTGAATGCTGGAATGAATCAAATTGTAATGTTACTGTGAACCTATACTGATAACGAAAAACCAGTAGTGTCTAGGTAGAAATTCATTGCTTACATTGTCGAGGTTTAATATCATGTCCTGAGAAGCTAAATTCGAAAATTAAGATTTCAGTCTATATTGAAGGTTTTGATAGTCAGTGTATTAGGTGCATAAGCTAAATGCATAAACCTCGGCAATAACTCTTTTTGCCATGCGTTAGCGCCAATTTGCGTAAAAAACTTTATATCAGGTAATTAAGGGATATATTATTGATAATAAATCCTAATACCATGGAAATCAATCTCATAAAGGAAATACATATTGGTGATAAAGCCATCTTGCATTTCACATCATTCTCGCTTAAACAGGAATTTAATGCGCACCATTATTTTGAGCTTAGATTTAATCATGATCAGCTGGGATTGCCTGGCTTAGTCACTTTAGATGATAGCCGGGATTTTGTAGGAGAGACTTTAACCGCCTCAATCGGGTATCTAACTGAGCCTCCGCAAAACTTTGCTGGAATAGTTACTAAAGTGGAACTCACCCAGAGTAACGGTTACCATGGTATTTTGATCGTGAGCGGATATAGTCCAACGATATTGATTGACAGAGGGCCCGATCTGGGGTCTTACCTGAACAAATCGCTAAATGATATTGTTTCGTTAGCCACTCATGATACACCGGCCAATGATTTGCGTATTGTAGCCAATGCAAGTCGTAAAGCTCCAATAGACTACGTAATTCAATACAGAGAGAGTGACTTTGAGTTTCTGAACCGGCTAAGTGGTGAATACTATGAGTGGTTTTTCTATGATGGCGTGAACCTTAACTTCGGTAAACCTGACCAGCAAAAGGAAGTTGCCTTATTTTATGGAAGAGATGTACACAGCCTGCAATACGGAATGGAGGTTGCCCCGATTAAAAATAAAAGGTTTGCTTACAACCCAAAGCAAGACGAAATGCTTCAAAGTGAGAGTACCGGGCAGGCCAATGGGAGATCAGACCTTATTCACGCTATAAATGCTTCTAACAAGATCTATAGTAAAACCTTTAATCAGCCCTCAACTATCAGAGTGGATAATGGCAGTGATATTAAAAACCAGGTAGATAATGAAGAGAAGGCAAGCATCAGTAAATTATTAAAAATAACAGGCTCAGGTGATAATCCGCAAGTGGCATTAGGGTCAATTGTAGAAATAACGATGAGCTTAAAACAGGGGATTACTTTTGCCACTGAAAGTCTTGGTCAATTCCTGATCACTTCTGTAGAGCATACCATTGATGAAAGAGGTCATTATAAGAATAAGTTTGAAGGTTTAGTTTCGACAACCGAACGGATAGCAGTTGCGAACTATCAACGCCCAAATCCTGATATGCAATTGGCAGATGTACTGGACAATGATGATCCGCAAGGGCAGGGGCGTGTAAAGGTTAAATTTAAATGGGCTTGTCAAACTAACGATCCAACAGAATGGCTGCGGGTAATGAGCCCAAATGCAGGTACAGGTGAAACTGGTGTGAACAGAGGTTTCCATGTGATCCCGGAAAAAGGAGACCAGGTGATGATCTCTTTCGAAGAAGGGAATATTGCCAGACCAGTGGTATTGGGAAGCGTATATCATGGTAAAAGTGGCGATAGTAAAGGATTTAAAAACAGCAATACTAAAGGGCTGACTTCAAGGAAAGGGAGTGCGTTATCATTTGATGATTTAAGCCACGCATTATTGTTAGGTACCAGTGCAGCAAACTTTGTAAATATCAAAAATGGTCAGGGCCGGATTACTGCTCAGGCTCATGATCAAATTGTTATCCATACCGGTGAGAGTACCATTACGCTGAATAAAGATGGTCATGTTGCGATTACCGGGAAAACATTGAGTGTTAATTTTAGCGAGAGTATCGATATACAGTCTGCTAAAATTACCATTGGTAATCTTGCTCCAGAAGAGGGGGCAACTCCCGAACAAACAGCCGCAGCTACTAAAACCCTCGATATAAAAGCAGAGACCATCACTTCAGAAGCAAAAGATCTGATAGATGAAAAAGCTAAAGCAATAAACATTAGTGCTACCGAAACAGATCTTACGCTGGATGGACAGAATAATATATCCATTAGTGCAACTACAGTGGCTTCAATAAATGGTGGTAAGGTAGAAATCAACAAAGGCTAATATGCTGATAGAGAAAGAATATATGGTCGATGTCAAATTGGATAAACCACTAACCAGGTCATATCGTGTTAGCCAGGAGACTACTTACACGCTAGAATCTTTTACCTATCATAATCAAATAGAAACGGATCTGTTGATGACTCTTGATCGTAAAACTGAGTCTGGTCATGTATTTACTATTCAACTATTAAGACAGTGGCAGTTGAAAAAGGATGGCACTGAACCACTTGACCTGGATATGGCGCAGCTAAGAAAAAAACTAATTGTCGAAACTGATAGAAACTGTAGTATCCTTCATGTTTTGAATTTATCGGATATTAAAAAGCTGTGGATAGAGATAAAACCTTCAATTGCTGAAAAATATGAGAAGGATTTACAGAGTAAAGCTATTATTAATAGTGCGATTGCATTTTTATATAACGATGGAGAATTAGAAAGGATTTTAAAGACATCCTATCTGTATCATGGATTATTACCAGGCTTGTATGCTGAAAATTTTAAAAAGGAGAGTGATTATGCTATTGATGGCTATAGAAACATAACGAATGCGATAGGAGCTATTGCGCTTCCTTTTAAAACGGTAGCTAAACTGGCAGATTATGATGCTCAGACAGATAATTGTACGATAAAAATAGAGGGTGAAATTGATCAGGAAAATTTAGATAAAGATGGAGTAGCTAAACTTTTACGAAGGATGACGGATGTTTATAATCTGAATACTCGTTTGGATGGTTTTCATCTGGAAAGCTACATTTTTGATCAGGATCATTTGATTTCTGAATCGTCACAGTTAACGCAATATGCTATAGAAGGTACGTTAATGTACCGGACTGTATGTACAATCTTGCCTCTAAATAATTAAGCCATGGCAAAGAAATATGTTCCCGATGGTGTTTATCTGGTTTGCAATAAAGGACTTGGTTTTTGCAAGCTAAAAGTAACGAATCATAAGAGTGTTAGTTTATTTGGCAATAATTCTGCGACAGAAGCAGATAAGCTTCCAAATGTAAATATTGGATGTATGGGCGTGTGCTCCGTAACGAAATCAATTTGTCAACCGTTACCTACTCTGTGGAGCGGGGTACAAGAAAGTATAACAATTGGTCCATACCGTAAGCTGCTTGAAGATTCTAAATTGGGATGTGGGCTTGGAGGGCAGATTAGCATCTATTTTACTTTGCCCGATGCGATGTCTGCTATCAATAAAAATAGCAGTGCGATTAAAAGCGCCGGGATTAAAAATATCGGGGCAAAGGTTGATGACTGGTTTCAAAAGCAATTTGATGCACAAGAAAAAATTAATAATGCAGGTCCTGTAAGTGGATTAGCTAACTTTAAGCTTGGGTTATCTGAGGGGGTTTATGGTGGTATCAAAGGAATTGGTGAGGGATTAGTCTTTCTTGGTGAACTGGAAAATAAAGTAATTGATGCAGGAATAGATGCTGCGCTGCATCCTGTAGAAACAGCGGGTAAAATTAAAGATGCAGCAATAGCGACGAAAGACGCTACAGCAAAAGCTTATGATTGGGTAACTAATGAAGATAATTTAAAAAAGACTGCACAAGCAGTTGGTGAGGCACATAGAAACGCTTATAATTGGGTAACTACTCCTGGGAATTTGGAAGGTGCAGCAAAAACAGCTTTAACTAAAACCGGAGAAGGATTAAAACAGGCCAAAGATTGGGCGGTAAAACAGAATCCCAGGGATTGGGGCAGATATACTGGCCGTGGAGGTTTTGAAGCTGCATTAATGTTTACTGGTGTGGGTGAGGTTAAGGCGGTTGTTAGTGGGGCAGAGGCGGTTAATGTTGCTGCTAAGGTTGGTGAAGGAGCGAATGTGCTGGCCAAAACGGGTGAAGCAGTTAACCTGGCTGAAAAAGCAACAGAAGGAGCTAACTTGTTAGACAAAGCTGTTGATGCTAAAAGATTGGGAGAGGTAGTTTCTAAAAGTGCGGATGACCTTGTGAAGGAGGCAATGAATAAGTTTGATCCTCTTACGATGTCAGCCAAACAAAAAGGGAATTTTGGTGAGATGGTAGCCAAGAAAAATATGACAGAAAATCCGCTACTAAAGAAAAAGGGATACGATCTAAAACGTATAGGTGACGAAGCACCTACGGGGTTGGATGATAAAATTAAAAAAGGAATTGACGGTATTTACGAAAATGCCAGTCCACCTCCAAAATTTGTCATAGATGAAGCAAAATATGGTACATCACAATTAAGTAAAGGTGCTAAAGATGGCGCTCAAATGAGTGATGGCTGGATCAAAGGAAGCAAAAGACTAGAGAAACAAGTAGGGCCTAAAAAAGCAAGAGAAATTGAACGCGCACTTAAAAATAACGAAGTTGATCGAGTTTTAAGCAAGGTTGATGATACTGGAAAAGTCACAACTTATAACATAGACAAAAGTGGAAATATTGGTACGCTATGGCCTTAATAATAAAATAATAAATATTTTTATACAATGGATATACGAGATAAATTAAATTCAAAGGAAAATTATCAGGAAATTATCGAGCAGCAAAGAGAATATATTCAGGAAGAGCTTGATGATTTAGAGGGATACAATCCAGAAGAGACCGAAAAAATACGCGATACTTATCAGACTTTGATGAAATATTCATTGGATAATTTGATAGCGGCTTATTCGATGGGAGAGGCTATTGAAGTCATTGAAAAAGAGTATTTAATAATCATAGACTATTTTCAGCATGCCTGGTCACAATCAAACGGCTATGTTCAGATGGTTTGGATGCTGTCTATTGGAACAATGCTAAATGTAGAACAGGAACAATTTTTAAAACTTGTTGAATGTGTAAAAAAGGACAATCCAAATGATTTTCTTATAGATTTCTTGATAAGTAGTAGGATAGGAAATTGGACAAATCACGAAAGTTTTAAATTTCCCAGACCATATAAAAGTATTTTAGAAGTGGTTAATTTAGCTAAAGATGATAAAGTCAAAGCTTCGGAAAGGTTATTACAATACCTCCAAAAAGATTGGTATAAGGGACATTCAGATAGTGGCTGGTATGATGCACATAAAAGTAAGTGGAACATTTATACCGGTTATTGGAGTTTCGAAAGCGGGGCTATTGCCAAAATACTTGGTTTAGACGATTCTGTATTAAAAGATCAACAATATTATCCTTATGACCTGGTGCATTGGAAAGCTTAGAAAAATATGAATCAAATAGAACTTATTCAACAGCTTTCCGAGATATTACTGTCACCTGATCACCATGGAATAGAGGCTGAAATCATCCTTAGTTACCGTAAACCTGATGATTATTTACAACTCTTTAAACAAGAGTTGTTATTACGAGGTATAGAATCAAAAATTCCTGAGTTACCTTTAATAGCCTTAGTAAATGGTCTTCAACGGAGAAACAAGCTAGTTGAAATGGATTGGAAGGAAGATTTTTCTTCCTTTATTAACGAGATATATTCGATTCTTCCTGATAATGAAATTGGCCGATCTGCAAAAAAAGCGCTTATTGATTTAAGTGTTGATGATGACGATGATCCAGATGGTTTTCTGCCTGAAATTTCTGCTCTCTTGAATGAACACAGTCTTTTACTAATCATGTTGGATATTGATTCGGATAGCTACCCGTTAATAATTCTGAGTAAAGCTGAATATTCAAATCTACAGG
Organism: Pedobacter sp. UYP1; assembly: GCF_040547305.1. Lineage (NCBI taxonomy): Bacteria > Pseudomonadati > Bacteroidota > Sphingobacteriia > Sphingobacteriales > Sphingobacteriaceae > Pedobacter > Pedobacter sp. UYP1. Next base: position 578,025 of record NZ_JBEPPL010000001.1, on the reverse strand, counting down.
AACCGAATCAAAATGGATTTTTGAAAAAAATGTAAGGATGATTTAGATTTTTTGTCTGTTAATGAGATAAATGAAGAAATGCTGAATAAAAAGCTAGAACTGGAGGAATTTGAGATATGGCTTTCTGAAATGGACGATAGGCTTGAACACAACTATTAAATACTTGAAATGCTAGATTTTCGAACATTAATTCCATTTAGGGTTAATAATACTGCTGATGAAAATAATCGAGATCATATTTTTTATCCTGTAGATAGTGATCGGATTAAAGTTATTGTGGAAAATTTGGGTTTTTCTTTACCTGAAGAATTGATTGACTTTTATCAGAAAATTGGTTACGGTTTCTTTTGGCAAAAAAATATGGACAGTTTTGATAGACTCTTATCACCACTACAAGTTGTTCAAATAACTTTAAAAGAAGACCATTATGAAGGAGATCCTGACTTAGAAGTTTATGATGATATGTATGATGGGGATAAATTGCTTTTTTTCGAAATAAATGAAGGCGTTTATCTAGCGATTGATAAGGAAGCTAAGAATGGTAAAAATAAGATTTATTATTTTGATACAGAGGTTTTTGATTCACTTGAAAGCTTCATAAATGCATTTCTTGCAAATCAAAATTTACTAAATGAGTTGTAAGATTGAGATATTCATTTAGATTGGGTATAATCTATTAAACTTGAAAACCTGTCAGCAAACTTAGTCGATTTTCATATGGAATTGTAGTAAATTAAACTTCTATAAGGAACACTGAAATCTATAATGCCAATCAAAATAATGGATTATTATAAAATTTCATCAGAACTGAAAAAAGTATTTGAAGAAGCTATCGAGATTGCTTTGGATACAGTCAGTACAGAAAATTCCGAATTGCATTCTTTTGTGATTTACGGAAAAAACAGTGATAAATTGGAAAGATTTGCTTGTGATTCTGGTGATGAGGCCCTGGATGCCGCAATAGAATTCATAGAAGAGATTGATGATGGGTCAGAAAACGTTGTGTATGCATTTAAGGAAACAATTGAGTTAAATGATGGGGAATTTGACACCATTGTTGTTCATGTTTATGGAATCGATGAAGATACCGGCTATTCTTTTGGGCAATTGTATCGAGTTAATGATCACAAAATCCAGCTGATGAATGAAAAAGTGTTTTTGGGTAAAATTAGAAATGTTCTTGTTTTCTAGTTTGTTACTACGTATATCTTTAAAAAAAAATGCTTCTTAATCACTTATGCTTTAAAAACTAAATAAAATAATTACTATATCGGATATATACTTCCAAACCAGTTACAACATTACTATGACTGTATAAAATTTATCAAAAGAAGAATTGCAAGAAAAGTTTGAACTTTTTCTCTTTAATATGGATGATATACTTGAAGCATTTGTTGAAAAACTTGAATCAAAGGGGATTACCGTAGATTATTCTTTGAATAGTTTAACATTATTGGAATTCTACTTAAGTGAGAATAAAGTTACCATTAAAGATGATGACTACAACGATGCTTCGGAGTATTTAGGAGAAGTTGTTAGGTTAAAATATGGCGGGAAATGGATATGCAATCTGGATGACAAAGATAACTCTCTGTATTATGGATACCCAGTAAATGCAGGGCATAGTAAGTTTGACGTGTTATTTTCCCCGTTCCATTCCGTTAGAATCTATTTAATCAGACCAAGAGAAAATCATTTTAAGATAGCTATCGAAAGTGATATTAATCCAGAACCGCTAAATCTTGATCGATTTCCAACAGAAGATTAGTCATTATGAGTTTAAAAGATTTAACAGAAAAAGAACTGAATGAGAAATTTGAAATGTTTCTTTTTGACATGGATGATAATTTAGAAGCGTTTATAGATGATGCAGAATCGCAGGGTTATAACTTGGATTATTCCCTCAAGAGTTTAACTGATTTAGAGCGTTATTTAACAAAAAATAAAGTTGACCAGGACACTGATGATGTTAACAATGCAGCTGCTTATTTCGGAGAAATAGTGAGAAAAAAGTATGGGGGTAAGTGGATATGCAGCTTAGATATGAAAAACAATTCTCTTTATTACGGGAAACCAGTAATATCTGGACATACTACTCCAGATGATTTGCAATTATCACCATTCGATACTGTTTTACTTTACATTATTAACCCAAGAAAAGACCATTTCTTGATTACCATTGACAATGACCTTGATGACGAATCAATAGATTTAAGTGATATAAAATTAGATGAATGATTTTCTGTTCAACTTCTTTTTTAAGGAAGTAATAAGTAAGTCGATATTGCATATACAAACATCAACTTGCATATTTTTATACAATTTAACCCTCCCTTTTTTTCGAACTGATTTAGGAGATGAGAATTCAAATGCCGGCCTGCTCCTAAAAAAACCTTAAAATTTAAAAGGCGAAAAACGCGAGCAATCGAAGAACATTAATTTTAAAATTATTGAACTCGACAACTTCAGGAAAACCAGTTTTCAAACCCTCTCACTTGATATAAGCCATCCTGATCAAACTAATGGTTTTGACCTGCAACATCCGGGTACTGCCTGAGTACTGCCTGAGTACTCGTTAGGGTAAGAGCAGTGCTGAAGTAACGCGAGAGCATGGCAAGTCTAAGTCAAAACAACTAGTTGAAATGACTTAGAGTATCCATTCTTAAAGGCTGTTTATAGCTTGGTCTTACACCGACCACCACTCAGGCACAAACAAAGCATGACTAGTTGAAGACTGATGAACTTTTTAATTTTTCCTTTGACCAGAACATGGACAATTATGGACAATTGCAGACAGCCGCGGACAATTATGGACATTGCCTGCTCAGGATGATACTCTTTAGCATAAATGCTTTACATTGATAAAAAAGCAAATATATATGGCAATTTTCGACGGTAAATTTTTAAAGGGAATCCTGGGTGATTTCATTTTTAGAGTGGTAGATGGGAGACAGGTTGTTTCAAAAAGACCTGTACCAGGCACAATGAAACAAACAGTGGAAACCAAAAAGGCATCAGAGAATTTTTGTAAAAGTAGCATGCTTGGAAAACATATTAGAGGCATATTTCATCATACGCTCGGTGGAATGAATGAAACAAGTTATGTTTTTCGATTCACCAGTGCGCTGACTACAGCCCTTACAGCATGTGAGAACCCCACAAAAACGGGATACCTTTTTAAGCGAAATAGTTTTGGTAATTTAGCCGGTTTTGAATTTAATATTAAATCTCCTGTAAAAAAGATTTTGAATTTAAAACCGAAAATCGAACTCAATCAGGGAATTATGAAGATCGTTTATTATGAGTCAGATAACGCGCCAAAATTGCGTTTTCCAAAGTATGCAACTCAATGCAAACTAACATTCGTAGTCGGATTAATCCGGCTGAAAGACGGTAAAAGAATTCTTAATCCGGAAAAACATAGCATTACCCTTAAAAAGAACGAAGAATTAATAAACCGGATTGATTTTTCTTTTAAAATTCCAGACGGTTGTCTAAGTATCGCTGTACTTTTTTTGAGTTTCTATAATGGTGTTACCTTGTTAAATAGTAAATCATTTAATCCCGCAGTCATTTGTGATGCAATCTTAAGTCCCGGCACTTTTACCAATCAGGATAATCGTTCATGGATAGAAATGCCAGGTTTAAACTTCGATTAATTTTGCAGCAGCTATGATCAAAGGCTCTCCTTAACCGGGGGCCTTTCTTGTTTTCACTAGAATACTTTGCCAATCATTATAATATTACAGTTTTCCCACAAGACCGCGAAAACCTCGGGATAAGGCTTTGGTTGAGAACCAGGTCAAACTGATCTACAACCGGGTCTATGCACGATTACGCAACCGGCAATTCTTTTCTCTGGGTGCACTGAACGAGGCTATTAAGGGGAAAATAAAAACACATAACCAGACCCGAATGCAGCAAAAGCCATGGTGTAGAGAAGAACGGTTCCTGGCTGCTGAAAAGCATTTGCTTTGTCCGTTGCCCGACACCACTTTTGAATTGAAGTATTATTGTGAACCAAAAGTAGCTAACAATAACCATATTTATATTGGCAGGGATAAGCATTATTACAGTGTACCTTTTACCTGCGTTGGTGGGCGTGTAAAAGTGGTTTACACGCGTTCTATGGTCTATATCTATGCTTCTGGCAAACAGGTTGCAGTTCATATCAGGAGCTACCAGCCCGCCGGATATACGACTATTAAAGAACACCTGAACTTCCATCACCGGCATTACATGGATAGAAGTCCTTCTTATTATTTAGAAAAAGCAAAGGAGAAATTCGCTGAATTACACCTGCTTGTACAGCTTCTTTTCGAGCAGCCAAGGCACCCTGAACAATTATACCGAACATGTGATGGCTTGCTGCGTCTACAGAAAAAGGCACCTGCCGCGGCCTTTGCCAAAGCATGTGAACTGGCTATTGAATACCGCAACTTCTCTTATCGTTTTGTAGGGCGAATCCTGCAAAATAACATGGAAGATCATCAGGATCATCCCGCAAAAGAACAATCCCTACCCATACATGGAAACATCCGGGGTAAAGAATATTATACACAGACCACTATCAAATTCTAAAAAATGAACATAGAAACACAACTTAGACAATTGCGTCTGCATGGCATGGGCCGTAGCTGGCAGGCATTAATGGAAACCAGAACGCACCATGAACTTTCCTTCACTGAAGGCATGGAAATGCTCCTGCAGGCCGAAAAAGATGACCGGAGCGACAAGCGCTTTGAGCGACTCCAGAAAAGCGCCCACTTCCGTTATCAGGCGTCCATTCAGGAACTGCACATGGAAACTTCCCGGGGACTGGATAAATCCCTGGTGGCAAATCTAGCTACAGGAGATTATATTGCTAAAGGGGAAGCGGTACTTGTTTCGGGATCTACCGGTACTGGAAAATCTTTTTTCGCTTCTGCTTTAGGTCACCATGCTTGTTCCCAGAGATAATGTTGTTTATTACAACCTGCAAAAATTGCTGTTAAAAACTAAAATGAGCAGGATTGATGGTACGATCTACAAGTTTTTTGAGAAGCTTTCCAGAACGGATCTGCTGATACTCGATGACTTTGGGTTAACGCATTTGGAACAACAACAACTAATGGACTTTATGGAGATCATTGAAGACCGGCATGCTTGCAAAGCAACTATTATTGCCAGTCAACTGCCATTGGCTAGTTGGTATGATGTGATTGGTGAGAATACAATTGCAGATGCGCTGCTCGACCGGATGGTACATACATCCTACAGAATTGAACTAAAAGGTGAAAGTCTAAGAAAAAAGAAGTAAAATTGTCAGGTCATCAAACTCGATGAACTAAAATCCCACTGGGGGGCAGTATCCAGAATGGGGGTCAGTATCGCCAGCATATCCATACTGTCTACTAAAATGTAGCAGTTCCATGCCTATCTCTTCTTTTTTGACTTTAGAGTATAAAACTATTTAAACATCCAGATTACTTAGTTAGAATCGCCTTATACTTTAAAAACTAAATACTAACCTTAGCTCAGATATAATTATATTTACTATATGATTAATACATGGGAAATATTAAAATACGGAGAGAGGGTTAATTTCTTCCATGGAAAATCCGCCATCTGCAAATGATTTAGCATACAATAGCAGAGCCACACCTGCATTTGACATGCTTTTTGTTCAAAATTCAAGCGGCAATTATGTTCTAATTATTTATATGAGAATTAGAATAATATTTAGCGACAATGCTGAACCTTGGAAGTTTATTGATAAAGATTTGTTCGAGAAAGATTTTAAAGAGAAAATAAATAGAAAATGGGATTTATATGGAAATGAGACCCTTTACAGATTAAATAGTAAAAAGATAATTTCCTTAGACTTCAGATTCACGTTCAGTAGGCAGGAGATATATTTTCAATACAATCATTGGACTTTAACTGTTAAAAAATTTAATAAAGGGATATGGAATCAAAGTTCTATAACTCCTAGTTTAAGAACTGGTAACCTTGATTCTAATGATTTTGATTTTGTTAGAAAACAGCATAATAAACAACAGCGGGGGCTGTTCACGAATTTGGACATATGCTAGGATTAGATGATGAATATAAACCAGGAGCATTTGTTAATGACTTTGATTCTATAATGAATGTAGGAGAGGTCATTAGGTCAAGACATCGTTCTGTGTTTGTACAATGGATGCAAAAAGTATTAAGAGAAAAAAATATCAATTAAGATGAAGACAGTAATCACTTATATCATTGTTTTGTTTTTCACAGCTTCTTGTATTCAGAAAGCGGAGAAATCTATTTCAAATAAAAAAGATATGAATATAATTTTTAATGATCAATGGAATCAGATCAAAAAGGCCAAGAGTAAAGAAGAAGAGAAAGAGCTGGTTTATAAATTTATGGAGTTCCTTAAAATGAAGGATTATGCAATAATTAGCAATCCTACTTATATTTCAAATAATGGGGATGTTAAACCCTTTTCTGAAATGTTTGATGATAAACAAGCAAACCAGCTAAAAGGCATTAATATTGAAATAATAAATGATAACGAAGTAGGAGAGAATAAACATATTAAACTTATTAATTGGAAACCGATTGATAATGAATCTGCTTTCATGTTTTTACGGGAGTAAAGGTATAGGTTATATTGGATAAGTTTACATAGAGTTACTGGTCTCGCAGTTTATAGGGGCACCAATTTCATCAACAATGACTAGTGATATTAGCAACGATGTTAAATTTGGTACCAAGAATGGAAAGTTCAGAAGATATTGATAAAGCCGTTACACCACCATTTGCTTTAAGATATAAATTAATGATAACTGAGGCAGTTTGTGTAGTTTTCAAGGATCATAATAAAAAAGATAATATAACACAATTTATGTTCGAATCGATAAAGCGTCAAGAAGACACATTCTCAAAATACAAACTGACGTAACTTATACACATTTTAAAATGTCATCTTCTCCAGAAATAATGATGTATCAACAAGAAATAGAAAAGATGTGGATGCCATTTAAAAATGAATTGTCTGAAAATATCCTTTATAGACTCAGATTATCAGTAAACGAAGGATTGCGCTGGTATAGGTGATAAGTTGTTCCAGCTGATCACTTGCTCATAACCTGGTCAGATCCGGGACACTTGGTGAGAAAGGAAGGTGAAGAAAAATCTTATAAAACGAAGGGTTGAAATAAACTAGCCGTGATTACTACGAAAGATAGATTCGAAACAAAGCCCCAGGACCTCCGATCCTGGAACTTTATCTAAGTTAACGCTTTCATGTATCAAAGCGTTTGAAAGCTTAATTATTATGTTGTCCCTTATTATTTTTTCAGGTGTACCCTGTAGATATATTACTCTTCGCTCTGAGAAAATGAAGAAACGCCTATTTTCCTAACAATCATTTTCTGTCGAAAGAAAATCTTGGAAAACATCCGGAAGCTCCAATTTAAGACCAGAAGTAAATTTTAAAGGCTGATTTTTATTAGTGATAGTTGTAAATACCGTTCATCATTGCCACGCCGCAAGTGGTTTCAAAAGCATTGCGTACGCTCTCCGGCGTTCGGGTTCCCCATATGTTCCACATCAAACCCTGGGAATTTCGAATAGACCACGCTTGAGCTGCATTAGCGTCAAGCCAGGGCCCATAGTTACTTGCCGTACCGGTGTTTTTTACAAAGATTGTGGCCCAGCGTGCGAAAATACTTTTCATTCCCTGCGTGTCGGCAATACCATTTTCATCTTTCAAAATTCCTCCGGATTCGTTGCACATGCTGCTACGGGCATAATCCATTGCCTTTAAACCCATCGCCAGGTAGTTACTTGCCGGATAATAGAAACGTAAAAGATCACATGCACCTATAAAAGTACCCTGAGTGTAAGAAAGTGCTCCTTCTGTAATAGTTCCTGACGTGTTGATGGCTCCTTTGACCTCGCCAGTAGATGAATCGTAAAGCTTGATGACCATCCAATCCATAATTTGCTTTGCTTTAGTCATATACGTAACATCACCGGTTGCCTGATATAAAAGCATCGCGCAAATTACGGCTGGAGCATTAACGCAGGTGTTTTTAGTCTGATTGTTAGTTGTCCACCAGAGTCCGCCACCCAAAGTCTGGGTATCCCAGGCACGGTTCCACATCATGTTAAAGTTGTTTTTTGCCATGTCTAGCATTCCGCCATCGTTGGTAATCTTGAATGCCCTCACGCACATTAATGCTCCCCAAACAATATCATCATTATAAATATTGTTAGTCCAAAGCAATCCGTACCCGTCTCTTACCCCATTATATAAATAAGAAATTTTATTTTTGAGATCTACACTTGGATTGATGTTGTAAGCGTCAATTAAGGTTTCTATAGCTTCCTGCTGCGTCCAGAAATCCATTCTGCCTGTATGGTTATCGTCTTTCCAATAATACGCCTTAAACGAGGGACCATAGGTACCGTACTGATTGTAAAAATGATTGTTATATACCTGCATGGCCAGCAAAGCTTCGGCTTTTGTAGGGAGCGTGGCAGCAGCTTGGCTGGATAAATTAGATTTGTTATTAAGCGCGTTGAGTGCAGCCGGCTCCATGACGACATTATTTTTTTTACAGCTTGTAAATACGGCGCCTGCTCCTATGGCGAACATAGCCATAAGTTTAATGTTCCTGTTCATTGTTTAGTTTTTAAAAGGTTTATAGATGGTTATTTTATTTGTTCAGATGTACCAGTCTGCGTCTCTAATGTGTACTAGCAAGATTTTTTTGTCGTTCTTAAACTTTATAAGTGAAGATAACTAATATTTTAATTAAGGAAGATTTATTATCAAGCTTCAATGTTATGTTTCAGGCGTTATTATTTAGACTTTAAAATTGTTATAGGATGTAGAAAGTCTGAATTCTGAAGATTCTTAACGCATTGATACGACAAAGAAAAAATTAGTGTCTCAGAAAACGAATATTTTGCTAGTTTGGGATCTTAATGGTATTTCGACCCTGTTTCATTTTATTTAACTAATGAAGTGCCTTAATTACTACAAACAGACAGCCACCTGTCTCAAAAAACGAACGTAAATACAGAAATCAAATTTTATAATAATGAAGTGCATCATCAATATAGCAGAAGAAACAATCGGTGAAGCTGACTTTGAAGTAACCGATGTTTCTATGGGAACAATCGGAGGACTATTTATTCCAGATGAGAATTATTCTAAATATCAGGCTCTAGTTCAAAGCCACTGCAACAACAAAGGGATTTCAAATATTCATGATTTCGACTATCGTATTACCTTATATGGTGATATAGATTTAAATATGGAAGGTGGTATAGGGGTCACTGATATTCAGGGTTTTAACGAAATTTATATTGAAGGTGCTGGCCTCAATCAATACCAGCTATCAAATTTTAGATAAGTGGTTTTAAATAACATACACACACTGATACTATGGTTAAACTAAAGATATTCAACTTAAAATGGGGTGTTCTAACCTAATCCCACATCTAATCGAAAAATACTTTGAACACTTAAGGGTTATTGAATTTGATTTTTATCCAATGATTTTGAACTAAATAAGGCTGCTTTTTAGGAACAGCCTTATTTAGTTTTAATGGAATCCCATTCAGCGGGGGAGAGGGGATTCTAATAGAACACCTAGAGGGGATTTTTAGTGTTTCGAGGCAGATTTTGAGGAAATAGTATCTAACGGGGCTGACCGTATTTGATAGTATTAGACCAATAATTACAAAACAAATAAAAAGAAATTTGCGATTAGAAATTCACTATCTGTCCATCTATGGTCTAAGATGGCATGTATTAAACAAACGTCATAAAACGCTGGCTGATTACAATGAAGATGATAATATTAAATTTGCTGTAGATTTAGAGGTAAACAAATACTGAACAAAGAATTACAGGCTGGCTGAAATTGATAATTCCATTGAAACCCTCTTAGCTGAAAGACTGCGTGAATATGATAAAGTGAGTCTATAAATGTAAATGTGTGGTGAAGTAATTATTCCCTGTACGTGCCAATGAGCAAACTGTCTCAAAAAATGAAGGGCTGTCTAGGTAATAATGATCATCTGGCGTAACTGATCACAGCCCCCAGATCTGACTAGATCCGGAGAGAAAACTTAAAATCCGAAGGAAATTAAAATGTGTCAAAAAACGAACTATATAATAGTGACCATTCTTACTAATTCTCCAGCAACATAAATTTCTGTTTTAAGAATATCTCTTTTATTATCTTTTACCCACTTAATTAATAAATTACCTTCTTCACTGGGAAAAGGAATGATTTCAATTTCATGCGGTTGTTTATCAGAGTTTAACCAAAGTCTCAATGCGGCCGCAGGTTTATCATTGATGTGGATGCTAACACTTGAGGGCGGTGTTTCAACAACTGTTGAATTATCTATAACTCTAAATTTGTCAGCAAATTCCAATAATAATCTATGATAGTTAGGTGCAAGCAATTCAGTAAGAAACTGCTTTATTTCATTTATTTCAGGCAGATTCTCATTTATAGTGGCTATAATTTCCGAGCCAACAGAGGCAATAACCGCATCTTTACTATCGAATAATGAGGTTGCTGAATTAGAATATTGGAAGGGAACGCCTCTAAATGCGATTTTCAATCTTTGTTCAATCGAGCTTAAAGCAAGTTCTTTAGGGTTGTTAAAGGTAAATTTCTTCATTGTTTATTATTTAATAAGTTGAAAATCTAATTTAAGATTTTATATGCACATATTTCTTTATAATTTAGTTGTAGATTTTAATTGTAAACGCAATCTATTATAAGATGTGGTAAGAAATTAAAACGCTATTTACAATAACCATCTCAAAAAAAGTAATTTAGTAGTAATGCTATGACGGCATTTAAAACGTCGGATATAAAACAAACAGACAATAAACAAGAATTAAAAACAAAATAAATTTAAACAAACCATTATTGGATATACCAATTAAAATGACCCCTGAAGACCTGTGCAAATTGCCCCCTCAGAGTTAACCTTAAAAAAAGGTAAAAGTTGTTGTACGGATTGGCTCTTTGAATAGACTACTTTATCCTGATTAACAACTATTGTTTTTACAAAAATACATTTTCAGTTTTAGACTTTCTTCTCCTGAGTGATTCTCCATATAATTCAATCCTCAAGGAGTGGTGTACGATACGATCGAGTACAGCGTCGGCAATAGTTTTTTCACCGATGATATCATACCATTCTTTGACGGGGATTTGTGAAGTAACTATCGTAGAACGCTTCTGATGTCTGTCTTCAATCACATCAAGTAAGGCAAGTCTTGCCTGTGGATCGAAAGGCTGTAGTCCAAAGTCATCGAGAATGAGCAGGTCTACCCGCTCAATTCTTTTTAGTTCTGCCAGTATATTGCCCTTAGCCTTAGCCAGTTTAAGTTGCCCCATAAGTTTAGCAGTATTGACATACATCACTCTATAGCCGATCTGACAGGCTTGGTAACCAAGAGCTGTTGCCAAATAGCTTTTACCAGTTCCTGTAGAACCTGTAATAAACAGGTCTTTACGTTCTTTGATGAAGTCAAGTGCAGCCAGTCTGTGAACCTGGTTTTTATCCAGCCCGCGATCCACGGAATAATCGAGCTGTTCCAGGGCAGCTTTATAGCGAAAGCCCGCTACTCTTATTGCCCGCTCTATTGCCCGGTTACGTCTGTCGTCCCACTCACTGGCGACCAGCAGCGCAATAAACTGGTCAGCAGTAAGGGATTCTTTGACTGAAGTCTCCAGGTTAGTTTTAAAAGCATCATACATGCCAAATAAGCGAAGCTGTCGGAGTTTCTCTAAGGTTTCATTATTCATTTTCTTTTGTTTTATATGGTTGATTATTGATAATAGTCTTTACCTCTGATGTTATCATGGGATGGGATTGTGGGTGTCGGTTCTTCCTGTTCAATAGGGAGCTGATCCAGACGCTTATGGAGGATTTCTTCGATCACAGGGTAATTGTACTGCCCCAACTTGTCCGCCCAACGACAGGCATCAGTAAGCCGCTGGGGGCCAACACGCCTGGCGAAACTCAAAATACCCGAGCAAGATTTATAGGCCTGTTCAGGATAAGCTTTGTGTTCCAGCACTTTAGAAATATAAAGGGCAACATCTTGATGAATATCTGTTGCTTGAGCAATGAATTTTTCCGGTGTCCATTCCCCTAGAAAACGATGCTGTAAGGCCAGATGGTTTTCATCAGTAGTGTACTGGTATTTAGTTCTGTTACGTGCATGACAAGCGATTAAGGTGTACTGGTAATAGACCTTTACCAACGTACTGGTGTACAACAGCTTTACTTTCTTTCCTATGTAGGTGTATGGTACGCTGTAGTGATGAATATCTTCCCCCAAACGCACATAACCAGTTTTGTTGACTGTGACCATTGTTTGCTTATGTACCTGGTAAGTCAAAGGATTAAGTGCGCCAAGCATTTCCCGTTCAATTTCTTCAAACTGCTCGCGACGGGAGTAACTCCGTCCAGAAAATGGCTTATTGTTATGGATTTCAAGGCCAACAAGTATGGCCGTATTTAATGCACTTAAATCATTGAATTTATGCCCTTCTAATCTGCTGTAAATGCTACGATAGATTAGCTTAACGGCTCCTTCTACCAAAGACTTGTCCCTGGGTTTATAGACCCGGGCAGGAACAACTGTAAACCCATAATGCTCCGCAAAACAAGCAAATTCATCATTAAGTACCGCTTCGTATTTGCTTCCTTTAGTGACCGCAGAACGAAGGTTGTCCGGTACGATGGCCTGAGGGATACCTCCGAAATAATGCAAGGCATTTTCACAGGCCTTGATCAAGTCTTCTTTGCGCTGGCTTTCTACCGCTTCTACATAAGTCAATTGACTACAACCTAGAATGGCAACAAAAACCTCCACATCTCTTGCTATACCTTCCTGGGGGTCAATAGAAAGCTTGCTTCCGGCAAAGTCAATATAAATTTTGTCACCGGCCTTATGCTCGATGTGCATGACCGGACGGGAAAGCCGTAAATAAATATGGATAGTATTATTAAACCGGGAACGACTATACCCTGCGGGATGTTGCGCTAAATACTCTTTATACAGCATATCACGTGTTACCCCCTTCTTTTTGAGCTTCTTGCAGATCTCAGGCAGCAGTGATTCCAGTTGCTTCATGCGCGGACTGCCTGAACTTTTACCAACTGGCGTACAAAATAAAACGGAAAGCTCACCGTCACTCTTGGCGTTGAATTCTTCCTGACTCAGCCCCAAACTGTGCCATAACCGCACGTATTTCTTAATGGTATTCCGGGAGGTATCTATCATCCCGTGAATCGTCTTAATCCCTACACCCTGGCAGTATAGACGGATAATCTGTCGTAGTTTATTCATTTTGATTGGTGTATTGGACATCGTAATTATGGGTGTTTGTTGAACTAAAAAGCTAAACAAAAACCGCGTCTCAAAGAATCCGATCAGATAAACACTTTTACAGTTTTCAGGGGGTCAACTTAATTGGCCAAAGGGGTCAGTTTGCATTGGCGAACTGGGGTCAATTTGGTCAGGCGAGGGGGGGCATTTTGAATTGGTCAGCAGGGGTCAGTTTCGTGTGGTTTATCCACATTATGATTGAAATTAATTTTTTAGATGCTAAAGGGATAAAAATCCTTTCCCTTACAACAATTGAAGAAGTGCGAGGGTTTTTCAGCCCAACTGTTGATTGTTCATCTCCCCAGACATTATTATTGGATTTAATTTCTAATCACTATAGATATATACTAAATGGAACTGAATACTATTTCCACCAAAATAATATTGACAATGTAAGCGGAAAGTTTACAGTCAATTATGACTTAGTGTTGTAATTGATCTTTTTGGTTGATCTTAAAATATCCACTTTCAGAAAAATACATACCACAGGCTAAACGTGTTAAACGCCTTCAAGCAGAATTAGATGAGCGAGAACCAAAAGTTAATAGAAGCAGGAATAAGAGTTCAGATAATTTATAAAAATTCATATTATACCTTGTAACGGTAGACAACATGTATTATGAGTTACCCCATCAAATTAATACCTACGAATCTGGTCATATCTGTAGAGAAAGCATAAAACCTGGAGGAAACCACAATGTCTTATAAAACGTACGTAAATACAGAAATCAAATTTTTATAATAATGAAGTGCATCATCAATATAGGAGAAGAAACAATCGGAGGACTATTTATTCCAAATGAAAATTATTCTAAATATCAGGCTCTAGTTCAAACCCACTGCAACAACAAAGGGATTTCTAATATTCATGATTTCGACTATCGTATTACCTTATCTGATAATATAGATTTAAATATGGAAGGTGGTATCGGGATCACGGATGTTCAAGGTTTTAACGAAATTTATATTGAAGGTGCTGGACTCAATCAATACCAGCTATCAAATTTTAGATAAGTATTTCTAAATAAAAAACACACATATTGATACTATGGTTAATCTAAAGATATTCAACTTAAAATAGGGTGTTCTAACCTAATCCCGCATCTAATAGAAAAATACTTTGAACACTTAGGGGCTATTGAATTTGATTTTTATTCGATGATTTTAAACGAAATAAGGTTGCTTTTCAGGAGCAGCCTTATTTCGTTTAATGGAATTCCATTCAGCAGGGGGAGAGGGAATTCTAATAGAACACCTAGAGGGGATTTTTAGTGTTCTGAGGCAGATTTTGGGGAAATAGTAGAGTTTTTGCCGATATAGTCAAATTGATAAAATATTTAAAAGATGGAGATGCAATCAAAGTAACATCCGATACTTCAATTTTTTAACACGAAAAAATACGCTCCATTAAAGTAACCGCCATCCATTCGAAAATCCTATTAGCACTTCTTTACTTATAGGTAGTACCAAAGTGGGTTTCAATATCGGAGATTCGGATTATCCACTACAACATCTACAGGAACTTTTCAGAATAATCAGGGAAATCTATAAGAATAAGAAGCGAATGAAGGATGATGAAAACTGATAGATTTAACGGTGGTTTGGAGAAAGCCCTAATTTGAACTTTAACCGATGTTTTCGGCCATTTTGTTGTATGGAAATACATAATAGAGAGATTCAAATTTATTCTACAATGTATTTTGTCCAACGATACCCTAGCACTACAACTCTTGTTGTGGCTTTTACTTGAATTGTGTGATAATGTAATGTATCAGTCGATTATCTATGCATTATAATGATGGTGTTTAAGTTGCCTACCTAAATAAAACAGTAAAATGTTTGCTGATAATTATTATGCTGATATTCAGTATGTTAATTTATTTTAATGTATTTTGTTGTGGGTTTATATTAACTGTCAGTAATATTCTGTACATTTGAATCATAGTTCTTTGAAAAGTGTTTTGATATCCACCTCTAAATGGAGTCTAATTGAAAGTCTGAAAAGGCAACCCTAACGGGTAATTTTGCAGATGCTGAATCTGATCGTGATGCGCCCCGTCGTTGACCGTCTCGTTCCGTTATCCGTAGATGTTAGCTTATTTTTATTTAAGCAGAATTTTAAGTGAGTGTAGTGAGAACACAAACTACGCATTCAGAGAGAAGATGCCAACCACTCATATTAGGCATTATTGCAAAGCAGACAATAATGTCAAATTAAAATGTAATAATATGAGTAGGTTAAAACAAAATCAAAACATTGATAGCGTCATTCAATTTGTTGAAGCTATCGCCCAGAACCAGTGTTTTCCTTCGGATGGTGACAGAGATGTCCTAAAAGAGGTGTTGGAGAGACTCAGGATTCTTAAACGGAAAAAAGGTAAGACAAATAAACAGATTCGGGCAGCGCTTGAAAAAATAACCGCCTTACTGCTAATATATTTCGTTTGAAAACAGCCTTTGAAACCCCGATGTCGAAATTAGATCCGAGCACTCCTTAATTTTTTTACCTACTCAAAATGGATTTAGGAAGTATAATTAAAAAAATCAGAAAACAGAAAGGCCAAACCCAAGATGAGTTTTCGGCTGTTTGTGGTATTACTCAAACTTACCTTTCGCAGATTGAAAATAACTCAAAAGAGCCCAATTTATCAACGCTAAAAAATATCAGCGAAGGACTTGATGTTCCATTGCCTATTTTGTTTTTCCTATCGCTGAATGAAGATGACGTTCAGGCGGAAAAACGTAAAGACTTTGAACTACTAGCGCCATCGATAAAAAATCTTATCAATGAATGCTTCGAAATATAAAGCTAACGAACTGAAAAAACTTGGTGCTTTAATTGGTTTTACTCCTCAGCGTATATTAAAAACGCTGGATGAACTTGATAGTTACTATAGGGAATGGACCGAGATAAAAGAAAACAAAGAAACTGGCACTCCAAAAACTTATATGGATGGTACCATAAAGTCTAGAACAATTCGTGCCTCGCTTCGTGAATTGAAAGTAATACAAAAAAGAATAAAAGATAAAATCATTACGCCCATAAAGCTACCAGAACAGGTTCATGGTGGAGTGAAAACAAAAAGTAACATTACTAATGCGAAAGCTCATGAAGGTAATGATTTTATGTTTACTACTGATTTGCAGACTTTTTATCCCAATATTACTTCAGAACAAGTATATCGTACTTTCATCGGATTTGGTTTTTCAACGCATATTTCACACTATCTGACTAAGCTTACTACACTAAAGTATGAACTGCCCCAAGGTACGCCTACAAGTGGACATATTGCCAACCTTGTATTTATGAATGCGGATTTGAAGCTGATTGCATTTTGTAATAGGCATAAGATTACCTATACCAGGTTTGTTGATGATTTGACTTTTTCTTCTACAAGAAGCTTCAAGCATTTACACCAAAAAATTCTGGATATGGTAAAGGGTGAGAATGGGGATTTTAAAATCAGCTATAGAAAAACCAATTATAAAGGAGAGCAAAACATAACCGGAATATATGTTTTTAAAGACAGAATAGACGCGCCAAAGAGGATTATTGAAAAGGCCGAGGCCGAGGTCGCAACGAATGCAGATCATAAGCCATATTCAATTTATCTTAATAATATAAGGAAGACAAATACTAAAAAGATCAAACCAAATAACACCAACAATTAAAGAATCACCGGATACGGGTCAGATAGAATTGAAAATCTCTAGTCTTTACACTACCTTCAAAATCAACATCATAAATATAAAGTAGTGCTGGCTGTACTGGCTTGAGGAGACGAAAGTTATAAAACTGAAGTTTCTCAAACTGTTGCGGTATAGGCAATTTGGCAAACACATCACGCAAATCGCTAAGTTTTTCAGCGGCATCGGTTCCATCTTCAAAGAGTAAGTCCGAGTCTGGAACTTCCCTGATTTCTATCATAATTGGTTTAGCAGCCACGCTCAAATATTGACGTATTTGCAAAATATCCAGCTCTTTGGGGATCTCAGGCTCATTTCCGGTAGAAATTAGTATACTTAAAAGAACCATGCATTTTTGAAGCAGTTCGCTTCCAACATGATTTTCACATGCATACGTCGCCGCGCGAATGCTGCTGGCAGAAATATACACGCCATCATGTTGGAAGTTTAATTTGATATCGCCATAATCAAGTGTGCTTTGTGATATCGCGGCCGCAATAGAAACACGATGAATTTCGAATACTTCGTTGTTGATTTTTAACGTGATAATTTCATTATAAAGAAATGCCAGTAGTTCTAATAACTTCCAGTCCCTACTTGGATTGATTGCTCCAAGACCTGTTTTGCGAATTGATTCTAAGAATATTGTTGAAGTGCCGTGCCAGTAACTTTGACCGTTCCAGCTGGCATGTACGTATTTTTGACTCATTTATTTATATAATATGCTAATCTATCAATTTGAATAGAATACAGCAATTAATTAATTTTTACGGGTTTTAATAGCTGCCCACCTTTAGACTTCAATCGGCTTAGATAAGAATTTGCTGTTTGCTATTGCAATGACTTGGAACTGCCTGCTCTCTTTGGCCAATTAACGGAAATAAAAAAGGGGCGCAGAAAGTGAGCGCCCCCAGCTCCATAAAGAAGCCTAACTCATCTAAATTTTTTACATTATCTATAGCGCTTCAGTAGTTTCCTACTTACTGTGATAACGATCAGTAAATGCCCACCAGAAGGTGACAATTACACAGACCGATGCGATTATACCAAGTATAATCCCAATCAAAATCAAGAATTGCATAAGTTGCAAAAATATAAAATTAAATGAAATACAGAATTATAGATTATTTCCTAAATACTCTACTAGGTCTTAACCGACGTTCACTACCACAGCATAGTTAACACCATGCCTTGCCTTTTTGCATAAATACAGAATTCTTTAAGCCGGAAAGTATTGGGATCGCGGTCGGTGTAGTTGAACCAGTCTTCAACATATAGATCATTCTGAGGAGTTACGTACTCGGTACCATTTTTATAGAACTCTGCTGTTACTGATACCCCCGGTATAGATCCTTTCACTGATTTTAAATACTTAAATTCAAAATCATCACTTTCCCATCGCCAACTTATCTTACCATTTTTACTACAAATTACCATTAGCGGTACTTGCTCACTATGCACATAACGCAATAAAAAAGCGGTTGCACTTACATTATATTTTTGAGTTAGTGAATTGATAAGTTCGGGTCCAAATGGTTTACTGTTACAATCGGACTTAAACCTATCCTCTGGCATCAGCAAGCAACTTGCAAAGTAGTCAGCTTCTTTTTCAATAATGTTTTCCGATTGAAAATTTGTATAGGAAGGATGAGAAGGCGTTAACCCAGCTTCTAATGCAATGCGATGTTCATCGATGAAATAATGCCCCAATTCATGAGCAAAAGTGAATCTTGACCTCGGGCTATTTTGAGGCGATTTATCCATATTCATATAAATGTGAAAATCGCCAGCCAGGTGCTCAAGCATTCCGTCGAAATAGTCCTCATAATTTCCATAATTAAATGTTAGGCCACTTGCTTTTGCTATTTGCTCTGGTAATATTGGTAGATCTGGACAGTATAGATCAGCAACACCTCGTGCCAAGGCAGAAAGAACACGTTTCCTGGGAGTTTTTAATTGTGTTAAGGAAGGATTATTTGTTTTTCGACTTGTTCCTGTCATCTAACATTTTTTGTTTAATTGCATCTGTTGGGGTCTTTCCTTCACGAGCTGCCTGCGCCATGTTTTTGGAAATATCTTCATCAACAGATGGAATTATTGTCCAGTTCTTCTCAATCCTACCTCTTTTTAGAATGTCATCGGCTGAAGGAACCTTGGAAATGGCTCTTCTAATCTCCTTATCATGGCAATCCTCAAAATGTTGAATTTCTTCATCAGACAATGGAAACAAATGTCCGTTACCTCTGAGAGATTTGATTAATCTTCGTTCAAACTCAGAAAGGTTATCTAAATTCCCTGGAACTAATTTAAGATCAGTCATTTCTTAACTTTGATTTTTGATTGTAGATAATTTACTTGTTGTAACAATTTCTCCAGAGCCCGCTTCTTGATCTGTCGTCGGTTTGGCTCTTTGATATTAAAAATAGTGTTTATTCTCCCAATTACATTAGAAGGTATATTTTTTCCGTCTTCGCTATACTGGTAACACATTAATAAAATGCCTCTTTCCTTATCACTTAACGTCGCAAGGGCTTCATTTAATATCTCCTTCTCATAGCACTCTGAAATAAGTGGTTCTTCGTGATCGATTTCTGATTCCAAAACCATGATGTCTTCCACAATGTCAAGGTTCGAGCTGACCCTTATCTTCCGCAGTTCCATAAATAGTTCGTTGTTTGCTATGCCGTAGAGCCATCTTTTTACATCATTATCCACTTTTTGGGGATCTCTATTGTCTGATTTAAACTGAGCAGCCTTGAAATATGCTTTGCAAAGTGCATTATTAAAAATAACCTCTGCCAAGCCATCATATAAATCTTTGTAGTGGTAACATGCCTTTTCACAGACTACCATAAATGCGGGAGAAAATTTCTCATAAAATATATTAAATGCAAGTTCTGCAATAACTGGTTCATCTTCGTTCATCCCCATATATTCCAAAAGCGTAATCGATGATTCCTTACGCAGATCGTCCAGAGAAACAAATGAAGAAGCGTCATCCATACAGTGTTTTCAGTTTAGTATATGATATTCCGTGACAAGATACAGCTTTGTCACGTTTTTTCATATACCTATACAAAAGAGAGATTATGCCTTTATACTACATTATTACATTTCTGTTTCTCGGAGTATTCATGTTCTTTGGCGATAGCTGGATACCCAATAAGCAAGTGGACGATACATTACATGAATTAGCCATAGGAGCGTTTGGCGCTTTGTTAGGGATGGCCATTAACACAATCATCAATTTAAGAAGCAAGCTATGGGTTTGTTTTCTCGCAGCTACAATTTACAGGAACAGGCACATTAGGATTTCTGCCGCTTATATTTTTAAAATTAATATTGACGGTCAGTATCTGCTCGTAAAAGGGCGTAACATAGACCAGTTACAGCCTGTAGGCGGGGTTTACAAAAGGTTGCCAGATTCATCGAAATTGTTTCAGGATTTAGAAATTTTAGATGACAAATGTATTCCTATATGCGATACCACACGTCAGGATTTAAGAATACGTGTTAAGGGGAAGTCTCTGCATAAATTTTTGCAATGGTTTGACTCAAATCAAGATAGGGAAATATCACATTGGCGGGAGTTCTGTGAGGAATTGATAAGAACACATATTCTAGACAGTAATGTGTTTCCCCATATCAATTATAAGTTCCTACATAGGAATCCGCTTTACATACACTACTCTGCATTTTATGAATCTCCAGAAATTTTAATCCATGAAGTATATGAACTACTGCCTAGTGAGGAGCAAGTAACTGCATTAAGGAATTTGCTACAAATCCAGCATCCTGGTTCCAAATTTAGGTGGGTAACGGAAGATACGATAAAAAGACTTGGTTATTTACCTGACAACACTAAAATATTTGCAATCGCAGAGCATACCATTTCGCTTTTTGATAAAGAATTTAAAATAAAATAATATGAACCACATGTATATACCACAGACATTTAATCAACAGCTTGATGACTTACTAAACCGTATCGCGGAAAAATTGCAACTTGATGATTCCAGACGAGCATCAGCAGAACGAAGTTATAATGCAGTATCAGAATGGATTGAAGGTGATCTTGGCTTTTTCAATAACGTTCCATTTGATATTTATGCACAAGGCTCTTATCGTATTGGGACCAATGTAAAACCTCTGCAAGGCGATGAATTTGATTTGGACATCGTTATTCACATGACAATACCATATGAGGGATTAGATCCAGTGGAGGTATTAAATCAATTAGAAAGAAGATTAAGGGAACACGGACAGTACAAAACAATGCTTAAAAGAAAAAACAGGTGTATCAGAATAGTTTATGCTAACTTGTTCCATATAGATATTCTTCCCGGATTTCAAGAGTCGGCACTTGATGCAAATAGAATTGTTGTACCTGATCGCTCATTAAAAGATTGGACACCAAGCAATCCAAAGGGATATGCAGAATGGTTCAAATCGAAATACATTAAGGAAGAATTAATGCTATTGGAAAAGTCGTTACGTGCTGAAGACCTGCCAAATCAGATTCCGTATCACTTAATGCAACCTCTGCAACGGGCCGTTCAACTTATAAAACGCTACAGAGACATTTACTTTAAGGACAGTCCGGGTTCTGCGACCTCAAGTATCATCCTTACCACCATAGCAGGAATGTTCTACAATGGTGCGCAATCTGAATATGAAGCCATCAAAGGAATCGTAAACAGAGCCTATGAGGATTTAAGAATGCTGAATGGTAAAGTACTACATGTCGTTAACCCGGCAAATACCAAAGAGGTTTTTTCAGACAAATGGATAAACGAGCCCCACTTATATAGAAACTTTATTCAGTTCATTGTCGATTTTAAAAAACATTGGGATAAAATTGAAGATGCCAAAGGAATACATAATATCATTGGTATATTTAAGGAAATGTTTGGTGAAAATACAAGTACAAACTCGCTGATTGAGCAATCCGATTACATTCATAAAGCAAGAAATAATGGTCAACTTGGCGTATCAAGACAAAGTGGTTTGTTAACAGGCATTTTACCTTCTTCAACTACCGTTATACCAAACAATTTCTACGGTAGTAATTCTTAGTGATATGAAGAAAATAACGCCAATGCAGCAGTATTTGGATTTTAAACGGAATCTTCCTGATTGGTATGCCCAGCATCAACCAAATGTATTTACCGCTAAAGCAGTAATTCAGCCAACACCGTTGAGTGACTGTTATACCATTAGAATTAAGTACACACAGGACTGCTCTCCTGTTATTACCGTGCTTAATAATCAGTTAAAGCCTAGAGTAATAAATGGTATAATTAAACATACCTACGGGGATGGTTCATTATGCTTATATTATCCTAAAGCAAGAGAATGGACTCCACAGGATTTTATCTCTGAAACGATTGTCCCTTGGATTTCGGTATGGTTATATTACTACGAGATATGGTTTGCTACCGGGCAATGGCTTGGAGGTGGAATTGAACATTAAAAAATAAATTATGGCAATAATAATTGAAACAAACGCACCGGCTGATCTATTGGCTGCCATCAAAAAAGAAATTGATGAAGAGAAAATTGAAACATGGTCTTATGACGCAGACGGCGATTTCACACATACACCTGAACAATGGAGATATGACGCCTGGCTACGTCCTAAGATATATGTTGGTGAATTAAGGTTTGGGATTTTAAAAAATGAAAACATCGATATGAGCACTATAATTTATGGAGTTTATCATGGCCGATTTATAGAGATGTTGTTAAGTCATTTCGATAATAAATTTACCGATGCTCTGGCTACTGCGCATAAAACTGAACCAGATAATTTCTAATACATTTGTTTTGACTGATAGGATAGATAGCTAATATACCGAATGTGACTGTCAAAATGGTAATTGGAAAAGTATATCAGTATTTGAGAGGTGCAAAAACGGCGATACAGTAGAAAAGGTTTGCCCTTAACCAATTTGGAGCTAACCTAATTTAGGTATAATTTATACAGAGGGTGAGATTCTGCACTCCTGCGTCAACCTTTAGTCGGATTCTCACTTTTGTCCGCTAAAGATGTAAACTAAGGTGTTCGAATCCCTTAAGGCTATTTATGTTTTGTACCGTTTTTTAGAAAAAATAGCACTGTTTTTGGTTTAAATCTGTGATTTTATATAAAGGACATCTTTTCTGTGATTTGTAATCATTTGTTTTTTAGTTACATATGAAAATAAAAGTGCGTGTTCTAACAATGTGCGTTTTCGTACTTCTGGCGGAGGAAGAGGGATTCGAACACTTTATACATTTCATGAATCAATGAGTTCCGAGTTTAGTGAAATTCTTGTTTTAGCGGTGATGGAAATAATATTACTATGATGCTTGGTGTTTTTCTCGCTCCGTTCGTAGGTTGCAGAGTGGAATACTTTTTCCAAAGGCTTATCCTCCAATGTGGATTAGCTCGTTACTCTCGCTGATCCCTTGTGGGGGAGACTTCAACCAAAAATGCTTATCGCTGCGCTCAATGACCTTTTTTGTTTTAAACCAAGCCTTGCGCGAAGGCACGCAGAACTTGCTTTAAAACAAAAAATGCCACCCTATCGGGCAGCATTTTTGTTTGGCGGAGAGTTGGGGAATTGTTCCCTAACTTAAAATCCCGCTTTAAAGTATTGTATCGAAGGGTAGAGATTGGTGACTCACCGAATCACTCACCGATCTTAATATCTTTTATAGCTGCAAATGCTGTATAATAAATTTAGGTATAAATGTTTTAAAACAAAAATCTTCTCCAACATGATAGGTCGCAGAAATTTTATGCTCAGAAAGTTTGTCTTTTGGACATAATTCATTTAAAACTAATAGAGTGCTTTCCTAAAAAAAATAACTTTAATCATTATGGGAAGACCAAAAAAACAATCCCCGAAAATTTTATCAAGGATGTACGTCGCTGTACCCGAAGAATCTTCACTGCAGAATAGAAATTTTGATCGTGATGGAAGCGCTACGTGCAGAGAATTCTATCGCCGGGATCTGTCGTAAGCACAGTATTAACTGAATACAAATTTACAGAAATTTTTATTCAGTGGTAGCAATGAAAGCGCAAGAACTAAGAGCAGGAATAATCGCAGTATTTTTTATAAATTTGTATGGTCTTATAATTGGCATAGGTTGACCGAAAACACTGGCATCAACATTCCGAAATGCCCAAGTGATTAAATATTCAAGCTGTAATCTTGCAAAATAATACCGAAATTAAAAAAAATGGATAAAAACCGTCCTTCGCTCATAATGAGAATATCAAAAATTTTTTTAAAAACAATCGTAGGAATTGTAGCCATAATCGCTATCCTACTCATCACTACATTCCTGATTCATCAAGTCAATTCAAGCATCGAAGCTGATAAAATTGAAGATTATGGTCAAAAAATAAAAATTTTTGACGGTACAATGAATATTACAATAGATGGCCATGATCCAGACACGATTGTGTTACTCACCGGATTTGGAACGGCAAGCCCAAGATTAGATTTTGAACCATTAATCAGAGAATTAGACAAAAAGTATACAGTGATCACGATTGAACCTTTTGGTTATGGATTGAGTAGTGAAACAAATCGTGAACGCAGTTTGAATAATATGTCGGAAGAAATCCATGAAGTTGTGAAACAATTAAATCTTAATCGGTTTATATTAATGGGGCATTCCATTGCTGGGCTTTACAGCTTAGCATACATTAACAATTATCCAGGTAAAGCAATCGCATTTGTAGGTATTGATACCAGTGTGCCAACACAACCTTGGCCGGGTTATAATTCGGCACCTATGGATTTTTTAGCCAAAGTAGGTGTAATGCGTGCATTTTTAAAGTTTTTTGGAAATGAAAAACCTAAAGAAGAATCAGAAGTACACCGTTTTGAACAAGAACACATGATTACGATGAAAGTAACCGGAAACAATACTTTGCACAGAGAAGCAACTTCATTAAGTAAGAGTTTTAAAGATGCTCAAAAATTATCTTTCCCGAAGGATTTACCGGTTTTATTATTTGCAGACGAAAACTCAGCTGTCAAAGGCTGGACAGAAATGCATCAAGCGCAAGCCAACAGCGTGAATAAGGGAAAACTAATCTTATTGCCTGGTTCTCATTATCTACATCATACACAATCTAAACGAATTGTAGCAGAACTTGAGTCTTTTTAGGAAAATAAAATAATTGATCCCGTCGTAGCGCTTCCTTGTTTGAAGTGTATAATAACAGCAATTAAATGTGTATAACATTCACTACTTGGATGATCTCGGTAAATCACACGAAGAAAAAAGTTCACAGTGATCAAGGTGACCTGGCTATTCAGGTCCCCAGGGATTTTCTTCCCCCCAAGAATTCCGCTTGATCCCGGCAGAGCCTTTTACGTAGTTTTTTGGCTTCTTCATGTAGAAGATCAAGCTGAAATTAGTTTTCATAATGTTGCACATTAGGGGTTTACAAATTTAGCTTTGCAGTTATTAGTAATCAAGATGTTTAGTCTTTGAACGTGCTGTATATCAAATAGATATATGAAATTCGATGAGTCATTTCAATTTCCAAATCTATTCACCGAATCGCTCACCTGCAGGATGGGAAACGGTGCATATTTTGGATAACTCTAAAATGCAAAAAGCCTGCTATCGTATGATTTGCAGGCTTGGATTATCTATGAGTCATCCTTAAGGCTTATTCTCCAATGTGGATTAGCTCGCTACTCTCGCTGATCCCTTTTGGGGGAGGCTTCAACCAAAAATGCTTTTCGCTGCGCTCAATGACCTTTTTTGTTTTTAATCTGGCCTCTGAGCTGAAGGGCTCAGGCCGGTTTAAAACAAAAAATGCCACCCTATCGGGTAGCATTTTTGTTTGGCGGAGAGTGGGGGATTCGAACCCGCGGACCCTTTGACAAGTCAACAGTTTTCAAGACTGCCGCAATCGACCACTCTGCCAACTCTCCGCGACAAAAGTACAAATACGGCTTGATTTTGCAAACAATGATGTTGATTTTTTAACAATAAATTGATAACTGGTTAATGCTGAGGTAGAAAAATTTATTTAACCTCCTTTTAACCGCCTTTTTTGAACAGATTAAAGGGTTGTTTGATGATTCTGACGCTGCGTTTTGTCAGGTCCATACTGGCATTTAGCTCAAATCCGATTAAAAGTATCAGAGAATTTAGGTATAACCAGATCATAATAACAATCAATGTACCAATAGATCCGTATACTTTATTATAAGATCCGAAGTGGTTAATATAAAATGAGAATCCCCAAATAGTTAAAAATGCAAGGATGGTGGCAAGCCAGGAACCTGGGCTGAAGAATCTCCATTTCTTAGTATTGGCGGGGCCATATCTGTATAGAATAGATATGGTCACGAAATACAGAATCCCAAGCAGTGCCCATCTGGATATGTCAATGATATAAACGATAAAGTGTCCTTTGATGTGTAAACCTTTATTAATATAGTTCAGTGCAATTTCTCCTACAGTCATTGCTCCGATAGTAATAATCAGTGACACGGCAAGAACAAAGGTCAATATTAAAGCTATAAGCCGCTGTTTAAGCCATGTTCTGGTTTCTACCACTAATGACGACTTGTTGAAGGCGTTCATTAGGCTGTGCATCCCATTGGTGGCAAAAAACACGGACAATATAATACCGAAGGAAAGTAATTTCCCGTTTTGTATTTTAATGATCTCTGATAGGGTAGCTTCAAAGGCTTTATAGGCTTGTGCTGGAAGGATCAGTTGTAGTAAAACCATTAACTGATCTTGAAAACCTATTCGCTTAGGGATAAAGGGGATCAGGGTAAACAGAAAAATGATTCCGGGGAAAATCGCTAGCATAAAGGTATAGGCTAGCGATGATGCTTTGTTCACTAAAGAATCTTTGCCGAGTTCCCTAAAAAAAAATGAAGCCACTGTGTAGAGTGGTATAGGGCTAAATCCTGGCAGTACATAAACTTTTGTCCAGTCTATAAACAATGAATATAGCCTAATCTTTAAAAGTTGTTTGTGTACCCAATTCATTTATTCATAGTATTGTGCAATCCTTTCCAGAAAATAACCTGGTGGGGGGCACGGTTTCTTTTTGACCATATCGAAGAATACTAAGGTAGTAGCTCCGATATTGATCAATTCTTCTTTTTCGTTAAATAGTTCGTAATCAAATAACATCCGGACACCCGGAAGTTCCTTCATATAGGTTTTGATCGTAATCTCCTGGTCGTAATATGCTGGTTTTATAAATTTACATTTAAGTTCCAGCAGTGGGAGCATGATCCCTGTTTCTTCCATTTTGCCATAGGTCATGCCCAGGCTGCGCAGCATTTCTACTCTTCCGACTTCATAGTACTGGGCATAGTTTCCGTTGTAAACGTATCCCATTTGATCGGTCTCGCTATATCTTACTCTGATCTTTGTGCTGTGCGTATACATTGGGCCTATTTGAAAATATTACGTTTGTCTAAGGCTGCTCTGTATGCTTTTGCGTTAATTTCATGTTGTGCTTTGGTTTCTGCAAAGGCGTGGTAGCCTGAGAAGTCAGCTTTAGCGCACATATAAATATAGTTATTGTGTTCGTGGTTTAATACCGCATCAATAGCATTGATACTTGGCATCATAATCGGGCCTGGAGGCAAACCTGCGTATTTATAAGTGTTATATTTTGATTCTACGCGCAACAACGGGCCTGTTACTCTTTTTACGGTAAAGTCTCCATTAGCAAAAATTACGGTAGGGTCTGCTTGTAATAAAATCCCTTTGTTTAAGCGGTTAAGGTATAAGCCAGCAATAGAAGGCATTTCTTTGTCGTACAAAGCTTCTCCATCAACTATAGATGCCAGAATGGTCACTTGTTGAGGGGTCAGGTTTAAGGCTGCAGCTTTTTGTTTGCGTTCTGCGGTCCAGAATTTATCGTATTCTTTTTGCATCCTGTCGAAGAATTCTAAAGGAGTGGTATTCCAGTACATCTCATAAGTATTCGGGATGAACATGGTATAGCTGTTGTCTACAGTAAATCCGTATTTTTCTACCAGTGCTGCTGAATCTAATACTTTGATAAAGGTTGCTGAATCTGCTTCCAGACTTTTAGAAAGGTATGCTGCAAATTCTTCTTTTTTCCTGATGTTATGGAATTTCAGTTTTACTGGTTCCTGATTACCGGCTTTAATTAAGTTGATCAGGCTGCGGTTATTCATGCCTTTAGCTAATTTATAGCGTCCTGGTTTTAAACGTTCTGCCAGATCCATTTTAACTGCGGCCTGACCGAAACTTCCAGCGTCCATTAACAGGTCTTTATCCTTGATTTCTTTATATAAGTCATCTATTTTAGAGCCAGTTTTAATATACAGGTATTGTTCTTTACCCGAGATGTTAGGGGCAAAGTAAACTTTATACATTTTCAGGCCATAAAAGGCACCTACAGCAAGTAGGACTAATACAGCGGCCCATATAAATTTAGTACTCTTTTTGATTTCTTTGGTCGTTTCAGTAGTCATAGAATTTGGAATTCTGATTTATGCGCTTATTTCTTGTTTGATAGAGTAATGTTTACCGGGGTTCCGATTTTCACTTTTCCAAGTGTATCTGAAAGCGCCGGGTCTTGTGCGGTAATAACGGCATTTGCGGTGTCCGTGATATTTCCTTCGTAAGTTATTGTTCCAAGTTTAAGGTTTGAGCCTCTGAGTGAGAAGGCTGCTTCGTCTTTGGTGAAACCTAAAAGCGCAGGGATTTCTACGTCTTCGTTGCCTCGGCCATCCCCTAATAATAAGTCTATTTTAGAGCCTTTAGGGATAACGTCTCCTGGTTTGATACTTGAGCCGCCGAAAGAAACTTCCAATACGACATCTCTGCTCACATCTGCTTTATAAACAGTGTCACCAACTTTTAATCCAAAACTGGCAATAATTGCTTGTGCTTCGATGAAAGATTTGAATTGAACGTCTGGAAATTTAACGTTTGGAGCTTGCGCAGTATTAATAGTCAGATAAATTGTTCTGTTGTCTTTTACAAATGTATTCGCTTCTGGATCCTGGTCAATTACAGTTCCTGGAGGCATGTCCATAATATATACAGAGTCTACTTCGTAACGCAGACCTAAAGCTTCTAATTTTGATACAGCCTGGTTAAAAGCCATGCCTTTTACAGCTGGTACGTTTAATCCCTGGCCATGTTTGGTATAATAACGCAGACTAAAGAAAGCGATGAACAAGAGTATTGCCACAGTGGCGATGGCAGCGATAAGGTTGTTTCTGAATGATTTAGTTTGTAAGTAGGAGATGAATTTTGCCATTTATTTATTTTGTGTGCCTGTTATTTGGCTCAAATTTAGACTAAAAATATATTTTATCGGAATTTAAATGAGATCTGAATAAAGTATTTTAATATTTTTGACCCATATCTTATCGTTTAATTTGATTAATCAGGAATATCCGGAATGAAATCTGAAAGCATAAAGGCTTCATAACGGCTATTAAAGAAATATATTTTATGAAGAAAGTAATAGCATTAATAACTGGAGGTACAACAGGAGAAAGGGTAATTTCTGTAAAAAGCGCCGCAACTATATCCCATAATCTCGATCCGGATAAGTTTGATGTTTACAAAATTATGCTGACGCAGCAGGGCTGGTTTTATGAACCGGTAGATTCGGTCAGAATAGAGGTAGACCGCAATGATTTTTCAGTGCTTTACAATGGAAGAAAAATCACTTTTGACGGCGTGTTTATTGCGATTCATGGTGCTCCGGGTGAGGATGGTAAGTTGCAGGGATATTTTGATATGCTGAATTTACCTTATACCACGTGTGATGCGCTGACTTCGGCAGTGACCATGAATAAAGGGTATACTAAATCTATTGTACAGGATATTCCGAATTTATTCGTGGCCAAGTCTGTACAGATCTTTAAAAACACGCCTTATAATTTAGCGGATGTTAAAAGTTCACTGACCCTGCCTTACTTTGTGAAACCAAACAATGGTGGCAGCAGTATCGGAATGAGTAAAGTGAAAAATCAATATGACTTGCAGACAGCTACTGACAAGGCTTTTAAAGAGGATGCACAAATACTGATTGAAGAATTTATTGAAGGACGTGAATTTACGGTAGGTGTGGTAAAGTTAGATGGTAAAATTACGGTCTTGCCTGCTACTGAAGTGGAAACGGCTAAAGAGTTTTTTGATTTTGAAGCGAAGTACACGCCAGGAGTAGCTGTAGAAACTACACCGGCACCAATACGCCTGGAGACTAAAAAAAGAGTAGAGGAAATTGCCACAGCGATCTATGCGAAATTGAATTGCAGAGGGGTAGTGAGGATTGACTTTATTTTAGTGGGTGATGAGGGTGATTTCTATTTTATTGAGATCAATACAATTCCCGGACAAACCGTAACGAGCTTTATTCCTCAGCAGGTAGCTGCATTTGGCATGAAGCTGAATGATTTCTATACAAAACTGATTAAAGAGACTATTGGTTAACAGGTTATAGATGTATATTCAGTATTTAACAGCACATAATTTCAAGACTACTTTTTATAAAAAAGGAGAAGTGATTTATGAACCGGGACAGCATCCGAAATATGCTTACTTTATTAAAAGTGGGGAGGTTCGGATGGCGACGGTTAACCAGGATGGGAGAGAGTTTATTCAGGGTGTTTTTAAGTCAAAACAGCTTTTTGGGGAGCCTGCATTGTTGTTGGACCGTCCGTATCTGGCTTATACAATTGCATCTCGGGATACGGAAGTGATTCAGCTGGATAAACCGGCTTTCCTGAAAATGATCGAAGAAAACAGCGATTTTACTATGGATTTGATTATGACCATGAGTAAAAGGTTATTTTACAAATCTATGATGCTGGAGGAACTGGCCAATGAACAGGCAGAACATCGCTTATTTACTTTGATCAATTACTTGTCTCAGGATTTGGAGGATGGCGCTGCATTGAACATTACAAGGCAAACATTGGCCGATATGAGTGGTTTAAGAGTAGAAACGGTGATCAGAACGATAAAGAAATTGGCTGCTGGCGGAGAGCTCAAACTTATCCGCGGGAAGATTGTTAAAACAGGATATGATGTAGATCATAAAATGGATGTTTTATAATGATTAGATTTGTCTGATTAATTATTACGAATAAAATTAACGTTATGGTCCCTATTACAAAGTTAGAAGCCGTCGTCCAATGTAAATGCCCTCGTTGTAGACAGGGTGACATATTTACTGGTAAAATGTATTCTTTTTCGTTCAAAGGACAGATCACTAATGAGTTTTGCCCGCATTGTAATCTTCGTTTCGAAAGAGAGCCTGGATATTTCTATGTGTCAATGTTTATTAGTTATGCAATGAATGTAGCAGAAATGATTAGTGCAAGTGTAGCTACTTATGTTTTGGGCTTAGCACTTGTTTATGATAACCTATGGTATTATGTAGGTATTTTGCTATTGACAGTATTTGTCTGTTCTCCGTTTAATTACCGCTATTCAAGGGTAATGCTTTTACATTGGTTAACCCCTGGGTTGGGGTATGTTCCTGGCAGTGGTGATGAACCAAAAAATGTCATTAAACCTGCTTAGTTTTCCGGCAGCTTATTTTTCAAGTATATAAAAAGTCCCTGTTGCCTAAGCAGGGACTTTTGTGATTTCAGGGGGTACTTGATTTTTATCGCTTAATGTACCTCTTCTTCAAACTGTTGTTTCCTTCTCTGAAACTATCTTCTGAAGATGTTTGCATCCTTTGGTAAGAATTTCGCATATTTAAAAAAATATGATCTTGTTTAGATAGTAAAATGGCTTTATTTTAACTGTTGTTTTATTTAAATTAATCTATTATGGTTGTGTTTGGCTATTGTTAGGTAATAAAATATTGAAAAAATTCACTTTCTATAAGCAGTTTGACCAGATGGATTGCGGGCCTACCTGCCTCCGGATGATCGCCAAATATTTTGGTAAAAATATAAGTTTGCAGCGTCTGCGTGCAATTTCGGGGATTAACCGGGAAGGTGTTTCTTTGTTGGGTATTAGTGAGGCTGCAGAAAAGATAGGTTTCCGGACTACTGGTGCGCGGTTATCTTTAGGGGTACTGAAGCAGGTAGATCTTCCTGCTATTTTGCATTGGGACCAGGATCATTTTGTAGTGCTTTATCAGATCAAAAATGGGCAGTTCATGGTGGCAGACCCGGCAAAAGGGTTGATCCGCTATAATGAGAAAGAAATTTCATCGCATTGGCTGAGTTCATTTAATGAGGGGGCTGTGGAGGGAGTGGTCTTAATTGTAGCTCCGACTCCGGATTTTTATACGGTGGAGGAAGATAAAAAAGATGGGATGGATATCCGCTACCTGCTGAAATATTTTTACCGGTATAAGCAGTTGATTCTACAGCTTTTTGCTGGCCTGTTGGTGGGTAGTGTGTTACAGATTATTCTTCCTTTTTTAACACAGTCGGTTGTGGATGTGGGGATCAATACCCGGAATCTTAATTTTATCTATATTATTCTGATTGCCCAGGTGATGCTTTTTATCGGGCGGATGAGTGTTGATTTTATACGTGCATGGATTTTGCTCCATATCAGTACCAGGATTAACATTTCTATTTTAACTGATTTCCTGATCAAGCTGATGAAATTGCCGATGTCTTTCTTTGATACCAAGATGACTGGTGATATTTTACAGCGGATGGATGATCAGAAGCGTATTGAGACTTTTCTGACCGGCCCGACCTTGAGCATCATCTTTTCTATGTTTAACCTGGTTATATTTTCTGTGGTGCTGGCTTATTATAACATCAGTATTTTTGTTGTTTTTGCGATCAGTACTGCTTTGTATACGGGTTGGGTTACGATTTTTTTAAAGAAAAGAAGGGAGCTTGATTTTAAGCGTTTTGATATTTCATCTAAAAACCAGAGTACGGTTGTACAGCTGATTAATGGGATGCAGGAAATTAAGCTTAACAATTGTGAGCAGGATAAGCGTTGGGAGTGGGAGCGGATACAGTCAAGATTGTTTCGTTTCAATGTGAAAAGCCTTGCGCTTGGGCAGTATCAGCAGGTTGGGGCATTCTTTATTAATGAAGGAAAAAATATTCTGATTACTTTTCTGGTTGCCAAACTGGTGATAGAAGGGCAGTTGACGCTTGGTGCGATGATGGCTATTCAATATATCATTGGCCAGCTGAACAGCCCTATTGAACAGATGATTGGTTTCTTGCAGCAGTTGCAGGATGCTAAGATTTCTCTGGAAAGGTTGAATGAGATCCGGGAACTGGAGGATGAGGAACCTGCGGACCAGACTTTTGTAAGGGATTTGCCGGAGGATCATAGTATTCGCTTGAATAATGTAGATTTTACTTACCCCGGTGCTGGTAATGAGCCAGTATTGTCTGCGATTAACCTGACTATTCCAATGGGAAAAACTACGGCTATTGTTGGGATGAGTGGTAGTGGAAAAACGACTATTCTTAAGTTATTGCTTCGTTTTTATGAGGTACAGCGTGGGGATATTTATATTGGCAATACACATCTCAACCAGATGGGGTTTAGTTTTTGGCGTGGCCAGTGTGGTGCGGTTACTCAGGATGGTTTTATTTTCTCGGATTCTATAGCGAGGAATATTGCTGTTGGTGATCATTATCCTGACCA
This sequence comes from Pedobacter sp. UYP1, assembly GCF_040547305.1. Taxonomy (NCBI): domain Bacteria; kingdom Pseudomonadati; phylum Bacteroidota; class Sphingobacteriia; order Sphingobacteriales; family Sphingobacteriaceae; genus Pedobacter; species Pedobacter sp. UYP1. Next base: position 544,301 of record NZ_JBEPPL010000001.1, on the reverse strand, counting down.
TGCGAAGCTTCAGCATGCGTTGAAGGTGGCTAATATCAATGATTTTATACAAAGCTTGCCTTTAGGATTAAATACCAAAATAGGTTCTGAAGGAAATGGAATAAGCCAGGGACAGAAACAACGGATTTTAATTGCGAGAGCCGTTTACAAGGATCCAAAGTTCCTGTTTTTTGATGAGGCGACAAATGCGCTTGATGCAAGAAATGAATCTGTGATTATGGATAATCTGGAAAGCTTTTTTAAAGGACGGACGGTGGTTGTGGTTGCCCATCGTTTGAGTACGGTGAAAAATGCAGACAATATAGTGGTGCTTGATAAGGGGCGTATGCTGGAAGAGGGAACGCATGCTGAACTGATCGCATTGAAAGGTGAATATTATCAGCTGGTGAGGAATCAGCTTGAACTTGGGAGTTAACGGATTAAATTACACGGAATATAAATGCCACAAGAACCTATATATCAGGAGAATCATAGTGAAGAGGTGAATGAAATTATCACCGCTGTACCGGCATGGATACTTCGCCGGGGTATTATGGTTGTCTTCTTTGTCATTTTAAGTATAATTCTGCTTGCTGCTTTTATCCGGTATCCGGATGTGATTAGTACGAGTTTGAAAATCAATTCACTCAATGCGCCTAAGCCTGTTTATGCAAAGCGGGCGGGTAAGTTAATGGAGTTGTTGCTGCCAGAAAATAAAAAGGTAGAAATAGGTGCACCATTGGCTTTTTTGGAAAGTACGGGTTCGCACCGGGATGTGCTTAAGCTTTCAACGCAATTAAAGTCATTGCGCGAGCTGGTGTTAACCGCTAAACCGTTAAGCCTGTCTTTGTTATCGCCAAATAGCAACCTGGGTGAATTGCAGGCTGCTTATCAGAATTTCTACCAGGAATATGTGAAATACCTTTCTACTCAGAAGGGTGGTTATTACCAGGAAAAGCGTATTTATCTGGAAAGAGATTTGCAGTCTATTAAAGGTCTTAAAAGCCAGATTGTGACTCAGCAGAAAGTACAGCTAAAGGAGTATGCAAATATAGAGCAGCAGTATCTTTCTTATCAAAAGTTAATGGCTAAAAACGTCATTTCTAAAAGTGAATTTCAGGAACAGGAAAACAAATATTTATCGGGAAAATATCCTTTGCAGCAAACTGAAACGGCTTTATTGAATAATTCGGTGGCTTATGCTACGAAAGAAAAGGAAATCCTGGATCTTGAGAATACGATTGCAGAGCAGCGGGCTAAGTTTTTACAGGCAATTAATAGCGTGATCAGTGATACAGAGGTCTGGATTAATCAGTATGTGGTATTGGCGCCGGTTTCCGGAACACTTGGTTATGCTGGTGTTATTCAGCAGAATCAGAGTGTCGCGGTGAATCAGGAATTGTTTGTGATTAATCCTGGAAATACTGACTTTTTTGGGGAGATACAGATTCCTCAGAATAATATGGGAAAGATCCGTATTGGCCAGCGTACTTTAATTAAGATGCATAGTTATCCTTATGAGCAGTTTGGTATGATCAGAGGGAATATAAATTACATTTCGGATGTGGCATTCAGAGATAGTGTTTTTATTGCCAAGGTTGGTTTTAAGACGTTTGAAAGTAAAGATAACCTGCATAAAATAGTGCTGAAAAACGGTATGTTGGGTAATGCAGAGATCATTACGGAAGAGAGTTCGTTGTTGCAGCGGTTTTACCGGAACATTATGAAGGAGTTGAATGGGCGGGAATAAGTAAGGGGGATGCTTTAAATAGGAAATTAAACGTTCTTGAATAAGCAGGTCATTAAACCTGCTTAGTTTTCCAGCTTCCTTTTTTAAATAACAGGTATCCTGCAATGGCAATTCCTGTTTCTGCAACTGGTATCGCTATAAATACACCATCTGGCCCCATATTGAAATGTTTAGCCAATATAAACGCCAGTGGGATCTGGAATAACCAGAAGCCAAAGAAGTTAATCAGCGTAGGAGTTGTGGTATCTCCTGCACCGTTAAAGGTACTGGTCATAACCATGCCTACGCCGTAAAATAGAAATCCTGCGCTCATCATGTTCAGTCCTCTGGCAGCTACTTGCTGAATAAGCACGTCGTCTGTAAAGAAAGAGATGAAATAGTGTCCGGCCAAAAGGCAGAGTACCATAGCTATCCCCATATAAATTAAGATATACTTAGTGGTTTGCCATACGGAATCTTCTGCTCTTTTCAGGTTTTTCGCACCCAGATTTTGCCCAACCAGTGTCGCGGCTGCTCCACTTAAGCCCCAGGCTGGCAACATAAAGAACATCATGAGTCTTAGTGCGGTCTGATAACCTGCTGAGCCATGATCTCCACCTGTGGTAGCAACCAGCTGAGCGAGGAAAATCCAGCTGCAGGAAGCAATGACGAATTGAAATATAGCGGGAACTGCAATTTTTAGCAGTGCGACGATCTGTTTGAAATGCGGGATAAAATAGGTTAGTTTTATTTTTAGCTGGCCGTTGCCTTTAACCAGTTGATAGACTTGGTAACATACCCCCAGTCCTCTGCCTATAGTTGTGGCTATGGCAGCGCCGGTTAATCCAAAAGCTGGGATAGGGCCAAAGCCATTAATAAGTATCGGGCATAAAATGATATTGGCCACATTAGCAACCCATAAACTTTTCATGGCAATAGCTGCATTTCCGGCCCCTCTGAAAATTCCGTTGATCAGAAATAACAGGACTATAATTGTGCTTCCGCACATCATGATCTGGATGAAAGGTGTGCCTGCTGCAGCTGTGCTTGCCGAAGCACCCATCAGCATCAGAATTTCAGGCGCATAAATGAATCCAGCTATACTAAGTGCCAGATTGAAGGCGACAGCGACCAATATAGCCTGCATCCCTGCTTTTGCAGCGGCAACGGGATCTTTTTCTCCGATCCTTCTGGCTACCACGGCTGTAGCGGCCATACTCATCCCAACTGCAAGGGAGTAAATAATTGCCAATACTGATTCTGTTAAACCAACAGTTTGTATGGCTTCACTGCTATTGTGAAGGTGGCCTACAAAATAAAGGTCTACCAGTGCAAAGACAGATTCCATGATCATCTCGAGCATCATCGGGATGGCGAGCAGCAAAACAGCTCTGCGCATACTGCCCTGAGTAAAGTCTAATTCTTTTCCCTGGACTGCTTGTTTGAGTAAGTCAAAGATTTTACTGGTCTGGCTGGTGGAGCTGTTTTGTTGTGTTGTCATGTAATTATTATCCTATGTAATAATAGGCTGTTCAATATAAATAAATTATGTAATATAAGTTATCGTTTTACACTGAAGAGTCTTTTTTATATACTGAACAAGCTTTTTATTCAGACCAGGTTGTTTACATGGAACAAGCTTTTTATTCAGACCAGTTTGTTTATATGGAACAAGCTTTTTACTCAGAACAGTTTGTTTATATGGAACAAGCTTTTTACTCAAAACAGGTTGTTTACATGGAACAAGCTTTTTACTCAGAACAGATTTATTTACATGAAGCAGGTTTTTTACTCAAGAACAAGCTTTTTACACGAGGCAAATTTTACACCGAATATGCCTGGATCATATCTTCACTTACTTTACATCCCTTGCCTGTAGTGGTATCAATTAATACGTAATCAAACCAGCCATCTGAGGCTATTTTGCCTGTACGCACGTTTTCTATTTCAAATTGCACGCGGCAGCCTTTGTCATTGATAGTCAAAATGCCTGTTCTTATTTTAAGCAGATCGCCTAAAATCAATGGTCTTTTATAATCTACGTGGGCAGTTCTGACTACCCAGCCGAAACCGCTTTTCAGGAAGTCTTCCATGGGCATTTTGTAGAATTTTGCCATTTGATCGTAGCGGGCAGCCAATACGTAATCAAAGTATTTGCTGTTGTGCACATGGTTAAACATGTCTATATCATCGGGTCTTACGCTGAGTTCTGTCTCAAATACACTATATTCAGTCTTTTCCATCTTGCAAAAGTAAAGTTTGAGGACTTGTTATTGAAATATTTTATCAGGATACGTGTTTATCCTGAAAACTTACACTATCTTTGCGCGTAATTAATTAATCAATATACACTTTAGTATAATTCAAGCAATGTATTTAAGTAAAGAAGTAAAAGCCGACATTTTCAAAACTCACGGCGAAGTAGAAACTAACACAGGATCTGCTGAAGGACAAGTAGCGTTATTCACTTACCGTATCGCGCACTTAACAGGACACTTAAAGAAAAACCGTAAAGATTTTTCTACTCAATTGTCTCTTCAAAAATTAGTAGGTAAACGCCGTGGTATTTTGGCTTACCTGTTTAAAAAAGATATCAATCGTTACCGTGCTATTATCAAAGCTTTAGGGCTGAGAGACATTATCAAACCATTAGGTTCGACAAGAGATAGCAAATAAGCGTTAAAATATCAAGAAAAGCCATTCTTAGGGATGGCTTTTTTAATTGAAATATAAAAATATAATATATAAATCTGGTGTGTCGAAAGAGGAAAACACACCGCAACAATTTGTAAATGAATGTAATAAAAAAATCGTTCGATCTTGGAGATGGAAGAACCATCGAAATTGAAACAGGAAAATTAGCTAAACAAGCTGATGGATCCGTTGTGGTAAGAATGGGTGACACAATGTTATTGGCGACTGTAGTTTCTTCAGTAGGTGCTAAAGCTGGTGTTGACTTTTTACCTTTATCTGTAGATTACCAGGAAAAATATGCGGCTGCTGGTCGTATTCCAGGTGGTTTCTTACGTCGTGAGGCTAGATTATCTGACTATGAGGTTTTAATCTCCCGTTTGGTTGACCGTGCTTTACGCCCAATGTTCCCTGAAGATTATCACTCTGATACTCAGGTAATGATCACATTGATTTCTTCTGATAAAAATATAATGCCAGATTCATTGGCTGGTTTAGCTGCTTCAGCTGCCATCGCTGTTTCTGATATTCCTTTTAACGGACCAATCTCTGAGGTTCGTGTTGCTAAAATTGATGGTCAATTTGTGATCAATCCTTATGTTAGCGATTTAGAACGTGCTACTTTAGAATTCTTAGTAGCTGGTACTGAGAATGACATCGTTATGGTTGAAGGTGAAGCTGATGAGATTTCTGAAGAAGAAATGGTTGAAGCTATCGAATTCGCACATAAAGCGATCGTTGTTCAGGTTAAAGTTCAAAAAGAACTTGCTGAGGCAGTAGGTAAAACTAAAAAACGTGAGTATTCACACGAAGACAGCAACCCGGAATTAAAAGAGCAGGTTTATGCTGCTACTTATGACCAGGTTTATGCTGTAGCTAAAAGCCAGACCTCTAAAGGTGAGCGTACAGAGAAATTTGCTGAGATTTCAGCAGCTTTCGTAGCAACGCTTGGTGAAGAGGTTGATGCAGTTACTGCTTTCTTAGCTAAAAAATATTTCCATGATGTACAATACGATGCTATCCGTAACCTTGTTTTAGACGAAGGTATGCGTTTAGATGGTCGTGATGTACGTACTGTACGTCCTATCTGGAGTGAGGTGAGTTACTTGCCATCTGCTCACGGTTCTGCAGTATTTACTCGTGGTGAAACTCAATCATTAACTACGGTTACTTTAGGTTCTAAAGATGATGAGCAAATGATTGATGGTGCTTTCATCAATGGTTATAACAAATTCTTATTGCACTACAATTTCCCAGGTTTCTCTACAGGTGAAGTTCGCCCGAACAGAGGTGCTGGCCGTCGTGAAATTGGTCATGGTCATTTGGCTATGCGTTCATTAAGAAAAGTATTACCAGGATTAGAAGAAAACCCATATACAATCCGTATCGTTTCTGATATTCTTGAATCTAACGGTTCTTCTTCAATGGCAACTGTTTGTGCTGGTACATTAGCATTAATGGATGCAGGTATTAAAATCAAAGCTCCGGTTTCGGGTATTGCAATGGGATTAATTACTGATGAGAAAACTGGTAAATATGCAATCCTTACTGACATCCTTGGTGATGAAGATCACTTAGGTGATATGGACTTCAAGGTTACTGGTACTGAAAAAGGTATCGTTGCTTGTCAAATGGACTTAAAAATCAATGGTTTGAAATGGGAAGTTTTAACTGCTGCCCTGAAACAAGCTAATGAGGCTCGTTTACATATCTTAAATGAGATGGCTAAAACTATCTCTGCTCCACGTGAAGATTACAAGGATCACGCTCCTCGTATCGTTTCTTTAAGTATTGACAAGGAATTCATAGGTGCTGTAATTGGCCCGGGCGGTAAAATTATTCAGGAAATGCAACGTGAAACTGGCGCATCTATCTCTATTGAAGAGGTTGGTAACAAAGGTATCGTTGAAATCTTCGCGGATAATAAAGCTGCTATTGATGCTGCTGTTAAACGTATTAACGCAATCGCTGCTAAACCAGACATAGGTGCTACTTATGATGGTAAAGTAAAATCTATCATGCCGTTTGGTGCTTTCGTTGAGATTATGCCAGGTAAAGATGGTTTACTTCACATTTCTGAGATTGCATGGGAACGTTTAGAAACTATGGATGGTGTCCTTAAAGAAGGTGACAAAATCCAGGTTAAATTGCTAGATATTGATAAACAAGGTAAAATGAAACTTTCCAGAAAAGCTTTATTGCCTCGTCCACCGAAACCAGAAGGTGTAGAGACTAAGCCTGCTTAGTTTTATCATTAACATATAAATAGAAACGCCTCACGAGATATTCGTGAGGCGTTTTTTTATGCTTAAGATTTTTGGTATTGGTTTTTAAATATTCGCCAGTCGTTTTAGGTATTGGTTTTTAAATATTCACCATTCGTTTTAGGTATTCGATATTGGTTTAAGTATTTGTTATTCGTGTTTTAAGGAATCTATAGGGGTAGCTTTGGCAACTTTTACTGACTGTACACTAACAGTGAGTACAGCGATGATCAGGGACAAGCCTGTAGCTACAGCAAAGGGCAAAATTGTTATGCCTACATTGAATTCAAAGGCTGATAGCCATTTGCTGATGATAATATAGGATAGGGGAAAGGCAATGAGGTTAGCGATAGCGACCAGTTTAATGAAGTCTTTATTGAGCAGTGTCAGGATATTCAGTGTGGTTGCGCCCAGAACTTTACGGATACTGATTTCTTTTTTTCTTTGTTCTGCCATGAACAGGGCAAGTCCTAATAAGCCCAGGCAGGAAATGAAAATAGCGAAACCACCAAACCAGTTAGATAGAATGCCTAACAAGCGCTCATCCTGAAATTTTTGCTGGAAGCTATCATCTACAAACTTTCTGTCTACAGGGAAATTAGGATTCAATGCTTTAACGACCTCGTCAACTTTTGTAGTCGCGTTCAGGATGCTTTGTGCAGGGTTTAGTTTGGCGATAATATAAGTAACGCCCTCAATGCGATTGCTGATAAACATTGGAGCAGCGGCTTTGTAAGGAGATTCCATGACAAAGTCTTTCATGACGCCGATGATCGTAAACGGTTTACCCATAATATTGATGATTATACCTACTGGCTTTTTTAAGCCCATCACTTTCACAGCTGCTTGATTAATTACTATATTGGTAGAATCTGCGGTAAATTGGGCAGAAAAATCCCTGCCATCAACCATTTCGGAACCAACAGTTTTTGCGAAATCTTCTCCTGCATCACGGTTATTGAATAAGACGTCTTCTTTAGGGTTTTTACCTGGCCAGGAGACGCTGAAGGTGTTGTTTCCGCCTTCACTTATGCTTCTGCTAAAGGCGGTTACCCCGGTAACTGCTCCTGTTTTGAGTAGTCTTTCTTTTAAGAGTGCTAGTTTTTCTTTGCCTTCAAGATTACCTTGTACAGGTATTTCTATTAAACTGGCCCTGTTGTAGCCTATTGGTTTGTTTTTAATAAAGTTAAGTTGCTGATAAATAACGATTGTACAGATGATCAAAGAAGCTGCAAATACAAATTGAAAGACCACTAAAGCTTTTCTTACGGAAAGGGATGAGCTGCCTGCAGTGCTGAAGCCTTTTAATACTTTGACGGGCTCAAATGAAGAGAGGTAGAATGCTGGATAACTTCCTGCTATAAAGCCTGTGAATGCGGTTAGACTGATGAGTACTACCCAGAATATCCAATTGTAATAATTAATGATCAGTTTAATGTTTAACAGGGCATTAAAGTAGGGCAGACTGATCTCCATTAAGATAAAAGCGACCAGCATCGCCATAAAAGAAAGTAATACAGATTCTATCATAAACTGACCGATCAGGGCTCCTCTTGAAGAGCCAATAGCTTTTCTGACCCCAACTTCTTTGGCTCTTTTTTCCGATTTGGCTGTGGAAAGGTTCATAAAGTTTACGCACGCAATTAAAAGGATACAGAAGGCCAGGATGAGAAATATCCTGAGCTGATCTATTTTTCCTCCTACAGATTTCCCGTTTTCAAAGGTGTCGTATAAGTGCCATTTAGCTAAAGGATGCAGCAGTCCTGTATTTGTACTGTTCTGCATGTTGTTTTTGAAAACATCTCTGATCTGACTATTGGCTTTATCAAAAAAGGTATTGCTTTGAAGTTGTAAGATCGTCAGGCACATATTGTTCCCCCAATTGATGTCTTTTGCCCAGGGGTTTTGTTTGATAAATAGTGCATAGGGCATCAGATAGTCGAATTGAATGCTGCTGTTGATGGGAACATCTTCAATTACGGCTTCTACTTTTAAGACTTCGGTATTGAGTAGTTTTACTGTTTTGTTAATGGGGTCTTCATCGCCAAAAAGATTTCTAGCCATGGTTTTGGTTAGAATAACCGAATTGATATTGGTTAACACTGTATTTGGGTTTCCTTTAATGAATTTATAGTCAAATATTTTAAGGAAGGATGGGTCTGTGTAAATGGCTTTTTTCTTGAAGTTCTTTTCTCCATTACTGATCAGTTGTTCTTGTGGGTAGGTGGAATGGGAGGAGTAGGCTACTCCTGCTATTTTACTCCGCACTTCATCGGCCATTGCGCCGGGTGTCCATGCCCAGCTGAATGTTTGTGTGCTGGTTTTGGAATTGTTATAGATGACGTAAGTTTTATCATAGTTTGTGAACTGTTTGTCGTAACTCCATTCGTAGGCGACATAGAGTAACAGTATCATGCAGCTAGCCAGTCCAATGGCCAGGCCTCCTATATTAATTAAGGTATATCCTTTATTTTTCCAAAGGCTTCGTAAAGCTATTTTAAGGTCAAGTCTAAACATGTAATTGAGGTTATATTCTTTTCGTGCCAAAAGCTAAACGTATGCCATTTGCTTGCTCAATGGTTTTTGGCGGCATAAACAACGATTTTCAATTCTTATGAATTTGAAACTGCCCGGAAATGAACAGCTGGTGTACGATTTCGTGATTAAACGCCTGTTTTCTGAATTACAATTTTGCTTGAATGTACCTTTTATCTCTATGAATTTGCGCTATAAACGGGTTATTTTTTTATATTTACTTTCTCAATAGCATTACAATTTAACCACATGAAACACCTGATTGCCCCCTCTGTACTCTCTGCTGATTTTGCCAATTTACAACGCGATATAGAAATGATTAATTCCAGCGCTGCAGATTGGTTTCATGTAGATATTATGGATGGCGTATTTGTACCGAACATCTCTTTCGGTTTTCCAGTGATGGAAGCGCTGAAAAAACATGCTAAGAAGCCGCTGGATGTGCATTTGATGATTGTAAACCCTGATTTATATATCGAACAGTTTGCAGCGGCAGGGGCCAATAGTATTACGGTACATTATGAGGCTTGTGTGCATCTGAACAGAACGATTCAGGCGATCCATAAAACCGGAGCTAAGGCTTGTGTGGCGCTCAACCCGCATACGCCTGTAGAGTTACTGATTGATATCCTTCCTGTACTGGATATGGTATTGATCATGTCGGTAAACCCTGGTTTTGGCGGACAGCAGTTTATCCCAAATACACTGCTGAAAATAAGAAGATTGAAAGCAATGGCTGCTATTGTAAATCCGGGTTTACTGATTGAGGTAGACGGCGGTGTGAGTGTGCAGAACCTGGGCGATTTAATTGCTGCTGGTGCTGATGCTTTTGTAGCTGGAAATGCTATTTTCAGTGCGGAGTCCCCTTTGGAAATGATAGAGACCATGAAGGGCATATCCGCATCCGCTCTGAACAGTATATAAAATCCATTCGTTTAGTAGTTATTTCAAAAAACCAAAATATTATTTGGATAAAACAATTACATTTACAATAATTAATTAGCATATAAAATGAGACATAATTTTGGAGCAGGCCCCTGTATTTTACCTCAGGAAGTGTTTAGACAGGCGTCACAAGCCGTTTTAGATTTTAAGGATGGGTTATCGATTTTAGAGATTTCCCACCGTACACCAGAGTTCGAGGCCGTATTAGCTGAAGCTGTTAAGTTGGTTAAAGAGTTGTTAAATGTACCGGAAGGATACTCCGTTTTATTCTTGCAAGGTGGTGCGAGTTTACAATTTGCGATGGTTCCTATGAACTTATTAAGCGAAGGACAAACGGCAGCTTATCTGGAGACTGGTGTATGGGCTAACAAAGCGATTAAAGAAGTGAAAAACTTTGGTAGTGCGAATGTAGTGGCTTCTTCTAAGGACGCTAACTTTAACTATGTGCCTAAGGGATATTCTATTCCTGAAGATAGTGCGTATTTCCATTGTACTTCGAATAACACGATTTATGGAACTGAAATGTTCAGCTTGCCTGAAACTAAAGTGCCGGTTGTTTGTGATATGTCATCAGACATTATGAGCAGAGTGATCGATGTTTCACAATACGATCTGATTTATGCTGGTTCACAAAAAAATATTGGCCCTGCTGGTTCAGTTTTAGTAATCGTTAAGGATGAGATTTTAGGTAAAACTACCAACAAAATCCCTTCTATGTTAGATTATAAGGTTCATATTGAAGGTGGTTCTATGTACAATACGCCTCCTGTTTTTGCAATTTATGTAGCGATGTTAAACCTGAGATGGTTAAAATCTAAAGGTGGTGTTGCAGAGATTGAAAAAGAAAACATTGCGAAAGCGAATGCTTTATATATGGAGATTGACAGAAATCCTTTATTTAAAGGTACTGCTGTTGTAGAAGATCGTTCAAGAATGAATATCTGTTTCGTGATGGAAAATCCTGAGCTGGAGAAACCATTCCTGAAATTCGTAGAGGAGAATGATATTGAAGGTCTTAAAGGACATAGAAGTGTAGGTGGATTCAGAGCTTCTATTTACAATGCGTTACCAATTACAAGTGTACACAGACTAGTGGAATTGATGCAGGTTTTTGCAGAGAAACACCAAAAATAAAATTTAATGATTAAGATACTTGCAAACGATGGGATCGATCCTATCGGAAAACGATTATTAGAAGAAGCCGGTTTTATTGTAGATACAGAAACTGTTGCTCAGGATAAACTGATTGAAGCCCTGCAAAATTATGATGCAATTACGGTTAGAAGCGCAACGAAAGTTCGTAAAGACGTAATTGATGCTTGTCCAAATTTGAAGCTGATTGGCAGAGGTGGAGTAGGGATGGACAATATTGATGTTGATTATGCGCGTGAACAAGGTCGTGCAGTGGTAAATACGCCAGCTGCTTCTTCTTTGTCTGTTGCAGAATTGGTTTTTGCACATTTATTTACTGGTATTCGTTTTTTACAGGATGCTAACCGTAAAATGCCTGTTGAGGGTGCTACAAGTTTCAATAAATTGAAAAAGGATTATGCAAAAGGTACTGAGCTTAGAGGTAAAACTTTAGGGATCATTGGTTTTGGCAGAATTGGAAGAGAGACGGCTACTTTGGCTTTAGGGCTGGGTATGAATGTGCTTGCTTATGATCTTTATCCTTTTGATGGTAAATTGACGTTGAAGTTTCAAGGTGATTTAAGTCTTGATATTCCTGTGAAAACAGTAAGTCTGGAAGAGGTTATCAAAAATAGTGACTTCATCACTTTACATACGCCTTTTGCTGACCGTCCTATATTAGGCGCTGCTGAGTTCGATTTAATGAAGCCAGGAGTTGGTGTGGTGAATTGTTCAAGAGGTGGTACTATTGACGAAGAGGCATTGATTAATGCATTAGATAGTGCTAAAGTTGCTTTTGCTGGTTTAGATGTGTTTGACAATGAGCCTACTCCTTTAGAGGCGATTTTAAAACACCCTAAGATTTCGTTAACACCGCATATTGGTGCTGCAACGAATGAAGCACAGGAGCGTATTGGTGAGGAGTTAGCTTCATTGATTATCGCACATTTTAAAAAATAATTATTAAAGAGGAAAATAAGTTAAATGGTTTGGGATTTGATTATATTCGGTCCCAAACCAAATAACACCTGTTTCATGCCTTTAGTAAAGCCTTTTTCAGCGCTTATTCCTGCTGCACATTTGCAGTCTTCTGTGGTAACCCGGCCCCTTGAATATTATAGTATGGGTGAGGCAAAGTTAATCGCCTCCGAAAACAATTATAGCTTTCTTCATTTAATTAGTCCGGCTTTGGATCATGCTTATTTGCGTGATATGAACCAGGAATTGATTTTCCGTAAGATTGCTGAAAACTTCGATTCTTTTCTGAGTGGTAATGTGCTTGTCCCGGTTAACCGGTCTTGTTATTATATTTACCAGGTTACTTGTAATGGTTTTATGCAGAAAGGTTTATGGGCTTTAAGTGATGTGCAGAGTTATCTGGATGGCAGCATTAAAAAGCATGAGCTGACGGTAGAACGCAGGGAAAAACAGCTGGCTGATTATTTGCATCATACTGGGCTGGATGCGAATCCGGTACTGATTACGTATCATCCGGTGCAGGCTATAGATGAGCTGATCGAAAGGTATGTACAGGAACTGCCGGTCATCGATTTTATATTTACGGATCTGACTGAACATAAAGTTTGGTTAATTGATGATGAGGATGATATTGATTTAATTACCACTGAAATAGGGCAGATAGAGGCTGTATATATTGCAGATGGTCATCATCGTGCGGCAGCCATGTCAAAAATGGATTATTTCTCTACTGTATTTATGAATACGGATGAAATCAGGGTTTTACAGTTCAACAGGCTGGTGCGGGATTTGAATGGATTAACGACAACAGATTTTCTATCCAGGCTGGAACATGCTTTTACAATTGAAAAATCTGATCAGCTTGTGGACCCGGATCAGTTGCATATTATTGGAATGTATTTGGATAAGCAGTGGTACGTTTTATCTCCAAAGGAGGAGGCTTATGATGCGAATGATCCTGTAGATTTGCTGGATGTGAGTATTCTACAGAATCAGCTTTTGGGTCCTGTATTAGGCATTGATGATCCGCGTACCAATGCGAGGGTGACCTTTGAAGGTGGGATTACACCTTTGGCAGACATCCAGAAAATGGTGGATAATAGTCTTTATGCAGTAGCATTTACATTGTATGCGGTTTCTGTGGAACAGATTATCAATGTTGCGGATGCGAATAAAACGATGCCTCCAAAGTCAACCTGGATAGAGCCCAAGTTTTTGGTAGGCATGCTGACTAATTATTGCATTTAGGCTATTATATTTAAGTTTTTTTTACTGGTCGTTGTGTGTAAGCTTTTTCGCTGGTTTATTGTGTTTAGGCTTTTTTATTCATTTTGCTGGTTTTGCTGTAAAAGAAGATACCTCCGATAATAATAATCAGGATTAAAAAGATAATGGAATAGGTTTCGGTATTTTTTTCTGCTGCAATAACTTCTGTCTTTTTCTTCAGTTCTTCATTCTGGTCTTGCAATTTTTTGATGGCCTGCATATAGCTTTCAATGCGTTTTGCGTTATTGCCGGCATTGGTTTGCACTTGCTGTACTTCTTGATCTTTGTAGTTCATTAATACTTTAAGTTCCCTGAATATATTATTGTCATTCAGGATGATACCGCGCAAAATTTCATTGGAATTCTTGAGGTCGTTTTTAGTTTGCAGGCCAAATATACCGGTTCTTGCACTGAGGCTTAAATCATATTGTCCGAATTTGGCACTTCGCTCTGCGAGTAAGGCGTTTATCTTTAAGCGCTGCACTTGATACGCAGAGGTATCACTTTGTGCGGCTGAAGCGCTAATACTGATGCTTAAACATATAAATAGCAGGAGAGATCTGATCATAGTATAATATTTTGGTGTATAAAGCAAAATCTATGCCTTATGCTGATTTATAAAAGGGATTTCTGCTGATTCAGCTGAATTTTAACGTGGCTTAGGGGTGAAACTGGATACGGACGATGTCTCCCAGGTGTAAGCCCAGTAATCCGCTTGCTTTGCCTTTGTTAATGGCGATTTCCAAATGGTTACTGATTCCAAAAAGGCATAATTTCTCTCCTTCGGAAACTTCGTTGTAGTGCCAGCTGAGCTGGGTAATGGTTTCGCTTTTCCGGAAATAGAGGGTGAAGTCTCTGTTACGCTGTATTTTAGTAAATAGTTCTTTGGTGATATTGGTAATGACGTTGCAGAAAGTGTCAATATAAATTACACTTCCTCTGATCATATCTTGTTCGATGACTGGGTTCAGCAGCATCTTTTCTTCAATGTTTGCTGTTGGTAAGCCAATGTCTTTCAGCTTTCCACCTTTTGCGAGATGAATGGCTGCTTTAACAAAAATATCTACGAGCGGGAAGTGCAGGTATTTCAAATCCTGCATAATATTGAGCTCTACAATTTCATCGGGTTTGCCGTCAAATAGTAAAGAAAAAATTCCGTTGTCGGCGCCGACAAAATAATGATCGTGATATTTTAACCCTATATATTTTGTATTTTCACTGAACACAGAATCTATACCTATCAGATGCACAGTGCCTTTAGGAAAATAGTGGTAAACATTCTTTAAAACAAAGGCTGCGTAAGAGATATTGAAGGATGGAACTTCATGGGTAATATCAACAATAGTAGCTGTAGGCAAGATCGTCAGGATACTGCCTTTGAGGGCAGCCTGATAAAAATCTTTGGATCCTAAATCTGTTGTTAAAGTGATAATGGCCATTAAAAATTGAATATTTATTCTTATTCTTGCGTATGCGGTAAAGCGCTACAAATATTCAACTTTTATATCAAAATATACACTCCTATCTAAAAAACAATATTTTGAACGAACTAAAACTAACATTAGAAACAGTAGATCCGGTACAATTCTGGGGTGCGAACAACGAGCATTATGAGTTGATCAAACACGCATTTCCTAAACTGAAAGTTGTTGCCAGAGGCAACGAGGTTAAGGTGTTAGGGGATGAAGGTGAGCAGAAACTCTTTGAGAAAAAGTTTGGTAAATTGGTCGGACATCTGGAGCAGTATGGCTCTTTAAGTCCGGGTGATATTGAATCAATTTTAGCGTTTAAATATAACGCTGATTCTTATGGTGCTGATGCTGCACCGGAAAAAGTGAATGGTGGTGGCGGCGGAGAAGTCATCGTATTCGGAAATAGTGGTATGATGATCAAGGCCCGAACGGCTAATCAGCGCCGGATGGTTGACAGCATTGTGAAGAATGATGTGCTTTTTGCAATCGGCCCTGCGGGGACGGGTAAAACGTACACGGCGGTAGCACTTGCTGTGCGGGCACTGAAAAACAAAGAGATTAAAAGAATTATCCTGACCAGGCCGGCTGTAGAGGCTGGGGAGAGCTTAGGTTTTTTACCTGGTGATTTAAAAGAGAAAGTAGATCCTTATCTTCGCCCGCTGTATGATGCGCTTGATGATATGATCCCGGCAGAAAAGCTGAAGTTGTATTTAGAGAACAGAACGATTGAGATTGCACCGCTTGCGTTTATGCGTGGCCGTACTTTGGATAATTGTTTCGTAATTTTGGACGAGGCACAGAATTCAACGGATTTACAGTTGAAGATGTTTTTAACGCGTATGGGGCCTTCTGCGAAGTTCATCGTTACTGGTGATGTGACGCAGATCGATTTACCAAAGAAACAGATGTCGGGTTTGCATAATGCTTTGCGTATTCTGGATGATATTCCGGGTATCGAAATCATTTACCTGACGGGGGAGGATGTGGTAAGGCATAAGCTGGTGAAAAGGATATTGAAGGCATACGGAGATATACAGTAATTTATAAACAATAATTGATGTGATCCATCAACAACATGAAAGCAATTAAAGAAACAAATTTTAATTTTCCTAAACAGAGTAGTTTTTACAAGGGTAAGGTGCGTGATGTATATACTATTGATCATCGTTTGATGGCCATGGTAGTGACTGACAGGATTTCTGCATTTGATGTGGTTTTACCTGAGGCTATTCCTTTCAAGGGTCAGGTGCTAAATCAGATCGGTGCTAAATTTTTAAAGGCAACGGCGGATATCGTTCAGAATTGGGTAATTGCTGTACCGGATGAAATGGTGACGATTGGTCGCATTTGTGAGCCTTTTAAGGTAGAAATGGTGATCAGGGGCTATCTTGCTGGTCATGCGTGGAGAGAGTATAGTGCGGGTAAAAGAAGTGTGTGCGGTGTAGCGCTTCCGGATGGTTTAAAGGAGAATGATAAATTGCCTCAGCCTATTATCACGCCAACAACTAAAGCGTCGGTTGGGCATGATGAGGATATTTCCAGAGCGGATATTTTAGCGAAGGGAATTGTTTCCATTGTTGATTATGATCAGTTGGAGAATTATACTTATGCTTTGTATAAAAGAGGGACTGAGATGGCGGCTGAGCGTGGTTTGATCTTAGTGGATACGAAGTATGAGTTTGGTAAGGTTGGGGAGGAGATTTACCTGATTGATGAGATTCATACGCCGGATTCTTCGCGTTATTTTTATGCGGAGGGTTATGAGGAACGCCAGGCGGACAATACGCCACAGAAACAGCTTTCTAAGGAGTTTGTACGCAAGTGGCTAATTGAAAATGGTTTCCAGGGTAAGGATGGACAGGAAATTCCGATAATGACCCCTGAGATTATTGCATCTATTTCTGAGCGTTATATTGAGTTGTATGAGCAGATTACTGGTGATCAGTTTGTAAAGAATGAGCAGGATGATATTCTGAACAGGATTGAGCAGAATGTTTTACAAAGTCTGTTATCAAATTAAATGCTTAATTTGTTATCTTAAAAAAGGGGGATATTATGAAATTTTCAGTAGATAAACACGAAAAGTATGTGGCAATCAGGTTGGATGAAAGTAGTCTGACTGCTGAGAATACGCCGGGATTGAAATCCGAATTCATTTTGTTGAATGCTGAGGGCTATTGTAATATCGTCCTGGACTTATCGATGGTGAGTGATTGTGATGATTCACAGGATCTGAGCTGTCTTTTGGTCGGAAACAGGCTTTGCAAAAAGGCAAATGGGTTATTCCTGGTAACGGGGGTAACGGAGTGTATTGCCAGGTTATTGGAAATGTCGTCTATTGACCAGTCATTAAACATCGTGGGCAACCTGGATGAGGCGGAAGATTTGATCTTCATGGAAGAAATAGAGAAGGAATTACTAGGGAGCTTTGATCAGGAAAATTAATGAAGTTTGAGGTTACCATTTTAGGAAGTAGTTCTGCTACTCCTGTTTTTAATAGAAATCCGTCAGCACAGCTTTTAAATTGTAAGGATAAGTTTTATTTGATTGATTGTGGTGAGGGTACTCAGCAGCAGTTAATCAGGTTTGGTTTTAAGGCGAGCAAGATTGATGTTGCTTTTATTAGTCATCTTCATGGTGATCATTATTTTGGTTTGATTGGTTTGCTTTCTACGATGAATTTAAATGGTCGTATTAAGCCTTTCCAGATTTTCGCACCGGCTGCTTTGATGGAGATACTGGAGATTCAGTTCAGGTATTCTGAGACGAATTTAAGGTTCGGGATTGAGTTTTGTCCGATTGTTGCGGATGAGCCAAGAGTGATTTTCCAGAATCAGGATTTGACGGTAGAAACGATTGTGCTGAATCACAGGATCCCGTGTACGGGGTTCAAGTTTACGGAGAAAAAGAGGTTACGCAAGGTTTTAGTGGATAAGCTGGAGGCTGCGAATATTCCTGCGGATTATTATCAGTTGTTGAAGAAGGGTTTGGATTTGACTTTGCCGGGTGGTGAGGTGATTTTGAATGCTGATTATACGATTGATTCGGATACGCCGAAAAGTTATTGTTATTGTTCGGATACGATGGCGGATGGGAGTTATCTGGAGAGTATCCGCGGGTGCACAATGTTGTATCATGAGGCAACGTTTATGGACGATTTGCTGGAGAGGGCCAATGTGACGCATCATACGACGGCTTTACAGGCCGGGTTGGTGGCGAAGGAGGTTGGTGCTGGTAAGTTGATTATTGGCCATTTTTCTTCGAGGTATAAGGCGTTATTGCCGTTGTTGGAGGAGGCGCAGAGTGTTTTTGAAAATACTGCGTTGGCTTTAGAAGGGGTTACATTCACCGTTTAATTCAATTAGAAAAAAAAGGAAGGGTAGCAATGTCCTGACGGAATTCATGAAGAATGAATCATTGTCAGGACATTACTACGCCTTCCTTTTTTTTTACCACTAATACTAGTAAAGGTTCATTCAATTTGGGCATGATGCAGGTTAGGGTAAAAAAAAGAGAAATTTGTTTGTTGGGTAAAATAGGAGAAATTTGTTTGGGGTAAAAAAAAGGAGAAACTTGTTTGGTGGAGAAATTGGGGAAATTTGTTTGGGGTAAAAAAAGGAGAAACTTGTTTGGTGGAGAAATTGGGGAAATTTGTTTGGGGTAAAAAAAAGGAGAAACTTGTTTGGTGGAGAAATTGGGGAAACTTGTTTGGGGTAAAAAAAGGAGAAACTTGTTTGGTGGGTAAAATAGGGAAACTTGTTTGGTGGAGAAATTGGGGAAACTTGTTTGGTGGAGAAAATAGGGGAAACTTGTTTGGTGGGGGAAATAGGGAAACTTGTTTGGTAGGGGAAATAGGGAAACTTGTTTGGTGGGGGAAATAGGGAAACTTGTTTGGTGGAGAAATTAGGGAAACTTGTTGGTGGAGAAAATAGGAGAAACTTGTTTGTTGGGGAAAATTGGAGAAACTGGAAGAAGATAAATGTGAGAAAACAATATGACTGATATTTGGTTACGGTATTATGGGATATGATTCTGCTTATAAAAGTTCTTCGGTTCCGAATGTCCGTGTTTTGCGATGGGTTTCAAGGCTTTCTTTTTTGATGGATGAACAGTTCAGGATTCCGGGTACTAAGTATAGGTTTGGTTTGGACCCTTTGCTGAATTTGATTCCTTTTGCTGGTGATATTGTTGGTTTTGCTGTTTCGGGTGGTTTGGTACTGGCTATGGCCAGTAAAGGACTGACGAGTAAGATTGTTGTGTTGATGTGTATCAATATTTTATTGGATACGACGATTGGGGCAATTCCTGGGGTTGGACAGGTTTGGGATTTTTTCTTTAAGTCAAATACGCGGAATATGCGTTTGATGGAGGAGTATTATGAGCAGGGTAAGCATCAGGGGGACGGAAAGGGTACAATCGTATTGGCATTGGTTATTTTGTTTTTGATCTTTGTTGTTTTGATTAGCATTTTATGGGTGCTGACGGCATGGGTAATTAGTAAGTTTTAGGGCTGGATTCGCGGTCTGCGTGTTCAGGATATCAGTAGTTTTAGTCAATGTATATGCTTAACTATAATCAACAGTTGCCGGTTTATGCTTTGGAGCCGGATGAAATAGGAAATAACAGGCATTTCAGGATGTATAATTTTAATGGGACTTTACCTGCGCATGAGGATTTTTTGATCCCGCATCGTAAGGATCATTATTTGCTGGTGTTTATGAGAAGGGGTGGGAGTAATTTATGGATAGATATGGTTCCTTATGTGCTTAGGGATAATACTGTTTATTTTACGAGACCGAATCAAATTATTGTAAAGGATGGTTTACAGGAGTTATGGAGTACTGGGATCGCTTTTACGGCTGAGTTCCTGTCTGTTCAGGGGAATGCTGCTTTAGGCAAGTTACCGCTGGTTCAGAATCTCCAAAATGGGCATGAGCTTTTGCTTTCGGAGCGTAATGTTGTTTTGTGGAGGATATGATTGTTAGGCTTAATACGGAGTACGGGATGCCTGGGGATTGGCAACAGGGTATGTTGGCTGCTTATTTGACGGTGTTGCTTACTTATTTGAGTCGCTTGTATGTGGAGCAGTTTAAGGATAGTGGTGTTTCTGCTGATCAGTTATTGTTAAAGAGTTTTCAGTCGGAGATTAATGAGCGTTTCCGGGAGTTGCGGGAGGTGAGTGAGTATGCTTCTTTATTGAATATTTCTGCGGGGCATTTGAGTGAGGTGATCAAGAGTCAGAGTGGTAAGCCGGCCATAAAACATATACATGAGCGGCTGGCGCTGGAGGCGCGGCGTTTGCTTTTTCATACGGGCAGTTCTCTGAAAGAGATTGCTTTTGATCTTGGTTTTTCAGATGCGTCTTATTTCAATCGTTTTTTTAAAAGGGAGTGTGGGGTTACACCGGTTGAGTATCGTACGAGTACCCGCAAAATGTACCATGAATACTGATGGATGTGCTACATTGGAGGGAGTGGGTGTTGTAGATTTGTTGATATAAAAATAGATTATGAAAACAGTATTGATAACGGGTGCAAATAAAAGCATTGGCTTTGAAACGGCAAGACAATTGTTAGGGCTGGGGTATTATGTATATCTGGGTAGCCGGGATATTGAAAAGGGTGAGCAGGCGGTTAGCCAGCTGCGTGCTGAGGGCTTAAGTGAGGTGGAGGCTATAGAGATTGATGTGAATGATATTACATCGGTACGGGCTGCGCGTGAGGCGTTAGGACAGAGGGTTAAGGTGCTCGATGTATTGATTAATAATGCGGGTATTGGTGGAGCTATGCCGCAGACTCCATTGGAAACTGATATTTCCGTGTTTAGAGAGGTATTTGAAACTAATTTTTTTGGGGTGATAGAGGTTACGCAGGCGTTTGTTGATTTAATGAAGGAATCTGAGGAGCCAAGAATTGTTAATGTAACTTCGGGATTGGGGTCATTGGCTTTGCATAATGATCCTGAATGGAAACATTATCCTGTTAAACCAACGAGTTATGTGGCATCTAAGGCTGCGCTTAATGCTTATACGATTGTGTTGGCTTATGATCAGCGTTTTACGTCATTTAAGATTAATGCGGTTGACCCTGGGTATACTGCGACAGATTTTAATAATCATAGTGGGCCTGGAACGGTAGAGGATGCTGCTGCAAGAGTAGTAAAGGCTGCAACGCTTGGGCAGGATGGGCCTACGGGTCAGTTCTTTAGTGATGATAATGCACCGGAAACGGGTATTAGTCCGTGGTAAAGTTAGGACTAGTCAACCAACCCAGGAAATACGTGGAGAATTAAACTGAAAAAGGGAAAGCGCTTTTGCTGGCATTGTTCATTTTTTGTGAACGCAGACAGCAAAAGCGCTTTCCCTTTTTATTTAGTTTTTTAGTTCTTACTTGTCCTTTTTCGAACCACCGCCGCCGAATACAGAGAAGTGTACGTAACGTTTAGGATTAGCTTTCAGATCAATAATCAGTTCATCTAAGTTTTTAGAGGCATTGTTCAGGTTGTCATACATCTTAGTGTCGTTAACCAGCAAGCCTAGGGTTCCTTTGCCGTCGTTTACTTTACTTACGATCCCCTGAAGGTCAGCAACAGCTTTGTTTGCGTTGTCAATAGTCTGCTTGAAGTTTGCTGCTGCAACCTGATCAGTGATTTTATTGATGTTGTTTAGGATAGCGTTGATTTTCTCGTTATTGTTTTTAAGGTTTCCTGAAATTGATTCGGCGTTTGCTAAGATAGCAGCGATTCTTTTACTTTCAGTTCCTACTAGTCCGTCTACTTTTTTAGAGGTTCCTTCTAAGGAAGCAAGGGTACCAGCAATACTGTTGAAACTCTTGTTGACGTTTTTCTGGAAGTCAGGGTTCAGGATGGAGTTGACACTGGTCAGGATGGAATCCATTTTACCGATGATCAGTTCTGCTTTCTTTTGTACGGGCTGAACGGTTTCCATCAGGTTTTTTTCTACGTTAGAGTTTAGGGTGTCACCGTCCTGGGCGAAGTCTCTACCGGTTCCTAATGCCATTACAATTGCTTTACTTCCCAACAGGTCTGTGCTTTCCAATCTCGCAATGGTTGATTTTGGAATATCGTATTTGCCCTTTATTTTTAGGGTAGCAAGGATTGTTCCGTCGGGTTGTAAGACAAGTTTATCTACACGACCAATCTGAAAACCATTAATTAATACTGGTTTTGATATAGCAAGACCGTCAACACGAGAGTATCTGGCATATAATAAGGTCTCACTCGAAAATAATGAGTTACCTTTAAGGAAGTTATACCCGATAATTAATGCGGCGATAGAAAAGGCTGCTAATATGCCTACTTTGGTTTCGTTAGTTATTTTCACTTATAGTCTTTTTACTTAATTTACTTCTGTTTCTTGTTTGTAGGTCTTTACGGCTTTGAAGATTGCATTCACAATTTCAGCTTGTCCGTTTGCAGAGTTTATATAATCTTCTTCGGCTGGGTTGGATATAAATCCAATCTCGGTCAGTACTGCAGGCATACCGCATCTTTGTAAGATTAAAATTCCTTGCTCTTTAACACCTCTGTTAAATCTCTTGTTGTCGTGGGTGTAATTGTTCTGCATTAGTCGCGCTAACTTCAGACTTTTGTCCCTGTATATGTTTTTAAACAAAGATAGTATAATAAATGTTTCAGGATCCTTTGGATCGTAACCATTATAATTTTTTTTATAATCCTTTTCCAGACTGATATCGGCATTTTCACGGAGTGCACCGTCTTGCTCGTTCAGGCGGTGACTACCGGCTACAAATGTTTCGGCACCACTTGTAGTTTTGTTTTTTACGTAGCCGTATTTTGGTGTTCTTTTCCCTTTCCTGGTGGTATATCCGGTCACAACTCTGCGGTCGGGCATGGAATTACAGTGAATAGAGATAAATAAATCGGCTTTTGCGGCAGTCGCAATTTCTGGTCTGCGGTATAGGGATATATCAACATCGGTTTTTCGGGTGTAAACGATTTTTACGCCTGGCATATCTTCTTCAAACTTCCGGCCTAGTTTCAGGGCAACTTGCAGGGTTACGTTTTTTTCTAAGGAATAACTTCCGGCAGCGCCTGGTTTATCTCCGCCGTGACCAGCGTCGATCACAATAGTCTTTACTTTATAGCCCTGAGATATGGCAGCTTTTGAACCAATTAATAAAAAAATAGCGCATAAGAATAGATTCCTTTTCAATATCATTTAATCTTTTTGTTTAATAGCCTCAGATCTGTTTTAATTTTATAAACTTAAACAGGCATTATTATCCCTTAATTGTAGCTTATTTGCGCACAAAGATAGTATAATATAATTTTTAGTACAGAATTGGTGCCCATTGTTTCAAATTGTTTTGCTGCAAGCCCGGTGATCCAGTATATCCTTGTTCATTTATTGCCGTGATTTTAATTAATTATCTTGTTCAATTTGTTGGTAATCTATTGTTTAGAGGGGTGTTAGGAAATATTTTTAAGCAAAATAGCATTTGCCCCCGGCAATGCTATATTTTTCGCTAATTTTGGACGTTTTGGGTTAAAAGGATGTTTTAAACATAGCTATTAATTTGTTTAAGCACAATTTCTGGCTGTAGTGGCGTTAAATGTTTCGGGAAGGTAATGGCTTTCTTTGCAACAGTTGAGCTGTTTCATTCAAAAACGGATATTAAACAATTTTAATCTATAAATTTAGACAGACTTTAACTACAGTTGCACTTATTACATTCACACAAGAATTTGAAATTTTTACGAACTATCCTCTTACTGAATTTTATCTTTTTACTGGTATTGGCCGGTCACTCTGCTTTTGCCCTGGAAAGTTTTTCTACACGCCAGATATCGCAACAGCAGGACACTACTAAGAAAGCTATTAATAAAGTTATACCTAATTCAAATACTGCTGCTAAAATCCCAGTGGGGCTACAGCAGGACACAGCAAAAAAAGACACTTCCAAAGTTAAAGTTGGTGGTGCTGCAGGTGCCAAGGGTGGTGTGGTGAAACAGGGGGATTCTAAAATAGAATATTCTGCGGTCGATTCAACAAAATACAGCAAGGATAATAGTATCATCTATTTATATGGAAAGGCAAGGGTTATTTATCAATCTTTTGAGCTTGATGCGGATTATATCACTTATAACTCTAAAACGAATACTGTTTTTGCCAGCGGAAGAAAGGATTCCAGAGGTAAATATTTGGGGAAGCCTATCTTTAAGATGGAGAAACAAGGATCCTCTATTGCGGATTCACTTTTCTACAATACTAAATCGGGAAAGGGTACGGTCTTCAATACTTTCACTGAACAGGAGGGTGGATTCTTTTCTGGTGGACAGAGTAAAAGACAGCCCGACAATGAAATTCACCTTAAGGGGATGACTTATAGTACCTGTAATTTACCACATCCGCATTTTGGGATCTTTATTACGAAAGGTATTGTGACGGATAAACAAATTATTACAGGGCCCGTATATCTTAAGATTGAGGATATACCGTTGCCTTTGGGTTTACCATTTGCTTTTTTTCCAAAACCTAATAAAAGAAATTCAGGGATTATCATGCCCAATGTTGGTGATGATTATACCAGGGGGTTCTTTTTCAGGGATGGTGGGTATTATCTGAACCTGAATGATTACTGGGATGCGAAGATTCTGGGTACGCTTTATACCCGGGGTTCTTATGGGATGTCGGTAACTTCAAATTATGTGAAGCGTTATAAGTATAATGGAAGTATCAAAGTAGATTATAACAGTAACCGTTATGGTTTGGAGGGTACACCGGCTTATGAGCCCAGAAAGGATTATAGTATCCAGTGGGTACATTCACAGAATGCCAATGCGCATCCGGGAACAAACTTTGGAGCGAGTGTGAATATCAAGACCAGTGGTTACAATTTAAATACTGCCGGTGGGACCAGTTATGATTTCAGACAGATTACTGAAAATGCTTTATCTTCCAGTGTAAGTTACGGCAGAACATTCGCTGATGGAAAGGTCACTTTCTCAGCTGCGGCAAGACATAACCAGAATACACAGTCTAAAACTGTGGATGTTACTTTACCCGATATCGCGTTAGGTGTGCAGACGTTTCCGCTTTTTAAGCAAAAGGGTGTAGGGGAGCAGAAATGGTATAATAAGATTACTGTAGGTTACTCGATGGTAGCTTCTAACTCTATTTCTACTTCTGATAGTTTGCTTTTTACCAGAAAATCATTGGATAGGTTAAAAAATGGATTCAGTCATACGGTGCCGGTAAGTATCAACTTTACGGCATTGAAGTATTTCAACTTTTCAGCAGGTGGAACTTATTTAGAGAAATGGCAGTTCCAGTCTGTCCGTCAAACTGCAATCCGCGGAATTATGTCCAATGGTGTACTTCAGGCAGATCAAATAGTCAGAGATACGATTCAGGGTTTTAACCGTTCTGGTGAGTATAGTATTAATATGGGTGTATCTACCAAGATCTATAATACGCTGCAATTTAAGAAAATGGGTAATTTAAAAGCTTTGCGTTTAGTGATGACACCGAATGCGAACTTTAGTTACCGCCCTGATTTTTCAGATCCTTCGAAAGGAAATTACAAGACTTTACTTTACCAGGATGGTACGCCGGTTTATGACCCTTTTTATGGCAGGAATAAACGGTATTCTATTCATGAGGGTACTTTATATGGTGGGCCAGGAGAAGGCAGGAATGCAAGTATTAGCTTTGGATTGGATAACACTTTAGAGGCAAAGGTATTTTCGAAAAAAGATACAACGGGTACGGGAATGAGAAAGGTTCCGATTATTCAGGGTTTAGGGTTTAATGGATCTTATAACTTCCTTGCACCAGCCTTTAAGCTTTCTGAGTTGAGTTTTAGTGGACGTTCACAGTTTACAGATAAATTCGGGATTACTTATGATGGATCGTTTAACCCTTATGCGGTAGCGGATTCAACAATTAATGGGGTTTATCAAACTAAAAAACTGGTTGACAGGTATACGCTTCCAAGGTTAACAAGGTTTAGTGTTTCTTTTGGCTATAGTTTAAATGCGGAGGCTTTCCGCAAGCGTAATGAGAGTTTGGATAAGACTACTAAAAAAGTACAGCAAAATGGGATGACGCCTGAGCAGGCTGCGCAATTGGCAGAAGTGAGCAAGGATCCTAATGCCTTTGTCGATTTTAAGATTCCATGGAATTTTACTTTTTCTTACCGTTTTGACTATTCCAAGCAAGCAACTGGTTTGTTGCCGACAGCAACCAATACGCTAAACTTTAATGGGGATTTTAATGTTACCCCTAAGTGGAAAGTACAGTTTACCTCTGGATATGATTTTAAAAGTGCGGGTTTGTCACCTACTTCTTTTGCGATATACAGAGATTTACATTGCTGGGATATGAGTATTAACTGGATTCCTATTGGTCCCTACAGAAGTTATAATTTGACAATTAAGGTGAAAGCTTCGATCTTACAAGATTTGAAGCTGAGCAAGCAACAAGCTTATTATACACGTTTTTAACGAATTTTTATGTTAGCTGAGATTATTACGATTGGCGATGAAATATTAATCGGCCAGATTGTGGATACAAATTCTGCATGGATGGCCAAACAACTGAATGCTGCGGGCATTAAAGTGAAACAAATAACCTCAGTGTCTGATGATGCTGATCATATTATAGAGGCGCTGGGACAGGCGGAGCAAAGGGCGAAGATCATTTTAATTACTGGTGGATTAGGACCGACTAAGGACGATATCACCAAATATACATTGGCGAAATACTTTAATATGGGTATGCGCCGTGATGCTGGGGTACTGGCGCAGGTGGAAGAGATTTTCAGACGTTTTAACCGCCCGATGATTGAATCAAATATCAAGCAGGCTGATGTGCCTGATGGTTGTACAGTGATCCCAAATAAAAACGGAACGGCACCTTGCATGTGGTTTGAGCGTGAAGGAACCATTTTTGTTTCTATGCCGGGTGTGCCTTTTGAAATGATGTATTTAATGGATGAAGAAATCCTGCCAAGATTGAAGCAGGCTTTTGAATTGCCTTTTATATATCATAAAACTATACTTACTGCAAATTTAGGGGAGTCTTTCCTGGCACAACAGATTGAGGATATTGAAGATAGTTTGCCGCCTTCTATCAAGCTTGCTTATTTACCGAAACTTGGACAGGTAAGGTTGAGGTTAAGTACATCTGGTACTAATGAGGCTCAATTGAAGGAAGAAGTAGAAGTGTATGCGCAGCGGATTATTGAAAAAATCAAGCCTTATATTGTTGCTGAGGATGATATTGCGATTGAGAAAGCAATTCTTGATCTCATGGATAAAAAGGGATTGACGCTTTCTACTGCGGAGAGCTGTACTGGTGGCTATATTGCACAGTTAATTACCCAGCATCCGGGTTGTTCGTCGGTTTATGCAGGTGGTGCGGTTGTTTATTCTTATGAATTGAAGCAGTCTGTTCTAGGGGTAAAAGCGGAAACGCTGGCAAAATATGGTGCGGTTAGTGAACAAACTGTAAAAGAAATGGCTTCTGGCGCAATTACTCATTTTAATACGGACTATAGTGTTGCGGTAAGCGGCATCGCCGGACCTGATGGCGGAACTGCCGATAAACCAGTCGGAACTGTCTGGATAGCAGTGGCAAACAGGAATGGGGTAGTGGCTAAGTTATTTACTTTTGGTAGTAAAAGAGCACAGAATATTGAGCGTTCAGCTATAGCTGCATTAACAATGATTTTGAATCTGCTGAAAGAAGATAACAATTAACTGCAAAAAAGCCTTACTTTTGCATCCGATAGGAAATACCAAATTTACTGTAAACTAAATGGCACAATACGAATTATTATTACCTAAAATGGGAGAAAGTGTTGCAGAAGCAACCGTCATCAAGTGGTTAAAACAACCTGGTGATATGATCAGTTTGGATGATACCCTGTTAGAAATCGCAACGGATAAAGTGGACTCAGAAGTTCCGTCACCAGTGGCTGGAAAATTGATCCAACAATTATATAAAGAAGATGATGTTGTTCAGGTTGGTGCTGTAATTGCAATAATCGAGACGGACGCTGCTGAAAGTAAAACTGCTGAAAAGCAAGAGCAGCCAGTAATGGCTGAACAGGCTCCTGCAGCTGAGCAATCGGTAAATATTCCGGGAACAGAACAATTGAATGACACGCCGGTAAATTCTGCGCAGCATAGCAGTGATCCGGATCGTTTTTATTCTCCTTTAGTGAAGAGCATTGCTGCTCAGGAGCAGATTAGTGTAACTGAACTTGATGATATTGCTGGTAGTGGTGCTGATGGCCGTTTAACTAAGGATGATCTGTTAAATTATATTCAGAATGGTCGTAAAAGTACGGGAGCTGTATTAGCTAACCGTGCTGCACAAAGCCAGCCTGTTGCTGTTAAAGAAGCGCCAGTTAATACTAGTGCTGCACCGGCGCCTGTTGCGGCTGCAAAGTCTGCCAGTGCGCAGCCGGTAGTGAGTGTAAGTGGTGCTGATGAGATCATTGAAATGGATCGCATGGGTAAAATCATTGCGGATCATATGGTGATGAGTAAGCAGACTTCTGCGCATGTAACTTCATTCGTAGAGGCCGATGTGACGAACATGGTGCTTTGGAGAGATAAAGTGAAGAAAAACTTCGAGAAGAGAGAGAACGAAAAGATCACCTTTACGCCAATCTTTATTGAAGCGGTAACCAAAGCAATCAAAGATTTTCCAATGATCAATGTTTCTGTTAATGGAACTAAGATCATCAAGAAAAAAGATATAAATATTGGTATGGCTGCTGCTTTACCTAGTGGCAACTTGATCGTTCCTGTAATTAAAAATGCAGACCAGCTGAATCTTGTGGGATTGACTAAATCTGTAAATGATCTGGCAAACCGCGCCAGGGGTTCTAAACTGAAACCTGATGAAACGCAGGGTGGTACTTTTACTTTGACTAATGTAGGTTCATTTGGAAACGTAATGGGAACACCTATTATCAATCAGCCTCAGGTAGCAATTCTTGCGGTAGGGGCTATTAAAAAGAAACCAGCTGTTTTGGAGACTGAATACGGTGATGTAATTGCAATCCGCCATATGATGTTCCTTTCGCTGTCTTATGATCACAGAGTGGTTAATGGTGCGCTTGGTGGTACTTTTGTACGCCGGGTGGCAGATTACCTGGAAAACTGGGATATCAACAGAGAGATCTAATTCCTGAAAGGGGAAAATAATTAAAGGGGTATCCGGTTAACCGGATACCCCTTTATCGTGAATTACGTTTGGGCTCAGGCTTCACTCAGTCTGAAGTATTTTCCACCGCTATAAAGTTCCGGATCTACTACCCGGTCTTTTAAGTTAAAGCTGGGCGTGTATTCTTCAAAATCCTGTAGTTTTTTAATTTCTTCAATACGCTGCTTTCCGGTAACGGTATTTTCAATTATTTTCAGGAGTTGGGTGTCATCTTTTTCAAAGTCGGCAGGTGTGATTGCCTTTTCAGTGAGTAGTTGTTTAATTATTGTTGTCAGTTTCCCGTTGGCATAAAGGTGTTCTTTTTTGGCGAAATAGTCCTTGTTCAAAATCTCAAATTTGCTTTTAAACCATTGTGCCGCTGCTGTGGAAGTCAGCATGATTCTTCCTTTATGAATGGAGAGTGCTGAAATAAAGTCGCTAACTTCTTCTTTGTTAATAAACCCGGCATAAAACAGGTCTCTCAAAGCATAATCTACCCGGTCTGCGCAAAGATTAGGGAGGGGTTGCTCCAGAATATTAAAGTCTTGATCCAGCGCTGAAAGTGTGTATCCATGTTTGTTGAGTATTTCCGGGATTTCAGAGTCATTTAAAATTCTCTGATAGATTTCTTCGTGGTAATCTTCTCCGGGATGTTCAAATACATAGTCAATAACGTGAGAAAATGCTGTATGCGAAATATCATGAAGTAGTCCAGCTACTTGTTCTATTTCAGTTCCTCCCAGTAGTTTAATCAATAACATGACCCCGATAGAATGTTCATGCCTGGTCAACGTTAGTTTTGGGTTAACCAAAAATATTCCACCACCCTGATGTATTCCTTTAAGCCTTTCAAAAGGCCTGGAGTTAATTAATTCATTGATAAGGGGAGAAATACTGAATTTGCCGTATAAATTGTCTTCTATCATATCCATAAATAGCTGCTTTTATCTTCGAAAATATCTGCCGTAATTTACGTAAATGAGTGTATAGTCAATATATTTGACTAACCTAAAAAACCATAAAACCATGAGTAATCAGACTAATGCTGCTGTTGTAACTGAAACAGTAGCCCATAATGTATATTTTGAAGGCAAAGTTCAAAGCCTTGGACTGGAAACCGAGAAGGGTAAAGCTACGCTAGGCGTGATGAAGAAAGGAACCTATGTTTTTTCGGCTTCTTCGCCAGAAAGGATGATCGTGATCACAGGTAGTATGAAAGTGAAGTTAACGGATACTTACCAGGTCTACGCTGCGCAAGAAGAATTTGATGTTGCTGCAGGTACTTCATTTGAGGTGATCTGTGATCAGGATGCAGCTTATTTATGTTATTACGGCTAAGTTTGTCTGATAACGGTTAAGTCCCTGTGCTTAGTAAGCTGATGATATTTACGGTCTGCTATGTTTGATTACTATGAACAATTTATTAAGTTTTTCTGAACGTATAAAAGTTTAACTTAAATCACTGATCTTTAATTTATCTATTCATCAATAAATAACCATTAAAAAAAGATCTATGAAAAACTTTAAAATTTTATTCGCGCTGCTAACCTTTGGTTTGCTGTTTTCATCTTTCACGAAAGACAGCAATTCTTCCTTAGCTTTAGTAAACTCGCTGCAAGCAACAACAGTTAGCCTTGCAGGTCATACTACTCAACAGGCAGCGGTAACAGTTCCACAAAAAGCTTATACGGTTGCTGATTATGTAGCTAAAAATGGAAAAGCTCCTCAAGGATATGTGGGAGGGACAGTATTCCAGAATCGTGAAGGTTTGTTGCCACAAGGAGTAGCTTATAAAGAATATGACGTCAATCCAAAAGTGAACGGTCAAAACAGAGGAGCGGAACGTATTGTTCTTGGTAACGATGGCAGCCGATATTATACAGGAGATCACTATGCATCATTTACCGCATTCTAACAGGTAAAAAAACATAAACGAGAAAAGCCTTTCAGAATTAACTGAAAGGCTTTTCTCGTTTATTAATCAGCGGGTTGCTGTGTATATTAACAGGAGCTTTTCTCCTTTAGTGGACAAGAGCTTTTCTCCTCTAATGAACAAGAACTTCTTCTCTTTTAATGAACAGGAGCTTTTCCACTTAATGAACAAGAGCTTCTTCTCCGGCAATCACCTCGATTTGCTTATCTGTATAAGTAAATCTTCCGGTATGTGCTATAAAAACATCTTTTTGCACGAGTAAGTCCTTATTTGCTAACAACGATTTCAAGCTTACACTACCGATCACATATTTAAAGTCATTCCTTGAAAAACGCTCTACAATGTTTTCGATTTTCAATTTTTCAACTGTATATTCATGTGTATATCTTAAATAGACCTCAATATTTACATTATCTGTATGGATCAGTCCGTTTTGCTGATGATACTTTTTGTACTCATATCTGTATCCGTATCTCAATGCAGCGATGTCAGATAAAACTGCTGCACCTGTTGGGTGGCCGCCAGCACCTTTCCCAAAAAAGAATTGCTTGTCTGCAAAAGCTGCCTGAACAGTAACTCCGTTATACTCATTTTCTACGTTAAATAAGAAATCATCAGCTTTCACAAATTTAGGCAATACATAAGTAACGACCTGCTTTGTACTGATTTTGCGGGCTGTAGGTACTAATTTAATCTTGTAATTTTTTTCTCTTGCATATTGAATATCCTGCTCTGATAAATTCTGGATACCAACATTCAGAATCTTATCGGGGTCAATAAATAATCCATAAGCATGGGCTGTTGCAATGGCCAGTTTAAACTTGGGGTCATAGCCGCCAACATCCATAATAGGATCAGTTTCTGCGAAACCAAGTTCCTGAGCTTGTTTTAATGCCACGTCATAAGGCATGTTTTCATTGAATATTTTAGAAAGAATGTAGTTCGATGAACCATTAAAGATTCCGCTTATTCCGTGCAGCAACTCATTGTCATAATATTCTTCCAGGTTTCTGATGATTGGAATACTCCCACATACTGCACCTTCATAAAGTAAAGAAGCGCCGTATTTTGCTTGTAATTCTACTAATTCTGCTAAATGATTGGCAATCATCTTTTTATTAGCAGAGACTACATGTTTTCCACTGGTTAATGCTTTTTTTGCAATGGCAAACGCCGCATCTGCGTCATCTATTAGTTCAACAATCGTGTTAATCTCCGGATTATTTAAAATCTCATCATGATCTGTAGTGAATAGTCCGGCATCCAGACTACGTTTCTTATCCGGATTTTTGATGGCTATTTTAATAATTTCCAGGTTTAAATCCTGGCCACGGATAATGTCATGTAGTCCCTGTCCCACAACTCCAAAACCGAATATTCCAATTTTAAGTTTCTTGCTCATTTATGCTGTTTTATGCAGTTTAACAATTTTTTTATTGACACTTTCTTTTAAGAAATTGCCGATGATATTAGTAAGTATGTCTGTTTCAATTAAGAATCCATCATGGCCATAAGCTGAATTGATACTGTGGAATTCAGCTCCTGGTATGTGTTTGGCTAAAAATTCCTGTTCCACCAAGGGAAAAAGGAAGTCATTTTCAATTCCGATCACCAAGGTGTTGGACTTGATAGTTTTCAGCGCATCAATAACGC
This sequence comes from Pedobacter sp. UYP1, assembly GCF_040547305.1. Taxonomy (NCBI): domain Bacteria; kingdom Pseudomonadati; phylum Bacteroidota; class Sphingobacteriia; order Sphingobacteriales; family Sphingobacteriaceae; genus Pedobacter; species Pedobacter sp. UYP1. The sequence continues at coordinate 511,525 of NZ_JBEPPL010000001.1, read as the reverse complement.
TTTTTCTTCCTCTGCCTACATTGTGGCTGTCCATTGCTTTGCTTAAATACCAATAGCTATAGGCATTGTACCTTTTGCAAAGCTTTTCTCCCTGGTAATTCTGATAAGAAGAGGCACGGAAGCCGTCAGTTTTCTCATTAACACTTTCCAGTTGTGTTGCATTATAGGCTTCGTAGGTTCGGTAAGAGAGCAACGCAATGCTTCTTGCTGCTTTCAAGCCTTTCAAACCACCGTCAGGTTGTTGTGCATAAAAGCTACGGTCGGTACTGATGGCCAGGCGCTGGCTTTCGTTGAATGCGATCCCCCATGGAGAATGATAAGCATTGGTTGCCACAAGAATCAGGTTTTCTATTTTGTTGCTTTCCATAATTGCCCATTCACTAGCCTGCTGGCCACCTAAGGACCCACCGATCAATACGCGGATTTTTTGAATGCCTAAATGTTCGGCAAGTAATTGATGCCCGTGAACCAAATCTCTGATGGTAAACTCAGGGAATGATAAATAGTATGGATTTCCTGTCACTGGGTTTATGCTCAGTGGGTTTGTGCTTCCATAATGTGAACCGATAACCGTTGCACAAATGATAAAATGCTCTTCTGGATTAAATAAGTTCTTTTCTCCAAAGAGGCCTTTCCACCAATCCAGGACATCTGCATTGGCGGTTAGTGCGTGACATGCCCAGATCACATTGTCTTTGCTGGCATTTAGCTTTCCAAAAGTCTGATAGCTAATTTGTATCCCGCGCAATTTTTTTCCGTTCTCCAGTTTAAATTGCTTTGGGTAATTATATAGGTGTGTTGATGACATTTTATTTCTATCTTTTTTAAGCTTAAAGCTATTTTCCTGACGACAACTTTTCAAAAGCTTGTTCGAAATCGGCTTTGATGTCATCGATGTGTTCAATTCCTACAGATACTCTAAGTAATTGAGGTGTAATCCCGGCAGCTGCTTGTTCTGCATCACTTAATTGCTGATGGGTAGTTGCTGATGGTTGTATGATCAGTGTTTTGGCGTCACCTACGTTGGCCAGATGGCTAACGAGTTGCAGTTCGTTTACAAACTGTACTGCTTGTTCTTTTCCGCCGTGCAGTTCGAATGACAGCACTGCGCCAAATCCATTCTTTAAATATTTCTTTGCGTTTTGATGGTAAGGGCTGCTTTCCAGTCCTGGGTAAAATACTTGACTCACGGCTTCATGGTTTTCCAGCCAGGTTGCCAGCGCTAAAGCATTGTCAACGTGTCTTTGAACGCGCAGGGATAAGGTTTCCAGTCCCTGAATTAAAAGAAAGGAGTTGAATGGGGAGATAGCAGGGCCGAAGTCTCTTAATCCTTCTACTCTTGCACGGATGATAAACTGAATATTTCCAAAGTCACTTCCAATTCCGAATACATCGTTGAAGACCAGCCCGTGATAACCTTCGGAAGGGGAGGTGAACTGTTTAAATTTACCATTTCCCCAGTTATAGGTTCCGCCATCTATAATTACGCCACCAATGCTTGTGCCGTGTCCGCCAATCCATTTGGTAGCAGATTGTACGACGATGTGCGCACCATGTTCCAAAGGTTTAAATAAATAGCCTGCTGCACCGAAGGTATTGTCTACGATTAAAGGAAGATCATATTTTTGAGCAATCAGGGAAAGCTTTTCGAAATCAGGAATGCTGAAAGATGGGTTGCCAATACTTTCCAGGTAAATTGCTTTGGTGTTTTTATCGATTTTAGCTTCGAAATCTTGTGTGTTATCGCTTTCAGCAAATCTTACTTCTATACCTAAACGTTTAAAAGCAACTTTAAACTGATTGTAGCTACCTCCATATAAATGAGGAGAAGAGACAAAATTATCGCCGGCTTCCAGAATATTGTTTAAGGCAATAAACTGAGCTGCCTGTCCTGAAGCTACTGCCAGTCCCGCAACACCGCCTTCAAGTGCTGCTACACGTTTCTCGAAAACGTCTGTTGTTGGGTTCATTAAGCGGGTGTAAATATTACCGAATTCTTTTAATGCAAAGAGGTTTGCACCATGTTCGGCGCTTTTAAATCCGTAAGAAGTAGTTTGATAAATCGGCACTGCTCTTGAACCTGTTGTAGGGTCAATTTCCTGACCTGCATGAAGTTGTAGTGTTTCGAATCTATAATTAGCTGACATGATTTCGCTGGTTTAAAATGAATAAAATGGATTTTTATAGACAGATACGGGATTTAATGCGATTGCAGAATCCGTATAAGGGATTGCATACCTTTGAAAAAAGGCCTTCCGGTTGAACTAAAACTAATTTTACGTGGAAGATTGTTTTTAGCCGATGCAACAACACATACTTGCAATAGTTTGCAGGTGTTGGGTCGTGTAAGAAACAGGGTCGCCTGATTGCGATAGTTGGTGGTTAATTTTCATTTTGTCTTAATTTATCTTTCCAGAAAGCACTATGCAAACTGGTCAGGAATTGGCACCTTCTCCATTTGGGAGGGTTGCCAGTGGGTCACGGAGCCTGTCTCTCGCCACTTCTTTATAAATCAAACCCAGATTGCGGGTTGACTTGAATAGCTTTCACTATATAATTACAAATGTAGCGTATTTGTGTCTACTTCCAAAATAATATTCTGAAAAATAATTAATATGCTGTTTTTAAGTCATTTAAATTGAATAATCTTTACTGTTCTTGTGGGTTATTCAGACCAAAGCCTGCTCCAGATCGGCAATCAGGTCGTCGATATGCTCTAGTCCAACAGATATCCGAATTAAATTCTGTGGTGTTTTAGTGCCGGGCCCTTCTACGGAGGCTCTGTGTTCAATCAGACTTTCCACACCGCCAAGGCTTGTGGCCTGTGCAAACAACTTGACTTTATTTACTACCTTTTTTGCATTTTCAGCATCGCCCTTAACTAATATAGATAACATGCCGCCGAAAGCACTCATTTGTTTTTTAGCAATTTCATGTTGCGGATGTGAAGGCAGGCCGGGATAATATACCGCCTCAACTTTTGGGTGTGCAGCGAGGTGTTTAGCTAGTGCCATACCATTCTCTGCGTGTCCACGCATTCTGTATGGTAATGTCTTGATACTTCTTAAGAGCAAAAAGCAATCAAAAGGAGAGGGTACTGCGCCTCCGATTTGCTGAATATTCCTGATTTTATCCCAAAACTCATTTTTAATAGCTGTGATCAGGATGCCTCCCAATACGTCACTATGGCCTCCAATGTATTTTGTAGAAGAATGCATCACGATATCTGCTCCTGACAGGATTGGATTCTGGAAACATGGGGAGGCAAATGTACTGTCGCAGGCAAAAATGAGCTGGTGTTTTTTAGCTATAACGGCAATTGCTGCAAGATCGGTGATTTTTAACAGGGGGTTTGAAGGTGTTTCTACCCAGATCATCACAGTATTACTTTTAATATAACTTTCTAGTGTGGCTGTGGTAGTCAGGTCAATAAAATCTATGGTCAGGATACCTTCAAAGATAGATTGCAGTTGTTTTTTAAATCCCCAGTACATGTCGTCTGGTGCGATAATATGACTGCCAGGAGCTAAGGCCTGAAAAAGGGTCATTCCAGCTGTATTTCCAGAAGAAAAAGCACAGGCATCTGCACCTTTTTCCAGATCGGCCATTACTTTTTCCAGTGCAGAACGATTGGGATTGCTGACGCGGCTATACATATGTCCGCCTGGGTAGCCACCTTCTTCGTCTCTGAAAAATGTGGTGGAAAGGCTAATGGGAGGGGTTACATCCCCTGTGGTACTGCGAGTTAAATTTCCGGCATGTATAGCAATGGTTTCAGTCTGCATAGAATTTAGGTTTTCGGGTTTTTTTGGCAGGATTTGTGTAAGCTGTTTTCGAAAATACAAGATATGAAAAGAATATTATTTATAGCAGCCATTTTATGTAGTTCATTGATGGTTTTACAAGGCTGTTCACCTAAGGGTGCATCTGCTGGTGCTAGTTTAAAGAGAGGAAATGTGTCTGGAAATTGGGTACTGAATGACGTCACTTTTGATGGCGTTCCTGCAATGAACGTAAAATCTCTTTTTAGTGAAGCTTCGTACAAATGTTTTATTGGTAGTACCTGGAAATTAACAAACAGTGGAAATGGTTCTTATATGCTACCTGGAACTGCTGATTGTCCAACAAGAACGCAAAGTATTTTCTGGTCAGTAAGTACTGCAGACCAAACTTTCCAGTTTAAGAAATTATATGAAGGTGATAAAGCTAAAAATGTAACAGAAGGCTACAGATTAATTCTTTCTGAAGCAACGGGAGATCGTCTGGTATTGAAATCACCTGTAGATTATGGAAAAAATCCAGCCTATATTATCCTGAACTTTACAAAAGCAATGAAATAGGTTTTCAATCAAACATAACACCTTTAAGCTGCCTCTTCTAAACAAGATGCAGCTTTTTTTATGCGCTGAAGCTGGGTCTGAAAGTGTCAGTCAACTAGCAGTTCAGGCTAGCTTTTACAGGCAGTTTAGTGTAGTCTCTCTATGCAGTTCCGGGTAGCTTTTACATAAAGCTGACAGCTTAAAAGTATTGTTACGCCTTGTTATGTCGATTTTATCTTACTTTTGAGCTATAAATCAATCAAAGATGGATACGACTGCAAAGCTTACTTTTATACTGGACAATGCCGATTTATCTCAGGAACTGAGAGGGATAGCGTTAAAAGTCCAGCAAAAGGAAAGGATCACTTTCGATGAAGGTGTTTACTTATATGAACATGCTGAACTGGGTTTTTTAGGTGTTTTAGCAAATTATATCAGGGAACAGAAGCATGGGGACAAGACTTACTTCAACCGGAATTTTCATATTGAACCTACTAATGTTTGTATCTATACCTGCAATTTCTGTTCTTATTCGCGTCTGATTAAGAATAAAGAAGACGGTTGGGAAATGAGTGTAGACGGGATGATGGATATCCTGAAGAAATATGATAATGAGCCGGTAACTGAAGTACATGTTACGGGTGGGGTAGTACCGAAGCAAAATCTGGAATTCTATGCTGATTTCTTCAGGAGTGTAAAAGCACACCGTCCTTCTCTGCATATTAAAGCATTGACACCGGTTGAGTGTTATTATATCTTTAAAAAGGCAAAACTTAGCCATTATGATGGTTTGAAATATTTCAAAGAGGCCGGTCTGGATTCAATGCCAGGTGGTGGTGCAGAAATTTTCCATCCTGAGGTAAGAGAAAAGATAGCGAATGATAAATGTACGGCTGAACAATGGCTTGACATTCATGAGCAGGCACATAAATTAGGTTTAAAAACTAATGCGACTATGTTATATGGTCATATTGAAGAATTTAAACATAGGGTTGACCACATGGAACGTTTGCGCCAGTTGCAAGATAAAACAGGTGGTTTCCAGGCGTTTATTCCGCTTAAGTTCAGAAATCAGAATAATCAGATGGAAAATGTTCCTGAGGTTTCTGTGGTAGAGGATTTAAGAAATTATGCGATTGCACGTATCTACCTTGATAACTTTGATCATATCAAAGCTTATTGGGCAATGATCAGCCGTCAGACTGCTCAGTTATCTTTAAACTTTGGGGTAGATGATATTGATGGTACGCTGGATGATACGACAAAGATTTATTCGATGGCGGGTGCTGAAGAACAGACTCCTGGTATGAGTACGCGTGAGTTGGCTAATTTGATTAAACAGGTGAACCGTCAGCCGATAGAAAGAGATACCTTTTATAATGTAGTGACAGATTATACAGATTTTGTTTTTGAGGAAGATGTGAAGCCTCAGTATTATAAGCTCCCGGTGATTAATTAATGGATAAAGAAATATATATCATCCGCCATGGCGAGACGGAGTTGAATAAACAAGGAATTATACAGGGCAGAGGCATAGATAGCGATTTGAATGCTACTGGCAGAGCTCAGGCTGCTGCATTTTATAAGTTATACAAAGATGTCCCTTTTGATAAGGTTTATACTTCAGTGCTTAAACGTACGCAGCAAACTGTTCAGCAGTTTATTGATGCGGGACTTCCCTGGGAGAAACATACGGAGCTGGATGAGCTTGCCTGGGGAGAGTTTGAAGGGCAGCATACGAGTGAACTGGTTATCGGAGCTTTCAAAGATATCACTGAAAAGTGGCAGGCAGGAGATTATGATGCGCATTTTGCAGGTGGCGAAAGCCCGGCAGATGTAGCGATCAGGTTAAAAGAAATTGTTGAGGTCATTAAGTCCAGAACAGCCGAAAAGCTGATCTTGATTTGTATGCATGGACGTTCCTTACGCTTGCTGATGTGTTTGTTGACGAATAAGCCTTTGTCTGAAATGTATGATTTTCCGCATCAGAATACAGGTCTTTACAGACTTGATTTAACGGGTGATACCTTTACGGTTCTGACCCAGAACAATACCGACCATTTAAACGTATAACATTGAATAAGATCAGAATTTCTGCTGTTGCCTATACCAATACCAAGCCTTTTATTTATGGAATCAATCATTCCGAAGTATTAAACCAAATAGATTTAAGTTTAGATATTCCTTCAGATTGTGCTGCCAAGTTAATTGATGGTACTGTTGATGTGGGTTTGATCCCTGTTGCGGCGATTCCGCATGTGCCGAATGCAAATATTATCTCTGATTACTGTATCGGATCTGTAGGCGCTGTAAACTCTGTATTTATATTTAGTAATGTTCCTGTGACTGAAATCAGGACTTTGCGTTTGGATAGTCATTCCAGAACTTCTAATAATTTAGCTAAAGTGTTGCTGAAATTCCATTTTAAGCAGGAAGTAAGCTATACCACAGACGTCAATGCGCAAACTGATGCGATCGTTTTAATAGGTGACCGGACTTTTGGTAAAAAGGACGATTATGCCTTTGCTTACGATATGGGAGAGGAGTGGATGAATTTTACGGGTCTTCCTTTTGTATATGCGGCCTGGGTAGCAAATAAAGTTATTCCTGAAGCCTTTATAAATGAGTTCAATACAGCTTTGAAAGCTGGGCTGGAAGCCAGAAAAGAATTACTGAAAACATTACCGGTAAATCCTGTTTTTGATCTGGATGATTACCTGATGCATAAGCTGGATTTTGAGCTGACTGTTCAGAAAAGAGAAGCCTTATCATTGTTTTTATCCTATATAGAACAGTTGTAGGTCATATTAGTGGTGATTCTTCCTCCTTATTTTTCAAAAAAAAACCTAAAGCTAATCCTTAGATAGTATATTTACATTTTTGTAACGTAACATATATTTTGGCTAAAGATAAGACGAAAGAAACACCATTAATGCAACAGCACAGTGCGATCAAGGCAAAGTATCCTGGTGCATTATTATTGTTTAGGGTTGGGGATTTTTATGAGACATTTGGCGAAGATGCCATTAAAACTTCTCAGATACTGGGTATTGTTTTAACAAGGAGGGCAAACGGAACAGCTGCTTATATAGAGCTTGCTGGTTTTCCGCATCATTCGCTGGATACTTACCTCTCTAAATTAGTCCGTGCAGGTCAGCGGGTGGCAATTTGTGATCAGCTGGAAGATCCTAAAACGACTAAGACTATTGTTAAACGCGGGGTTACCGAATTGGTGACACCGGGAGTGGCTTATAATGATAATATTCTTAGCCAGAAATCCAATAATTATTTAGGCGCAGTATACTTTGATAAGTCAATGATTGGCGTCTCATTTCTGGATATTTCCACAGGTGAGTTCCATGTTGCACAGGGGAATGCGGAGTATATAGATAAGCTTTTGCAAGGCTTTAAGCCGACTGAGGTTATCTTTCAAAAAAGTAAACGTCAGGAATTTTTTGAGTTATTCGGTGATAAGTTCTATACTTTCCCAATGGATGACTGGGCTTTTACTACTGATTATGCCAACGAAACTTTAAATAAACATTTTGAAGTGAGTTCCTTAAAGGGTTTTGGTGTAGACAAGATTCAAACTGGTATTATTGCTGCGGGTATTGTATTACATTACCTGAATGAAACTGAACACCGGAATTTAAAGCATATCACAGCTATCTCCCGCCTGGAAGAGGATAATTATATGTGGCTGGATCGTTTTACAGTCCGCAATCTTGAATTGGTGAGTTCTGCCAATGAAAATGCAATGACGCTTTTCAATGTGCTGGATCAGACTTCAACTCCTATGGGGGCCAGGATGCTTCATAAATGGATTGTGATGCCGTTAAAGGAAATCAAACCGATTCAGGAACGCTTAGGTACAGTTGAGTTCATGGTAGCGCATGAAGGCTTGATCGAAGAATTTTTAACACATATTAAGTTGATTGGTGACCTGGAAAGGTTGATTTCTAAAGTTGGATTGCAGAAATGCGGGCCAAGAGAGTTAAGTCAGCTTAAAAAGGCATTATACCATATTGAAGAAATAAAGGATACGGCGCTGACTTCGGATAATCCGTACCTGATTCAGCTTGCAGAGCAATTGGATCCTTGTGTGAGTATCCGTGAGAAATTACAAAGAGAACTTCAGGAAGATCCGCCAGCTTTATTAATCAAAGGAAATGTAATTGCGGATGGGATTGATGAAGAGCTGGACAGGCTCCGTCAGATTTCATCGGGTGGAAAAGACTTTCTGGTAGAAATTCAGAAGCGGGAAGCTGCAAAAACTGGTATTCCTTCGCTGAAGATATCATTTAATAACGTTTTCGGTTATTATCTGGAAGTAACTCATACGCATAAAGATAAAGTGCCTGCAGAATGGAGCCGTAAACAGACGCTTGTGAATGCGGAAAGATATATTACTCCGGAACTTAAAGAGTACGAAGAACAGATTTTAGGGGCGGAAGATAAGATACAGCAGATAGAAGTAAGACTTTATGAGGCATTGATGCAACAGGTAGCTGCGTATATCAGGCCGATTCAGTTGAATGCTTTCCTTGTCGCACAACTTGATGTTTTGTTATGTTTTGCGCAGTTAGCGATTAAAAATCATTACGTTAAGCCGGTAATGAATGTTTCCAAAGTACTTGATATTAAAGGTGGCAGACATCCGGTAATTGAGAAACGTTTGCCGGTAGGAGAAGAGTATATTACGAATGATGTTTACCTGGATAATGATACGCAACAGATTATTATCATTACAGGGCCCAATATGTCGGGTAAGTCGGCTATTTTAAGACAAACGGGTATCATCGTGTTAATGGCGCAGATGGGTTGTTTTGTTCCTGCTAAAGCTGCGCATATCGGTTTGGTGGACAAGATTTTCACCAGGGTAGGTGCTTCTGATAACCTTTCTTCGGGAGAGAGTACGTTCATGGTAGAAATGAATGAGACAGCGAGTATCCTGAACAATATTTCTGACAGAAGTTTAATCTTGCTGGATGAGATTGGCCGTGGTACAAGTACCTATGATGGTATTTCTATTGCCTGGGCGATTGCTGAGTTTTTACATACGCATCCTTCGGCAAGACCTAAGACATTATTTGCTACACATTATCATGAGTTGAATGAGCTGGCGGGAACAATGAACCGGATTAAGAATTTCAACGTGTCAATTAAAGAGGTTGGCAACAAGATTATCTTTTTGCGTAAGCTGATTCCTGGTGGAAGTGAACACAGTTTTGGTATTCATGTCGCAAAGATTGCGGGTATGCCTCCGAAATTGATCAACAGGGCTAATGAGATCCTTAAAAAGCTGGAAATAGACAGAACTGAGGGACAGAGTATTAAAGATAGTTTCAAAAAGGTTCAGAACCAGGCGTACCAGTTGCATATGTTTGCTGTTGATGACCCTGTTCTGGTACAAATAAGAGATATGCTGAACAATCTGGATGTGAATGTACTGACTCCTGTAGAGGCTTTACTGAAACTGGATGAAATTCAGCGATTAATTAAACAATAAAATAAGGCTTATGACTTTACGCAGTATCCGCGCCTCTCACCTGATCATATTGTTGGCCGCAATGGCTTTTCTTTCTTCCTGTGGAAGCAGAAGATCAACAGTTTACAAAGAAAGCAGAGGTGCAAAAGCTGCTGAAGCAATGTCGAATGTTAAAAGTAAGGAATTGTACCGTTTCATTACCGATTGGACTGGAGTGAGGTACAGGCTTGGTGGATTAGATAAAAGAGGGATAGATTGTTCAGGATTTGCCTTACTTTTGAATAAGGAGATTTATGGGGTAAAGTTACCCAGACGATCTAAAGACCAGGCCGACGTGATTAAAGAGAAAAATGTTTCGCAGCTCAAAGAGGGAGATCTGATCTTTTTCTCTTTCGGGGGCAATGGAATAGACCATGTAGGCGTTTATCTTAATCACGGGTTCTTTGTACATGCTTCTACAACACATGGTGTGATTGTAGATGACTTAAGCCTGCCTGCTTACCAGCGTGTACTGGTTAAAGCCGGACCTGTAAAAGATTAAAAAGACGCAATATATAAATAGATGGAAGAGAAAGGTTACGAGATATCATTTTGGAATAAGTATAAGAAATTCGCTACTACCGAAATATTAATGTATCTTATTATGATAATTGGTATAGGATTAGGTATTGTTTTTCTTAGCTAAAAATTAGTTTTCCCTGCCAGGGATTTAAATCGTATCATTGACTACACTATTTGACACCTTAAAAAAAATAAAATAAATAGATGAACTTGACATCATTAAAATAATTATCAGACCCGAAGGGCAATAATAATTTTAATAACCAAAGGCTCCATCTGACCATTAAAAAAATTAAAAATACTAATGAAATTAAATCTAATCCGTCCTCTTGCTTTTTTTGATTTGGAAACCACAGGAATTAACGTTGGTTCTGATCGTATCGTTGAAATTGCAATTTTAAAAGCCATGCCAGATGGATCTGAGCTGGTAAAAACATTACGTGTCCACCCGGATATGCCAATCCCTTTGCAATCTTCATTGATTCATGGAATTTACGATAAGGATATTGCTGATGCGCCTAAGTTTAATGAAGTAGCAGCAGAAATTGCTGAATTTATTGGTGATGCGGATCTTGCAGGTTACAATTCTAATCGTTTTGATATTCCTGTGTTACTTGAAGAATTTTTACGGGCAGGTGTAGACTTTGATATGACTGGAAGAAGATTTGTAGATGTGCAAAATGTGTTTCATCAGATGGAGCAACGTACTTTGCGTGCGGCTTATAAATTCTACTGTAATCAGGATATTATCAATGCACACTCTGCAGAGGCAGATATTAAGGCTACGTATCATGTTTTGCTTGCACAGCTTGACCGTTATGAAAATGTAGATTTTGAAGATAAACAAGGTAATATTTCTCAACCGGTTAAAAATGATGTAGATGCACTTCATGCTTTTACAAACATGAACAAACCTGTTGATTTTGCAGGCAGAATGGTCTTCAATGAGAATGGAGAGGAAGTGTTTAATTTCGGAAAGCATAAAAATAAAACTGTTGAGCAGGTATTTGATACTGAGCCAAGTTATTATGCCTGGATGAAACAGGGAGATTTTCCTTTATATACTAAAAAGAAACTGGAAGAAATCTGGACACGCTGGAACAAGAAAAAAGAATTAAACAGAGCAGCAAAAATGCCTGCAACGCCTAGACCAGCGGAATCTGCCGGGAATCCTGTAAAATCTAAACCTGCAGTGGCACAACCAAGGCCACAACAGGCTGGAGGAGAACCAAGACAACCCGCTCCACAACCTAAAAAAGAGAAACCAGCAGTTAATGTTACACCGGACATGCTGGAACAGTTAAAAATGAAATTCGGTAAATAGCCAGCAAAAACCTGCATATGATATGAATATGCAGGTTTTTTTAAAAAAGGAAATAAAATATATAGTCGATGAAGAAAATAACAATGCTCAGTCTATTCAGTATGATAGGTCTGAGCGTTTTTGCTCAACAAGGTTTGCCGGTTCCTGCGGATATTCAGCAAGCTTACAACAAAGGAACAAGGGCTGTGAATGGCAAGCCAGGATTAAAATACTGGCAGAATACAGCAGATTACGATCTGAAAGTAGATTTCGATCCTGTTTCAGGATTGCTGAAAGGTACTGTTGATGTAGTTTATAAGAATCAAAGTCCTGATACTTTAAAGGAAGTTTGGTTTAAATTATATCCAAACTTATACAAAGATGGCAGTCCGCGTGCAAGTAAGGTGGCGGACAGAGATTTGGGTGAAGGGGTGAAAATTGGTTCCTTATCAATTAATGATAAAACTGTTTCGGCTGATGCACTTCAGATTGATGGAACAAATATGCACACTGCTATTGCTGGATTGGCTCCTGGAAAAAGTATAAAAGTTAAAATTGCTTATCAGTATACTTTAAATAAGGGATCTCATAACAGAACTGGTATGGTCGATGAAGGTTCTTATTTTGTAGCCTATTTTTTCCCGCGTATCACTGTTTATGATGATGTTGATGGTTGGAACAAGTATCCTTATCTTGGAGATGCTGAGTTTTATAATGACTTCTGTACTTTCAAAGCAGCGGTAACTGTGCCTAAAAACTACGTGATCTGGGCAACGGGAGATCTGATGAATGCTAAAAGCGTGTTTCAAAAGAAAATTGCGGATAAGCTGGCTTTAGCAGAGCAGGTGGATAGTGTTGTCAATGTAATCAATGATAATGACCTTGCAACACAGACGGTTACTAAAAACCAGGATTTTAATACCTGGAAATTTGAAGCAAAAAATGTAACTGACTTTGTTTTTGCAACTAGTAACCACTATTTGTGGAAGTCAACGAGTTTAGTCGTTGATCCGAAAACTAATAGAAGGACCCGTGTAGATGCTGCATTTAATCCAATTCATAAAGATTATTATGAAGTGATAGATTTTGCACGTAAATCAGTACATGCAATGAGTTATGAATTCCCGAAATGGCCATATCCTTATGCACATGAGACTATCTTTGATGGCCTTGATCAGATGGAATATCCAATGATGGTGAATGATAACCCGGTTGAAAAACGCGAGAATTCAATTACACTGACTATTCATGAGATTTTTCATACGATGTTCCCTTTTTACATGGGAACCAATGAAACAAAATATGGCTGGATGGACGAAGGGTGGGCAACTATAGGCGAGTGGTTAATTTCTCCGATGATTGACTCTACTATGATTGATGAATATGGAATACAGCCTACAGCATTTAATTCTGGTAAAAAAGATGACACGCCAATCATGACCCTTACTCCGGATCTGGTTGGTTCAGGTTCTTTTACCAATTCTTATCCTAAACCCGCATTGGGCTATTTATTTGTGAAGGATTATTTGGGTGATGAGTTGTTTACCAAAGCTTTACATCATTACATTGAGCAATGGAACGGTAAACACCCGATGCCATTTGATTTCTTTTACAGTATGAACGAGGGTTCAGGTAAAAATATGGATTGGTTCTGGAACAGGTGGTTCTTTGGCGAAGGAGATATTGATCTGGGCATTACTGGTGCGGATAAAACTGCTGATGGTTATGTTTTCAAAATAGAGAACAAAAGTCTTAAACCATTACCGGTTGACCTGACTTTGACTTATGATGATGGTTCTACAGAAAAAGCGCATTGGAATATTGGTGTCTGGGAGAAACCTGAACTGAATATTTCCCTTCCGTTCAAGACCAGTAAGAAAATAAAGAAAGCTGTGCTTGGAAGTACTTATGTACCGGATAAAAATGACTACAATAACATTCTGTTTGTTAAGTAAGCTTTTTTGAGCGTAGTCAATTCTTAACTTTCATCAGGAATCTGCCTGATGAAATCAATATTGCGGGTTAAGCCTTTAAACTTAGTCCGCTTTACTGCCGAATTCTTAAAGATCTGTTTAAATACATCTTCGGTAATATCCAGCCAATCTTCTCTTTTCATCCCCAGTAAATTCTCATTCGGTTTGAATTTTGGTTCGGTATGCGGAACTGAAAATCTGTTCCATGGACAAACGTCCTGACAAATGTCACAGCCAAACATCCAGTTTTCCATCTTGTCATCAAAGCTTTTAGGGATTTCGTCTCTGAGCTCAATAGTGAGGTAAGAAATACATTTGTTAGCGTCAATGATAAAAGGGGACAGGATCGCATCTGTTGGACAGGCGTCTATACATTTGGTACAGGTACCACAGTGGTCAGTAGCAAAGGGTTCGTCATAGACCAGGTCAAGGTTAATGATCAGCTCTGCTAAAAAAAAGAAGGAACCGCTTTTTTTGCTGATGATGTTGCTGTTTTTACCAGTCCAGCCTATACCTGCACGTTTTGCCCAGGCTCTGTCCAGTACTGGTGCTGAATCTACAAAAGCTCTTCCGCTTACTTCACCTATGTTTTCTTCAATAAAACTGAGTAATAAGAATAATTTATCCTTAATGACCGTGTGATAGTCTGCTCCATAGGCATATTTGGAGATTTTTGGTGCATTTGGGTCCGTTTGCCTTTCTTCTGGAAAGTAGTTTAAAGTCAAAGAGATAACAGATTTTGCATCGTCTACCAATAGGGTTGGATCCAACCTTTTGTCAAAGTGATTTTCCATATAGCTCATCTGTCCGTGACGATTATCTTTGAGCCATTTTTCCAATCTTGGCGCTTCTTCTTCGAGAAAGCCAGCTTTAGCAATACCGCACTGCATAAAGCCTAGTCTTAGGGCTTCATCCTTGATAAGCTGGCTGTATTTTGAAGGGTTGTTATACATTTCTCACCGCAAAGGTACGCTTCTGTTATCTATAAAAAAATTGATGCAGGGTGTTACATGATATTCAAGTAGCATTTTTTGAGACATATGACCCTATGAAATGAGCTGATTAAGCCATAAGTTGGTGCAATAAAAAATATAGAGGAGAAAGCCGAAAATCCTTAAAAGAGTAGGTGTTAATTAAAGTTTTTGATGCTTTTTGATAAATAAAAGTATTATTGATTATGGCTAATTCCTGGTATGCTTATTTAGGTGGGGATGTGACTTTGAGATCAAGTTACAGAAGAACAAATGTGACGCCAACCTTTAAAAAAGATGGCAATACACTATCTGCAGTTTATTTACCCGATACCGAAGACGAAGATGGAAATGTATGTAGTGTTTATCCTGCTCATATTCCCTCTAGTGCATTGGATTATATTGCGGAAGCACTCATAACTGGCCGGGCACAATCTTTAGATGGCCAACCTTATATTTGTTTAAGGTAAACTTAGCGCTGATAGAATACAGGCGGGAAATAGTGTGTACTGCTTTGAAGGAAACTTTTGAGTCCTTTCTTTGTTGTCTATGTATCGACCAAAATAATTGTCTGAAATTAACTTAACACTGTCAATCATGGAAAATACAGAATCTGATTTTAAAGAGAACCCAGAAAATAACCCCAGAGAAGTAGAAACTGATTATCCAAAACATCAGGATGACCCGGGACCATCGCCACAGGCCGTAAATGAAGATAATGATAAAGGAGCAGGACCAGTAATCAAGTGGGGAGTGCCCATTATTATACTGATCCTGCTCATTTATTGGTTGTTTTTACGAAAATAATCTGCCTGTTATTCTAAGCAATTATTATTTAAGCAGCTTAACTTCGTACAGATCTGTACGACGGTCTTTCAATATTTTAACGGTACCAAAATGGTGCAATTCATCAAGTAAATGCAGGTCTACGTCTACAACAAGCATCATTTCGGTGTTTGGCGTAGTTTCTGCCTTTACTGCATTTGTTGGAAATGCGAAATCTGAGGGTGTAAATACTGCAGACTGTGCAAATTGTATATCCATGTTATTAACTTTTGGAAGGTTACCTACGCAACCTGCAATAGCTACATAACATTCGTTTTCTATCGCTCTGGCTTGTGCGCATCTTCTCACCCTGGTATATCCATTCTGTGTATCAGTTAAGAAAGGGACGAACAGGATTTGCATCCCCTGGTCTGCATAAATTCTGCTTAATTCCGGGAATTCAACGTCATAACAGATCAGGATACCTATTTTACCACAATCTGTATCAAATACCTGGATTTTATCACCCCCAACCATACCATAGTATTTCAGTTCATTCGGTGTAATATGAATCTTTCTGTATTCTTCAGTTTTTCCACTTCTATGGCATAAATAAGTAGCATTATACAACTTATTGTTCTCTAAAATTGGCATACTGCCCGAAATAACATTCACATTATAAGAAACAGCATAGCTCTGGATTTTCTCTACGATCTCTGGCGTAAGCTCTGCCAGTTTACGCATAGCCTCCATTTCTGGCAAATGATTATAGGGCTGTAATAATGGCGTGTTAAAAAGTTCGGGGAACATGATAAAATCAGATTTGTAACCACTTACAGCGTCTACAAAAAACTCCACCTGCTCATAAAAGGCATCCATATCCGGGAAAAGCCGCATTTGCCATTGTACCAATCCGATTCTGATTGTTTTGGCCGAGCGTGCTGAAGCATCCACTCCTTGATAATAGATATTATTCCATTCAATTAATGTGGCGAATTCTTTAGATTCATGGTCTCCCGGAAGGTAATTCTTTAATACTTTCCTGACGTGAAAGTCATTAGATATTTGAAAAGTAAGGGTAGGGTCATAGATTTCTTTGGCTTTAACCTTATCTATATATTGTCTTGGACTTAATTGATCGGCATGCTCATGATAACCGGGGATCCGTCCGCCTGCAATAATACTTTTTAAGTTAAGGCTTTCGCAAAGTTCTTTTCTGGCTTCATATAACCTGCGGCCTAATCTCAATCCTCTGTATTCGGGAGAAACAAAGATCTCAATCCCGTATAAGGTATCTCCGTTAGGATCGTGTGTAGAAAACGTATAGCCACCAGTAATCATTTCATAGGTGTGTTTATCACCATATTCATCGTAGTTTACGATTAATGCCAGTGAGCAGGCCACTACTTTATCATCTACTGCGATGCAAAGCTGGCCTTCGGGAAATAGTTTGAGTAGTTTGGCGATGGTCTGTTTACTCCAGATTTGTCCTCCAAGGGTATCATATGCCTGTAACATTGACTCTTTCAGATCGTCATAGTCTTCCAGGGTCAGTTTTCTTGTTTCAATATTCATGTGCGTTATTTTATAGCCAGTTATTGCTTATAAATGGTCATTAAAACCATTTGCAAGCAATAACTGGCATGAAAGGTATGTAATACCTGTTCCTACACATAAATGATGCCTCAAAAATATATTTCTTAAAATAACTTGCCAGACTGTGCCTGGTATTGTCTTTTAAGGTGTTTGTAAGCCGCTTCTGTAACTTCTCTGCCGCGGGAGGTACGCATCATATAGCCTTCCTGAATCAGGAAAGGCTCATATACTTCTTCGATTGTTCCTTCATCTTCACCGACAGCAGTCGCAATGGTTTTTAAACCAACCGGGCCACCTTTAAACTTATCAATAATGGTCAGCAGGATTTTGTTATCCATCTCGTCAAGTCCATGTTCATCAACATTTAAGGCTGTTAACGCATATTTGGCTATAGTGGTGTCAATGGTGCCATTTCCTTTGATCTGTGCAAAATCTCTTGTCCTTCTTAATAAAGCATTGGCAATCCTTGGCGTACCACGGCTGCGCCTTGCAATTTCATATGCGCCTTCTTCTGTAATTGGTGTTTTAAGGATTTCTGAAGAGCGCAGAACGATGGTTGTTAGTAGTTTAGCATCGTAATAGGCCAGTCTGGAGTTAATACCAAATCTTGCTCTTAATGGTGCAGTTAACAGACCGGAACGAGTAGTGGCACCAACTAATGTAAACGGATTCAATGTAATCTGAACAGAGCGGGCATTAGGCCCGCTTTCCAGCATAATATCAATTTTAAAGTCTTCCATAGCAGAATACAGATATTCTTCTACCAGGGGGCTTAAACGGTGTATCTCGTCAATGAAAAGGATGTCTCCGGTTTCCAGGTTAGTTAGAAGTCCTGCCAGATCACCCGGTTTATCCAGTACCGGGCCGGAAGTCACTTTAATACCAACACCCATTTCATTGGCGATAATATAAGAAAGCGTGGTTTTTCCCAATCCCGGTGGGCCGTGGAGTAATACATGGTCTAAAGGTTCGCCCCGCAGTTTGGCTGCTTTAACGAAAATCTTCAGGTTCTCCATGATTTTTTCCTGACCAGTAAAATCTTCAAAAGCCTGGGGACGCAGTACTTTCTCTATATCCCTTTCATTAGGAGATAAGCTTTCTGAAGAGGGGTCAAGGTTTTCGTTCATGTGGTAAAGTTAAGATAAAAACTTAGCTGCTGGTTTCGCCTCTTTGACGCCCGCACTGTAATCATAAAATCCTTCTCCGGATTTTACACCTTTTTTGCCTGCCATGACCATATTCACTAATAACGGACATGGTGCATATTTAGCATTACCGAATCCTTTGTGCAATACGTTCATAATAGCCAGACAAACATCAAGTCCAATAAAGTCTGCAAGCTGCAGTGGACCCATTGGATGTGCCATACCCAGTTTCATTACGGTATCGATTTCTGAAACACCTGCAACACCTTCAAATAAAGTGTAAATCGCTTCATTGATCATTGGCATTAAAATGCGGTTTGCTACAAAACCAGGATAGTCATTTACCTCAACAGGAACTTTACCTAATTTTTCTGATAAGTTCATTACCATTGAAGTAGTTTCATCAGAGGTTGCATATCCACGAATTACTTCTACCAATTTCATTACTGGTACAGGGTTCATGAAGTGCATTCCAATAACCTTTTCTCCTCTGGTAGTGACAGATGCAATATGGGTAATTGAAATAGAAGAGGTATTACTTGCTAATATAGCTTCGGGTTTTGCATAGGCATCCAGATCTCTGAAGATCTTCAGCTTAAGTTCAAGATTCTCTGTAGCGGCCTCAACGATAAGACCGGCTTCGGCAACGCCCGATTTTAAATCTGTAAATGTGGTTATGTTTTGTAATGTTTTTGCTTTATCGTCTTCAGTTATGGTTCCTTTAGTGACTTGTCTGTCAAGGTTTTTACTAACTGTATCTAATCCTTTATTTAATGCTTCCTGGTTAATGTCAACCAGATTTACCTGGTAGCCAAATTGTGCAAAAGTATGCGCGATACCATTTCCCATGGTACCAGATCCTATTACTGCTATTTTAGTCATTTTTTATGTTTAAGGTGCTAGTCTGTTAATTGTCCATACGCCGTTAACGCTGGTATAAGTGATCCTGTCATGTAAACGGCTTGGACGGCCCTGCCAGAACTCTATATGGGATGGTTTCAATACATAACCTCCCCAATGCTCAGGACGCGGGACTTCTGTTTCCTGATAGCTGGCAGTCAATTCTTTTACACGGTCTTCTAAAATTTCGCGGTTTGGAATAACAGTACTTTGAGGGGAGGCGCTGGCTCCAATCTGGCTGCCTTTGGGGCGGGAGTGAAAATAAGTTGTAGAAGCTTCTGCCGTCGCTTTGGTTACCATACCTTCAATTCTGACTTGTCTTTCCAGTTCCGGCCAGAAAAATTGCATTGCAGCTTGTGGATTTTCCTGAAGATCTTTACCTTTTTTACTGTTGTAATTGGTAAAAAAAACGAAACCTTCTTCATCAAATCCCTTTAAAAGGAGAATTCTGGAAGATGGTTTGCCTGTTAAGTCGGCTGTAGCTAAAGTCATTACATTAGGCTCATACAATTTAGCCTCTAACGCGTCTTTGAACCATTTTGCGAATTGTGCAATTGGATTTTTGTCGATATCCGCCTCTGAAAGTTCAGCAGCGCGGTAATCTTGTCTTAGGTTTTGAATATTTTCTTTGGTCAGCTCCATTTGACAAAAATAGTCTTTAGTTTTTTTAAAATTATAAGTAATTTTCCGAAATGATAAGTCGATTAACACCCTCAGCCGGTAAACTGCTTGTTTCCGAACCATTTTTAAATGATCCTAATTTTGCCCGGTCGGTAGTTTTTCTAACCGAACACAGCGAACTGGGGACGCTTGGTTTTGTAATTAACCAGCCAAGTCTCTTGTTATTAGGAGATCTGATTGAGGATATTGGAGGGCCTGCTTTTGCGGTGTGCTATGGTGGCCCGGTAGCGACCGATACGATTCACTTTATCCACCGCTGTCCTGAAAAAATTTCAGGTGGCGAGGAAATCGCTAAAGGAATTTTCTGGGGAGGAAACTTCGAGAGCTTCAAAGCGTTAATGGGGAAAGGAGAACTGACTAAAGATGAGGTGAAAGTTTTTGTCGGCTATTCTGGCTGGGAGGGGCCTCAGCTCAAAGCTGAGATGGAAGAAAATACCTGGATTGTTTCTGACCAGTACGACGCTGATATGGTCTTTTCTGCTGATGAAGAGCAGCTTTGGAAAGAAGTGATTATTCATTTGGGCCCAAAATATGCGCATATCAGCAATTTCCCTAAAAATCCTAACCTGAACTAAACCTCTATAAAGTTAAAGGCATAAAAAAACGCCCTGCTAAATATAGCAGGGCGTTTTTTTGTATTATTTAAGACTCTAACTCTGCAGCAGATTCTTCTACCTTTTTTCTCAATTCATCCTTGTATTGCTGCATTTTGACAGCTAGTGAATGCTCTGCAGTGGACAAAATCTGAACGGCAAGTAAACCTGCATTTTTAGCTGCATTCAATGCTACAGTAGCTACAGGAATCCCATTTGGCATTTGTAAAATAGATAAAATCGAATCCCATCCATCAATACTATTAGAACTTTTTACAGGAACTCCAATAACTGGTAAAACAGTAATGGAGGCTACCATGCCCGGTAAATGTGCAGCACCACCAGCACCAGCAATAATAACCTTAATTCCTCTTGAAGCAGCTTCTTTCGCATAGCTGAACATTCTATCTGGTGTACGGTGTGCCGAAACAACCGTCATTTCAAATTCTACTCCAAATTCCTTTAAAATATCAGCAGCGTCGTTCATGATATTTAAATCAGACTTGCTGCCCATAATTATGCCTACTTGTGCGCTCATTAAGATATTACTTTTAGTGTTTCTTTGATTAAATTTGCCTTTTCAATAGCAGCTTCCCTGTTTTGATCCACAATAGTGATGTGGCCCATCTTGCGGAAAGGCTTTGTATATTTTTTACCGTAAAGGTGTACGTAAACACCATCGATAGCCATTATCTTTTCTAAACCCTGGTATTTTGCAACGCCATCATGGCCTTTTTCGCCCAATACATTCAACATAACCGCGTTATTGATGGCACGTGTATCGCCTAAAGGCAAATTGAACACCGAACGTAAGTGCTGATCAAATTGTGATACGTAATTACCTTCTATAGTGTGGTGACCGCTATTGTGAGGTCTAGGTGCCAGTTCATTGACTAATATTTGTCCATCTTTGGTAATAAACATTTCTACGGCCAAAAGACCTGTAATATTTAAAGCTGCAGCAATGTTTTTCGCAATTGTTTCTGCTCTTTCCTGAACATGTTCAGGGTAGGTAGAAGGAGAGATCAAAAACTCTACAAGATTTGCTTCTGCATTGAATTCCATTTCTACCATTGGAAAGGTTTTGACCTCTCCATTAGAGTTCCTGGATACAATTACTGCGATTTCTTTTTCGAAATCAACAAGTTCTTCGATTAAACAAGGGCTGTCGAACGCATTGTCCAGATCTGCGATCGTATTAATCCGCATTACGCCTTTACCATCATAACCGTCTTTGCGTTGTTTAAGCATGTATGGGAATGGGAAGCTGGAATTCAACAAGTCTTCTTTGGTATTGGCTAGCTGAAAGGGAGCTGTAGGAATATCATTCTCTTTGAAAAATTGTTTCTGAATACCTTTGTCCTGGATTAAACGAATAACCCTGGCTTGTGGAAATACCATTTTACCTTCTTTTTCCAATTGCTCTAAAGCTTCGATATTTACCTTTTCAATTTCGATAGTAATTACATCTGCTTTTTTACCGAATTTATAGACTGTATCGAAATCAGTGATAGATCCACACTCAAAGTAGTTTGCAAGATGTTTGCAGGGAGCTTCATGATCAGGATCCAAAACCAGCGTAGTCAGGTTATAATTAATCGCTTCCTGAATTAACATTCGCCCTAATTGTCCACCACCCAGAATCCCTAATTTTAACTCACTTATTTGTTTTGCCATGTCAATATGAAAATATATGCTTTTACGCCTGTTTAAAGTTACCTGATAATTTGTTTATGCTTCTTTTTAGCTGCAACTTCGTCAAATTCAAATTGGGTAGGAAAGCTACCGAAATTGATTTTAACTTTGTTTCACTCAAAAATAAGCTGTAAACAATTTTATCCTATAAATTTAAACAGGCTTTATTTTGCACAAAAATAACAATATAAACGGATTTGATGGAGGCTGATGCTATAATAATTGGGGCGGGTGCATGCGGATTGATGTGTGCAGTACAAGCTGGATACCTTGGTAAGAAGGTGATTATACTGGAAAAAGGAAGTAAGGCGGGAGCCAAAATATTAATCTCCGGAGGCGGTAGATGCAACTATACCAATATGTTCGCTACCGACGAACAGTTCATTTCGGGAAACAAGCATTTTAGTAAATCGGCCTTTACACAGTGGACGGTCGCAGATACAATCAGCTTTTTTGAAACTTACGGAATCAATGGCAAGGAAAAAACATTGGGACAATTATTTCCGGAGGATAAGAATGCTAAGGACATTGTAGAGGTATTTACTACGATATGTTCAGACTTTGGACAAGAGATCAAATGCAATGCTGATGTAACTGATATTATACAAAGCGACGGTTCTTATAGTATCACTTATCAGCAATCTGGTAAAACATATACTTTGAATACTCCGAAACTGGTCATTGCTACAGGAGGATTACCGATTCCAAAAATGGGGGCAACGGATTTTGCATTGCGTTTTGCGCGTAAAAATGGATTAAAGATCATAGATACTGCGCCAGCATTAGTTCCGTTGACGATTACCGGAAAAGAGGAAGACTGGTATGCGCAACTTTCTGGAAATTCAGTTTTCTGTGAAGTCAGCAATGATAAAATCTCATTCGAGGAAAATATTTTGTTTACCCACTGGGGATTAAGTGGCCCGGCTGTTTTGCAAATATCTTCATATTGGCAGCCTGGTGAAAGTATCAATATCAATCTGTTGCCACATGAAGATATTACTGCATTGCTTGAAGAAGAAAGAAAATACAATGGAAAGACATTATTGTCTACCTTACTGAACAGATTTTATGCGAAAAAGTTCACCGATGCGTTGCATAAATACCTGCCAGTTGACAAGCAGGTAGCTTCTTTGACGAAAACTGAGTTAGAATTAATTCATCAGACTATTCATTTGTTTAAAGTGAAGCCAGCAGGCGACAAGGGCTATGATAAAGCTGAAGTTATGCGCGGTGGAATTGATACCAGCGAGTTATCTTCTAAGACGCTTGAGTGTAAAAAAATGCCAGGTTTGTATTTTGGCGGGGAATGTGTAGATGTTACTGGCTGGCTAGGTGGATATAATTTTCAATGGGCGTGGGCTTGTGGCTTTGTGATTGCACAAGGGATATAGCGCATTTTTTATGAACGAAACAGAAGTATTAAAACAATATTGGGGATTTAATTCATTCAGGCCCTTACAGCAGGATATTATCCAGGCCGTATTGGAGGGGAAGGATGTGATGGCGCTTTTACCAACAGGAGGCGGGAAATCTTTATGTTTCCAGGTTCCTGCGCTGGTCAAAGAGGGCATTTGTATTGTTGTTTCTCCGCTGATTGCCCTAATGAAAGATCAGGTAGAGAATTTAAAAGCAAAAGGGATCAATGCCGTCGCTATTTATGCCGGAATGGGCAAAAGAGAAATAGATATTTTGCTCGATAACTGTATTTACGGACCGGTCAAATTTCTTTATTTGTCTCCTGAACGCTTATTGTCTGATCTGGTGAGAACCCGGATTTCCTATATGAATGTTAACCTGATTGCGATAGATGAAGCGCATTGTATTTCGCAGTGGGGTTATGATTTCAGGCCTTCTTATATGCAGATCACCGCTTTGAGGGAAATCCACCCGGAAGTACCTTTTATCGCCTTGACGGCAACTGCTACAGCTTTTGTAAGGGAAGATATTGTAGATAAGCTGACCCTGAGAGATCCGCAGATTTTTGTGCAGAGCTTTGCCCGTAAAAATCTGAGCTATGTGGTTTTTGGCCTGGAAGATAAGCACAAAAAGCTGATTGATATTGTGACGAACGTAAAGGGCAGCGGGCTTGTTTATGTCCGTAACAGACGTGAAACTTCAGAAATCGCTCTTTTTTTAAAGAGAAATCAGATTGCTGCTGATTTTTATCATGCAGGAATAGAAAAAGATGAACGTTCCAAAAAACAAGAGGCGTGGAAGCAGAATAAGATCAGGGTAATGGTCGCGACCAATGCTTTTGGGATGGGAATAGATAAGCCTGATGTCCGTTTTGTAGTCCATCTGGATCTCCCTGAGAGTCTGGAGGCTTATTATCAGGAAGCGGGCCGTGGGGGCAGAGACGGAAAACGAGCTTTTGCTGTTTTGTTGGCTAATGCAGCAGATCAATTGGCGTTGAAAGCGAAATACACGGATAGTTTTCCATCTGTAGAAGAAATTAAAAAGACCTATCACTATTTAGGAACCTATTTTCAACTTGCTTATGGGGCAGGAGCGGGCATCAACTTTAGTTTTGATCTGGCTGATTTCTGCAAACGTTTTAAGCTGGGCGTAATCAAAACTATGGGGGCTTTAAAGTTTTTGGAACATGACGGTTATATCACGCTGTCGGAAAACATATTCCTGCCTTCCCGTGTATTATTTACTGCGGGCAATGAAGATGTTTATCGTTTTCAAATTGAGAATTCGGGCTATGATCCGTTGATTAAAACGATATTGAGGTCTTATGGGGGAATGTTTGACCATTATGCTAATATTAGTGAAAGTGATATTGCGACAAAATTGAAGATTTCATTTAATAGTGTGGTGCGGCAGCTCAATAATTTGCAGGATCAGGGCTTGATTTCTTATCTTCCGCAAACAGATCAGCCTCAAATGCAGTTTGTAGTAGCGAGAGTAGACTTGCTGCATCTGGATACAGATGTGAAATATATAGAATTGAGAAAAAAGATCCAGTCTGAACAGATTCGTGCTGTATTAGCTTATGCGGATACATTTGTTTGCAGAAGTATCCAGTTATTATCTTATTTTGATGAGCCGAATGCTGATCAGTGCGGGGTATGCGATGTTTGTTTAGCGCAAAAAAGGAATGAAGATCTTGCAGAACTGGAGGATAAGATAGATTTTGAAATTGCAACGCTGGTTCAAACGGATGCTCAGACGCTGGATGCACTGATTAATCAGATCAGAACTGGTACTGATCAGGACAAGCTAAACCGCATTCGCGAGCTATTGGATGCAGGTAAAATTAAAACAGACGGCAAAAACTATTACCTTTGACAAACCTTGAAAAATTATGATGAAGAAATTATTCCTATTTAGCTTAGCTCTACCGTTGCTTTTTACAGCATGTGAAACTAAATGCGTAGAAGATTCAGGTCTGCACTCCAGTAAAGAATTTACAGTGAAGCCTTATAATGAAATTGTGGTAAGTGGCCCTGTTAAGTTATTGATGCGTCAGGATAGCAGTTTTAAAGTCAATATACAAGCGGATTCTAACGTGATTGGACTGATTAAAGCTGAGGTTAACAAAAACGGACTGGTTATTGAACTTGATCCGAAGAAATATTGCGGAAAGGACTCCATCATTGTAAGTGCTGGAATTGGAGAGCTTAAAACGCTTGAAGCAAAAGGGGCAAGCCATATTTATACTTCATCCCGGATCAATGTAAATGACCTGGATATCAAATCATCTGGTGCAACAACGATCAACCTGGAGTTGAACGCTGGTAAGCTGACTACTACTACAGATGGTGAAGCACATATTAACCTGATTGGACAGGCAGGCGTACACCAGGTGAAAAGTAAAGGTGTGATACAAATGAATGCATTTGATTTTATTACAGGTATTTACAGCCTTGATGTTGAAGGAGTAGGTAAGCTGAATATCAATGTACTGAATGAGCTTAAGGCGAAAACTTCAGGCGCTACGACGATCTATTATAAAGGAAATCCTAAAAAGGTAGATGAAAATAAATCTGGCGTCGCTAAACTGGAAAAAGTAAACTAGTACACCATACGATCCTAATATTTATTAATGAAAGTAGAATTATTTATCCCCTGTTTTGTCGATCAGTTATATCCTGAAACAGCTTTTAGTACTGTTAAACTTTTAGAAAAAGCAGGTTGTGAGGTGAGTTACAATCCCGGACAAACTTGCTGCGGGCAACCAGCCTACAATGCTGGTTATTGGGAAGAGGCAAAAGATACTGGTACAAAGTTTTTGAACGACTTTTCGGGTGCTAACTATATTGTAGCTCCTTCTGCTTCTTGTGTTGGAATGGTGAAAAATGGTTTTAACGATCTTTTTACCAATTCTAATGTTCATAATAAATGCAGGACGCTGCAAGGGAATATTTTTGAACTTTCTGATTTTCTGATTAATGTGCTTAAAAAGGATTATTTCGGTGCAGAATTGGAGGGGAAGGCTGTTTATCATGATTCATGCAGCGGTTTAAGAGAGTGTAAGATT
This sequence comes from Pedobacter sp. UYP1, assembly GCF_040547305.1. Taxonomy (NCBI): domain Bacteria; kingdom Pseudomonadati; phylum Bacteroidota; class Sphingobacteriia; order Sphingobacteriales; family Sphingobacteriaceae; genus Pedobacter; species Pedobacter sp. UYP1. The sequence continues at coordinate 485,049 of NZ_JBEPPL010000001.1, read as the reverse complement.
AAAGAAGAACCGCGTTTATTACTGGAAAAGGTTCATGGACTGGAAATGATGGAAATGAAAGATACCGACATGTGCTGTGGCTTTGGTGGTACTTTTGCCGTTAAGTTTGATGCCATTTCTTCTGCTATGGCAGAACAGAAAGTGAACAATGCTCTTGATCAGGATGCAGATTATATTATTTCTACAGATTTATCTTGTTTGATGCATTTGCAGGGATATATCGATAAAAACAAACTTTCTATTAAAACGATGCATCTGGCCGACGTACTAGCGAATGGATGGCTTGAATATTAGTTTATGCTTCTTTTTAGCTGCAACATTGTCATATTTTATTTCTGGTAGAAAACCTACCAGAAATAAAATAGGCTCGTTTCGTTTAAAAATACGCGATAAACAGTTTTTCCATCCAAAGCCATTGCAAGAGAAACAGATACAAAAACTGGTAAAGCTTTTTAGATGACTATAGCGAAGTAATCAGTCTTGCCAGGTTGCGGTAAAAAGGTTTCACATCAATGAGTGTACCTATGCCGATAATAGCGGCGTGATCGTAACCGTTATATACGCCAAGGTGATTCCAGACCCCTTTTTGTAACATGGAATTTGCATCGTATTCCCTGAGTATTCCATTGGAGGGACCATTTTCACCATAAACATTTACGATTCCGTCATTAGGCCACCATTTACTGTCAAAATTGGTTTTCCCCGGTTCATTGCTCGTATAATTACCCATTGATAAGGCCAGAGGATATAAAACAGGGAAAGTGAATGGACTGGGATATTCGCGGCCGGTCAGGATTCCGGGGCTTGTACATCTGGTGGTTACAGAGAAATAGTAAACATCTTTTGAATCAAGGTCAACCTGGTTTCGTTCCTGAGATAGAGCGGGCGACAAATCGTAAGGCGCACTATCTTTAGTAGTCCATAATCTGCTTTGTTTTACCTGGTCGTAATAGGTGAAAAAGTCAGTTGTTTTTGGGTTTCTTTCCAATCCCCATTGGTCCAGATCAAAATCGTAAAGGCTGTTGCTCCCAAATCCACCAGCTAATGAAGCGACGCTATTTAAAGCGTCCAGCATGAAAGCAGAGCTGCCTACTCCAAAAATATTCGTTAATGAGGTGCCGTTATGTGGGGTGCTGATGGAGACAGCTGATTTTATCCATCCTCTTTTGTTTCCGGCGAATAAAGAACTTGATCCGGTATCACCTTGTTCCTGACTGTCACCTTTTTCCAATAAAGTGATTAGTTTTCTGATGGTAGTTCCTCCCATACTATGTCCCACCAGGCTGATTGGATGTTTGTCATCCCATTGTGGGTAAACTCCTTTATAACTTCGTGTAATATGCTGTTTATGGCCAAATTTAGTGCTGTGCAGTTTACCATAGTCAGGAGTACCTCCTTTGATGTAATAATACAATTCCACAGCGCGGTCCCAATTGCTGCTGATTGGGCCTACTGTAGCTGCGTAAGCTACATATCCCTGATTGTTGAGGTCTTTTACGACATCAGTGAGCCCGCCCCAGTAATGAAAAGCATTAAAGGCTTCGTCAGGGCCAAATCCTAAAAAGCCATGTACAAAGATAATAGGTGTCTGTGTGCTTGCTAATAAGGTGACTGAGGACGGCAAATTGATGGCCTTTGCCATTGAGGTGGTGGATAACTCTTTAACCTGTTCTTTTGTTGTTGAATTTGATAGGGTTGAGGTGGGTTGTTCCTGTGTTTTTTTACAGGATACAGCAGTCAGCAAAAACAAGCTGATTGTGGTCAGTGTGAATAGTCCGTTTTTCATACATTGATTTGGTTAGTAAATGTTGGTTTTTGTTTTTCATACTGAAGCTACTGAAAATTAAAGAGTTATTGTGATTGGTGTATCGTTTCAGCTTTAACTTTTTTTAACATTTCAAAGCTATAGTTAGCACTGTTTTTGCAGAAGCAGGTTAGTTATGAAACAATTATTTATTGTGATCTTCTGCCTGATTGCATTTTCAATCCGGGTGGATGCACAGCCTGTGAAATCAGGAACTATACTATTTGAAAGTACTTTTGACCCGGCAATACTGGCTGCCGCAAATGGCATTAAGCTAAGTAGTGAGGCTACTGCGCGGATACCAAAAAGTTCTGTGACCAATTTTGAATTGAAGTTTGATCAGCTGCATGCCAGTTATAAACAACAGAATACTCCGGATAACGGTACACAAAGGGGGCGTTATAATGGTCTGGGTGTTTTTGGCGGAGGTTTCAGCCGGGATTATTATTACGATTTCCAGGAGCACCGGTTGATTCAGGCATTTGATTTAAATGATACACTCTTTTTGATGGAGGATAAAATGGGATTGCTGCCTGAAATGAGATTCGGAACTGGTCAGATTGTTCCTGTAATTGAATATATTAAGTCTGATGAGATCAAACAGATATTAGGATTTACTTGTCATCAGGTCATTGCTAAAACTACAGTCAGGCATAAAGTTATGGGCGTAGAAAAAGAAACTACTGAAGAGCTTATCTTGTGGTATACCAATGAGTTGGGTTTCGATTTTTCTCCAAATCCAGTATTATGGACGGCGGGGGCAGTGCTCGCAATTGAAAGTAAAGGGACTCATATACAGGCAAAAAAAATCCAGTATAAAGAGATCAATGCCGAAGATATTGATTTACCCCGCAGGGGTATTCTGATTAGTCAGCAGCAGCTCCATATCAAATTGGATTTACGCAGAAAATTAACACGTATTTCCAGAAATGGATCATGGAATTGATAACTTTCAACACTCCGTTTTAATTCACAAAGATGAATTGAATTTGATCAAATAAATCGCAATACTCTTCCTGCTAGTGAATTGCGAAAAAACGTTTACAAAGTCTAACTAATTTAATTGGTTTTTCAGTAAATAATCAGTCATAATTATTACCCTCTTTTCCACCAGTGTTGATAACATTTAGAATCTGTCTAAGCAGAATTTTGCATTTTTGAGCTCCGCTAAAATAGGTCGGCAAGAGGGCTGATTTACATAAAAACCTTCAAAATGAGTACAAAAAGAATAATCAAATTCGAAAAAGACGATTGCAGTCCATGCAATATGGTTTCAGAATATCTTGATAGAAAAGGTGTTGTCTATGAAACTATCAATCCTTTCAACGAGCCAGAGCTGGCAATGCAGTTCCGGGTACGCTCTGTACCTACGGTAATTTTATTAGAACAAGAGCAGGAGCTATCCCGCGTTATAGGTTTTAAGCCGGATGAATTGTCTGTGCTGGTCGCAGTTTAAATTCATCAATTATAAGCAGCGCTGATGACCTGGATTTATTATGACAGTAAAACCGGTAATGTGGAGCGATTTGTAAACCGTTTGAAGTTACACCGTGACTGGACGATTCAAAAGATAGATGAGGCTTTAAAGCCATTACATGAAGGACACCTGATTACGTATACTACAGGATTCGGAGAAGTTCCGGTTTCTACTTTACGTTTTCTGGACGAAAACAGCAGTATGATAAAATCTATCTCTTCCAGCGGAAACAAAAACTGGGGACCGAATTACGCGATGGCAGCTACAAGAATCTCAAATCAGTTTAAATTACCCATCCTGATGCAGTTTGAGCTTTCAGGAACAATGGCAGATATCCAAAAATTTATAGAAAAAATAGAGGGCTAATGATATGGTAACGAAAAAGTGGATCTTATTAAATAATGAGATCATGATTAAAAATGACGACGAGTTCAGCCTTCATAAAGATAAAGAAGCTGTTCGTTCCTATTTTTTGGATTATGTAAACAAGAATACTGTCTTTTTTTATACTTTAAAAGAGAAGATAGATTACCTGATAGAGCAGGAATATTACGTTGATTTTTATCAATGGTATACTTTTGAACAAATGGAAGAGGTTTATGACCTTGTCTATGCTAAGAAATTCAGATTCCAGTCTTTCATGAGTGCTTTTAAATTCTTTCAGAGTTATGCCTTAAGAGATGACAGCGGAGAGAAATTCCTGGAACGTTATGAAGACCGTGTTGTTGCAGTGTCCTTGTTTTTAGCAAGAGGAGATGTTGCTGAGGCTAAATCTTATGCAGAAATGCTGATTAATCAAGAGTATCAGCCGGCAACACCAACATTTTTGAACTCAGGTAAGAAACGCTCCGGCGAATTGGTTTCCTGTTTTCTTGATGAAATAGGTGATAACCTGAATGGTATCGGTTATGCTATCGATTCTGCGATGAAATTATCTTCAATTGGTGGTGGTGTATCTTTTAATTTATCGAAGATCCGTGCCAGAGGAGAATCAATTAAAGATGTGGAAGGCCGTGCGGGGGGTGTATTGCCGATTATGAAAATACTGGAAGATACTTTCTCTTATGCCAATCAGTTAGGGCAGCGTCCGGGAGCGGGAGCGGTTTACCTGAACGTTTTTCACACGGACATTGAAGAATTCCTGGATTGTAAAAAGATCAATGTCGATGAAAAAGTAAGGATTAAATCACTGTCAATTGGTGTGGTTGTTCCGGACAAATTCATGGAACTGGCCGAAAAAGACGAAGCCTGTTACTTATTCCATCCACATACAGTGTTGAAACAATACGGTAAATACCTGGATGAGATGGATATGGATGAAATGTACGAAGAACTCGTAACCAATCCGCTGGTCAAAAAGAAAAAGATTAATGCACGTCACCTGATGGTGAAAATTGCGCAAACCCAGAAAGAAAGCGGTTATCCTTACCTGTTCTTTAAAGGGAATGCAAACAGGGCACATGCCCTGAAAGATCTTGGGAATGTTAAATTCTCCAACCTATGTACCGAAATTATGCAGATCTCTGAAGTTTCAGATATTGAGATTTACGGTAAAGAAGATAAAATCCGTTATGGTATTTCCTGCAACCTGGGCTCTTTGAATATTGCGACGGTGATGGACAATAAAAGGATCAAAGAGGCAGTTAAAACTGCTATGAGATCACTTACAGTGGTTTCAGATCTGACCAATATCGCTATGGTGCCTTCTGTGCAAAAAGCGAATAAAGAATTACATAGTGTCGGTTTGGGTGCGATGAACCTGCATGGTTTCCTGGCTAAGAATTTCATTATGTATGAAAGTAAAGAAGCGCTCGATTTCTGTAATGTCTTCTTTATGATGGTCAATTTCTATTCTATTCAGAGCTCAATGGAGATTGCAAAAGAGAAAAATGAAACTTTTGTAGGATTTGAGGCTTCTGAATATGCAAACGGAAATTATTTTGCCTCTTATGTGGCTCAGGATATTGTTCCTTTAAATGCTAAAATTGCAACCTTATTCGAAGGGATGACTATTCCTTCTGCAGCGGACTGGACTGATCTGATGAATCAAGTGAAGCAGCATGGTTTATATCACGCTTACAGGCTCGCTATAGCCCCAAATCAATCTACATCATACATTATGAACGCTACGGCCTCAGTAATGCCTGTGGTGGATGTAATTGAGGTTAGAGAGTATGGTGATAGTACGACTTACTATCCTATGCCTTACCTGGACAATGATAACTATTTCTTCTACAAATCTGCTTATGATATGGATCAGAAGAATGTGTTGCGGTTAATCTCGGTTATTCAGAAGCATGTGGATCAGGGAATTTCAACTATTCTGCATACCAACACAAAAGATAGTACACGTGATATCGCAAAGTATTATATCTATGCACATAAAATGGGCTTGAAGTCCTTGTATTATACCCGTACCCGTAAGGCTTCGATTGACGAATGTGTTTCTTGTTCGGTATAATCAGTTTTTAATTAATTTATAAGATTTAAATCAGACCTCAATGAGTCACTATAAAGCAGTAAACTGGAATACACCGGAAAATGACTATGCCGGCATGTTCTGGGAGCAGAACCTGCGTCAGTTCTGGATCGATACAGAGTATATCCCTTCCAAAGATATAGATAGCTGGAAATCTTTAAGCCCTGAAATTCAGGAGGCTTATAAAAAGGCCCTGGGTGGTTTAACCCTGTTGGACACTATTCAGAGTCATACTGGTATGCCGAAATTACTGGATCATATCGATGGCCTGCAGAATAAAGCCGTATTATCCTTCATGTGTATGATGGAAGCTATTCATGCGAAATCATATTCTACTATTTTTACTACGGTAAATAGTACCGCAGAGATTAACGAATTATTTGATTGGGTAGAAAATAATAAGCTGCTTCAATTTAAAGCATCAACGATCGATAAATATTACAGGAACCTGGATGCAGCTAAAGTAAGCAACGAAGTATTGTTTATGGGGCTTGCAGCCTCAGTATTGCTGGAATCATTTCTATTTTATAGCGGATTTTTTATGCCGCTATGGCTTGCCGGACAGGGGCAGATGGTAGCAAGTGCAGATATTATCAAAAAGATTGTTGCTGATGAATCCATCCATGGTGTGTTTGTTGGCCTGCTTGCTCAGGATGTATACAAAAAATTACCAAATCCTGAAAAGAGTAAAACAGAATTAGTAGAACTTTTAATGGAGTTGTATGAGAATGAGTTGAAATATACTGATGAATTATACACTGAAGTTGGTTTGACTGCTGATGTAAAAGAATACGTTCGTTACAATGCAAATAAAGCAATGATGAATCTTGGATTTGAAGAGTTATTTGAGATAAAAGCTGTCAACTCTATTGTTTTGAATGGATTAAATGGTGAAACTACGCAGCATGACTTCTTTTCTAAGAAATCGACTAACTATGAAAAAAGCACGGAAATTCTTTATTTAAGAGATGAAGACTTTCAAATGGATACAAATCCTGTTTTCTAAGAAATAAGATAAGTCCAACATTGTTTCAGCGCCAGTTTTTTCTATATACGATAATTGGCTGCTTGTTGCGGTGTTGGACTTTTATTTTGATTTGAGTTTTTATAATGACATAGGTAGTTCTTTCATAGCTATTTATGTTCTTTATGTTTAGCGTTGTTTTAATTCAGTTAGCCCATCCTGTTGCCTGAATAGTGCTGATATTCTATTCCTGTTTAAATCTAATTACCCTATATTTGTTGGATAGAATAATTAATGCGCTCCTTACTCTTTTTACTTCTTTTTTTTATATCAGCCGCTGCTTACAGCCAGGTAATTACTGTAAACAAAGATTTGCCTTATTTAAGCCTTGGTAAGTCTATAAGTTATTTGATTGACACTAGTGGCCGGTTAACCGTAGATCAGGTCGTAGAGAAGGAGAAAACGGGCAGATTTTTAAGATCAAATACTGACATCCTTAATTTTGGAAATTCATCTTCCACCTTCTGGATAAAAGTTTCTTATAGAAACCAGAGCCGGCACAAGGCATATCTGGTACTTGATGTATCCAGTATAGAATCAATTGATTTTTATAGTCGTACTGCTGCTGGTTCATTTACTAAGATTCATACTGGTAGTCTTGCTCCGGAAAACCCTGAATTAATAGCTGCTAATAATTATATTTTTACTTTACCTGACTATAATTATAGTGCTGTACCACAAGATGTTTATTTACGGTTAAGAACTGATAATATTCTTCTTGTTCCTTTGAAAATGGCAGTTTCAGAACGATTGGTAGAGGGGCTTAATTCAACAGAGCGCGTGGAGTCAATTTATATCGGGATTCTGACGGCGCTGTTTTTCTTCAATATTTTTGTGTTTATCCGCTCAAAGGATAAGGCCTATTTTTATTATAGTGTTTATATCCTTTCCTTATTTATCTATATGGTTTGCTACTTTAGGGGGTATAGCTATTATTTGGGATATGATTTCAGGATATTTGTCAATACCTATCCCTATCTGTTTCTTGGAATGGGAAGCGTTGCCGGTATTGCATTCTCCCGTAGTTTTCTAAACTTAAAGGTGCTGTTGCCCCAGTCAAAACACTTCATCCAATTGCTGATTGGTTGCTGGATTTTTACGATGATCTTATGTTTGCTTGGCTATAAGTCTTATTGTTCCATGCTGGTTCAGGTTTTAACAGGGACCTCTTCTTTAGTCATATGGCTGTTAGGTGTTGTCGTTTATTATAAGGGGTACAAGCCAGCATTGTATTATATCATTGCCTGGGCATTTGTATGTTTAACTTCAGTTTGGGTTGTACTGAGCTTGTCTAATGTGTTTGTTTATAGTGAGGTATCTTTTAAGTTCGCTCCGTTAGGTTTTATCTTGGAACTGCTTTTGTTATCCCTGGCTATGGGAGACAGGTTGAAAAATCTAACCACTGAACAACTGGTTGTTCAGTCTGAAAAGATGAGGATTCAGGAAGAGAACCTTTATTTGATCAGTACCCAGAATGAGCGGCTCGAAAAAATAGTAGAGTCCAGAACAAAATCGCTGCGGAAGATGGTGAAGTCTCTTGAGGAGGCGAATGCGGATAAAAGCAGGCTCTTTTCTATTATAGCACACGACTTGCGAAGCCCTTTTAATAGTCTGATTAGTTTGTATTCTCTGAATGATCTGGATTTGTTATCACTTGAAGAAGTGAAAATGTTGCTGAATGATAGTCGTAAAAGCTTTGATCATATCCATAATACACTAAATAACCTTTTGTATTGGGCGCAAAGCCAGCTTAAAGGTATCAACACTGTACCTTCACGGTTCAATATGCGGGTTTTAACGAATGATCTGATGTTGGTTTATCAACCACTTATTAAGCGGAAGAATATGACTACTGAAATTATCATAACTGATGAAGAGGATGTTTATGCGGATTTAAATCAGATTAACCTGGTGATGCGTAATCTCATTGATAATGCGATTAAATTTACACCATTAGGTGGCCATATCCACCTAAAAATATGGGGTAATCATAACTTCATCTATATAGATGTCTGCAATCCGGTAGTTGGTGTTCTGGATATAAATCAGTTGGCCGAAGATTCAGGTTCGGAGCCTTCTTATGGCACGTCTAATGAACGGGGAGTCGGATTGGGATTACAGTTGTGCCGTGATTTTGTGGAAAAGAATAATGGCTTGCTTAAGGCAAGTAAAGAGGAGGGCCGTGTTGTACTTCGTTTCAATTTACCCAAGTTCAAAGCAGGTATTGCTCCCACTTTAAATAAATAATTTCTGCTGATTTGTTTCTGATCAGGTGCTTTTTTTCTTAGCTTGGCTCAGGCCATAAAAACCCGTATTTATAGAAAAACAATATTATATTTTGTGGCTTTTAGTGACAGAATATAATATTGTTTATAATTTTAATTTGCTGTTATTCTTTATGTTACTTGTTTAGTGTTGAAGTAATGATGCATTCACAAGAATAATTAGTGGTAATGTTGGGCTTTAAATCTGTCAAATTGCAAAATATTATTTTGTATTGATATTGGGAATGCTGTTGTACAGTTAGTTATGGTTATGATGTCAACTAATACTCTTGTCTTTTGTAAGCTGCTGAAAAATCCGAACGCATCGTCTTGAAACGCGCTACTACTGTGGCAATAAATATCTCATCAAGCATTTGGAATATCTCATTTGCTCCTCCTCCGGTCAGGTCAAGCTCAGACAACTTGTAACTCTGCTCAAAAGTTCCCTGTTCAAATTTTACAATATATTTTTGGTTCATATTGAACAAAGTGATCTTACATTCAGGATGGGGCAGTTCGGCGATTACTCTCATAATAGAATTAAATTAGTGTATTAAAATCCAGTGAAGTTGCAGCTAAAAAGAAACACAAGCAAATAATTTGGTTAAATTTTAAAGTGACCGTAAGAATATTACCTATGCTTTACATCGATATGCAGCTGATTGTTTAATTTTAGAGTCTCATTAAACAGCATCAAAATTTAAAATAAACCAGAATTATGGCAGAAGATCTCCTGATTATAAAAACAGAAAGCAAAGAAGAACAATATCAATCATTGATTCCACAAATTCAAGCCTTAATAAGCGGTGAAGATGATTTGATTGCGAATCTTGCGAATATCAGTGCAGCACTGAAAGAACAGTTCGGGTGGCTATGGGTTGGCTTTTATCTGGTTAAAGACGAAGAGCTTGTTTTAGGCCCATTTCAAGGACCAGTAGCCTGTACGAGAATAAAATCCGGTAAAGGTGTGTGTGGAAGATCATGGCAGGAAGCTAAAACATTCATTGTAGAGGATGTAGATAAATTTCCGGGACATATTGCTTGCAGCTCGGCCTCAAGATCAGAGATTGTATTGCCCATTCTTATAGATGGAGTTGTACTTGGTGTATTAGATGCAGATAGTGCTGAATTGGCTCAATTTGATGAGGTAGATGAAAAATACCTGAGCCAGGTAATCAGCTTGATCAGTGCCTGATAGATTGTCATTAGAATGTAACAAAGATTTAATTAGTATAGAATCATTCTAAATAGCATATCTTTGTTTTACCAAAGCAGCAAATTCATACTGTTCAGTAATATTTATTAAATCCTGGTTACCCGTACAAAAGAGTACGGGTAATACAGGTACAAATCACGACATCCTCCAATAAAAAACTGCTAATCTTATACTTATGTCCGATCACCTTGATAAACCCGATTTTAAAGAAATAGCTGGTCAATTAAGTTGCCCAAGCGGGGATAAAGGAATAAAGACTGCTGAAATGATGGCTGTCAATAATGGTCATATGATTGCGCTTACCATCGCGGCGCTGGATCCGAAATCCAATGACGTAGTTTTGGAAATAGGGCCTGGAAATGGCTCACATGTTGTTTCACTCCTGGCAGCAACCAAACATTTGCTCTATTATGGGGTGGATATCTCAACATTGATGGTTCAGGAAGCCATCAAATTCAATAGTGAAGCTGTATCTTCAGGAAGAGCCGATTTCTCCTTATCAGACGGAATGCAACTCAACTTTGCAGCCGGCTTTTTTACTAAAGTATTTACTGTAAATACACTCTATTTCTGGAAAGATCCAAAAGCTTATGCTACTGAAATACGAAGGGTACTTAGACCAGGTGGTCTTTTCAGTCTTACTTTCGCTCCGCGTGAATTCATGGAGAAACTGCCGTTTACCCAATATGACTTTCACTTATACAGCAGAGAAGAAGCTGAAGAATTACTGATTACCAGTGGTTTTGAGATTGAAGAAGTACATTTTCACAAAGAAATGGTCAGGAGCAATGCTGCCGGTATGGAAGTGGAGCGTGACATTATCATTATCAATGCGGTTAAATCTGCTGATTAGCCATTAAAAGCTGATTAACCATTAAAAGATAAGCTGTTTCCAAAAGGAAGGAGTGCATCTTTGCCAATACCCAGGTTGCTGATTTTAAGTTGCTGAAATCCAGTATAACCGGAAGTTAACAGGAATCTAAGAGCTGGAATTTGTTTGAGACAGGGGTAATCCGGATAGGTCTGTAACTGGTAATCTATTTTTAAGCCAGAGAAGGCTTTTACGGCCTTCTCTGGCATTTTTCTATTGAAACCATACAACATTGCCACATCCCTGAGAGAATGCGTGTAGCAGTCTGCTAATGCATTTTGCAACCTGTCTTCTGCAAGTGTACCTTCGTTATATTTAACAATGGCATCTAAAACAGGTTTTACAACTTCTCTGGTAATCGTTCCTGTAGGAAAAATAGTGTCATCCAAATCATAAATTATGGCATCGGATTTCTTCATCAACGGAGCTATATGATCTGGTGAAGTTTTACATATTGCAGCAACATAATTGTTTTTCCATCTTTAATCTCTCCATTAGCTATCATAGCCATTGCCTGATCAATAGAGAGCTCCAGCACTTCGATATTTTCCTGCTCATGCGCTAACCCACCACCTTCATGTATTTTCATGTCTTTAGTGTAAGCAGCAATAAAGAAATACAAGATTTCTGTCACTGAACCCGGGGACATGTAAGCTTCAAATATTTTACGTACTTCAGTTACCTGATATCCTGTTTCTTCTTCTGTTTCTCTTTTGATACAATCTTCTGCATTGTCTTTATCTAATAATCCGGCACAGGCCTCAATCAGTAATCCGGATTCATTTCCATTGATATAAGTAGGCAATCTGAATTGCCTGGTCAGGATAACAGTTTGTTGTTCTTTGTTATAAAGTAAAATTACTGCGCCATTTCCACGATCATATGCTTCTCTGTCTTGTGTCTGAATTGTACCGTCTTTCAATGAATATTGGTAAGTTATCTTTTTAAGTGTATACCAGTTATCAGAAAGTAGTTCTGTGTTTATTATTTTTACGTTATCAATCATTATGTATATCCTGTTACAAGCGCAAATTAGGCAGAAATGGGCATATTCTGTTAATTTTCAGGAAATAATATTGACAAATTTTAACATTGCTCTTATTCTGCTCTCAACGCTACCACTTTTCCAGACCCAGCAATTTTTTGCCCAAAAGGGTAAGTTCCGCAACTGGATTTTTCTTTTCGCGTTCCAATGGATCGCCCGGAAAAGCATAGCCTTGCATCGCTTCTCTGTTTTTCCAGCTGCCAATTCTCCATTGCCTCAAATCTTCATCCTCTTGCTGAGCAGGCATCATGGCGATATATTGAGCAACCCTTACCTGATCTGTACTTGTATTTGCTCTAATACCATGCGGTTGTGAACTATTGAAAATGAGTAAATCTCCTGCTTCCAGCTTGATTTTTTCCAGTTTAAACCCTGTGGTATCTGGCTTATAATGATCACGGTCTGCCGGCTGGGTCAATTTCCAGGTCTCATAAGTGCGGAATAATTCAGGAATACATTGAAAACCTCCCATATTTTCATCTGTCTGGTCGGCTAATGCCAATACCCCCTGTACATTTTGAGGTTTTGTTTCCGGATCATAATCCCAGTGAATAAATCCTTTATATTCAAAACCCGGACGCAATGGGAAATTCAGATTTGCCCTGTCAATAGTTACCCATAACTTTTCCGTTCCCCAGATGTCGGCAAAAGCCTGGTGAACTTTTGGATACATCCTGTTATCCCATAATAGCTGGTGGTTATAAATTTCTACCATGCCAGTATTGTTTAATTCTGACATCTGCATTTGTGCATTTGGTTTTTTATACCAGCTCTCCATCACATCCGGATCTTTTCCTTCATATGTCCACAGATAATCCGCAGTCTTTTTAATCTGATCTTTAGGAACTGCATTTTTGATCACTACATATCCATTTGTAATCCAGAAAATCCAGTCTTGCTCAGTCAGCAAACGTAATGTTTTATCCTGACTGCGATCGTTCAAGCGGATTCCACTAGATTTTGCGGTAGAAGGGTTTCCAGGTATGTCCTTATGCGCCATTGTATTCATTGTTTGATTTTCCATTTGAGTTTTGATTTGCTAATTCAAAAGTATCCGGATCTGGAGCATCGTTTCTTCTTTGTAATGATCAATGTTTGCTCTGCATTGATTTAATCGGTATGTTTAGGAATAGAGATATAGCAATAGAGCGTTTGTCCGGGTAAAAAACAATAATATCAAATGAATGAAATACAGCTGGAGAAAATAAACTTTGACTTGGGGAAGTCTTTCAAATATTTCTCCCCGAGACTAAGAAATACGTTCTTCTGGCATTTCCACGCTGAGTATGAGCTTGTTTATGTGGAAGCCGATGCTGGAATCCGTCATGTTGGCTCTCATATTTCCGGTTATACGCAAAGTGACCTCGTTTTTATTGGAAGAAATCTTCCGCATCTTAACTTTGATTATAGATTGAGAAATGATTATCATCAGATAGTGGTGCAGCTCAGAACTGATTTCCTGGGATCGGCTATTGGTATTTCGCCAGAGTTTTCGGCAATTGATCAGTTGTTTAAGAAAGCAGCTTTAGGTATTGCCTTCCATGGAGAAACAAAAACTATCGCAGTCAGCAAACTAAAAGAACTGGCTGCGCTGGATTCTTTTCAGCAATTGATTGGGTTAATTGAAATTTTTCAGCTCTTAGCGCATTCAACAGAAACAGAAGTACTAAATGATGAGCAGATGAGTATATCTTTCTTTTTGAAAGATAAAGTAAGGATGGGGGCTATTTATGAATACATTGATACACATTATAATCAAAAGCCCGATGTAAACGTAGTTGCTTCAAAAGTGAATTTAACTACTGCTGCATTTTGCCGCTACTTTAAGAAACAGACCAATATGACTTTTACAGACTTTGTCAATCAATACCGGATTGATCTGGCAAAGAATCTGTTAATGCAGGATAAGAATGTAACCGAAACCTGTTATGCGGTAGGCTTTGAAAGTTTGTCCTATTTCAATAAGCTATTCAATAAAATCACAGGACAGAATCCATCTGCCTTTAAAAAGAACTGGTTCCAGTCTTTTTCTTCCTAAACACTCAGCTGCAACACCCAGCCGTCTCCAGCTAAATTACCTTTTGTCAAAACGATATAGCAGCTCGTCAATTAGTTTTCCTTAAAAGTTTATAGCATACGTTCTTCGTGAAGATTTATAAATCAAATCACAGTTAAAAAAGAAATATGAAAATTTTACATTATTGCCTGATTATCGTTGGATTGGGCTTAAACTTGAAGGCAGCTGCCCAAACGGGGATTTCTGGTACAATTAAGGCAGATTATGTTCCTTTCTCTAATTACATAAGACCAGACAGTGTTAAGACAGGTTCTACCAGTAATTTTAAACGAATGCAGGTAGGACTCAGTATCCCTTTTTCTGTTAAAATTGATTCTTCAGGACGGCCAAAAATGTGGGCTGTGAACCTGGCAGGATCTTACGCGAAGATGGAAAACCGGGACTACGAAACAAAATTGTTTCCTGCAGAACTATTAAATGCCCAGGTGGGATTAGTCCACATGCGGCCGATTAGCAGAACATGGTCAATTATGGCGATGGCATCTGTTGGAGTATATACCGATCTGGAGGAGGTTAATTATAATGATGTTTTACTACAAGGAGGAGTCTTGTTTATTAAAAATTTCAATCCCCGTATGGCTTTGGGATTTGGCCCCGTAGTCACCAATACTTTTGGTGTTCCTATGATATTACCTGGTATTTACTTTAACTGGGTTACTAATGGTCGTTACCGTTTGCATGTTAATTTTCCTGAAAACATAGAGTTTGGTGCTCAAATGAGTCCTGCTTTTGAACTTAAGGCAGTTGTTGAATTAGGTGGGATGACAGCCGAAGTAAAGCGGGATGACAAGTCTATGTTATTAGGTTATATGCAGATTATAGCAGGCTTGAGACCGGAATTTAAACTGGGGAAGTCAGTGACACTACAGTTAACAGGTGGTACAACGCTAACCAGAACTTTCTCTGCATCGAGCAGAAAACTTAAGGATTTCTTTAAACCAAAAAAAGAAGCAGATCCAAGCTTTTCCACAACTGCCTATGGAGCTGTGGCTATCAAATGGAATCTGAGCAAAATCAAGAAATAGGGTATAAAAAACCTCTTGAAAGAGGTAAATTAACGGTGGTCTATATCAAATCAGCTTATCTGCTAAGCAATTTGGTATAGACCACTTCTTTTAACAGGTCTTCCCGGCGGTTTCTTGAAATAGGAAGTTCATTGCCATTGATATATATTCTGCCACCTGAAACGGAATCGATATGAGAAATGTTAATCAGGTACGACTTATGAATCCTGAAAAAGTTATCACCAGGCAAGGTCTCTTCCAACGAGATCATGGTTTGATGAATGATCAGTTCACGATCTTTAAAATGGAGTTTTGCATAATTCTGCATTCCTTCGATATATAAGATGTCTACCCAGGATATCTTTTGAAAACTATCTCCCTGTCGTACATATAAAAAAGTATCAATTGATTGGGGGTGCTTAGGTGTTATAGTCATCAAATGATGCTGTCTGGCCTTTAAAGCAGCCTGATAGAATCTTTTAAAAGTGATAGGTTTCAGCAGGTAGTCTACAATTGAAAGTCTGTAACCTTCCAGCGCGTGCTCAGAATAAGCTGTGGTCAGGATAGTTAGTGGGGGGTGTTCCAGAGATTCCAAAAACTCGAGTCCTGATAAGTAAGGCATATTGATATCCAGAAATAACAGGTCGATATTTCCTTGTTGTATATAATTTGCTGCTTCCATGGCATTAGCACAAGTACCAACAACTTGCAAAAAATCCAGTTTACTGCAAAAATCCATGATGCCTTCTCTTGCAACAGGTTCATCGTCAGTTACCAGGCATTGTAAGGGTGCGTCATATATAGGATTTGGTGGGATAGGTGGCATATTTATTTCTTTTGCGATAATTGGATGGTCAATGCGACTTTGAATGTGTTAGTTGTTTTATCAATACTTAGGTGATGCTGCTGCGGATACAATAGTGCAAGTCTTTTTCTTACATTTTCAAGTCCAAGTCCATGACTATTTCCCTGCCTGGGCTGTTGTATCGAACTAGAATTCTCCAAGGTAAAAGTCAGCTCATTATTTTGTTGTTTCAGCATCAGGGTTACATATCCCTTTTCCATAGGCAATCGGGAGACGTGTTTAAATGCATTCTCGACAAAAGGAACCAGCAAAAGAGGAACAATGTCCCTCTTTCCGTCTTTGATATTCCAAATACAATCTACTCTTAATTCATCTCCCCAACGGATTTTCTCCACAGCGACCAGGTCTTTCAGATATTGTACTTCACGTTCCAATAATACAGTTTCTCTGTTACATTCATAAAGCTGGTATCGCAGGATGTCCGAAAATTTGATTAAAAGTACAGAAGCCAGTTCAACATTTTTCTGCATCAGGATATGAATGTGGTTTAATACATTGAACATTAAATGTGGATTAATCTGATCCTGAAGTATCCTTAATTGTGCTTCGAGGTGGGCCTGTTGTAATAGTGCATGATTTTTTTCTATTTTTCCATGTTCCTGGTAAAAGCGTATACCACAGGCAGTGGCGTTGATGAGTATAGCTGAAGGAATTGCACTTCCTAATTTCAGCCAGAAGTCACTATACGCAAGCATCCTTCCGACGGTGTCATACTTTGTGCCATGTAAGAATAGCCAGTAACATCCTACTGCTGCACCGGCGAATACTGAAGAGAGCAAGAGTGTTATACAAACACATTGAATAGCGAAAACCTTCATTTTTCCGGTT
The DNA here is from genome assembly GCF_040547305.1 of Pedobacter sp. UYP1. Lineage (NCBI taxonomy): Bacteria > Pseudomonadati > Bacteroidota > Sphingobacteriia > Sphingobacteriales > Sphingobacteriaceae > Pedobacter > Pedobacter sp. UYP1. The sequence continues at coordinate 468,095 of NZ_JBEPPL010000001.1, read as the reverse complement.
GCCATTGCCTTTGGCAGTAAAAAGTCACTTAAAGTATGAGCAGATATTATAGCGCTAACCATTATAACAGCTGAAACGGATGTCGCTAAAATTAGTGGATAATCTCTGATCATTTGTGTCCAGAAAGCAATTTCAAGGATGATCCAGAAGATGGCTACGATAAGCCAGTGTTTATTGAAAATGCGGATTTTCATGGAGTTGTTATGGCGTTTAGCTTATAAATTGTTTTCGATCACGCAAGAAGATCATGACCTTCTGCATAAAAAAGCTTGCAAGAGCATAAGCTGGCTCTTGAAGCTTTTCTGTATTTTTCAAATGGCCCTAAATTAGTAAGAATTTTTAGAAGATCATGAAACCAACAGTGGCCTGAAAGGTAAGGGGACGCGATTTAAAGTCACTGCTCATTTTGGTTAAAGAACCCTGAGCGCTTAAATCAAAGGTTATTTTACCCAGATCAACTCCAACACCCGCTACATAACCAATGTTTGATTTGCCGAACTTTTTAAATGACTCTTTAACTTCCTGTAAGATGTGGGCTTTATCATTTAATATATAAGAGTAAACACCACCGCCGAATACTCTAAGGCTGAGGTTATCAGATTTTAATATTTTATAACCAATAGTGACAGGGACATCAATACTGTTCCATGAAGTTTTTTCGGAACCCAATGTATTGGATTCTACTTTTGAAGATTTGTGTGAGTACAACAGCTCTCCTTGTATATACAGTTTAGCAATATCTACTCTTGTAAAAGCACCTGCAGAATAACCAGCTGAATATTTGTTTTTTAAGTCACCATAATTAAGACTTAAGTCAGTGAAATTTGCTCCGCCTTTTAAACCAAGGTGGATAGGGTTGGCGCTCTGTGATTTTGCCTGGGTTGTGATTAAGGCAAGCGATACCATAGGGATCAGAAACAGACTTCTTTTGTTGAATTGAATTTTCATATTTATATATTTTCAACAAAAAAAGGGAATACCGGCAGGGTTTAAGAAACAATTTGACCAATTGCAATCCGGTAATGACAGCTGGTTATTTCAAAGGGGTGTTTAGTAATGAGAATTACCATTTAATCAGTTTTCCGGGAATGAATTGTTTTACAGAAAACGTGATTCAGGCCCCGTCAGTTCATGAAGATTCTCTGTGATTCTTTCAATTTTCCAGTCCCACCATTTCAATTCCAGAAGCTCTTCTATTTTTTCTTCCGAAAAACGCTTTCTGATTTCCTTACCTGGATTGCCACCTACAACAGTGTAAGGGGGCACATCTTTGGTTACTGTCGTATTTGTCGCGATGATTGCACCATCTCCAATATGGACTCCCGGCATAATCGTCGCATTTGAACCAATCCAAACATCATTGCCAACAATGGTATCTCCTTTAAAAGGTAGTTCTTCCATTTTAGGAGTGACCTTTTCCCAGCCATTACCAAAAATATTAAATGGATAAGCTGTGATCCCGTCCATTTTGTGATTAGCACCGTTCATGATAAAGGTTACGCCCGAAGCAATCATACAGAATTTACCGATAATCAATTTATCCCCGATAAAATCAAAATGGTACTTGACATTCCTTTCGAAATTATAAACGTCCTTAAAATCATCATAATAGGTATAATCGCCTACAATTATATTAGGGCTGGTGATGATATTCTTCAAAAAACAGAGTCTGTTATAGTGACTTATCGGGTATTTCTCGTCTTTATCGGGTCCTTTCATCATCATGTGTTTTTCTTGCAACTTAGTTTGACCTGAGCTGCGGAGCGTTTGAAATCACGCTAAATTAATAGAAAAACTAATTAAATAAAAATCCTGACCTTTATCATTTCATAACCCCGTATATAAAACAGATGTTTTCAGATAAATTGTACCAGCATTTGCTGGATAATGCAGCTACCCTGGTCAGCTTAACAGCTGCAGATACTGCACTCTGCATAAAGTACTTTGAGCCTGTACTGTTCGCTAAGGATACTATTATTGAGCAAGAAAACGAAGTCCCAAAATATCTTTACTATGTCGTTTCGGGTTTTGTCAGGTTATTTCATTACAATGAAGAAGGAAACCAAATTACTACACATCTAAATTGTCCTCCAGGGTTTATTACTTCTTACACAGCATTTAATAACTGTACCAAATCTGCTGAATATGTAGCCTGTATCACTGCTTGTGAATTGCTAAGAATTACGAAAACTGATCTGGATATTATTTGTAAGCAAAGCATCGCCTTTAAAGATTATAGTATCCTGGTGTTCCAAATGGCACTTGCCTACAATGAAACCCGGTCTCGTGAATTAGCCAGTTTAACGGCAGAACAGCGGTATGTGAAATTTATAGCTGACCACCCGGCTATTCTTCAACATGTCCCTTTACTATATATTGCTTCATTTTTAGGAATGAAACCAGAAAGCCTGAGCCGTATCCGCAGAAAGATCTTTAGTTGATCAATTAACTAACAAATGTCAAGTGTAAGCCAGGTTGTCAGTGCACAAATTTGTATGCTTAACAAATAAGAATATGATGCATCAAAATTTAGCCCTGGTTACAGGGGCAAACGGACATTTAGGAAATAACCTGGTGAGATTACTTTTGACTAAAGGCATTCAGGTAAGAGGATCAGTCAGAAATCTGAAAAATAACGGCTCTTTTGCCGACCTGGAATGTGAAATGGTACAGGCAGATATTACAGATAAATCTTCATTGATCTCAGCGATGCAAAACGTACAAGTTGTGTATGCTGTTGGAGCTGCCTTCAAATTATGGGCAAAAGATCCACTTAAGGAAATTTATGAAGTTAACCTTCAAGGCACCAGGAACCTGATTGAAGCAGCCGCCGCGGCGGGAGTAAAGAGAATCGTTTATGTGAGTTCTATAGCTGCTTTAAACTATACCCAGTTACCAACTAAAGAGGACAACGGACAAAATCCAGATCGCAGGGATATGTATTATAACTCTAAAAATGATGGCGAAAAGCTGGCTTTTGAACTCGCAAAGCTTCACAATATAGAGTTAGTAGCAGTATTGCCCTCTGCTATGATCGGGAGTGAAGCTTTTGGGAACCTAAGTGTTTCTTATCAAATCATCAAGCTAATTCTGAATAAAGAAATTCCAATAGAAACCGGGATTGCGCTGAACTGGGTTGATGTCAAAGATGTAGCTGAAGGATGTTATCTGGCTGCTATTAAAGGCAGGAATGGAGAACGGTATATCCTGGCTAATGAAAAATGTATTTCTATTCAAAAAACTACAGAGATTGCACAAGAACTTTTTCCTGAGTTGAAGATCAAACTCCCTGTTCAAGTGCCAAAGTCTATTTTGTACCTGGTGGCCTGGTTCATGGAAATGGGAAGTAGATTAACGGGTAAAGCTCCTTTATTAACCCCAAAAGACATTGCTATGTTTTCTGGATTACAACAGGATTTTGATATTTCAAAAGCAAGAAACGAACTCGGATTTAATCCTAAAAAACCAGAGCAAGCTGTTCAGGAAGCTATGTTATACCTTATCGCTCATCGTAATAGGCTCCTCAATGTTTAAAATATAGTGCAGATGAAATACCCGCTAGTTTAAATCGCTGTACTCCAGGTATAAAACCTGATGCGTTGAGAACTTGAAGGGTTCATGTGTCTGCTTGCTATAACCAGTAGGTTGCGCCCAGGAAAAAGGTTTGCGCAAATCCTTTTCCGGGAATTCTATCGTAATATATAGGTTGTCAGCGAGTGCCTTCAGGTTCTTTCTATCATGAATTTGTATTGCGATATTTTCATCGAAATCTGGTCTGGCGCTGATTCTATGGACTAAAAATTGTTCTTTCGCATTGCCAAAAAGGAGATATTGGAGGTTTTTGGGTTTTATACTTTTTTTATCAAACTGCTTATAATAGATAACCTGGCTGATTTTAACCATGATATTTTCCAGAAACTTTTCTCCTCCTCTTTCAAAATGACCGCGATAGATATTGGCCTTGAAAGTTTTGGTATGGTTGATCATTTCAGGAAGAACAAAAGTTTCAGGTTCAATTGTGTAAATCAGTTCGTCGGGATGCTTCTTTTTGTCCAGGATATATTTTGCCTGGTCATCTTTTGATAATTCCAGAACGGATATAATTTGATAATCATGCGGACTATGAAACATGGGCAAATGAGAGGCGTAGATGATCTCACTTCCCATCAGCATCATGCCATGAGTTGACGGTTTATCCTGATAATGCACAGATTGCGCAACTGCAAAGGTTGACAGATAAAGAAACAAAAAGGTAAAAATCAACTTCATAAGTGCTCAATTTGGTATGAGGCCGCAAAATTAGCTAAAAATACAATGGGATGTTAAACTTAACATCCCATTGTATTTTTAAAGTTTTCTTTCTGCTGGTACGAAATCCGTTAATACGGCTTCCCTGATTAATGCAGGCGGAAGTAAGCCTTGTGACAAGATGAAATCATGAAAACGAAGGGCATTGAATTTTGCACCTAATGCATCCTCGGTATCTTTTCTTAAAGCAATCATCTTTGTGAAACCATAAAAATAACTGTTTGCTTGTCCGGGCGCCTTAATGGTGTAACGCTCTACTTCTTGTTGTGCCATGGCTGATGATTGTACTACCTCTTCCATCAGTACTTTTTTAACCTCTGCTGGTGTGATCTTTCCAGCTTGTACTTCAGGGTCAAGAAAAGCACGGGCGGCCCTCAATAATCTGTAATCCAAAGAGACTAGCTGACCTTCAAGTGGCATGTAAGGTCTGATTATATATTCAGCATATAAACCCCATCCTTCAGCATTAGTTGAATTAAAGGCATATAAACTACGCGCCTGAGAAACTCCTTCCTCTACCATTTTGTCAAATTGTAATTCATGACCCGGACGGGCTTCATGTGCAATTAATGTCCAGGAAGCGGCTTCAAAAGTAAAATCATCATATTTATCGGTTACTTTTTCTCCGGGAGCAGGCGGCATATTTAATGGCAATACAAAGACACCACGCTGACCTGTATTATTCAGAAATGGAGGAGGAACCATATGCGGGGCGGGAGAACGTGCCGTTTCAGCGGTACTAGCCAGACGGATGATTGCAGGGCGCGAAGGCAAAGTTATCAATTGCTTTTCACGAATGATAGCTTCGATATCTTTCAGATGTCTTTCGTAAACAGGAATGATAGAATCTCCTAATATCTGTTCTTTTTTCAGGTTGCGGATTACATCACGATAATCTGAAGAAGGCCAGTTCCTTTGTTTGGCTATCTGTTCTGCAATGGGTTTCATTTCCTGCTGAATTTCTGTAAAGGCCTGATGTGCCATTTTTGCCAATTGATCAGGGGCGATATCAACTCCATACTCTTCTAACTGTAAGGCATATTCCTGCTTGGTCAACTTAAAATCTTTCCGGGCTTTAGGCATTACATTTTTCTGTGTCCACAGGTCGTATTCCTCCACTTGTTTCTTAAGTACAGCATATGGTTTTTCCCATCCTTTAAGCTTGTGTTTCTTAAACAAGTCCGCAATACCATCAATAATACTTGCGTTACGTGATAAAGTAACCTCCATTTGCTGAAGGGAAGGATAAATCATATCCTTACCTTCCATTTGGTGTAAAACACGTGCTTTCAGAATGGAAGTTAAAGGTTGATAGCCAGGTTTGAGGCCAGCGTATTTCTGCAACCGGATCACAGCAGCAGCACGTCTTGGCTCAGGTGTCTGGTCATCCAGTAAAATTTGCAAGCCTTCATAGATAGAGCTCGCTGCATTTAAGAAGGGTATTTTTCTTTCAGTTTCAAAATCCTGATTCTTGAAACCCATGGTTAAGTGTGAAATCAGGATATTCAGATCTTGCTTAACAGAAATGTTATTTTCTGTTTGTAAAGCAGCTTTATATTTTGAGGCCAGCAGTTCTCCTTCTTTTCTTTCTGCAAGTTCATTGGCAAGGGTAGGCACAACGATTAGTGTATCGTACGCTGCCAAACCTTGGGAAGAGCCGTATTCAGGGGTGTACTTTTTGTCAAGATTGATAAGCTCCTCTGTATATTTATTTGATTGAATTACCCATGCTTTAGTGGGATGGGATATTTTGGTTTGTGAATTTGCTGCAAAGGGGATTGCAGCAAATAAACATACACTTAACCCATAAATTATGGTCTGTGGTTTAGTCATATGATAATGGTAAAATGAATTTAGTCCATTATCGGAAGAAAATATCACATATAGTACAACCAGAGTGAATTTAATTATTCACTAATTTTTTCATTGCCCCTTCACTATAACGTTCGCCGCTCACTGGAAAACGTGTAATAAGTTCATCAATAGCTTTTAAATCGGCTGCTAATAAATCAACATCAACGGAAGCCGCATTTTCTTCTAAATATTTCCTTTTTTTAGTGCCGGGAATAGGAATAATATCATCACCCTGTGCCAATACCCATGCAAGTGCAAGCTGTGCCGGTGTGCAGTTTTTATCCTGCGCTATAGCGGCAAATCCATCAAGCAATTTTGCATTATTATCCAGGTTTTCCTGCTGATAACGTGGTAAGGATTTTCGGAAATCATTGTCTGCTAATGCATTTATGTCCAGTGTATTGGTTACCAGGCCTCGTGCTAATGGCGAATAAGGAATCAGAGAAATACCCAGTTCTCTTACTGTACCTAATATTTCTGCTTCAACATCTCTGGTTAGCAAAGAATATTCACTTTGTAAAGCGGCAATAGGGTGTACTGCATGTGCTTTTCGGATGGAAGCTGGAGAAGCTTCACTCAGACCAAGGTAGCGCACTTTTCCTTCTTTTACCAGTTCGGCCATTGCACCTACAGTTTCTTCGATCGGGATATTCGGATCCACACGATGTACATAATATAAGTCTATAGTATCAATTTTTAATCTTTTCAGACTTTTTTCTACGGCAATCTTCATCCATGCTGGTGATCCGTCAAAATAAGTTCCGTTTGTATTGCCTGGAGCAGCAACATCTTCCTGAAAGCGGAATCCAAATTTGGTAGCTATAAATATTTTATCTCTGTTTGTTGTTAACACTTTGGAGATCAGTTCTTCATTTATTCCATTGCCATATACGTCTGCAGTATCCCAAAAATTTACTCCAAGATCAAGGGCTTTATGTAAAGTTGCGATACTTTCGGTATCATCCCCAGGTCCATATGCAAAACTCATTCCCATACAGCCAAGTCCTACAGCCGATAATTTTTCTTTAGTTGTTCCTAGATTTCTATATTTCATAATAATCAGATTTGATAGAACAAAGTTAGCATGCAGCACAGGGGGTGAGTTATACTATTCAAACAGATGTTTATAATAATCAAACTGTGTTCTTATTTTGATCAGACTGTGCTCTTATTTTGATCAAAATGCGTTCTTATTTGATCAGACTGTTGTATGCCGAACCTCAATTGGAGAAATACCTGTATTTTTTTTGAAAAAATTAGTAAAGTAAGCTGGGTATTCGAATCCAAGACCATAGGCAATTTCCGAAATATTCCAGTCTGTATGCTGGAGCAAAGCTCTGGCCTCTCTGGTTATTCTTGCGGCAATATGATCAGTTGTTGTTTTTCCCGTGTGTTCTTTTACAGAACGGTTCAAATGGTTCACATGAATAGAAAGGCTTCTGGCATAATCATTTGCAGTCTTTAATTTTAGAGATAAATGATGTGTATCTATGGGGAACTGTCTTTCCAGAAGTTCCATAAACAGTGAAGTAATTCTTGAAGATGCATTAATATGTTTCTCAAAACTCTCTGTTGGATTCATTTTCATGGCTTCGTGAATAATCAAATGCAGGTAATTTCGCAATAAACCATACCTGTGTAAGTAATCTGAGGTAATTTCTTTGGTCATCTTTATAAATAGCTCTGATATTTCCTTCTGCTGGATTTCGTCAAGAAAAAACACAGGATTACTACCAATACTGAATAAAGGAGAGTCTTGTAAAGACTCCTTATGTTCCCCAGTCTGTATAAAGGCTTCAGTAAAGAGGCAGAACCAGCCTTCTTGTAAAGCTGATTCTGCTTCCCATGAATAAGGAATTATAGGATTGGAAAATAGCAGCGCTGGCCTGTCTATGTAAATCCATTTGTCGGCATAATGTACTTTACCCGTACCGATAATTAAGGCTACCTTATAAAAATCCCTTCTGCTGTAGGGGGTAATCGGCGAACAATTGGCTCTGGAGAATACGTTAAAATGACCGGCGCCTGCATTGTCCATTGTTAAGCCTAATGGATTCGCTGTAGGTACGCGGGTATAGAATTCCTGAATACTTTCAATTGACTTCATCATGTAATTTATAAAAATCAAACGGAAATATTCATATTCATGCTAAAATATTCAACTAATTTTTATTCTTGATTGGTCAGCAAACTAAATTTATTGATCTTTTGCTTTTGAAGGATGTCTACAATTTTCTTGATAACCGGATATTCTTCCTGTGCATCTCCTTTGATGCTGACCCGCATGGCGGTTCCCTGTAATTCCGCGACTGCTTTCCTGGAATGAAGTACCCAGTCTGCCAATTGGTTGTTTGCTGAATCGGCAGGAATTCCCGTTTCCAGTCCTGATGCTTTTCTTTTTGCAGCGTCCATGCCAATAAATTTTTTTAAGCTTTGAACGGGAACGCCGAAAGAACTGATTACACTAAATCTCTTTTTCTCTTCCGGGCTAAAATCAATCTGGTATTGTTCCCCCATTTTTTCTAACATGGAGATTTTTACATCCTGTCCTGCAGCCTCAAAAAATACTTTTCCCTTGCCAATGGTCAGTATAGCAATAGCTGTCTCCGGAACTTTTAATTTATAAGTGGAGGAAGGAATTTTTACATCCAAAGGGTCTGGCTGTTTAGCAACTGCAGTTAAGATGAAAAAGGTAAGTAGTAAAAAGGAGACGTCGGTCATAGCAGTCATGTCAACTGTTAAAGCACTGCGCTTGACTTTAATTCTAGGCATAATTCAATTAAAATAAGAGGTCTGTAATTAAAAAAGGGGTAGGATCATTTTTGTTTTTTACCTAATTGATAGATCTTGGCTATCCAGTCAGCTCTTTGTTTTTCTGCTGCGGTCTTCACAATTCCGATATAGGTAACCGCAACTGGTTTGATCCCACAAAATTCCAGTGTGCTTTTCTTTAACTGGTTTACGCTGGGATTTCCGTAAAATATCCAGTAATACCAGGCTGGCTGATCTATGGTTGTAATAATCCTGGCAGTCTTGCCAGTTAGTAATTTATCCCACCAAACGGAGTTCTCCCGGTATTTGTAAGCTATGCCTGGCAGAAATAAGCGGTCAATAAAACCCTTCATCATTGCGGGTAAACCTCCCCACCAAACCGGGTGGATCCAAACCAGGTGATCTGCTTTTTTAATCTTTTCCAGACTGGTGAGCAGATCGGGCTCTAATGGTATCCTTTTTGTATAGCCGTATTGCAGGTTAGGGTTGAAATTCAATTCACCGATATGAATCACCTCTACCTGTGCACCAGATTGTATTGCGCCTTGTTGATAAGCTTTTACTAAAGCGTAATTAAGACTTTCTTTATTTGGATGCCCGTTGATGATCAGAATATTCTTCTTCATTTGTCCTGTGTTTTTATAATCAGGGCAAAGGTATCGGGCAGTTTATTCTAACTACTGGACATTTGTCTAAAAAACGATCTCTTTTCTTAAACGGCTCAGGTGTCTTGGGGTGATCCCAAGATAGGAGGCGAGGTATTGTAATGGAATTTGCTGAACATAGATTGGCTGATTTTCAAGAAGATCCATATATCTCTTCTTTGCTTTCTCTTTTTGAAAAAGAAACAGGCGTTTTTCCAGTTCTATATACTGCTGTTCTGCAATTATTTTGAAGAATGTGATCCAGTTTATGCCAGACTTAGACAACTGATCAATGTCTGTTTTTTGTATGACTAATAATTCGCAGGGAGCCACGGTTTGTATATTTTCCAAAGTAGGAAGTGAAGTGATGAATGAAGAATACGCGGTCATTAGTGTATTAGGGAAGGTGATACAGTAAGTAATTTCTTCTCCCGATTCCGAAGTGAAAAAGGAACGCAATATCCCACTTTTAATGAAAGCGACTTCTTTACATGGCTTTCCTTCACTGATAAAGAAATCTCCTTTCTGAAGGTGTCTTATTGTACCAAGGTGCTGGAAATCATTGATGTCAACATCTGTTAGCACACCGAAACTTTTCAAAAAGTCATTTATCATTTATATTTCAGTTTTTCCTGTGGATAAATGCCGAAAGTAGTCATATTTTATGGTTTGAGCTTAAGGCAAAAGCCAAAATCCAGTTATGGTTTATAAACAAGGGGTTGGCGGGAAAACAACGGCTTGAAAGCATGTTAAATAGTGCCTTGGAATGACATCCAACCTCATTCCAGTATCGTTTTAATGACCTTTAAAGACATTATTCAAGCTTTACACAAACAGTTTCTGTTCTGCACTTAAAATATTGAACAGGATTTAAATCTGAATGATTTTTAGATCTCGCTGACCAAATAAGTGCATATTAAAATGAATTATCTCATAAAGGTGATTACATCACAGACATCATTACCATTAATCTTTCCAGAAACTGTTTTAAGCTGGCATGACTTGTTAAAATCTGATTTTGGACAGTTTTCTGACTGAGGCCCAACTTTTCGCTGATTTCCCTGGTCGTCATTTCTTCCATGAACTTCATTCTGAATATTTCTCCACGTTTTTCAGGTTGCATCGCTAGCCAAACGGCTATATAATTTCTGATTTCTTTTTCATTGACTAAGGAATCAGCTTCTGAACAGGAGTGCACCATGTCATCTAAAGGTTCTTCAAACTGAGGAAGGGTCTGGCCTTTTTTATATAATATGAAAACCTGGTAGCGAACGGCTGTGAACAGATAGGCGTAGATATTTACAATGGTTTTTCTTTCTTTTTTGGACCACAGGTCTACGAAAACTGATTGAACAAGTTCTTCGACCTGCTCCATACTTCTTAATCTTTTGTAGCTCTCCTTATAGAGTCTTTTCCAGTATCTCTCATAAATCTCATCGAAAGCAGCCTTATCGCCTGCAGTCATTGATGCGACTAATTGAGCATCATTCCAAGAGCTGTAAGTGACATGTTTTAGTAGCATTAATTTAGCATGGTTTAGTTGTAAGTGTATGAACCAAAGTTAAATACTTCACCTAATTATGTAAAATAATTTGGAGGTTAATTGCGTTTCTTTTTTGCTAAAAGCATTTAAATTTTTCAGGTGGTAACTTGCTATGTGCGTTTTTTTTTATAAAAGGGAAGAAGTATTCCTGTGGTCTCTAAAAGTATTCCTGTAAGCTATAAATGTATTCCGGCAGGCTATGGAATAAGCTAGTAAATTCTTGGTTTTAGCAGATGGAAAACGGGAACTTTTGACCTTGGTAGAGGAGAGATGTTCTTTGTAAATTTAGTCTAGAATTTAAATGTAAGAAATAGCTACGGTAAAAACCGAAAACCTCAAAGAGTGCAGGTGCGGATTAAAGTTTTTCATGTTTTTTTATGCTACATAATCTTATCAATTCCGGTAAATAATTTAGAAGTTAAATTTATTAATTATAAATAAATAATTTTAGTGGTGCAGGAAGAACAATACCGGAAAAATATTTAAGATGCTTAGTGCTAATTATTAATTAGCTAGCTCTGAACAAGTAGTTTTTTAAATAAAATTTTATATTCCTTAAAGTTTTAAAAATCAAACTATTTACAGCGAATGGTCTCATTGAAAAAGAGTATAATAGTTCGATTTTGATGTTAAGAGCTTAAAATATGTTATCCAATAAAAATGTCAGGTTATGTTTCCATGTTACCACCCTTTCGTGGTGGTAACATGGAAGTGGGGGGCTGTTAACTACTGTTTCTCTGAATAGCTAAATCATTTTAAATTTCACTAACAAATCGATTTTTCATCTCATAAGAAAGAAATTTTCTCAATAAAATTTCAAAACTATCTTTTAATGTGTTTTAAAGCGGTATTTTAGACTGTTGAAAATATATTTTCAATTTAATTCTATTTTAAAGACATAAATTTCTTTGATCCAAATAGTTTTTGCTTAAATTAGATTTATACAAGACAAAAGTCCATTAGATTTTGAGTAGGTGCATAAGGATAAACGCCTTACTTCAAAAATATAATCATGCAAGAAACTGAACAATTACTACTAGTAGCAAATAGACAAGCAAGTATACGCAGCCTGTATGATAAGCATGCAAGTATGTTGTTAGGCTATATTTTTGAAATAGTAAAGAACCAAAAACTAGCGGAGGAATACCTGGTGAAAGTATTTTGTGATATTGCACAACACTTTAATGAAATAGACTGGGAGGATACCAATAACTGGTGTCAGCTGAAAAGGCTTGCGCAAAATAAGCTAAACCAGTTAACAGATTCAGGCAGGGTAGCCAGCGATCTTAAAGATCTGGGATTACAAGATCCTGGAAGTCATGAATCTCAAACCAGATTTCCTGATTACTTTACAGAGGAGCAACATCATATATTCTATAGTGTTTATTATTACGGAAAATCGGTTGAAGCTATTTCAAAAGAATTAAATAAAACAGAGGAATCAATCAGGAAGACTTTAAAAGAGGCTTTCGCTATAATGAGGAAAAGTTGTGAAAATTAACGAATACATCGGGAGCGGAATACTTGAAGCTTATGTATTAGGTTCCACTTCAGAAGCGGAAACCCGGGAACTATTATTCCTGAAAGCAAAACATCCGCAAATTCAGGAAGCCTTGCAGCACCTGGAAATAGATATGGAACGCATGGCGCAACAGCTGTCTATTCCTCCTCCTCCGGATCTCTGGTTGAAAATTGAAGATCACCTTAATGAATTGGCTGAAATGCCTGATTTTGACGCTATCCCAATCAGGAGACCACCAAACCGTAAAGGGGGGAATCACCGTAAAAGTGGACAATTTATCGAAATAGACGCTTCGTCCAGCCATATGCGGGTACATAAAATATGGAGATGGCTATTCATTGGCGTTTTTATTCTTGGAAAAATATTCCTTGGTTTCGCGATTTACTTTTATCTGGAAAACCGTCAGCTCAAACAAGAAGTAATCAAGCTGAAATCACAATTGGAGAAATACGAAAACGCTAAATACAATCAACAACCCTGATAGGTCTCTTAGACCAAATGAATATGGCCTGTTAATATTAACAGGCCATATTCATTAATGACCAGATTTCACCCTGTTCTGTTCGACTTCAGAACTGTTTGGTCTCTCCCTAACAGCCTTTACACCGCTGCTCCCAAAATTATAAGAAAAAGTTAACCTGAATATTCTGCTCTCTTGCTTTTGGGAAAGATTATAGTCCTGGAAAGGAATAGCACTTTTAACTCTAATTTTTCTTGTATTAAACAAATCACTGGCGGATAATTTTATAGCTGCTTTTTTGTCGGCAAATGATTTGCTGATACCCAGATCTACCCCATAAATCGGTCTGGCTACATAAGTTCCAAAAACCTGTGCAGACTGGTAATTTGCTGAAAGTTCAGCATTCATTGTCCCATTCAATGTAAAAGTCTGGACTGTATTCATCATGAATGTTAGTTTTCCATTTTTAAAGGGAGCACCCAGTAAATCAGGAGAACTAAAACGGCTGTAATAAAGTGTAGCATCATTAGTCGTCGCCCACCAGCTTGTAATGGCTAAAGGTCTGTTCACATTCATACTGACTGTACTTCTGGAAGCAAGATTCTGTTCGTAAATCAGTAATGTTTTTTTTACTGTATCCGTTAAAAGTGTAGTTGTCATTACATCCTTCGTATGGATATATCCGAATGTGATATTTGTGGTTTTTTTATACCCATAAGAAAGCTCCAATGAATTTGCATATTCCGGCTTAAGCTGAGGATTACCTTTAGAAAAGGTATACAAATCAGCAAAATATATAAATGGATTTAATGATTGATAATCTGGTCTGTTGATCCTGCTACTATAAGAGAATCCAATTTCATGATCTTTTGATAAACTCTGCTGGATAGCCAGGCTTGGGAACAAATCCAGATAATTCCGCTTCACTACATTTTGAAGTGTAACTGAATTTCCTTCCGAATTTGTTAATTCAGCACGCAGACCAAGTTGAATTGTTGTAGACTTAAACTCTTTATGGAGATTTGCATAAGCAGCATTGACCCGTTCTTTATAGGTGAATCTGTTACTTTGTGTAAGGTCATTCACCCAATTAGCCCCATCAAAATTCTCAGATCGGAAATCATTGTCTGTAGTCACGTAACTGCTTTTTACCCCTGTTTCCAGTTTCATTTTGGAATTGAAAGGATAAGTATAATCTACTTTGCCTGCCAGTATTTTTACCCTGGTCGGTGTCCCGTTTCTAAAAATAAAAGGAGCCTTAACAAGCTGACCACTTGCATTATAAAATTGATTAGTATAGGTAATACTATTCTCGTTATTAAAACGTGAATAATCTATATCAGCATTTAGTTCCTGTCCGGAAGTATCCAGTACACCTTATAATTTAGATTATAAGTTTGACTGGTATATTTACCTTTTCCCAGGTTTGTTGCGGTGACAGAAGAATCAACCGCGCCCGGACGATTGCTAATTAAGGTATTGATATTGTTGTTTGCATCGAGATGATTTATATAACCACTCATCGCAAATCCAATTATATTTCTATCACCCAGGTAATAATCCATACCAGCTTTGTAACTATTGTTTTTCCGGATAGAGATGTCACGGCCCTGCTGGTCAAAATAGGTCCTGTCATTTGATGAAGATGTGCTGCGTTTAATATCCAGGTCCTCATACTCTTTAAGGTTAGAAAAATTATAATTGCCAAACAGGTTTATATCTTTACTCCGGTGGTTTAAGCTGACGCCAGCATTAGATTTGTAGTAATTACCATATCCACTACCTGCTGTCAGGGTGCCATTCGTTCCATAATTTGTGTTCTTTTTCAATTTGATATTAATTAGCCCTCCTGTGCCAGCTGCATCATATTTGGAAGAAGGATTAGTCATGAATTCAATAGTCTGAATGGAATTTCCATCAGTAGTGCGCAGTAAATTGGCCAGCTGTGTTGCAGATAAATAAGTTAGCTTACCATCAATCATCACATTGACGCCTGGTTTGCCTCTGAAGCTAATATTTCCGTCATTATCTATCGAAACTCCTGGAGCTTTAGCAAGTATTTCCAGTGCAGTACTGCCTGCGGCCAGCGTACTATTCGCTACATTCATGATTAACAGATTGTTTTTTCGTTCTATTAAAGGCTTCTGACCAATAATGCTGACAGTATTTAACTGTTTCGTTGCTGGTAAAATGACAATTTGTGGAATACTTAGCAGCCGATTTTCAGAGCTAATCTTAAAAGGTCCATTCAGATTTTTCTGATAGCCCATCCATTCTACCGCAATTAAATAAGTACCTTCTGATAGATTTAGAAACTTAAATTCTCCCTTTTCCGTTGTGATCGCTGATTTGACTTGTACAGAATCGATTGCCCTGACCAAACTTACTGCACCATACATTACAGCTATATGCTTTTCATCCACTACTTTACCACTTATCTGACCAGTTGTTTGTGCCTCAACAGAAAGGAATCTTAAAAAACAAGGGAGTAAAAGCGTAATTATTTTCTTCATGATGCGCATTAATTAATTTGAAATAGCTATTTGCGTTTCTAAACTATGTGTTTTCGCTTGAAAGAAAATTTATTTAACACTGTTTAACAAAAGTTAACATAATTTAACGTGATGAAACATCATATTTGAATTCACAGTATAATTTGATCCTAAATGAATAAAGCAATTCTAATTTTAGCTATTGTTTCTTTAAGTGTAAAAACAATTTATGCGCAAAACTTACAAGAAGCGGGAGGCATTGTGGTCGATGAACATCAGACAACCTTGCCTTATGTTAGCCTGAAGATCGGTAAACAGTTAGCAACGATGACAAACGCCGATGGTGAATTTTTAGTAAAGTATTCAGATGCGATGCGGAAGGATTCATTGATCATCTCTTATATAGGTTATAAAAATCTGAAATTCTCTTTGTCGGAATTGCATAAGGCTATGAAGATCCAATTGACCCCTTCAGTTGTGAATTTAAAAGAAATAACAATCAGACCAGTTAGTGCTGAATTCATTATCCGCCAGGCTATAAAAAACATTCCTGAAAATTATGATACCCGACCATTTGAAATGAAAGGATTTTACAGAGAGATAGGAAAAGTTGATACCAGCTATCTTTCTTTTGCAGAGGCCTCTTTGAATATCTTAAGCCAAGGCTATAAAGAAAATACCGGAAAAGATAAGATTGTCATCAATAAAGAGCGTAATCTTAAAAAATTGGGGGAGAAGGAAGTTAATAACCCATTAAACATGACAATAGATGGCGCTCCATATGCAATCATAGCGAATGATATGGCTAAGGATCCAGTACGTATTTTAGGCAGAAATTATTTTAAGAAATATAAATTTGAGATAGCTGGCTCAGTAACCATCAATGGGGAAGAAGCCTATTTGATTAAGTTTGATCAGCGGGATGACCTTAAAGAAGCCTTATATAAAGGCAAGCTGGTAATTTTGAAAAGCAGTTATGCTATAGTATCTACCGATTTTGCTTTAAGCCCTAAAGGTATTGCCTATGCAAAAGCGGATATTTCATTTATCGCGCGGCCTGTCTATAGTTTACTGGGCTATAGTTTCCGAAAGCTTAATGAAGAATTCAGTGAGCGATATGTCAAAATTAATGATAAATGGTATCCTTATTTCTATAAAATTTCTGCTGTACACCATTTAAAAGCTAAGTACAAACACCTGGAAGGTAGATTGGCAGTAAATGCGGAACTATTTATTTCAAAGATCAATATACCGCCTCAGGGCAATTATGAGAAGATCATGCCCAGAGGTTATGTTTTTAGAAACTATGTCACAGCTTATAATGATGACTATTGGGGAGATTACAATTTTATAAAACCAACAAATTCCCTTAAAGAACTCGCAGAAAAACTCTAAACCAATTGAGTTTCTTCATCTTTATTTAAATAGTATACTATTTTAGTAGATTATGTTTTATATTTGGTATCAGGATGTTTCTATTCATCCTGATAACGCTCTTTTCCTTTCTGGAATTTGTTTTTGCTGCTTGTTTGTTTTCTTCTGTAATTAAAAAAGGAAACAGACAATAGCGCTTTGAAATGAAAAATCTAAAACCGTTAATTATATAAAACATGGCAGGACAAGTTAAAAACACACAACAAACCGCATTAAATGATGTTGCAGCGAGGCCACTAGCAATCGCAACCCGTACCGTACCCCAGGCACCCTGGATTACACCAAGATGGTTACCACATTTGTTAAGCTGGAATCCTGTAGAATCCGGTATTTACAGAGTCAATAAAGTAAAAGAAGGAGAGTCTGTAGATGTGGATTGCTCCAACAGGGATGAGCGCGTATTGCCTAATACCTTTGTTGATTATGTAGAACAACCTCGTGAATACCTTTTAAGTGCTGTAAATACGGTACTTGATGTACATACAAGGGTTTCTGATTTGTACAGCAAGCCTTATAACCAGATCAGCGAACAGCTAAGATTAACTATTGAAGCCATTAAAGAAAGACAGGAAAGTGAGCTGATCAATAACAAAGAATACGGTCTGCTGCATAGTATTGTTCCTTCGCAGCGCATTGTTACCCGCAGTGGTGCGCCAACTCCGGACGATCTGGATGAGCTGATTACCAAAGTATGGAAAGAACCAGGGTTTTTCCTGCTTCATCCGCTTGCTATAGCTGCATTTGGCCGTGAATGTACCCGCAGAGGTGTTCCACCACCAACAGTTTCTTTATTTGGCTCACAATTTATCACCTGGAGAGGGATTCCGCTAATTCCTTCTGATAAAGTGCCGATTGAAAACAACAAAACGAAAATATTGCTGATCCGTACGGGAGAAAGCCGTCAGGGAGTAGTTGGACTTTACCAGCCTGATCTGCCAGGAGAACAATCACCAGGATTATCAGTACGTTTTATGGGAATCAATGAAAAAGCAATAGCCTCATACCTGGTTTCTTTATACTGCTCATTAGCTGTTTTAGTGGATGATGCGATCGCTGTACTGGAAGAAGTGGAAATCAATAAATATCACGAATACAAATATTAAGCTATGAGTAATGCAATTAATGATCCGCAAGGATTACCAGATGTGCATGCCTTAGAAAAGCTGGCGAATGCGTATTTTTCTGCATTACCGGGAAACTACAATGCAGCAGATGTGCCTTCAGCAGAGCTTCTTCCGCAAAGCAACAATCAGATTCAGGAAAACAGCACATTTACCCATTCGCCTTCGGCTATTTACCAGGGAAATGCAATTGACCTTTCTGACCCGCAAACCAGTCTGCCAGATTCTAACGGATTAGGGCTTGGACATGTTCCGAAGTCTACCGCCGGGAGTGGAGGGCCCTCAGGGAATTTTAATACTGTTAAACAGGCTAACAATCCATTTAATATAAGCTCACTGTTACCTTTTGAAGCAGATCAGCCGTACGAAAAGGAATTGCAGAAAGCATTGGCATCGGTTAGTTCATACAGTCCTTCGGCGCAATTACCTTTTAATCCTTCCGGAATTTTAAGCGAGAACTCTTATTATTTTTCTTCAGGAATTCAATTTGTCACCTCAGCAGATACCCTGAATAGCGGACGTTATGGAAATGGAGCAGTTACCGGAAAGTCTCAACCCTCATTTAATGTTAATCTCATCAGAAATGATTTTCCAATTCTTTCAGAGCAGGTTAATGGTAAACCGCTGATCTGGCTTGATAACGCGGCTACTACTCAAAAACCGCGGCAGGTTATTGACCGGCTGAACTATTTTTATGCCCACGAAAATTCTAACATTCATCGTGCTGCGCATGAACTCGCTGCCCGTTCAACGGATGCCTATGAAGGGGCAAGACAAAAAGTACAGCACTTTATCAACGCACGTTCTCCAAATGAGATTGTATTTGTCCGTGGAACAACCGAAGCGATTAACCTGGTTGCCAATAGTTGGGGAGATGAATATTTACAGCAGGGTGATGAAATTATCCTGACGCACCTGGAGCATCATGCGAATATTGTTCCATGGCAGTTACTGGCTAAAAAGAAAGGATTGAAGATAAGAATTATCCCGGTGGATGATGACGGGCAGATCTTGCTGGATGAATATGCAAAACTCCTCAATCCAAGAACAAAACTGGTTTCCTTTACTTTAGTTTCCAATGCACTGGGCACAATAACTCCAGCAAAGCAAATTGTCGCTATGGCGCATGCTGCAGGGGCAAAAGTGCTTGCAGACGGAGCGCAATCGGTTTCTCATATCCGTACAGATGTACAGGCGCTTGATGCAGACTGGTTTGTATTCTCCGGACATAAAGTTTTTGGCCCTACCGGTATTGGGATTTTGTATGGTAAAGAAGATTTATTGAATAGTACCCAACCTTATCAGGGTGGAGGTAATATGATTCAGGATGTCACTTTTGAACATACTCAGTTTCACCAGGCCCCTGCACGTTTTGAAGCAGGAACGGGAAATATCGCTGATGCTGTGGGTTTAGGCGCCGCCATTGATTATGTGCAGAAAATTGGTATTGATAATATTTATCAATATGAACATTACCTGCTAGAATATGCCAGTCAGAAATTAGCACAAATACCAGGATTAAGGCCGATTGGTACTGCGCCTGATAAAACCAGTGTATTGTCATTTGTGCTCGATGGCTTTACCACTGCCGAAGTTGGTGAAGCATTAAGCCGTGAAGGTATTGCTGTTCGTTCTGGTCACCATTGTGCACAACCTATTTTGCGAAGGTTTGGACTCGAAGCTACTGTAAGACCTTCCTTGGCATTTTATAATACTTGTGCTGAAGTTGATACCTTAGTGGCAGTAGTTGGCGGGTTAAAGTCGGCTAAACAAATCTATTTTCATTAGATTTAATAATTAATACGGAAACCTTCTCAGTAAATATCTGGGGAGGTTTCTTTAAGAATGATATACCGCAGTCCAAAATAATAAGGAGCATGAATGATTTGGTGACAGATTTAATACAAGAAGCAGATGAGGTCTAAATACGATTTCTATTATTTAGTTGTGCTTTTATTACTATTATCTTGTAGAAATAAGAAGGCTGATCAAGCAGCAGAAGCGCAAGAAATGCGGGTGAAAAAAGTGGCTTTACTCCAAATGAAGTCTTTCCCGGAAAACGGAGCTGCAATGTGCAGGCCAACAGGTTTTAAGCAATCAGACAGCTTATTGTTTATGCAGGGCGGAGGTAAGGAGTTCAGGAAAACAGTTCTCCATAAATCAATTTCAGGAATCAGTGCGCAACCTGGAATGAAGTTTATCAATGGTGGAGAATTCAGTATGGGAGGGGTAAACCCAGTTGGAATGGAAGGCGGAGGCCATGAAGTAATGAATGATGCAAGGCCAGTTCACCGTGTGGTAATCAATGCTTTCTATATGGACACTGCTCCAGTCACTAATCGGCAATTTGCAGCGTTTGTGAAAGCAACAGGCTATGTTACTGTAGCAGAACAAAAACCAACAAAAGAAGAATTTCCAGATGTAGCACCTGAAAACCTGGTAGCTGGTTCCCTGGTATTTACACCGCCAAAGGAAGCTGTTTCATTAAATAACTATTTACAATGGTGGTCTTATCTGAAAGGTGCAGACTGGAAACATCCAGAAGGACCAAACAGTAATCTAAAAGGAAAAGATAATTATCCGGTTGTGCAAGTATGTTGGGAGGATGCTGCCGCTTATGCCAAATGGGCGGGTAAAAGACTTCCTACAGAAGCAGAGTGGGAGTTTGCTGCAAGGGGTGGCCTTTCTGGTGAACTTTATGCTTGGGGAAATGAACTGAAACCTGGTGGAAAGTGGATGGCTAATATATTTGAGGGGAAATTTCCCAATAAAGATAGTGCTGCAGATGGCTATGCGGGTATAGCACCCGTGAAGAGTTTCCCTGCCAATGGTTACGGATTGTACGATATGGCTGGAAATATTTGGGAATGGTGTAATGATTGGTACCGTGCTGATTATTATGAATCCCTATCAGACCACAACGCGACAGAAAACCCTTCAGGGCCTGCGGTTTCTTATGACCCCGACGAACCTCAGGCGAAAAAGAAAGTGCAGCGTGGAGGATCTTTTCTGTGTACAGAACAATATTGCACGCGATATATGGTAGGGACAAGAGGAAAAGGAGATTACAGATCTGCATCCAATCATGTAGGGTTTCGATGTGTAAAGGATGTAAAGACTTTATAAGCTGGCCATATATAAATAAAGCTGCTTGTTATTCAACAAGCAGCTTTATCAATTAGAAACCATTATATAATTAAGGATTACCGGCAGTGGTGCCAGCAGGTAGTTTTAAACCATCTATGCCGGTTACAACTTCCTCTTCTTCATGTTTTCCTTTTTTCTTTTTCTTATTGCCACCGCGCAGCACTTCTTCTAAATATTGATCATATTGAGTCTGCTGTTCACCTTTTAAAATGTTTCTTACATTTTTAGTGGTTTCATTTTGCATCCTGTAAAACTTAGAAATATCATCTTCATTGTACATACCTGTTTGTTGTTTTTTAGTCAGGGCAGCCTGCTCTTTGAACAAATCAAGCATATAATTGTAGATTATATTTTTTTGAGTTGGGTTCATTTTAATTTTTTTGTCCATGGCCTCTATACTTTTAGTGGTCATTTCGGATGGAGTAGGTGGTGCTTTCTGCGCTTTAGCGAAAAAAACCATTCCCATAACCATACCCAGAGTCAAAATATATGTTTTCATTGTTTTATAGTTTGTTTTTTAATTGTAATGAAGCTATCATGTGCTATCTAGTTGCGTTCATTCCTATTTTTATTCTGCTGCACAGGATGATTTCATCATTCTTGATTCATTAAGCGATGCAATTTATAAAATATTTAGGGAGGAATGCAACCAGATCTTATAAGCTATCAATTTTTAGCTGTTAATAATATAAAGTTAAGCAGAGTATTAGATTATTAGCAATAAAATAATAAATTTATAAAGAAATAATTAATGTTTCACAAATAACCTCTTTCGAAGATGGCAATAACACGTCGCAAAGGATTTTGTGTGTCGTTGTCCGTTTTTAGTTCCCCAAATTAAATTATCAAATGAGATTAAAAAAATGTTTACTAATTGCATTCCTCCTTCCTTTCGTAGCTATGGCACAAAAAGGGGGCACTACTTATCCTGTCAAAGATCTTCACGTCAAGTGGACCTTTAAAGAACATCAGAATAGTAACAAACAATCACTTTCCTTGCTGACCTTCATCAACAAAGCAGCACAGCCTTTTCCAGCAGCAAATTGGAGCCTTTATTTTAACTCTATGAAAGAAATAGAGGTGAAAACTTCCGATCAGCTAATCATTGAACAGGTTAACGGTGATCTTTTTCGCATCCGGCCGGGTAAATCCTTTAAGGCCATTAATAAATGTGACTCTGTAATTCTTGATATTGTGGCCCTTGATGAAATTGTCAATTTTGCTGATGCGCCAGGTGGTTTATATATGGTCTGGGATAATCAACCGGGCAAGGGTATAAAGATTGAGCATTATGAGGTAGAACCCGTCGAAAAGTATATCAAAAATGTCGTTTCTCCTTTAGACACTTATAACAGGAACAGCAAATTTACACCAAAGGATAAAAGCACTTTAATCAAGCTTCTCCCAACGCCGGTATTTTATGAGGCGCGTCCGGGGAACTTTTCTATAAATACAGCAACCTCAATCAGCAGCGATCCGGCATTTCAAAAGGAAGCTGACTACCTGTCAAATGAGTTGTTTAACTTGTTTAAGATTAAGCCTGTAGTTAGTACTGGTACTTCAAAAGAGAAAAGCATTCAACTGGTTAAAACCAATTTACCCGAAGATGAATATCAGCTGGATATTACAGCGCAGTCAATTACCCTGTCAGCAAGTAATGCAACTGGAATTTTTTACGGTTTACAATCACTGAAATCTCTGCTTTTGGCTAGCAACCCGGATAAAGGTGCAAAAGCTGTTTTGGTAAGCTGTGTAGCAATTAAAGACGCGCCCCGCTTCAAATACAGAGGCTTGATGCTAGATGTGGCACGTAACTTTCATCCAAAAGAAGAAGTGTTGCGTATCCTTGATTTAATGGCGTTATATAAACTGAATGTGTTTCATTTTCACATTACTGACGATGAAGCGTGGAGAATTGCAATTCCAGGGCTTCCGGAATTAACAGAAATAGGGGCAAAAAGAGGGCATTCGCTAACAAACGAAAATTCTCTTCAGGCTACCTATAGCTCTGGCCCGGATACCACAGAAGTTTTGAACAAAGCATTTTACACTACAGCTGATTTTGTTGAAATCTTAAAATATGCTGCAAAAAGGCATATAGAAGTGATTCCTGAAATAGAATCTCCTGGTCATGCCAGAGCAGCGATCAAAGCAATGGATGCGCGTTATAACAGATTTATGGCTAAAGGAATGCGCGCTGAAGCTGAACAATACCTGTTACGTGATATCAATGATAAATCTGTTTACAGTTCTGCACAGTATTGGAATGATAACATTGTTTGCGTTGCATTGCCTTCGGTTTATACGTTCCTGAATAAGATTACTGAATCACTGCAGGACATGTACCGCCAGGCAAATGTCCCTTTAAAAACAATCCATTTTGGTGGAGATGAAGTTCCTCAGGGTGTCTGGGAAAAATCACCATTATGCCTTGAGCTTGTGAAACAGGCGAAAATGAAATCTACAGACGATTTATGGAGTTATTATGTTTCAAAATTACAAAGCATGCTCAAGCCTAAAGGAATTGTGCTTTCTGGCTGGGAAGAATTTGGTATGATGAAGACCTATTTGGATGGAAAAAAACTGATGGTTCCTAATCCATTATTTGCCAATGATCCTGTACAGCTTGATGTTTGGAATAATGTGATAGGCGGTGGTACAGAAGACTTGCCATACCGGTTGGCCAATGGCGGCTATAAAGTGGTTTTAACCTGTTCCAGCAATTTCTATTTAGATATGGCTTATAACCGTTCATTGACTGAGCCAGGTCACTACTGGGCAGGTTTTGTGAACATGGAAAAACTCTTTTCTTTTATACCTTACGACTATTACAAAAATGCAAAAGAGAACAATAGAGGTGAACCGGTTTCCAAATCTGTATTTGTTGGAAAGGATCGTTTAACTGATTATGGTAAATCTAATATTCTTGGTTTAAAAGCTGCGTTATGGACAGAGAAAATCAGAGATAAAGAGTTGCTTGAATTTATGTTGTTACCAAGATTGGTTGGTTTTGCGGAAAGAGCATGGGCGGCAGATCCGGCCTGGGCTTTGGAAAAAGACCCTGTTAAATCTGAGGCTGCTTATGAGGATAGTTATACAGATTTCAAGACCAGAGTTGGTTTAATTGAATTTCCTAAATTGGATGAAGGCGGCTGGAATTATCGTATTCCACCAGTAGGCGTAAAGGTCACTGATGGAGAGATTTCTGGTAATACAGAATTTCCTGGTTTTAACATTTACTACACAACCAATGGGAAAGAACCTTCTGCTAAAGATAAACTATACACTAGTCCAATAAAGGAAAAGGGGGTGGTTAAACTCAGAGCCTTTAATGCTAAAGGAAGAGGTGGAAATACAACTACCGTTCAAAATTAAGTATATTATTTTCAGAAGCGCCGTATGATCAAATGATGATACGGTGCTTTTTTTATACAATTATTGTAAATTTTCGCTAATTCCAGAACTTATAATCTGAAAATATGTTTGTCTATAAAATTGATATACCCAATGGAAAAATTAGTAAAGACACAATTAGCGTACTTTAATACCAATACAACAAAAGCTGTTAGCTTCAGAATCGAACAATTAAACAAACTCTATCAATTGCTGGTTAGCAATGAAGCCTTGTTAGAAGAGGCTATATACAAAGATTACGGTAAGTCAACGTTTGAAACCTTTCAAACCGAATTTGCCACAGTTTATGAAGAAATCAAAATTGCAGTCAGAGACCTTGAACAATGGTCAGCCATCAAACCGGTAGCTACTGATGCCAGAAATGCACCTGCTAAAAGCTACCAGATTCCAGAACCTTTGGGCGTGAGTCTGGTGATTGGCCCGTGGAATTACCCTTACCAGCTTTCCTTAGCACCCGCGGTTGCTGCAATTGCTGCGGGATGTACAGTGATATTGAAGCCAAGTGAGTTGACTGCAAATTGCAGTGCGATTATGGCTAAAATTATCAATGAGAATTTTGAAGAACAATATTTCCATGTAGTAGAAGGTGGTATTGCTGAAACAACTGCTTTGCTCGATCAGATATTCGACATTATATTTTTCACCGGAAGTGTTCCTGTAGGGAAGATTGTTTACCAGGCTGCGGCTAAGAACCTGACTCCGGTTGTCCTTGAACTGGGCGGTAAAAGCCCTGTGATTATCATGCCGGACAGCGATCTTGATGTTACTGTTAAAAGATTGGTTTGGGCAAAATATTTGAATTCCGGACAAACTTGTATTGCGCCTGATTATGTTTATGTGCATGAAAGTATAGAGGAAGAGTTCTTACAAAAAGTAGCTAAAGAGATTGAAAAAGCTGATTACAAATTGGAGAATGGTAATTTCGTGAAAATCATTAACGAGCGTAATGCAGAACGTGTATCGGGATTGATTAATTCTGAGAAGGTATATGTTGGTGGCAATTTTAACGTAGGTGAACGTTTTATTGAACCTACAGTTTTACATGGGGTAACCTGGGACGACAAGGTGATGAAAGACGAAATCTTTGGACCAATCATGGCTGTTTTAACCTTCGATGATTTGGATACCGTGATCAGAGAAATTAAAGACAGACCTAAACCTTTAGCGTTATACGTATTTACGAAGGATGAAAACATTCAGAAAAAGGTGCTTGGAGAAATCTCTTTCGGTGGAGGATGTATCAACGAGGCTATTATGCATATCTCGAATGGAAATCTTCCTTTTGGTGGTGTGGGTTCTAGTGGACTGGGAAATTATCACGGTGAAGCTGGTTTTAGAGCCTTCTCACATTATAAAGGAATACTTGAAAAAGAATTCACGCAAGATTCAGACATCAAATATTCTCCACATACTGAAGAGAAACTGCAAAAAATGAAAGCAGCAGCTAAATAATAAGAGAATTTATATCGTATATTTAAAAGCGGCGATGGATGTGATTACATTCATCGCCGCTTTTATAGTAATAGCCCAAAAATTAGTTTAACAAATGAACGGATCCAGTTTTAAAATAGCGCTTCTTTTCTTTTCAGCTATAGTATATAGTCAGGTAACCAAAGCACAGATTTCCCCTGAAAAAATTGATTCTCTTGTGGAAAATTCCATGAAGAAATTTAATGTAACTGGTGTCTCGGTTGGAATTGTAAAGGATGGTAAGGTTTTATATACAAAAGGTTACGGAGTTAAATCCATCACCACCAAAGAAAAAGTAGATGGAAGTACCCAGTTTGCTATTGCCTCTAATACGAAAGCTTTTACCACAGCAGCGCTTTCAATTTTAGTAGAGGAAAGAAAATTGTACTGGGAAACTAAAGTTAAAGATATTCTGCCCGGGTTTAAAATGTACAATGATTATGTAACAGAAAATTTTACTATTCAGGATTTACTGACGCACCGGAGTGGTTTAGGTCTTGGCGCTGGGGATCTGATGTTTTTCCCTAACGGGTCTGATTTTACGATTAAAGATGTGTTGTCAGGTTTTCAATATTTCAAACCTGTTTCTGATTTCAGAACGAGGTTTGATTACGATAATCTTTTATATTATGTAGCAGGAGAGGTCATTGCAAAAATTACCAGAATGAGTTGGGAGGATTTTGTTCAAAGCCGTATCATTAAGCCATTGGGGATGGAGCATAGTTACACTTCTTTAGCATTGATGAAGGATAAAAGTAATCTGGCTATGCCACATACAGATACATTCGGCAAGCTCAAACAAATAGAAAGTTTTGGCGATCAAATTAATGGGGCTGCTGGTGGCATTTATTCAACTTCAGCTGATCTGTGTAAATGGATGCTGGTGCAGTTGAATAAGGGAAAGTATGGGGCTCAATTGGAGCAGCAGCTTTTTTCAAAAGACAGACAACAGCAAATGTGGACGACCCATACCGTAACCGGTTTCAATGACGATCCGCGTTATCAAACTCATTTTGGGGGATATGGGCTGGGATGGTTCTTAAATGATATGAAGGGCAACTTCCATGTTTCTCATACCGGTGGATTACCAGGAATGCTTTCCTCAGTTAGTTTATATCCGGATCTTAACCTGGGTATAGTTGTACTAACGAATTCAGATGGAGGAAGTTACTTATTCTCAGCAGTGAGTAAAACGATAGAAGATAGTTATCTTGGCCTGGATGATAACCATTGGATAGATAAAATCCACGACCAGGTCGAAAATGATAAAATGCATGAAGATGGGGTAACCAATGATGTTTGGAAGAAGGTAGCTGCTTCTAGTCAGAAAAAGATTGATCCGTTGGCTTATATAGGGGTCTATACTGATAAATGGTTTGGCAAAGTGGAAGTTTCGATGAAAGGTAAACAGCTATGGTTTAAATCTTATCGTTCTCCTAAGCTATCTGGCCCGATGTCTTTTTACAACGCTAATTCTTTTGCCATTAAATGGACGTATCCGGATCTGAATGCGGATGCTTTCGCAATCTTCAGCCTTGATGAAGAGGGGAAAGCACAAAGCATTAAAATGAGAGGAATTTCTCCAAGTATTGATTTTAGTTATGATTTTCAGGATCTAGATTTTCAAAGGTTGTAGCTGTAATTTTTCTATCATCTGTAATGCCCTTTTGGTTTGCAGGTACAATTCGTGATAGTTTCTATTGAGCACAATTTCTTTTGTAATCAGTTTAGAGCCCATGCCTACTGCACATACACCGGCCTGGAACCATTCTTCCAGGTTTTCTTCTGCTATTTCTACGCCTCCGGTGGGGATGAAAAGCTGCCCTCTGAATAACTCTCTGATCGACGCTATAAATGCAGGACCCAGAATGTTAGCAGGAAATAACTTGATTACAGGTGCGTTTAACTGTTGTGCAGTATAGATTTCTGTTGGGGTCATACAGCCAGGTATCCAAAGTATATTGTGCTGATCACATAATCCTGCAACTGCCGGGTTGACAATCGGAGATACAATAAAATCAGCTCCAATGGTAATGAAATCGGCAGCTTCTCTGGCTGATTTAATAGTTCCTATTCCTAAATACAAGCCGGGCATTTCTGTAACCTGTAAGGCTTTTAATTGTTTGAAATTGTGAAGCGCGTGTTCACCGCGGTTCGTATATTCTACAATTCTAACCCCTGCTCTATACAGGGTTCTCAAAATGTCAATGCTTGTTTCTGCACTGTTTTCATAAAATAAAGGAAGTAATTTACCCGCTAAAAGGGTATCGATAATATGTTGTTTCATAGGGATTGATTTAAATGAGTAGTGATTTGTTCCGCATGCATAGCTGTGGAATCACCGGGTGTAAATAATTTATAATAAGCAGCAGCGGTAGCAAATTCAACAATTTCCTGTGCGGAATGATTTTGATGAAAACCATAAATCAGGCCTGCCATATAACAATCTCCACTACCTACCTTATTGATCACTTTTTCAGCGTTATATTCCCGGGATTTGTACAGGTTGTTGTCCGTATATAAAGTGGTATAGTATTGAATTCCTTCGCCCTGGTCAAATCTGAAAGTATTGGCAACGGCTTCACATGCAGGGAAAAAATGTTGTATAGCCCTGGAAGTTTTCTCTGCCTGCTGCAAACAAAATTCCATGTGTTTAAGCATAAAGTTGTCGGCTTTCGGTATACCCAGCATTAATTCTGCTGCCCATACATTACCCATAATCAGGCGGCAATGAACAGCAAGATTCTTCATAATTTCTACAGGAGCTTTCCCATATTTCCAAAGCTTTTCGCGGTAGTTCAGGTCAAGTGAAATACTAATACCTATCTTTTCTGCCGTGAGCAGCGCTTCTTTACAGACTTCCGCGATTTCTTCATTAATAGCCGGACAGATTGCCGAGAAATGAAACCAGCCAATTTCTTCAAAAATCTGTTCCCAGTCTATGGTCTGTTTTTTAAGCCCGGCGAAAGCGGAATATTGACGGTCGTAAATGACTTCTGCATTTTTCATATCTGTACCCATCGCAAGATAATAAAGTCCGATCCGTTCACCTTGGTTAAGAAAACGGGTTGTATCTATTCTTTTTTCCTCCAGGTAAGTCTTGATTTGTCTGCTCATTTCATTTTCAGGAAGTGCCGTTAAATAAGCTGAAGGAATATCCCATAAAGCAAGCGCGGTGGCTACATTAAGTTCTGCACCTCCTATATAAGCGGGCATCTGATTTGAATTGAGCCAATTACCTGCAGGGTCGGGGCAGATTCTTAACAGTAATTCTCCAAAACACAGGACTTTTTTTAACATGGTTAGCTGTTTTTTATTGGTATTTATATTTGGTTATTGAAATTGTTGGGTACGTGTTGAAATTGGTAATGCGCGTGTTGAATTATAGGACACGTTTTGGAATTGGTATTGTGCGTGTTGGATTATAGGGTATGTGTTGAAACTGTAGGACATGTGTTGAAATTTCATGAAACGTTTTGGGATTGTATGGCAGGTATTGATTAAGTACTATTTGATGGGTGTACCTTTAATTTGAATAAACACCGATCTTAAGTTGATCTGCAGCAGCAGGACCAGCGTCCGACCAGACAAGATTAAGTTTTCCCAGATCGGTATATTCGGGTTTCACCTGATAGATATGACTTCCTAAAACCCGCTGATAAAAAGATTCTACTTTTCCGGATTCATAGAAATTGCAATGGTCAACAATAATATTGTCCCATCTGTATTCCTGGAAGAAGATCGCTCTGCCTCCCTGACCAGAATAAGAAAAATTGCTATTGAGGATGGAAACCTGTTGTGCGCCAATTAATTTTACTGCTGATCCCTGTTCTCTGTTTTCCACTTCATTAAAAGTACAATGATCAATTTTTACGAATGGGCCTAAAGTACTTTCATCATTTCCGCCCCGGTAAATATTAATTGCCGTACCCATCAGATTGGTAAAGACACAATTAGTGATTAATGTATATTCCGCATTATAAATGCCCTTATCTTCTTTCTCTGCCGAAAGGTTAATGCCACTACCCGAAATATGGTGAAAGATAGAATTTTTGATAATCAGACTATCTGCAAGTGTACTCTTCGAACCCGAAAAACCACTGTTTGTGCTTTCATTATAGTCATAAAATTCGCAATCATCTATCGTCAGTTTGTAGGGTTGATTCATTGGTTTAGCTGTAGATCTGATCCCTGCATCCGCATTGGCATAAATTCTATAGTTGCCTTTGAAAGCGATACCTTTGACAGTCAGTTCACTACCGTTTTCTAAAGTAATAAATGCAGGCAGTGATTTGAAGGATGCATTTACAAAAACTGGCCTGTTTTTTAAATCTTTTGCAGCCATCAGAATCAATGTTTTATCAATGATCAGTTCTTCTTTTAATGGATAGAAACCAGTATCAGTTAGTACAATTGTGTCACCTGCCAGCGCCTCTTTTAGTGTTGCAGCCAGTAATGAACTCTGATAAGCTTTTAAGAAAGTACTTTTTGGTTTTCTCCATGCCTTCCTGATTTCAGGATGATACCAGGGAGCACCTGTTTTTTTCGGACCGATAAGCTTTAGTTTTTGGAGTTCTGCTCCATATACCTTGCTATATGGAAGTTCAATATCCTCAATTCTGTACGGATCTGTTTTTGTCTTAACAAAGCCATTTGGTACTTTTCCCTGATAAGCATCAACCAATCCATTTTCAGAAAAGATAATTCCCTGATCATTATTCGCATCTGTATAAATCTCTTCTCTTGAAGTCGCGATCAGATTCTTCCTGAACTGAACATTTTCTGGCGCTAATGTTCTTTCGGCATCTTTGCCAGCACCAAACAGAATATTTGAACAATCCACAAAAGTATTTCGTTCAATCCATGCATCCTTCACCTGATAGTATCGATTGATTAAAGAATTCGGAACGCCATTTAGTACAGAAAGGGGGGCTCTGAAATTCGTACCCTGTAATTGATAAAAGACATTATTAAAGACCTTTTGACGTGGATTAATCACTCTTACTCCACCAGTAAACGGTTTGTTATTCCCCAGAAATAAATTTCCTTCGACTATATTATCTGACCCGTGTCTCAATACCAGTCCACCTTCACACTCAAAAAAAGTATTAAAGCATACCCGGTTTTCACCAGATTTAATGGATACGATTTCTACTTCTCCGTTACAACGTTCAAATAAATTATGCGCAATTGTTGTTCTGGAAGCTGTTAAGGAATAACGTGATACACCAATCCTGATAGTTTCACCTCCATTCGCACCCAACCGGGGTCTGCCTTTGAAGTAATTACTATCTATCAAATGATCATTTTTCTGACTGCGTTCATCATTAAGTTCCGCAATGATTACAGGGCCAAGATTTAACTTGTCAACAAAAGTAGAATGATCTATCCGGTTGTTCTTTCCATAAAATGTAACCCAGGTATCAGACCTGAACTTTTCTGGCTGGCTATAGTTTTCAATCACTACACCGGTAACTCTGCAATGGTTTGCTAATAGCTCTTCACTGGTTCTGAAAGAGATAATTTCTCTTTTTGGCGTATGTCCATTTTTGAAATGCAAGTCTTTGATGACCAGGTATTCACCGCTCAATTGCAAATAAGATTGTCCGGTCAAAATAACTCCTCCAGGCGTTTCGGGCATGATCATGACAGGTTGCGCTGCCGTACCTTTTCCATGGACCTGCAGCGCTGCATCCGACCATTCTTTATCTTTTAATAAGATAACATCACCTGGTCTGGCTTTTGAAACAGCAGCCTTCAATTCCTGAGGATTGTTAACGATTATAGAATTTTTAACTCCGGTAGTGTTGCCGGCCATCATAGCGCTGTTAATCATCTTGCACTTATCAAATGCAAGAGGTCTTGTATAACCCTTTAAGCTGCAAATGATTAATAAGGATAAGGTTAGATTTTTCATAAGCTATTTAGATACGAGTATGTCAAACTTAATTGTTGAAACGGCAACAGGGCTCCCGATAACTACACTTTTTGCACTTAACAATTGATTGGTAAAAGTTCCATCAGCTTTCGGCACGCGAATCCAGATCAAATAGGCAGCAGTTGTATTAAAAATATTCGCCGCCTGGTTTGCAGTTGCTGCATCGAATTTAGCGGTACTGCTTCCTGGTACTGTAATTCCTTCAAAGAATTGATCATCCAGTGCAGTAATAGTATTCGCATTGTAAGCTGCATAAACTCTGTCAGTTTCAGTAGATCCCGGGATCAGTACACGAAACTTAGTTGCCTTAAGACCCGCAGGATCAGGTTCCCAAACCTGTGTATTACACTTGTAATTCTTGGTAATCGTTGTTGCACTCGCCGGACTATATAAGCTGAACACAGATGCAGTGGTACAGTAAGTCATAAAATCGACCTTTTGCTCTTGACCACCAACATTGCAGCTACCCAGTAAAGTACCTGTTTCACCGTTAAAAAAACTGGTAGCCGAAGGTGTGGATGCCGTTCCATGTGCCATCATCATCAGGTCTTTATACAAGACATAGGATTTGACAGGGATATTTATCAAAGCCTCAGCCTTTAACCCGAAACTGTCAGTAATCACTATTTTGATCTTACTGGCATTCTTGCGGTAAGTATATTGATAACTTAGCTCATATGTTTTTTCATTTTTAGTCAGGATGAGCTGGTCTGTCTTTTCAAAAACACCTTTATAATCATCGTAGAACTCAATCAGCTTTAATCCATTCTCTGAATTCGCTTTTCCCTGAATTAAAACTTTGCCCAGTTCATCAGGGAGTGAACTTGCCGGTACACCAACCAATGTGGGCAAAGGAGGGGAGAAAGCAGTCATTTTTATCAATCCTTCAAAAGAAGAATTGTCAATATGTTTAACCATCACTCTGATACCGGTAACCTTGATCAGTTTTGCAGCAGAGAAACTTTTGGTAGGAATGGAGAAATGATAAAGATTCCTGTTCTCCTGTGCTGGGGTATCCCGGTAAATCAAAGAATCTGTTTTATCGCTCCGCATCAGATAAAAATAGATCAGTCTGATCCCGATTGTAGAATTCAATTCTCCGTTTAATACTGTATCTGGGCCTGTCTGGCCAATTGCTGTATTGAAAGTAAACTCTTTTGAGGTGAGCACATCTGGCTTATCAGTTGCAGTTGTTTTATCCTTTTTACAACTGTTCAGCAAGATAAAACCTATCACCGTTATCGCTATTAAATAAAAGTTCTTCATCCTTAATATATATTAATAACCAGGGTTTTGAGGGATTTTTAGCTGGTCGTTTGCATCCAGCTCCCGTTGCGGGATAGGCAATAGTAATTTTTCAGGCGTCAGGTTAGCTTGTAATTCAGCTAAGGTAAAGGCTGGTCTGTAATTTTTATAATGCGAATCAAACTCCAAAGCAAAGTGATTTTTTATCACTGCAATGGCCTGATCAGTCCTCATTAAATCAAAGAAACGCTGGTTCTCAAAGGCAAATTCTAATCTTCTTTCATTTAATAAAGCAGTTAAGAATTGAGTTTGATTTGTAATTGCATTCGGATTCGCCGGATCTGCAGGGTATTTATAAAAACCAGTTTTAAAATCTCCTGAAGTATATTCAGTAGCACCAGCTCTTGACCTGACCTGGTTAATTAATTCCAGGCTTGTGTTTCCATAACCCAGAGCTTCAGCTTTCATCAATAACACATCTGCATACCTGAGCACAGGGAAATCGTTTTCCGCGTCAAACTTCATCAAAACAGGCGAGATGAATTTTTTTACATAAAGCTTGGTTGAATATTTAGCCATGGTTACTGCCTTACGACTGTCAATTGCTCCCGAAGCAGGGGTTTTATAAGTTAAATCCAGATCATTTGTGGGAAAATTATAACCGCTTCCATCTCCATTTACCACTGCACTACCACTTGAAGTCGGTGCGAAATTATTAGCCATCAGGTTGCCCAGTCCCAAACCGCCTGCTTTAAATCTGACTGCGAATAAAATTTCCTTGTTCATCTCATTGTTAATAGAGAATACATCTGGAAAAGAAGGCAGCAGGCCATAACCACTATTATTGATAACTTCTTCGAGCAAAGGCAAAGCTTCAGCTCCGCGGTGTAATGTCAAATATACTTTTGCTAATAAGGCTCTTGCAGCCCAGGTATTAGCTCTGCCCACATCAGCACTGGTAGAAGGAGTAAAGGCCGTTTGTGGTAACAGGCTTTTTGCTGCTAAAAGATCAGCTTCAATCATTTGATAACATTCAGCAAGTGGAACTCTGTTGATTTGTTTGGACTGCTCAGGATCTACCGGATCGGTCACTAAAAATACCCCTCCATATAACCTGACCAGATTGAAATAGTGATAAGCGCGTAAAAACAAAGCTTCACCCGCCAGCTGATTTCTTTGCTCCGGAGTCATTTTTGCTGTTCCTTCGCCTACCGTAGTTTTTCCGGCCGTATAAACAACCCCAAGACTTTTCAATACGTAATTGATAGACCTGATGTTTTTATAAGTTACCAGCCAGTATTGATAAACTTTATCATGAGAAGAATTTAAAGTGAACATATCCAGGTCATTGAACTCGAAATTAATGGCTGCCGAGCTGTTCGCTACCCCTTGCTTGGAATTGTCGGTCCGTAAATCGGTCAGCATCCACTCAAATTCCAATGGTTTCTGCATCCCATTATAACTTCCTGTTAAAGCTGTTTTAGTTTGGTCATATGTTTTGTAAAAACTATCAACCCCAACATTAGAGATAGGATCGATATCAATGACTTTTTTGCAGGATACTATGCTTAAACACAGTACCAAGCCTGCAGTTATATAGTGGAGATTTCTCATCTTATGTCTATTTAAATTAAAAATTAACATCTATACCAAAAGTGAAAGTGCGTGAAATTGGAAAAGCACCACGTTGATACCCGTCTACCAAAGGGGAAGAATATTGTGATGAAGTTGTTCTTGCTTCCGGATTTATGCCCCGATATGAGCTTCCGGTCAGGTAGAATAAATTATCAGCAGAGCTGTAAACTCTGACACTGCTTACACCGAGTTTTTTAATCAGCTTACCAGGAATTGTATAACCTAGAATTACGTTTCTTAAAGCTGCATAAGAGCCACTTTCAATCACATAATCTGTGAGCAGCCAGTTTTCACCATTCGTATAATAAGGTGTTTTTCCATCACCGGGATGTGCAGCACTAACCCATCTGTTCTGATTGAATTTCTCATTATATCTTCTGGACTCATTGTAGTTGGCATCTCCATTGATAATTTTGCCACCCTGTACACCCTGAATCATGATATTAAGATCAAAACCTTTATATTTAAATGAATTGTTGATTCCCCAGGTGAAATCTGGAAAAGGACTTCCGATGGTTGTACGGTCGTTCACATCAATTTTACCATCTCCATTTACATCTACGAACTTCAGACCTCCCGGTGCATAATATTTAGAAAGGGTAGAGGTCTGTCCTGCGGCTTTGGCTGCATCAATTTGCGTTTGTGAAGTCCATATACCATCAGTTTTATAACCAAAAAACTGAATAGCCGGCTGCCCGACAATAGCCGCATAGATTTCATTCCGCTCTCCGTAGTTATATTGAAAAGGTTCTCCGCCAAGCTCCAGTAAACGATTTCTGTTTGCTGAAAAGTTAAGCGAGGTGGACCATTGAAAATGATCAGTTTTGATATTTACGGAATTGAATTCAACTTCGATACCTTGGTTTTTAACCTTGCCTGAGTTATCAAAATATTCAAAAGAGCCGCTGAAAGATTGTGTAGATCTCTTGTACAGCAATTTATCCGTATTGGAATTGTAATACTCTATAGTCAGCCCAAAGCGGTCTTTCATAAAGCCAAGGTCTAAACCTGTATTGAATTCAAAAGTACGTTCCCAGGTAATGTCAGGGTTAGCCAGTACATCTGAATTCGGTGACAAACCAAGATTTACAGAGCCCGTACCACTCCCGAAAGGATAATTGCCCGGATATAAAAGATTTTGAAAAGCGAAACTCTGGATCTTGTTATTTCCGGTTGCGCCATAACTCGCCCGGAGTTTCATGTTGCTGATCCAGGAAACATCCTTCATGAAATCCTCTTTTCCGATTCCCCAGCCCGCTGAAATTGCAGGAAAAGTACCCTGTTTTTTCCCTTCTTCGAAATAAGAACTACCATCCATCCTGAAACTGGCTGCCAGTAAGTACTTGTTCTTATAATCATAAGTCAAACGTCCGAGGTAAGATACCAGGCCAATCTGGTCTTTTAAAGTATTGGTTAAAGCCTGGTCAATCTGACCAGCCTGGTTTAAAGTTTCAAAAGTTTCTGTAGGGAAATTCCTTCCCACCATATTGCTTTCTTTTATCTTGGTTTGCTGTGTCGTAAAGCCCAATAACCCGGTAAAACTGTGGTTACCCCTGGTTACATTATAATTTAGCGTATTTTCCAGCAGCAAATCCATATAGCTTCTTGTGTAAAGCGTAGCTTCGTTCACATCACCATCTTTTCTTGCATTTGATCTGGTCAGCGTTGTATTTTCTTGCTGAGAGTAATAGCCGCCGATGGAACTTTTAAAGATCAGGTTCGGCAGGAATTTAATGCTGATATCACCACCCCCCAACATCCGGTAAGTCTGCTGATCGCGTGTTTCCCTTGCAGCAATGGATAGCGGAGTATTGTTACTTGTAGCAAACGGTTCTACAGGGCCGGTACTAGTCCAGTTACTGCCATCAGGCATTGTTCCGGAATATTGCAACCCATTGAAATGTCTGGCTTGTACAAATTCACCCGGGAGAATACTTGCCCAGGCTGCATTTTGATGCACATACGCTGCGGTGAAATCACTATGGTTAACAGGAAGAAAAGAGCCGAAACGGAAATAATCTGTGAAATTTACAGCAGGTCTTTGTGTCTTTACATAAGAAGGATTGAAGTTAATGCTAAAACTGACTTTCTTACTCAGTGTACCATCTAGTTTGGTCTTCAGGTTAAACTTACTGTTATCACTATATTTTAATACCGCTTCATCTTTCTGGCCACTGGCCGATACATAATATCTCAGCTCTTTTTTACCACCAGAAATACTGAGTTGGATATTGGAAATAGCTGCGTTTTGCAGGGCTTCCTGCTGCCAATCTGTAGGGCCTCCGCTAATTTCGTTTTCAATTACATAAGCTGCTCTTTCCGGATCAGTAATCAAGTTCTTCATGTTTGCCGGAACTGTAGGATCATCCGCACGCAATGCAGCTTCCGCATAAAGCAATTTGGTATAATCAGTAATACTCATGATCGGATTCAGTTTATAAGGCTTTTTAAAACCATAATAACTTTTCAAAGTATACCTTGGTTTATCAGAACCTCCGCTCTTGGTTGTGATCAGGATAACTCCATTAGCCGCTCTGGAACCATAAATAGCACCAGAAGCGGCATCTTTAAGCACTTCAATACTTTCCACATCCTGGGGATCTACAAAAGATAATCCATCAGGTACAGGATAACCATCCACCACTACCAGAGGTTGGGAACCCGCACTAATTGAACTAAAACCGCGGACACGTACAGTAGGGGCGGCACCTGCTTCAGAACTGACATTTTGAATCGTTACCCCCGCAATTTTACCAATCAGTGCATTGTCTAAACGCGCGGTAGGAATCTCATCCAGGTTTTCGTTTTTCAACTTGCTTACTGCACCGGTAACAGATGATTTCTTTTGCGTACCATAACCAATCACAACAACTTCATTCATCGTATTGGGAATTTCCTTTAACGTGATGGTAATTGTTTCTGCCTGTTTCACTGCAAAAGCTTGTGGTTCATAGCCCATGTAATTAATCACCAGTAGTTTTCCCGGTTCGGCTTTGATTTTAAATTCTCCCTTGTTGTCGGTCACTACACCCTGTTTGGTGTCTTTGAGGATAACCGAGGCGCCTGGCAGAGCTTCCCCTTTCTGATCCTTCACAGTACCCTGAATGGATACTTTTGTCTGTGAATAGGCCGGTTTTAAGTATAAAAAACACGACAATATCATGACTAGTAAACCTTTAAAGTAAACTTTTAAATTCATAATAATTTATATTTGGTTATAGGTTGTACCTGCTTCGTAAAATCTCCTTTACCGCAGGAGACAGCTTGTTTTGCTCAGGTCAGCTGCCAGTTTTTAAAATGCAGGAGACCGGAGTCTCCTGCTGCAGTAGTGAATCAGGAGAAATTCAAGCCACCGTTAATGTCAATATTGGTACCTGTTACATAACTTGCTTGATCAGAAGCTAAATAAACAACCAGATCAGCTACTTCGGTTGCTTTTCCCTCTCTTTTCAACAAGGTTGAATTGGCAACATTAGTCCGTACTTCGGGTTTAGTGAAAGTATCGTGAAAAGCAGTCGCGATCATTCCTGGTAAAACTGCATTCACCCGGATATTTTTTGGACCCAGTTCTTTAGCCAATGCACGTGTATAAGTCATAACTCCACCTTTAGCTGTCGCATAAGCACTTGCGCCGGGGCCACCACCATCTCTGCCGGCTAAGGAGGAAAGGTTGATAATTGAGGCACCAGAGCCCATAAATGGAATTGTCGCTCTACTAACCAGGTAAACACTTTTTAAATTTAAGTCCATCACTGCATCCCAGAAATCTTCTTCCAGTTCTGGTGTTGGTTTTCTGGCCACCATTCCACCGGCTACATTGACCAGGATATGAATTTCTTCCCCAAAAGCTTTTCTGGTCTGGTCAATTAATGCAGTAACCTCCGCAGATTTAGTGACATCACCTTTAACAATAATCCCTTCTCCACCTTCCGATTGAATTAATTTTAGCGTTTCTTCAGCATTAGCCAGGTTGTCGAAATAATTGATGACTACTTTCGCACCTTCACGGGCAAGCTGGCAGGAAACCGCTCTGCCAATATCTCTTGATCCACCGGTAACTACGGCTACTTTGTTTTTTAATCTCATATGATTTGTTTATGAATGAATGATTCTTTTTGAGGTAATATATTTGATGCAGACCCAGGTAATCGGTACCAGCACTGCTGCCAGTACGAAAAAGGATACATAACTTGTTTTGGTCATTACAGGAACTAACCAGGTGGTTAAAAGTGTTCCGGCTACGGCCGCTGTACCACCCATTCCCGCTACTGTTCCTACGTTTTTACCGTTGAAATAATCACTGGGTAAAGTTTGCAGGTTTCCGATAAGAAACTGGAACCCGAACAGGGTTAAACCTATCAGTACCATTGCCAAACCCGGTTCTGCTTTCAGGTCATCCAGCTTATAAACAATAGCTAGCAAAGACAGCAGCATGAATGCACAGCCTACGGCCACCGAATTCTTTCTTGCTTTTACCGCATTGACACCTTTTTTGACCTGCCATGAAGAATGATACCCACCAAGCAAACTGCCGATTGCCGCAAATAAGTAGGGGAGCCAGGTAAAAGCGCCAATTTGTTTAATGTCAAAAAGGAACTGTTCTTTTAAAAAGGTTGGCAGCCAGGTTACAAACAGCCACCATACTGGATCGATAAAGAATCTGGCCATAATGATACCCCATGTATTTCTGAATTTTAACAATTCTTTCCAGCTGAGGACGGGAGCTTCATCTACCTGGGTATGTGCTTCGGTATCTACGTCC
This sequence comes from Pedobacter sp. UYP1, assembly GCF_040547305.1. Taxonomy (NCBI): domain Bacteria; kingdom Pseudomonadati; phylum Bacteroidota; class Sphingobacteriia; order Sphingobacteriales; family Sphingobacteriaceae; genus Pedobacter; species Pedobacter sp. UYP1. The sequence goes on along the minus strand of NZ_JBEPPL010000001.1, from coordinate 428,334 downwards.
AGAATGTAGTTTCTTTCCTTTTCGGTGAGCCATGGATGTTTATCGGGGGTTGCCTTATTGATAATCAGCCATGGAGTTACCCAGATCAGTCCTAATGCTGCGATGAATACAAAAGTCATTTTCCAGCCAAATACGATATACAAAAATGCAATGGCCGGAGCTGATATAACTGAGCCTAAAGATGCACCTGCACCAAAGATCCCCTGTGCAATAGCTCTTTCTTTGACCGGAAACCATTCTGCATTACTTTTTGTAGCACCAGGCCAGTTTCCAGCTTCTGAAAAACCCAGCATGAAGCGAAAGATATTAAAGGACACTAAGGATTTAGCGAATGAATGTAAGGCTATAGAAACGCTCCAGCCAATAATGGAGACAGTCATTCCCAATCTTGTCCCCACTGCATCCATCAGTTTCCCCGTGAACGTCTGTCCCAGCGCATAGGCAATCATGAAGAATGTCGTAATCAGGGCAAGTGCATTTTTATTGTCAGCTGCTGCAATGCCGAATTCCTTGTAAATATAAGGCCACATAATATTGATGGCACTTCTGTCGATGTAATTGATCACTGTTGCCAGCGAAATCAATGCGATAATGTACCACCTTAGTCCTTTTATCTTCATGAGGTTATATTTGGTTTTTGTTGATTAATTTGCCCAAAGGCAGGTCATGTTATAAGCCCAGACCTTTCAGGAATTCCATGATCTTTGCATTGACCACTAAATTATCTGCTGGCTGAAACTTACCATGTAAGCCACCCTTTACAGTGACAAACTCATTTTTAACACCCAGTTCATCCAGTCTGGCTTTTAAAGCCACAGACTGTTCATAAGGAACAATCGGATCGGCATCGCCATGCACTATAAAAACCGGCGGGCTTGTCTTTTTTACCTGGAACAAAGGGGAAACAGATTTAGCAAATTCCTGATCTGATGCTTTAGCTCCTAACCAGCTAGTCGCAGATTTACTGGTCTTTAATTTCCCGTAACCCCAGTCCCAGACATCGGTAATTCCGTATTTATCAATGATCGCTGCTACTTTGATATTTTCTGTGCCTTTGCAGTTCCCATCAAACAAATGATTATTTTCAAGAAGCCCGCCCATGAGTGCAAGATGACCACCAGATGAAGCGCCCATAATGACAATTTTATTTAAATCAATATGTAGTTGTTTTGCATGGCTGATCAAATAAATTAATGCACACCTGGTATCTTCTACTGCAGCCGGAGCAGTCGCTTTAGCAGTAAGGCGATATTCAATATTAGCCACCGCATATCCCTTTTTAAAGAAAGCGCTAAAACCACTTTGAGATTCTTTCGTTCCTTTATTCCAGCCACCACCATGAATGTTGATGACCAGTGGGGCAGGTGAGCCCTGAGTTGGCGGGAGGTATAAATCTAGTTTACCATCCCAGTCGCCTACCTGCGTATAAACTACATTTAGCTGTTCACTGAATCCAGCAGGATAACTTACTTTTTTGATCTGAGTTGTGTCTTGTGCCACTGCAAGATGGGTTGTCCATAGCAGACCGGCAATCAGTATAATTCTCTTCATCCTGAACCTTTTAAGCCTATAAAAAATCTTCGCGGTGCGGAGAGAATACATCTATCAATACACCTTCTTCTAAACAAACGCAACCGTGCATTTCGTGCGGAGGGGCATAAAACCCATCACCCTTTTTAAGAATTTTTTTCTCTTCACCAATACGCATTTCAAAGACTCCGCTGTCTACATAAGTTACCTGTGCATGGTGATGCTGATGTAACTGACCGATTGCTTCTGCCTCAAATTTTGCTTTAACCAGCATAATCTGATCATTGTAACCAAAAACCTGTCTTTTAACTCCGTTTCCGAGATCCTGCCAAGGCGTTTCTTCTTCTATTTGAAATAAATTGCTCTGTAACATATTGATTAGTTTAGTTTTATAAAGTTTTCTTTGTTTTTGAAGTTGATCTGGTAGTGATATAATTTCTCTTTCACTTTAAAGGAAACTGAAATCTGTTCTGGCCCTGCAGCGATGATTTTTAAATCACTTACATTACCTGAAGCTCCAGAAGTGGTTTCGTCTACTGTGTTTGTACTGCCATGCGTTTCAGTCACTGTAAAAAAAGTTTGCGTTTTACTACCTGTTGAAGAAAGCATAAAAGCTTTGCTCTCTAACAAATTCTGATCTGGATCATTCGCACCAAGCGTTAACAATTTCAGGTTTATTGGGGACTGTGCAGCGAAATTAACCGTATAAAAACGTTTATTATTTAGCAACGTCAGGTAACCTTTCTGTTCAGGAACGGCCTGCTCCGCATTTAACCAAATATGCTGGTAACCGTATTGTGTACCCAGAGCTTTAAGCTGATCCGTAAAAGATTTGATCTGTACAGAAGAATCCGTCAAGTGCCCTTTATACCAAAAAGGGAGATCATATTGGTGGGCTTTATCTGCATCAACTCTGAAAACATCAATCATTAAAGATTTTTGAAGCTCTTCTACTTTGAGCAAAGCCGTAGTTCTTGTCATTTTTACCCCCGGATAAGCATTGTTTTCTGCCGCACTGATTACCTTCAGGTTCTGATCGTCTTTGAAGTAAAGGATTTCAGCAGCAGTTTGCTGTGCACGATCCGCATTCCCTTTAAAATTCGAAGTTTCATCTACTGTAAGCGTATTGTGTGCAACAGTTTGCTTAGCCCAGGACTTATTCTCAGGCAGGTAATCACCACCTTTTTTAGATTCTATGTTGATGAAACGTGCAGATCCATAATCCGGGAACACTTCTACATTATTGTCATCATACAATAGGTTAAGCCTGTCAAAATGCCCATGGCCCATACCCTGAGAGGTGGCTTTAATTAATACAGCTTGCTGATCCTCATTTGTTCCAGCTCTTAAAATTCCAATACCACCGTCTTTACCAGTTGCACCATCAGTAATTAACATGGTCTTATAAACAAATGGTTTAGTTTTTCCTGCAGCTACATCAGCAGCAATTTTTAACCCGGCATCAGAAATAATAACCTGGCCTTGTTTATTGACTATATCCAGTAATTCTGGTTGTGATTTAATATCCGCATAAGCAATATCAACGCCGTAAACCAGTTCGGCAGATTCATAGGTTTTTCCCTTTACTGCATCGTTAAATGGGAAAAATGTACCATCTGTATAGGTGAGCTGAAGCGAGGTTTCAATAGCTTTAGCGAGAAGTTGTTTACGGTATTGAAAGATTTTAAGCGCGGGCTGATAATTATTAATCGTTTTTGCAAATATCAAAAAAGGAAGAAGCGCATAGCGCTGATAATAAGGTCCTTCTGTGTAATATCCGTCTGGTGAAAACAACTGATCAATCTGAGCAAGATAGCCCGCCTTACCATCCTTAGCTGTTCCTTTTAACGCCATTTCAACATATTCAGGCTTGTTGATCACATAGCCGGTCATTCCCACAGCTGCAACAGCCCAGGTGGCATGGTTATGGATTTTATTAAATGTTTCTGCACAATCTTCCGTGAAGAATTTAACTGCTGGTACAAATAGACCCTTTTCTATTTGCTGACGCTGAACCGGTGCAATTGCCTCATAAACCAGATCATAGCCTTGTATGGTATAAACTTGCCACACAAAATCATTCAAACTCTGCCAGAAGATCCTGCCACCCTGATGACCTTCTTTGCTTTTAGGATGAAGCGGCCATTTCTGATATTCGGAAGCATATTTTAACAGGATCTCTTCTACGTAGGCTGCATATTTTTTGTCCCCGGACATTTGATAAGCAATCCCGCAATTCAGGATGTTGAGATAATTCTTTTTATGTTGCTCATGGGTTGCACCGCCTCCAGCATCCTTAGGAACAGGTACATTAACAGGTTCTTTAATGGCTTTGTCGGCATCTGCTTTAATCTTCTTGTAAGATTTACTTAGCAGGGAGTAAGTTGAAATTCCTTTCCTCAGCGCTTCTATATTACCTTTGGTCAGCATGATAGATGGATGCTGCTGCGCATAAGCAGAGAGTCCAAAAATAAGGCAAATCAATCCCATTACCGACTTTTTCAAGTAGTTCATCATATCATTATGAATAATAAATTTTAAGGCTTATGCCATTTTTCTGAGCGTAGTTTTAAGCTTTGTCCTGTATGATTTTTTGTGCGGCAAACCCAGCCTTACTTAATTGAAACATATCATTTAAATGCGCTGCCACTGCATTTTCTGCGGCATCGATATCCTGATCTACAATCGCTTGTAATATTTTTCTGTGTTCTTCAATCGCCAGTTTACCTCTGTTATCTCCGCAGATTTTATTCTCTACAATACTTTTAATCAGATCGGGGATTAAAATCAGGATCATAGATTCAATTACTGAGTTTTTAGAAGCCTTTGCAATCCTGATATGGAAAATCATGTCTTCCTCTACTGCATTCTGATTGGTATTAACTTTCGCTTCATAATCCAGTAATGCTTCCTTTAAACTTTCCAGATCTTTTTCTGTTCTTCTTTCTGCAGCCAATTTGACCGCGTCAAGCTCCAGATAATACCTGGCTTCAAGCAATGCATTAAAATCTTCTTTATTGAATTTGATGATATCGGTGATGATACTGTCCAGCACTTTGATGCTCAAACCAGCTACGTAAGTTCCGCTTTGTGGATTGGTCTTTAAAAGACCATAGAATTCTAGTTTCAGAATAGCTTCACGTACATAACTACGACCTACGCCAAACTTTTCAGCAAGTATCCTTTCAGCAGGTAAACGGTCGCCGGGCTGCAATTGTCCAGAAGTAATCAGCTGTTTAAGCTGTCCGATTATTTTATCTACAGGAGTTTCAAGTTCGATAGACTTGATGGTTTCTATAAAGGATTTCATAAAGATAGATTTGGTTTACCAATTATTGGTTCACCAAATCTATAAAATATAATCAGTAATCAAAAATTATTTAAGCTTATGAGGTATGTTGTTGATATTCAGTAGTGATAAAAAAAATATGCATAATGATCGTTGCTTTTATGAATGCAGCAACTGCTACGTCTTATCCTATACCGAAGCCAAAATCACCACGATTAAAAGGATATATATTAAATATTGCTTGAGCAGGGTGATGAAATCTTCAGGAAAAATGCTGATATTCCATATTTATAAATTGATAGCTAACCTAATTATTTTATAATGCCTCTTTTATACCATTCGTTTTTTCACTTGCTTTTTATTGGTATTATTGCCTTGTTTCCAGTTGTAAACCCGATCGGATCTTCGTTCATTGTCAGCCCTTTTTTTACCGGGCTAAGTTCTGCTGAAAAGAGAAAGGCAGTTGGGAAAATTACCTTTTATGCTTTTTCAATCTGTACGGTATCTTTATTTGCTGGTCAGTGGATCCTCGAATTATTCGGTATTTCAATTCCGGTTGTGCAGTTGGCAGGAGGGATTATGATTTGTAAAATGGGGTGGGAGAACCTGTCTTCTGATAAAAAGCAAGGAAATTCAACAACGGATACGGAAGCTAATTTGTCTGGATACAGTAACATTGAAAGCCAACTGTTTTATCCGATCACTTTTCCAGTCACTACCGGAGCAGGTACTATTTCTGTCCTGTTTACATTAAGCGCCCATAGTATATCATCAAACCGTTCTGATGATTTTATGAATACAGCGGCTATTTTATCTGCTATTATTGTGATGTGTATCTTGATTTATATTTTCTATCTGAATACAAAAAATATTATTCATTACCTGGGCTCCAATGCAGAGGCAATCTTTAACCGTATTTCTGCATTCCTGATCTTTTGTGTAGGATTACAGATTGCAATTACCGGAATAAAAAGTTTAATGAAGTAAGCTCATAAATCATTGGTAATGGTTAGCGTGGGGGTATTGATCAATATTGCGTTTAAATAGTATAGTCTTACACACACGCATCTGATTCATGAACTACCTCATCTTTACTAAATACAGACCTGGTCCATACAGTCTTAAAATCATTTTCTTCTTTACACTACTTGTTTTAATGGCTTCCTGTAAGAAAGAAACAGGAAAACAGCCGGTTTATGCGCAGAAAGAAGTCACAATTGAGTATAAGATAAGTCCTTATCAGAATATCGTTACAGGTGGGCATATCATTTATACCGATGAAGGTGGTGTAGTCACTGTTGCCGATAAAAGAACACTACCATTCTCCCGGAAATTCAAAAGAACTATCAAAAGATCAGCAGTTTTATCTTTAGGTATTATTGCTGAATATGCGGGATCGGTGAAGATGGAAATTCTGGTCGATGGTCAGGTTGTTTCAACGCTGATTTCCACCAGTGTTTTTAACAAGAGAGAAATGATAAGGTATACAATTGTAATACCACAGGAATAACATATTAACCAGCTGTTTTCTGTAAGCTTATCCTTTACAAAACGTGATCATCGTAATTATTTAAAAAATTAAGTGGCACTATATTTGTTTAAGCGCAAGATATGTTTATAATCTACGATATTAAGGAAAAAACTCTCAATTCCAGGACAGTATTAATAGAAACTGATTCGTTAACGAGGAGTAAAAGCGATGTTCAGCTGGATGTATACCAGCAATACATGTCAATTTTCGGCCCGCTTGGCCCGATAGGTGTACAGCAGGTCAGAGCAATTGATCTTAATCAAAATATTGAAATTCCGAAAAAGGAATGGTCAGAGGAATTAAAATCAGAAGCTCAGAATTTAAAAGCAGAAACTCCATTTGCCTGGAGACTTTTCCAGAATATCTTTATTATTGCAGGGGTTTTTATCGGGCTATCTGTGATTGGGCCAATCCTGAATAAGAACAGAGCTGAAAAAGCTGCTGTTGCCAGTGAAGCCAGGGCTGCCTCTCTTGTTGCTGTAGCCCCGGGTGATGTACTTAGAATATTCTTAATGCCTTCACCAGAGATGACAGAACCACAGGTTACTTTAATGAAAGTAGTTAGAATTGAAGGAGATACCTTAGTTGTGAAGGGGCATAAAGAAGTTAAAAAGGGATTTAGTGCAGAAGATGCAGCTGCGCTGGATCATCATGATGCTGCCTTCAATGATGAAGAAAAGAAATACAATTTTAGAAATTTCAAGAGTAATAAATTGATTTCAGAATTTCCTGCAAGTTCACATAAAAATATCGGAACAGTGTTGGATGCTGTGAAATCCAGTACCTGATAATCGATCTTCTGTCATGGAATCTGTATAATGTGATTCCATGACAGAAGATTATTTCATCCAGACTGAACAATCGGCTTATCCCCCAAGTCTTTTCTGTTCTTCATCTACTCCGGTTGACCGTGTTCTCTCAGATTTAACGGTCATTTTTCCAAACCGATAGGTAAAAGTTATCCTGATGCTGGTCGAAGTTGACGACTGAGTATAAGCATAGGTATTCCCCGGTAAAGCGCTGTATAACCTGGTTTGTTGCGTATGGAAGATATCACTTACGCCTAATTTCAAATTGCCCAGTTTATTTGGGAAATTATAACGTAGCCCGGCATCTGATCTGAATCGTGTTTTACGCTTAAATGCGGCCTCAGTTTCCGGAGTATTAAAGGCCAATGCCGCATCTGCACTAAAAAGTTTATTCAACGTGAAGTTATTTTGTGCATAAAAACTGGCACTGAACTGCTTTACATTCATATTTGCTTCTTTTAACTCCGGTGCATTTACCCGGTAATAATAGGCGGAAACATTGTTATTCATTTTCCACCATGGATTAATAGTCAGGGGGAAATTCAACACCATGGAAAACAGTTCATTCGATGATAAGTTTAAAATGGTCTGATAGAGTGATTTTTTATTTTCATTCTGCAATATAGTTGTACTAATTACATCAGTTGTACGGCTATACGCTAAAGCGAGACTATATTTTTTTTTGTACAGATAGCTGATTTCCACATTGTTTGAATACTCTGGTCTCAGATTAGGATTGCCCTGGTTGTAGGTATACTGATCAATGTAAAATATAAAAGGATTTAAAAATTGATAACCTGGTCTGTTTATTTTTCTGGAATAAGAGAGGTTTAAGCTGTTATCCGCATCGAAATTCTGAGTTAAAAGGAGCGAAGGAAACAGATCAGTGTATTTTTTTTCGTTTACTTGCTTTGTTGTCACAGAATTACCAGAGGAGACCGTATGTTCCACACGCAATCCGCTCTGTATAGACGTTTTCCCCAATGTAAAATTCAGCGTTGCATAAGCTGCGCCAATTTTTTCCTCGTAAATAAACTGGTTGCTCTTGGTCTCATCAAATATCCAGTTTCCATTGATATTATTCTCATAAACGTAATTGTTATCACTCTTTACACCAGATATTTTAACACCAGTATTGAGCATTATTTTTTTGTTTATTGGCAATATATAGTCTGCTTTGACAGCTTTAATATGAATTTCAGACGGCGCATCGTTCTTGTAAATCAGACCATTCTTTAAAAAATCACCGTTGGGTAAATAAAAAAGGTTCGTGTAACTGGAATTATTACTCACTTCGAAAGTAGAATAATCTGCATCTATGGTTATTTCCTGACCTGCGGTATCCAGTATGCCTTTATAGTTAAGATTATAAGAGAAATTCTTGCGTTTAGCAGCTGCATTACTGGGAGTTATTAAAACAGAATCTGTCGCTTCATACGATTTGCCAATATTTACGCGGCTTAAACTGTTTTGGGCTATATCGGTAAGCGTTCCTTTAATTAAAAAACCAATAGTATGGTTCCTGGTTAAAAAATAATCCGTTCCAATTTTGAAATTCTGAGCATCAATTATGGGTTTATCTAAATTTTTCTGGTCAAAAGATAAAGGATTTACACCCGGGGTTATGCGTTTGATTGATGTGTTTCTATCTTGTTTATTCCTGTTATACCCATAAGATCCAAATACGTTATATTTTTTCTTCCGGTAATTCAGATTGATTGAATTCGTAGTGAGCAAATATTTATTAAATCCAACACTGAGCGCGGCATTTCCATTAAACCCTTCTGCCAGACCTTTCTTTGTTTTGATATTGATGATACCACCGGTGCTGTTGGCATCATAAGCTGATCCTGGATTGTTAATGATCTCCAGGCTTTCTATCTCATTGCTCTGCATAGATTTAAGCAGGTTAGCGACGTCAGACGCTGCCAAATAGGTCTGTTTACCGTCAATGGTAATCAATACATTACTCTTGCCGGCAAGGGAGATATTCTCGTTCTGATCTATATTGACCCCAGGCGCTTTATTTAATAATTCAAGCGCATTTAAGCCTGCTGCTGAAGAGATCGCATCGACATTTAAAATGATTTTATCTGCCTTGCGTTCCAATACTGGCTTGGAAGCCGTAATGCTAATTTCACCAAGTTTTTTGGAGTGCTCCCTTAAAGTAATAGCGGGTAGCTGAAATGCTGAATTACCGGACAATTGAAAAACTGCGGTTTTTACTTTGTAATATCCTATGGAGGAACAGGTGATATAATATTTGTCCGGAACAGCCAGGAAACTAAACTTACCATCCAGATCAGTCATGGCTGTAGTCACCAGAACAGAATCACCAGCAGTATATAAAAGTACAGTTGCAGCTGGTAAGTTTTGCTGATTATCTTGTACTATCCCGTTAATCTTAACTGTTTGCTGAGCAATAGCACAATTTGGGAAGAGATAGAGTGAAAAAAGGAAAAGTACAGGTGAAAATAATTTCATAAGGAGTACAGGTTGTTGATCAGGTAGGTTTTTGCTTGCAACTATTTATACTTAATTGAAATTATAAGTAATTGTATAACAAATTTAATATTATAAATGAACATACAACCATCACCAAGGATTAATTATTAACTAATAAAAAATGGTTTGCCCTTTAGAGGCAAACCATTAAGCTTTTTGTATTCCTGAAAATACTGATTATTTTCCGCCAAGTCTTTTTTGTTCGTCGTCAAGACCAGTTGATCTGTTTCTTGCAGATTTTACGGTCATTTTTCCAAAGCGGTATGTAAATGTCAGCCTTACACTTGTGGTATTGCCATATTGCTCCAGGTTATAGATATTGCCTGGCAGTGTGCTGAATACCCTGGCTTTTTGTGAATGGAAGATATCGTTTACGCCTAATTTAAGATTTCCTGTTTTGTTGGGGAAACTATAGCGTAATCCAGCATCAGCATTGTACATACTCTTCACTTTAAAAGCACCTTCAATTTGTGGTGTACTAAACATTAATCCAGCATCAGCACTGATCAGTTTGCTCAATGTGAAATTATTTTGTGCATAAAAATTACCGCTGAATTGTTTCGAATTCAAATTAGTACCGTTTAAGTCAGGCGCTTTAATCTGTTTGAAATACCCCAGTACATTATTGTTCATGTTCCACCATTTAGTAACCGTTACCGGAAAATTCAATGTTAAAGAAACTACGCTTTCTGAAGCAAGATTCAAGATCGTCTGATACATTGATTTTCTGACTTCATTTTGTAATAATACCTGCGTAATTACATCAGTAGTACGACTGTAATTCAAAGCCAGGCTATATTTTTGTTTGAACAGGTAACTGGCTTCCAGGTTATTGGAGTATTCTGGTTTTAGATTAGGATTACCCTGATTATAAGTGTATTGGTCCAGAAAAAACACAAAGGGGTTTAAATTCTGATAATTGGGTCTGTTTATTTTTCTGGAGTAAGAGAAATTTAATGTGTTATCTGCATCAATATTCTGACTTACAGATAAAGACGGAAACAGGTCTGTATATTTTCTATTTGTTAATTGATTTGTAGTGATAGAGTTTCCTGTAGAATTGGTATTTTCAGCACGTAATCCTCCAGATAACGATGTTTTTCCAAGCGTAACATATAAAGTCGCATAAGCGGCACTTACCTTCTCGTCATATAAGAACCTGTTACTTTTGGTATCATCAAAAATCCAGTTTCCTTTAATGTCATTCTCATAAATATAATTGTTATCACTCTTTACGCTGGCAATTTTAGCACCAGCTTCCAGCTTGAACATTTTATTAATGGGTAAAGTATAATCTGCTTTGATAGCCTTGATGTCAATGTTAGAAGGAGCAAAATTTCTATAAATCTGACCATCTTTAAAGAAAGTGCCATTTGGCAGATAAAAGCGGTTAATGTAGTTCGCATTGTTGGTTCCATCAAAAGTTGAATAATCCGCATCTACAGTTATTTCCTGTCCTGCAGTATCTAATATCCCTTTATAGTTGATATTATAAGAGAAGTTTTTGCGGTTGGATGAATTATAACTTGGTGTTTTTAAAACTGAATCTGTTGCCGCAAAGGATTTGCCGATATTTACAGTACTTAAACTTTGCTGATTGTAATCACTGATATTTCCTTTAACCAAAAATCCAATCGTGTGTTTCGGAGATAAAAAGAAGTCAGTTCCAATTTTAAAGTTTTGGGAGGAATAAACAGAGGTGTCTTTGTTCCGCTGACTAAAAGATAATGGATTTGTACCGGGGGTTATACGGTCAATTTTAAGCGTTTGAAGAGACTTACTTCTGTTATAACCGTAAGAACCAAAGACATTGAAGTCTTTTTTACGATAATTCAAGTTTATAGAGCCATTAGGAAGCAAGTATTTGTTGAATCCTGCACCTAATGCTACACTGCCGTTGAAGCCTTCTGTTTTGCTTTTCTTGGTTTTGATATTGATAATTCCTCCGGTACTGTTGGCATCGTATCTGGAACCTGGATTATTAATGATTTCAATACTTTCTATCTGATTGCTCTGCATTGATTTCAATAGATTAACGACTTCTGTAGAACTCAGGTAGGTTTGTTTACCATCGATCGTAACCAAAACATTGCTTTTTCCAGAAAGGGAAATGTTCTCATTATGATCTACATTCACTCCCGGCGCTTTTTTTAACACTTCGAGCGCTGTTAAGCCAGCTGCTGATGGCGTCGCATCTACATTAAAGATCAATTTGTCTGCTCTGCGTTCTAAAACCGGTTTAGCAACTGTAATGCTAACTTCGTTCAGGTTTTTTGAATTCTCCTTTAGGGTAATAGCAGGGATCTGCAAAGCTGCAGGGCCGGTCAATTGGAAAGGCGCAGTCTTAACTTTGTTATAACCTATAGAGGAGGATATGATATAATACTTGCTTGGAGCTGCTGTGAAATTGAATTTTCCATCCTGGTCAGTCATGGCAGTGGTTACCAGGGCAGAATCTTTAGCTGTATACAGTAAAACCGTTGCAGCAGGTAATGTTTGTTTACCATCCGTTACAGTACCGTTAATTTTAACAGTTTGCTGGGCATGTAAGGTGTTAGGGATAAAATAAAATAAGAATAGGAGAGTGGTTAGTAAAAGTGGTTTCATGGTTGTTATTATTTGTAAATAAGATACCATGAGGAGCAATAAGTTACATCGAAATCAAATATTTTATGATTTAAAAGGATTTTGCAATTTTACTTAAGCACCATTCTCTTTCTGAGTCTGTTCATAGAAAAAGCTTAAGTGCCTAAGTAAGAAGCGATATGATGTAACGTGGTGAAAAGCAGGATAATTTTAACCTGAGTTAAAATTTGGAGCTGAGTTCTGCAATAATCTTTTTTGCATCTCCATTTTCAGGATTTAATACAACCGATTTTTTATAATTTAATAAAGCTTTGCCTTTGTCTCCTTGTTTATAGTAAGCTTCTCCTAAACTGTCAAATACATTACCTGACTCAGGGAAAAGCTTTGTATTTTGTTCAAAGACCAAAATGGCATCCCTGAATTTGTTTTGGCGTAAAAAATTATAACCGATTTCATTCAATGTCGCTTCTGCATCAAAACTATATTCATTATTATAATCTTTCTTCATCTTTTCATAGAACGTAATAACTTCTGGACCATCCATCTGTTCTATTTGTTTACCAAAGGCGCCCAATACAGATTTTTTGATTTGAGTATAGGGTTTCCCATCCAGAATTGCCTGAATAGAGACGTCAAAGGTGTATAAATTGTTCTGCTGATTGTTTGTCATCAGGATCACTGTTCTGCCTTTTGAAACAGTGCTTACCAGCAAAGCCTGGTAGTTTCTTGCGGTGCCGTCGTGTTTGTGGGTGATCACGCGGTTAGCTTCCATCATACCGCCACCTAGACCAGCCTGTTGATTGGGGCCCGCAGGTTCCAGAATTTGTTTGGTCGAAGCGGGACTGATTAGTTTAAAATTTGTGATTGCATTGACCCATTTATAAAAATCATCTAGCGTAACTGCGACCCAACCATTAATTGGATAGGTGAGCTCGTCTTCAACATGATCGTTGTTGTAGGCTCTGGCAATCAATTTATCAGTAGCTACTGGATCTACAATCGCTGTCTTCATCCCACAAGGTTTTAATAAGTATTTTTCGGTAAAGGCAGTAAATGATAAACCGGTAATTTTTTCAATGATCCTTCTTTGCAGAAAGACATTGTTGTTGTTATAAGCATACTGGCTGCCAGGTTCAAAGTCAAGTTGTGTTGTTTTCTTCAGGTCTTCCATATTCTCTGCGTTACTTTTAACCGACTTCCATTTCACATCCGGAATACCACTCGTGTATTGCAATAAATTGATGATATGAATTTTTGAAGCCCATGCAGGCAGTTCGGGCAGGTATTTCGAAACCGGATCTTCCAGGCTTAATTTTCCCTGTTCTTTTAAGATCATGATTCCAACCGCATTAAATTCTTTAGCGATTGAGCCGATATGAAACCGGTATTGTTCTGTTAACTTAATTTTTCCTGCTGCATCTGCGAAACCAACAGCGTTTTTATAAATCACTTTATTATTTTCTGCAATCAGGATATTACCGTTAAACAGGCCGAGATGATTTGCCCGATGAATCAGGGAATCCATTTGAGCAGATTTATTGGTTTGTGCATTGGTTTTCTGGATCAATAAGATCAGGGTGGTAATAGCGAGTAAATTGATTGCAGATTTTTTGAAAGTGCTCATATTCGGTGTTTTAGGATGAGACTCATAAAGCACTCAATTGTTTCAGTAATTTTTCGGTTTTTTTCCGCTTAGCTAAACGGGGGGATTTGGCTAGGTACTGTAGGGGTTGTGGTACACATTGAAGTAGGGTTGAATTAGCGTTGAAGAACCGTGCAAGTAGCCCAGGCTACTTCAAGGGTAGTTCAACCCTACTTGAACACTACTTCAATGTATACCAGTACCTAGCCACAACCCCGCTAATGTATAGGCAGTTTAACCGTTTTTTGATATAGAATTACTTAAGCTATTGAGCGGCAGAACGACGGCTAAGCAGATGCTTATAAATTAATAAGTTGACTAATATAAGTGCCATTCCATAAAACACATCTTCTACGGGGATACTTAATATTCTGAAACCAATAATCTGGTTATTATTATACCAAACTATTGGTGCCTCCAATCCGGTCCCTGTCAATAAACCGTTGACGATTAAAAAGGGAAACAGCAGTACTGCATAAATGATGTAAAATTTTGGCAGCCAGCCAATTTTCAAAATATATCTGCTCAACGTAAGCACAGCGGCTAATAATAAAAATGTGGCTGCGGGATAAATATGATTGCGGTATAAAATTGACATCATTACACAAATCAGGATGAGTAAGGGCGTCAAGACTTTTTCAACGCCGAGCGGGATCGGTTTTTTAATGAAAAGATCCAGGCAATGAAAAGTGAATACACAGGCATAGGGAATGCAAAAGAAGAATAGAATTTCTTCTATAGGCATATTACCTGCTTTTAAACCAATCAGATAATCGGGATTAAACCCCCATACACCCAGGCTGGTAAAATATACATCCCAGATTAAAAACATAATTCCGGTTAAAAATACTGCAGGAAAAAAGGCTTTCCAGGTCTTGTAGAAATTTAGTTTTGGATGAAAAGAATAAATGAAAGGGACACTAATCGTGAAAAAATCAATCAGGAGATACGCGTACTTCATGCTTCAGTTTTTTTATTGTTTTCAAAGAAGTATTTAAATGGCACCCATAACATTCCGAAACACTCTCCATGTTCTTTATTGATATGTTTATGGTGCATCTTGTGTGCCCTTCTGATTGCTTTAAAATACCAGTGATCTGAGGTCCTGAATATTTTAAACCGCTGATGTATAAAAATATCATGGATAAAAAAGTATGCAGCTCCATATAAGGTAATTCCTATACCTATATAAAGCGCAGTTGTGTTCCCGTAAAAAGATCCCAGGCCCAGGCAAATAATCCCTGGAATAGCAAAAATCAGAAAGAAAAAATCATTTCTTTCTAAAAAGCCTTCATGATCTTTACGGTGATGGTCACGGTGTAAGTTCCAGAATAAACCATGCATCACATATTTGTGTGTAAACCATGCGACCCCTTCCATACCAATGAAAGTTGCCGCTACAATTAAGGTGTTAATTATCCAGTTATTCATAAGTTGAACAGTTGATTATAATGACTTTTGACACGGTCAAAGCAAATCTTTAACCATATTGTATAATGCTCCGGGTTTGTTTTTAAATGCGTTTCCAGCGTTTCTAAAGGTACGTATTGGAAAGCGGCTACTTCATCTGAATTGGGTACAGGAATTATATTGCTGATGCCAAAATAAACATGATCAAATTCGTTTTCTGAAAGCCCATCCTTGAGATCAGCGTAATAGATAAAACTAAAACCAAATTCCAGCTCACAGTCCATGCCCATTTCCTCTTGCAACCTCCTTCTGGCTCCGGTCGCTGTCTCTTCGCCAGGATAGGGGTGGCTACAGCAAGTATTGCTCCATTGACCACCTGAATGGTATTTCTCTAATGCTCTTTGTTGCAACAGAAATTCACCTTTTTGATTAAAAATAAATACCGAAAATGCACGATGCAGTTTCCCCCGCTGGTGTGCTTCCATTTTCTCCATCAATCCTGTCACCTGGTCAGTCTGATCGACAAGTATTACGTGATCTTTCATTTTTTTATGCTATTACGTTCTTTTTCAGTCATGTGTTTAGAGGCAAACAAATAGTCAATTACCAGTTGTTTGAATGGCTTGTCATGTATCTGGTCCAAATTCTTTATTAATATTTTTTTATCTGCTATAATATGGTCATTGTAGCCAAGAAAAGAGGGAAGATTTGTCTGAATTGTAAATCTTAAAAACCTGACCTCCAGGTTTTCCGGATCAAGAGCAACTGCACTTTCAATGTATTCTTTACCTTTCTTAAATCTCCTGAATTTTGAAATAGGGCTCATCGTATATTTAGCCTGCATCATTTCGGCAACTCCTTTATAGCAGATCAGGAGTTGACTGGATTGATCATCCACTTTGGAAAGTAAATCCAGAAGTTTACCTGCGGCTGCTTTATCATTTGCTGATTCATAATATAAAGTGCGCAATTCTGTAATTTCCGGATATGGATGACTCCCATACATGAAAAGTATAAAAAGGGTCAGCGTTTTCATATGGCATTCATTTTGTAACGAATAATAGAATCACACATCAGGCCAAATTTATGGCTGTTGGAAATCCGGATTCTTTTGGACATTACTTTCTCTGCTGTTGCACCTTTAATTTTATTAAATAGTTCTTTATAATAGATGTAGGCAAGGTAAACACCATTTTTAGAGGAAGCTGGTAATTGTTTAATTCCAGCGAGCGCTTGCTTAAATTCTTCTTCTATTTCTTTTTCAATAATTTGTTTTTCGTGATTTGAGAATATAGTAAGATCAATATTTGGAAAATAAGTGCGGCTCAGGTTGAAATAGTCTGCATTGATATCTCTGAGGAAGTTAACTTTCTGAAATGCTGATCCTAATTTCATCGCTGAATCTTTTAGTCTTTCATATTGTACTTTATCACCTTCTGTAAAAACATTGAGGCACATCAATCCAACTACTTCTGCTGATCCTAAAATGTACTGATCATACAGTTCGGGGGTATATTGCTTTTTATCAAGATCCATGGCCATGCTTTTTAAGAACAGTTCGATCAGTTCTTTATCAATTGCATAATCATTAACTACCTGCTGAAAAGAATTTAATATCGGGTTCAGACTGATTTTATGTTCAATAGCTTCATAGCAGTCCTGTCTGAATTTTGCAAGCAGGAACGGCTTATCAAAGTCATGGAAGCTATCTACAATTTCGTCTGCAAGGCGTACGAATCCGTAAATCGAATAAATTGGATTACGTAATTTCTTCCCTAAAAAATAGATACCTAAGGAGAAACTCGTACTGTAACGCTTGGTTGTGATCTTACTGCATTCTGCAGATAACCGATCAAATATCTCTTTCATAGTTTTTATTAAAGTATTTTATCAGTTGACTGGCAGCTACGTGGCCCGAAATAATAGATGGAGGAACGCCTGGACCAGGTACAGTAAGCTGGCCTGCATAGAACAGGTTTTCGACCTTTTTGTTTTTTAAAGAAGGCTTTAGATTGGCGGTTTGCATTAATGTGTTCGCTAAACCATATGCATTGCCTTTATAGGAGTTGTAATCCAGTTTAAAGTCCGCTACACAATAACTGTTTTTGTAATTCAGATATTTACGGATTTCAACGCCGGTATAAGTTTCCAGGCGATTCATAATGAGCTCGAAATATTGCTCCCTTAATGCTTCGGTATCTTCCATATTCGTTGCCAGTGGCATCAATACAAACAGGTTTTCATGTCCATCCGGTGCTACAGTGGTGTCAGTTCTGGATGGGCAGCAAACATAAAATAAGGGCTTAGAGGGCCATTGTGGTTCTTTGTAAATTTCAATGGCATGCTGTTTCAGATCTTCATCAAAGAATAACGTATGATGGCCCAGGCGTTCTGTTTTTCTGGTTACACCCAAATAAAAAATAAGGCAGGAGGGAGCAAGAACACGTTTATCCCAATATTTCTCCTGGTAATTTCTGTACTTTTCTCCAAGTAGTTTTTCTTCTACATGATGATAATCGGCAGCAGCAATGTATCCATCATAGGCATTTGTTTGTTTGGAAGAGCTCAGCGTTTTGATTTCTTTTCCGTCGATTTCTAAGGCAGAAACAGGTTCGTTTAAATGGAATTTTACACCATTCTTTTCTGCAACGGTTTTCATCGCCTCAATTACTTTTCCGAATCCACCTTTAGGGTACCATGTACCTAGCTTAAGACCTGCATAATTCATTAAGCTATATAATGCAGGAGTATCTTCAGGGGTTGCACCCAAAAATAAAACCGGAAATTCCATCAGCGCAATGAGTTTCGGATGCTTAAAATATTTTTTAACGTGGCTGCTGAAAGAGGTGAATACTTGTAATTTAAAGACACCTTTAATAAGATCCATATCTGCAAATTCCATTAAAGACAAGCCTGGTTTATAAACTAGCTTTTCAATTCCGGTTTTATATTTATAAGCAGCTTCTTCTAAAAATTGCTGAAGTTTTAAGGCACTTCCAGGTTCAATAGCTTCAAAAGTATCACAGAGTGCGTTAAAATCTGCTGGAATATCGAGAACATCATTTTGCCCATAGACAACGGAGAAACCGGGGTCTAAAAGTTCCAGTTCATAAAAGTCTTTAGTTTGATAACCAAAGTCATTAAAGAATTTCTCAAATACATCTGGCATCCAATACCAGCTTGGCCCCATATCAAAAACATATCCGTTTTCAGTTTCTAATTGCCGCGCTCTGCCACCAACGGTACTATTTTTTTCATACACATCAACCTCATAGCCATTTTTGGCCAGATAAGCTGCTGCACTGATACCTGCAAATCCGGCACCTATAACTGCTATTTTTGGTGTTTGCTGAGCTATTTTAGTTTGCATTTGAGACGCTTTTGATAGTTTGTTCAAATTCATTTATTGACCTAAACCAATTTATGTTTTTACCCATTTTCAATTCATGAATTAATTTGCCATTACCGGCAAGATGAATTCTGACTTCGGGATAAGTTGTACTTAATTCGTTAAGATAACCATTTGCTGACTCTAATGGCTGACTGCGTACCATAAACAATAACATATGTTTAATTTGTTTGTTCTGCATCGCATTTTTTACGGAGTCCAATGGGACTCTGCCACCGAGATAAATTACTTTCTGTCCTGCTTGTTTGAGTATATAATTAGCAAACAAGAGTCCAATATCGTGTCCTTCGGCTTCTGGCAAGAAAAGTAACCATGATGATTTAACCTCGGTAACTGCAGGAAGGTCATTAATAGCTGCATAGAGCTTTTGCCGGATGATATTGGATAAAAAATGTTCTTGTGCAGGGCAGATGTCGTCTTTCCTCCACATGAGCCCTAATCTCACTAACAAGGGATAAATTACCTGCTGGTAAGTGGTGATCATTCCGTTTTCCAGTATACATTTATTAATGAGCTGATCAAATTCAGACTCGTTATAAATCAATCCATATTTTAAAAGCTGAGAAGTATAGTATTCAAAATGTGCGTCGTTTGAAATCGTCCGTTCTATTTCTTTTTTAAGGAAATCATTCATTTCTTTTTCAGAGAGGGCACAGACTTGCGATATTTTCAGCCCGGTCTGGCTAATGCTGACAATATTCAATAATCTTTTCAGGTGATCATCGTTGTACATGCGTGTATTTCCTGCTGAGCGCATGGGTTCCAGTGCATTATATCTCCGTTCCCAAATCCTGATCGTGTGGACTTGTACGCCCGATAGTTGTTCAAGATCAGAAATTGAGTAGTTCATTATATTTGTCTAGATTTATTTTGTTAAATCTAGACAAACATAATGAACTTTCAGCTGGTTTTGGTTGAATAAACGATAGTTTATAGCTAAGTGTGCTAAAATATATTTAATGTTATAGGAGTTGATAGGGGTTTGGTGTTATGGATGCGTCTAGCTTACATGATATGGAAAGCGCTAAAACACTGCCCTTTATTTTTTGCCGTTCTGGTTTCTATATTGATGATTGGGCTGATTTCTTGTGCTTTAACATCTAAACTTACTAGTTTCAACTTTCTAAATTTCTATCATTGCCAGTTTCTGGATGTGTTTTTTTCTTATTATACTTTTATGGGAGATGGGGTCATGTGTCTGCTCACTATTATTTTTCTATTTTTTGTAAAGAGAAAGAAGTTAGCCCTGGCTTTATTACTGGCTTTTTTGGGTTCCGGGCTTATCGTTCAGATTTTAAAGAAATTGCTCAATGAGCCCAGACCATCCCTTTATTTTGATCAGATAGGGTTCAAGTATTCATATTTTGTTATCGGAATACAAAAAATGCACTCTGCATCGTTTCCTTCAGGCCATTCGGCATCTGCTTTTGCGATGTGCATAGTGATTGCCTTATATTTCAAAGACAAACGGGTCAGTATTTTGTGTTTGTTGCTGGCTTTATTTGCGGGTTATTCGAGGATCTATCTTGCACACCATTTTTTACCTGATGTAATGTTTGGTGCATTGATTGGGTCTGTATCTGGGTTGTTAATGTATTACTTTGTTTGGCATCCTGCGGGTATTTATACAAGGGTGAATACTGGTTTTAACGGGGTATTGAAATAGTTTTGTAAACAGTTGATTTTTTTGGACAATAGATTTGCTAACGAATATTTCTTGTTTGCTCCGGTATGTCCTGGTAATCTAGGTTTTATTTGTACAATATTCGCTGAGGATAATGGACAAACGAAACCAGGGATTGATGGAGATTTATATGACGAAATCTGGTCTGCCATAAGTATGGAAACAGACCAGACCCGAGTATTATTAATGGCAATTAATTAAAGTTCAATAATGGTTTGATAAAGATTTTTTAGCGTAAATTAGTATTTGAAAACTTTACCGTCTACCATAACTTCCTGAGTGGCTTCATCAAAGACTGCCTTCTTTCCGGTTCTAACAGCTGCATTAGTCATAATATTAGCAATAGAGTGATAATAACCAACTTCTACAGGAGCATGAGGTTCTTTACGTGACCTGATACATTCCATCCAGTTTCGCATGTGAGCAGAAGTTAATTTGTCGCCTCCGGTATTTGCAGAAGCAGCAACTTTCTCCGTTACACTGGTCAGTTTCAATTCAGGCAACAGATTCGGCTGCATATGCATCGCACTGGCAGCATCAGCTTTAAGGCCGCCTTTTGAAGAAACAAGGTTTGTATTCAGATTCAATTCGCCACCATTGGAATAATAAATTTCCGCCGGGTTTTCATCCCCATTATGCATGCGTGAGGTAAAGACAACCTGAAAACCATTCTCAGGATTATTTTCCTGGCCATAATCAAATACCGCTGTAGTTGTATCCCAGTTCCGCCGGCCATCTTTCCATTGGTAGATTCCGCCATTGGCCACTACACTGCGAGGATGCTTTAAGCCGGTAAACCAGTGTACTGTGTCAATCTGATGCGACATCCATTGTCCGGGCATTCCTGAGGAATATGGCCAGAATAAACGATATTCCAGGTATATACGCGGATCCCATTCTTCAAATGGGCGGTTGATTAAAAAGCGTTTCCAATCTGTATCTTCTTGTTTTAATTTAGCCACTAAATCTGGTCTGCGCCAACGTCCGGGTTGATTTACATTCCAGCTTAATTCAACCATAGTGATATCGCCAAATTTGCCTGATTTGATGAACTGTTCAGCTGCTATATAATTATCACCACTTCTTCTTTGTGAACCAATCTGAAGAATCTGCTGAGAAGCTTTTACCGCTTTTAAAGCTGCACGGGCATCAGACATAGTTTCTGCAAAAGGCTTTTCACAGTAAACATCACATTTAGCATTGATAGCTTCTATGGCATGAACAGCATGCTGGAAATCGGCTGTGCTTACAATAACAGCGTCGAGATCTTTCAGCTGATACAATTCATCGTTATTGCGACAGGCCTTAATGTCATGTCCTAATTTGGCTTTTAAAAAGTTTTCACCCAATCCTCTGCGATAATTCCAGAGATCTGATACCGCAACGATATCAAAATTCAGCTCTTTATAATGATTGAGAAAGCTAGGGAAGAGTGAAGTGGCGAAGCGGTCTGAAAAACCAACTACACCAACTCTGACGCGATCATTTGCACCAATAATGTTTCCATAACTTTTAGCAGATAACCCCATTGTTCCCATGTAGGTCCCCGCGGCAGCAATTGCAGTTTGCTTAATGAATTTTCTTCTTGATGATAACATAGCTTGCGGGATTTAAAGTTGTTTTAATTTGATGCTTCTAAAAAACACCTGGTCACCATGATCCTGTAACAGGATATGACCTTTTGGTGCCATCCCAAAGTTTTTCCAGTCCTTGTATTTACTATCGGCTACCAAAGCAAGGAATTCTGCCGATCCTCTTACATATTCCAGAATTTTATAGCCATTTAACCAATATTCTATCTTATTATTCGGATATACCCTAATTAATCCACTGTTCCATTCTCCTATTTTTCGCTGCGCATTGGGAATCTTTTTACTGGTAATCAAGTCATATAAAGAACCTAATGTCCTGTTACCGTTTTTTCCAAGTTTCGCATCAGGATGCCTTTCATCATCCAGTATTTGATATTCAGGGCCAATTGCAGAACCTTTATTTCCTTCGGTAAGGGTTACAAAATATTTAACGCCGCTATTTGCACCTTCGGTTAACTTAAAATCGAACTTCAGCTCAAAAGTGCCATATTGTTTTTCGGTTACAATATCACCGCCATTGGTCGATTCTGCACCGTTAGATTTCTGCACACTGAGTTCTCCATCTTTAATGATCCAGCCACTTTCAGGAAAGGTTGTTTTGTAAGCACCTCTCCAGCCTTTATTCGTTTTTCCGTCCCATAGCAAGCTATAGCCTTCTGCTTTTTCCTGAGGAGATAAGGTATTCGGAACCAGGTTTACGACATAAATATCATCAGCTTTTGATGGCTTCAGTTGGTCGGTCTGTATGCGGATATTGCGCCAATGGATTTGTTTGCCAGGCTGGTCATCTTTACCAATTGCATGTACTTGAAGCGCAATAAAGCCGGAAGGAGTGAGGGCGTCTATTACATTAGCTGTGGGAACGCCATTAATCCAGGTACGTATAGAATTTCCAATACATTCTATACGGTATTTATTCCACTGGTCATTTTTAAAGGCTTGTTGTCCTTTGGGATTAATGTCCAGTGGATATAACCAGCCTCTTCTTGCTTCATCGTAAATACCTCCGGAAAATTTACGGTCGGAAGGATCAACTTCTACCTGATAACCGTGTACTCTTCCAATTTGATATCCAGCATTGCTTTCACTTCTGATTTGCACGCCAGAATTCATGGAATTATCTACTTTCAGTTCCAGTTCGAGAATAAAGTCACTATAATTCTTTTCGGTTGTAAGAAAGGAGTTCGGCGTGTTAGAGACAGTTGTGCCTACAATTTCGCCATTATTTACTTCGTATTTGGCCTGCCCGTTAAGTTGTTTCCAACCTGTGAGGTCTTTTCCGTTAAAGAGGTTCTGCCATTTCTGATTTTGTGCGTGTAAAGTTGCGGGAAGGCTGACCAATAATAAGCCTGCTAAGGTTAATAGGTGTTTTGTGTTCATATTTGGTTAGTAGGTTGATTTAGCTTTGCTGGTTTAGCTAATCTAATATAGTATAATGATAGGTAAGAGTGAAACTATGAGTTTGCGGCAACTTGTTGATATTTAATGGTGTAAAGGGCGTGTAGTGTATTAAATACACATTTTTATTGGCTATGTTTTCTTTGTAAGAATTTAGTTACGTAAAAAAGAAATAATAGTATTTGAACATTTACGGCTGCGTATCTGAATTTATACAGCTTGTCTATAAAATGGAACGTACACTAAAACAGACGTTTGTGGTGACATTATAATAATTTTAAGATGTGAGAGGTTAAGTTTGAAAATATTTATAATGTTTTTGCTTTTAAGTTTAAGCCCTGGCGACATTAAAAAAGCAGTTTTCTTATTTTACATTCCTATATACACTTGATTACTAGTTGTTAATGGCAGAATTTTTGACGTCATCCGAACAGTTAATATTTTACAACCCTAAAACAAAAAGTTATGGCTTTCAAAGCAAGATTAAACTTTTCGGGCAAGGAGTACGATGTGCTTCACTGTGCCTATTCTCTAAACCGTGATGTAGATGCAAAAGGAAGACCCTCTTCCGGAGTGTATGGTGGAACAATCGATATCGAACTCGAATCTACCGAAGACACCTCTGTCATCGAAGCAATGGTAAACAACCAGTACAAACCTTTAGCCGGTACGCTGCTGATTAAAAAATCAGAAGAAGATGCCAAGATGAAGGAAGTTCATTTTGAAGACGGGTATATTGTGAAATATACCGAAGGGATCAACATCACTGGAGATAATCCAATGACCTTGAAATTCCAGATCTCTGCGCGCAAATTAAAAGCAGGGAATGCCGAACATGTAAATGATTGGCCAAAAGCGTAATTCAAATTCAGGAAGTTTAACATTTAAAAAAAATTATCATGGCATTTAAAACCAGATTGACTCTAGGGTCTAAAGAATTCGATGTGCTGCAATGCAGCTATTCATTAAACAGAGATGTAGACGCAAAGGGACGTCCATCATCAGGAGTTTATGGTGGTACTATCCATTTAGAAATTGAATCTACTGAAGATACTTCAGTGATTGAATCTATGGTGAATAACCAGTATAAACCACAAGCAGGAACGATTGTATTTAAAAAGGGTGAAGAAGATGCAAAAATGAAAGAATTGCATTTCGAAGATGGTTACATCATCCAGTACAATGAAGGGATTGCAGTGAACGACAATACTCCAATGACTCTGAGCTTTGTGGTATCTGCGCGTAAACTTAAGATTGGTAATGCTGAGCATACCAATGACTGGCCTAAGGCTTAGTCAGCAAAATCCACCGCTTTATCTGCAGGAAGCCGGGACGGTTTCCTGCAGTTTTTTCAGTAGTCCCCAACCTAATTAATACTCTCAACCATGGAGCATAAAGTGCAAATAGAACTGCAAATTGCTGAACAAAATATCTTTCATTATACTTCAATAAAACTCACACAATCTTTTAATCAGCATCATGAATTCGAAATCGTTCTGAATCATGACGTCATCGAAGTTACAGGATCCTATAAAATAGATCAGTCACAATCCTGGATAGGTAAACAATTTGTATTAAGCCTTGATTCGGGAGCAATGAATTTTAAGGGGATTATTTGTGAAGTTGGATTAGAACAGAACCATGGACTTAGAGGTAATCTTGTTGTTAAAGGTTACTCGTCGTCAATTTTGCTGGAAACAGGACCACACTTACTTTCTTTTAATCAGGCAACCTTAGCTACTATAATCAAACAGGTTATTAAAAATGTACCTGGAAATGAACTTGATGTAAATATTTCACCTGCCTATAAAGATACACTGCCATATCTCACACAGTTTAAGGAGAGTAATTTTGAATTTTTGAACAGACTGAGCGCAGAATATGGAGATTTCTTCTATTACGATGGAAAGATCTTAAACTTTGGACGTCCAAACGATCAAAAACAGGTAAATCTGATTCATGGACAAGACCTGACGCTGATGAAAACTGCTGTACGAATTAAAACTCTTAATTTTTCTTACTTTTCATATAATTCACACGAAGATAAGATGATTGACGCTGATAGTCCTTCTGAACATGAGGGATTAAATGAATATGCAAAATTCGGAGTAAGTAAAAGCAGTGATGTGTTTGGTGAACAGGCCAATTCTACCATAAAACCGAGAATAAGTAATAAACAGCAGCTTGACTTATTGACAAGCAGGCATGCTGCTGGTGAAGCAGCTGGACTTTCTGACGTGAACGGAGAAAGTACCAATACTAATTTGAATATTGGCAGTATTGCCGAAATCCATGTTTCAAGAAAAGGGCTCAATGGTTTGTTTAATCAGGATGAATTTGGAAAATACCTGATTACTGAAATCACGCATCATATTAACGATGTTGGCCGTTATAAAAACACTTTTAAAGGAATTTCTGCTGATGTCAGTGTCATTCCTGCACCTCCCATTAAAAATCCTGAAGCGGTATCCCAGGTGGGAATAGTTACAGAAAATAATGATCCTGAACATATGGGGAGAGTTAAAGTCCGGATGCTTTGGCAAAAAAACAATCAAACTACCGACTGGATCCGTGTATTAACTCCGGATGCTGGCTCAAGTGATCAGTTTAGTCAAAACAGAGGACAGGTTTTTATACCTGAATTAGGGGATCAGGTGATCCTTGGATTCAGATACAATGACCCCGATCGTCCTTTTGTAATGGGGAGTATTTTTAATGGAAAAACCGGTGCTGGCGGTGATGTCAATAATATTAAGAAATCTATATCCACCAGAAGTGGTCACTTGATTGAATTTGACGATAGTGATGCAAAAGAAATGATTACCATTACGGATAAAAACAACAATGTGATCAGGTTTGACACGAATGCTTCGAGCATAGAAATCACAGCACCAGAGTATATTCGCATTCATGCAAAAAATATTGAAATAAGTGCTGTTGATGATATCAGCTTTACTGCTGGAAATAATATCAGTGCTTCTGCTCAGGAGAATATTACGCAGCATGCAGGTAAAGATCAAACTATTGCTGCCGAAAATATAACGATGCTTGCAAATGATAATATCAATAAGACAGCAAGTCATATTGAGAAAACTGCCGAGAGTATCAATGTTAACAGTACAAAAGAAAATATTGAACTACATAGTTCAAAACAGATTATTAATAAAAGTGGCGGTAAAGTCAAACTGTTTTAAGCTGTAGGTATATGGGCAGTATAAGATCTTTTTCTAAAAATCTATCGGAGACTTCTGAAAGTTCCAGGTGGTTTGCTACTGATGGCGATTTACAGTTGAATGCAATTAAAGAGGTAGATATCCAAAGTAAGGATAAGGTTCAGTACGAACCCTATGTCGCTCCTGAGAAGGGTACACTTGAATATGAAGTTGACAGTGTAATCACTAAAACTAAATTAGAAAAGGGGTATAATGAACAAGGAACCGGGCCTTTGGTCGATGGAATGGTTTATGGCAAGGTTTATGTTTTTGAGGCCGTAACTTTTAAAGACGGAAAGGCACCCACCGATTTTTCTACGATAAAATGGGCATACAGTTTTGATGGAGAAGAAGGAAAAGTGGAGGGTAATTTTCACGGCCATAAAGGGAAAAAAATGGCTCTTTCTATTGAAGCGTTAGCGGTTTGCGGGCGCAACCTGACAATCTATGCTTATATAAAAAGTAAAGAAAGTGGTGCTTCAATCACTATCTGGGTTCATTACAGGTTCAGATATTTTTCGCGTGAGGTTGTGGTGAGAGAGATCAGTGAACGTCTGAAGAAAAACTCTCTAATTGATCAGAATACGACTTCTTTATGTGGTATGGCTGCTATTTATTATGCTTTTTTGAAAGTTGCTCCGGCTGATTATCAAAAAATAGCTTTAGAACTTCATCGTAAAGGAGAGTTTACTTTTAATAAATATACTATACAACCCAATTCTTCCATGTACGATATGACACCTCTATTGGAGAATGAAGAATACCCAGGTCAGCGGGAGTATAGCAATGGCAAAAAGATGGAAAAACCGGAATTGATGCCTCAAATCGACTGGATTGTAATGGCTAGTACCAGAAGCAGCGAAAGTGGGATAGGCTATAGCGGTAAAAATAGTGAAACTGTTTCTGCGATCAATTGGGGATCTGTGATGGAAAAGCTCCTGAAAGATTTAATGGGATATTCCACAATTATTGACAATACTGCAATCTCCAAAATCAATAATTATCCTGAGGTACTTAAAACAATGGAGACTGAATACAATCAAGGCTATCAGATCATATTATTGATCAATGCAAATATGCTTGCTAAAAAAGATAGCTGGATGAATTTTGTGAACTGGCATTACATTGTTTTTGAAGGAAATTTAAACATAGACGCTGAGAAGGGAGAATGTTCATTCAATTACTTTAGCTGGGGAAAATTAAAAGAAGCTGATATCTTCAGTAAATCTGTTTTTAATTCAAATTTTTATGGCTATTACAAAATCAAAAAATAAGTGGCCGGTTTTTATAGGCGTTATTGTAATCGCTGCGATTGCCTTATATGCCTTTATGGGTTACAATAATAAAAAACAGGATGATCGGATAACCGCTGATTGTGTGGCTAAAAAGTATTATGAAATACCAATGATATCATTTGCTGGTCTTGATTCATCCGGGTTAAAAGGTGCTGTTATAGAGATAAGAAGAAATGGAAAACGTATTAAATCAGAATTAGGTATCAAATCAATTTTAAATGATGATCAATCTGTTGATTTAGTGCTTTACAGTAATAATACTAAACATCCTTTTGTTCAGAAGCAGGATTCTATTGTAATTACAATCAAGAGTGAGCAACACGTTATTTCCGGATTTAAGAGTAATACGATAAAAGTTGACCACGGCATATTGTTGTGTCATGAAAGTTATGAAATGAACGGAGAACCTTTTAACAGTGACCGGCCTAATTTTATATTAAAAAAAGCTAAACAGGTTTTACATTAGGAACAGATGAGTACCAGTATCCCTTATAAAGCATTAGAAAAACCTCTCCAGCTGACCTTTAGTTCGGAAATCACTGAAAGGAAAGAAGGCGATTTTAAAAGTTCAGCGAAAGTCAGTTATGTAACTATTATACCTGAAAAACTATCATTTTGGTTGGGAAAGCAGTGTATCCAGGTTATTCGTGAAGCTGCACCTGTAAATAGTCTTTCCGATAATAATGCGGATGCTTTCGTTCAGCAGGCTTCGCAGGCATTAAGCTACCTGACATTTAAGATAGGATTTAAGGGGATGCCTGTGTTGTTGGAAAAACAAGATGTACTCTGGAAGAAATGGCTTTTATTACGTGAAGTTCTGGCTAACACTTATACAGGTGATTGGGTGGAGGAAAGACTTACTGAAATTGACCTTAAAATGTTGCCCTCTGATCAATTGATGAATTTTGTTATGCGTGATTTATTCTTAAATGATTACTTCAGGAATATTTATGAGATGAAATTTGAATCAGGTATAAGTCGTTTACAAAGAACTATATATGGTTTGACACCTGAAGCGACCAGACTTCATGAAGTCTGGAAACTGAAGTCATCAGCAACTCATTATAATCTTGAATTTTCCGGAAAATGGAAGGGAACTGAAATTAGTGAGCAACTCGAAAAATGGATAAAAAATAAAATAGATAATCAGCCTTTGCTGAAACCAGAAATTACAAGTAGCGGGTCTTTTACAATCAGTAAAGAAACTGGCTGGTGCTCTTCTTTTGAAAGCAATTACGTTCTGATCACGGAATCAGGCTTTGAAAAAGTAATAAAAATAAAATTAACGTCTATCTAAATTGTTTGCTATGTGGAGTACTGATCCTGAAACCGTAAGCGAAAAAGAAAATAATAAAGGCACTGAATCCTCAGGAAATCAGCATGATACTGGAGTCAAACAAGAACCTGTTGCTGAAAGTGGTGCTGCTTCTGCAGAATTACTGGTCTGTGATGGTGCAAAATGTACCTGTGATAAGGCTGTTGATCCTTCTCCAAAGTCTTTGAAGGTATTGAGTCATCATAAATATGTGATTAATGATAATGGGGAATCAAAATTACTTGCAACAAATAAAGAAAATGCCCTGCCTAATCTTAATTTTGGTCAGTGCAAAGTTCCTAATCCAAATTATCCAGTTCCCTGTACAGCTAAGCTGGAGTGGAAAGACTATTATGACCATGTAGAGTTACCTGGCGGGGCGTATGTGCTCACAGAAAAAAGTACCGCAAAATGTACCGCTAAAGGTGGGACAATCAAGATTGTTCAGCATGGACAGCAGGCCGAAGTGAGCACGGCAGAGGTTGAAAAAGCAAATGCAGGTGCGTGGGCTGCTGACGGACCTTTAGTAACTGAAGAAATTATAAAAACTGAACAGGCGGCTAATAATAGTGATACAGATGGTGCGAGTGTTAAATCTGTTGAATCAGTTTTATACCATTCCGATCAACCACTGAATACTCCTGTAGAGTTTAAAGCTAATTTTAACGGAAAACCAACTGATGCTGAAAAACAGGGCGTTAACTGGATCATTTATGATGCAAATGGGAAACCAATGCAATTTCGGACTGATGTTGGAGAAAAAATCACTATCACCTTTAAAGAGGCTGGTACTTATCTTATTGAAGCTTACGGTAAAAAAGCAGGCGATAAAAAAGTTACTAAGCCATTTCATATCAAAGCGAACGAGATTGATACGGTTACAACTATTGATGGCAGTTTGAAAGTAAGGACACAAGAAGCTGTAGAATTTAAATTGAAGAGTCTTTTTCCCGGCATTGCTATACCAGGCAATACGGAGGCAATCAGTTGGACCGTCACTAAAAATAAAGGAGCGGGGGTACCTTCATTGTTAAATCAGACAGGGCCTGTTACACAGGTAATCTGTAATGATGAAGCCAGTTATGTAGTCACTGCTTATTTTAACGGTGTTGCTAAACAATCAAAATTAATTGAAGCCCTGAAAAATGGAATACAATCCGTAAGTGCTTCCAGGGCAAGTGCCCGTGTAAAGGACAGCATTAAGTTTACTGTCAAGGATCAGTTTAAAATATTACCAGCCCGCGAAAGTGAAAAAGCATTAGTGAAGTGGCAGTGTACGGATGCAAAAGGGAAACTGGTGGCAGATTTTAGTTCAAAAATGGGCGAATCTATAGACTATGTATTTGAGCATCCGGGGGAATATACTGTGCAGCCTTTTATGGTTAAAGCTTCTTCAAAAGTTGCTGTAAAAGTCATCATTGCGCAACCAACCTTACTCAGTGCGCAATGGGAATATCCCGAGGGTAGAGTGAAAGACAAAACAGGATGGAATGAACTGAATCATGCTGCGATGGTTTTTCAGGCAGCGGAAGGATTGATCTTTGATCTGGAATATGGTTATCTCAATAAAGATAATAAAGCAAAGCCTTTGCATGTAATCACAGGTTTGAAAATTCCAGAAAGTCAGGTGGTTAATTTAAAGGGTTGCGACTTTAATACTAATCGTGATAAATATAGTAAAGAAATTAAAGCCGGTGATCTTTTCTATTTCAAAGTGAATTGCCAAAGTAAGGGCTATGAAATTATAAATGCCGCTGTCATGCAGCCGCAGAAAAAGTTGCAGTTGGTTACCGGCGAACAGATTGTAAGTATTGAATTTCTGAAAGCTGGGAAGTCGGTAATGAGTGCTGAATATGGCGATAAAATGCAATGCCGGGTTCGTACTAGAAATCTTTCGGCTACCAAGTTAAGAGTTAAGATCTGCCGACAGGAAAGCCGGATGGGTGTTGATATTTTTAGAGGAGATACGCCTGTTCTTAATGAAGTTTATCCTATACCTGCAGGCGGCCTGGTTCAGTTTGATTTCGTATTGGATAAGAGCTGGGAGAAGAGCTATAGTGAGAAGCTGCATAGTTTTTATGTTGTTATAGATGAGGTAGAGGTTGGAGGTTTGAGGAGTACTTTAATGGTCTTCAAGAATGGGGTGCCGGCTAATGGCGGAAAGGCTATGGCTGGGGTGGAGAAAGTTAAAGGGAAAGCGATTAATAAAGATGGGATTTGCGATTATGAGGCGAAGGTAAGAGCGTTTATGAGAATGATCAGAGTGGGAGAAGGGACCGAAGATGAGGCCGGGTATACAAGAATTGTAGGTGGCAGTACTTTTGCTGATCATGGAAAGGACATGAGTTCACATCCAAAAGTTTACATCAAAGCTCATGACTCAACAGCTGCCGGTGCTTATCAGATCACGAAAACAAACTGGAATGATGATCCATTTGTTAAATGGAGAAATAAAAATAATATACATGATTTCAATGCAGTAAGTCAGGATAAATATTGTTTTTATCTGTTAAAGGAAAAAAAGAAAGCTATAGAATTGATAAAGAGTGGGGATATAAAGGGAGCTATAAATAAAGCTAAGGGCGAATGGGCTAGTCTGCCTGGTGCAGGGTATGGACAAAGAGAGGAGAAATTAACGACGGTATTGAAAAAATATGACGATTATTATCAGCAAGAATTAAAAGGTAAAACAACGTTACATATAGAAAATGGTTTTTTAAAAGAATTTGGTGATAATTGTTGTGAAGGAGGTAAGCCCATTACAGACATAACTACTGGAGTGACAATCAGGCTAGTTAGAAAATGGGAGACTAAAAATTCAACTATTGGTGAATTTACGATTGATGGTTCCGAAATAAAAGGATTTATCTTAGAAGAAAAAGGGCCGGACACTACAGTATCAGGAATAGAACAAAGAGTTCCTGTTGGCACTTACAATTTGGAATGGCATAATGGAACAAAGAAAAAAAATGTCCTAAAATTATCTAATGATGAAGTTCCAGCTTCCAGAGCAATTTTGATACATTCAGGAAATGATGCAAATGATACCGAAGGTTGTTTATTAGCTGGAAGTACCCGGTCAAAAGATTTTGTAGGTGAAAGCAAGACGAAATTGAGTGAAATAAATAATTATGTAAAACTAAAGGGAATAAAAGGAGCCAGAATTATAATAACAGCAAACTATGAATAAGATCTTTATTTTATTATTATTATTAATTTCATGTAATAATATAGCCCAGACTAAAACTGATATAGAGGTGCTTAAAAAAGCATACTCAGCTAAAGATGAGCATGTGTTTTTAGCTAATTTTCCCCATAATTTTGAGGAATTCAAAGCGACTTTTGGATGGGATGATAAGGCAGATAAGCCAAACCCTTTGTATAGTGGAGCCAATAAATATATTGAGTACTTTTTTCAATTGGCAAGCCAGGCAAAGTACGAAAGTTATAAAAGTCAGCTTATAGATATTGCTGTAAATGGTACTTGGCAGGCGGATGCAATTGGTTATTTTCAACTTAAACTGCATAACATTACTGAAACAGATAAAAGTTTCGTTTCATTATTAAAGAAGTTAGATAAAAAAAGAGCAGAGTCATTCTGGAGATTTTATTTTGATAAAGAACAATTGGCGTATTCACCAAAATTAGAATCAGTTCTTGATGAACCAATGAAAGCTCAATCAATGGCTGTTTTTAAGTCAATACAAAAAGAACGTCATGTTGACCGTTTACCCGTCGTTTATGAAATCTTTGATAAAGACGGATATTCCAACTTAAGAAAAGAAAAAAGTGCATCATCTGCTGTATTAGAAGAAGTGAAAAGTGGAGAAAGTATCTCTGTCCTGAATAAAACAGGTGATTGGTGGTTTATTCAAACCGGGAGCGGGAGCAAAGGCTATATGCATAAAAGCAGAATAAGGTTGAAAAAAAAAGGCAGTATGGAAGGAGCAAATACAATTAATCCGAATAAACCTTCTGCTCAATGTGTTTTTAGTGATGCTGCTTCAAAATTTAGTTATCAAATAATTGCTACAAAGTTCCGTGATGGTGGTAAAGTACCTTCTGAAATAAAGATTACTATTTCTGATCAGAAAAATAAAGACCAGGAGTCTGCGGTGATTTTTAAACCCGAATACTGGATGAAAAGTGATTGTAGTTCAATTTCTTACCTGGGTAAAACAAAAACCAATGAGGGGATAGAAAATTATCATCAATTTATAGTAGCAGATTACAATTTTGATGGCCTGGAAGATTTTGCAATTTTAAACTATGAAGGAAGTAACGCCGGACCTCAGTATGTATTTTTTTTGCAGAATACTAACAAACAGTTTAAAAAAGAAGATGTTTTCCCTCTTCAGGGAAGTTTCTTTCCAAAAAGCATAGATCCTAAAAATAAAACTTTAACTATCAGCGGACCTGTTGGTTGTTGTAAGATTAATACAACAATCTATCAACTTAAGCCAGATAGTCAATGGAAAATGATTTCTTCGGTTGAAAAGAAGATGTAAGAAATTTATGTTTATGATGATATTAAAGTAAATGAATACGCTGAAAATTAGGTTTCTTATTTTCTACTTGGTTTTTAATCTTGTGGTTAGCTGTAAAAACAAATCCGACAAAATTTCTGAGAAGTGGTACGGTGATTATTATTTTATTATAAATGAAGATCACGATGACTGGAGAGATCAGCAGAAAATTTCATTAAAGATTACAAAAGATTCTATTTTATATCATGCAGAAGGTTATCAAATAGATCAAACTTACCGGCTATCGGGAAAAGAAAGTGATGATTTTTTGAAATTAGATTATCTTAGTACCGAAGATGACACAGAAAGTGCCGTTTTGAAAAAAACAAAGAATTTCGGTACAATAACAAATAGCAATAAATTCTATACTTGGTCTTCTCCTTATGTTGACCTTAGTTTTGGAGAGGGGAAAAGTAAAATTTATACCCTAACCAAAAATAATTGAGTATGAAGTTAACTTATGCAATTGTCATGTATAATCATTGGGCCTAAGTTTTAACATGAATAGGTCCCTGTTCTCTACTAAATAATTGTTAATTATTGGTTACCAGTTTGTTAACGTAATCCATTTGTTAAAACCTCTCCAAGCCTCAAAATCCACGTTTCTGAATCAGTATTGGAGTATATGACACCGTTTGGTCATATTTCATTAAATATATACTAAATCGTTATTTCTTAACATTAATTTAATCTTGGAATTGGCAGGATAATCTATTTTTGCGCCTCGAAATATCGAAACAAAACAAAAAATTTTACTTCTAACAAAAAACAACAAGTATGAGAAAATCTTTACTCATTTTTTTATTTTTCCTTTTTACTACCGCGGTTGCCTTTGCACAGGTAACTTCAAGTAGTGTATCAGGGAGCGTTAAAGATGCCAAACAAGGGCCGCTTCCAGGTGCATCGATTAAAGCAGTTCACGTACCATCGGGAACATCTTACTCAGCAGTTTCTAATAAAGACGGTTTGTTTAACATTCCAGGTATGCGTATTGGTGGGCCTTATACGATTGAGGTTAGCTATATTGGCTTTAACAAAAGCACAACTACTGACATTGTGCTTCAATTAGGCCAGCCATTTATTCTTAAAGCCGTTTTGTCTGATGGTGGTGTACAGTTAGAAGCGGTATCTATTAAAGGTACAAAACGTATTATGACTGCAAAGTCGGGCGCAAGCACGAACATCAGCTCTAAGCAGTTGTCTACTTTACCAACTTTTTCAAGAAGTATTACCGACTTTACTCGTTTAACACCTCAGTCAAACGGAACAAGCTTTGCAGGTCGTGATAGCCGTACAAATAGTATTACTGTTGACGGAGCGAACTTAAATAACACTTTCGGTACTTCTTCAGATTTACTGCCAGGTGGGGGAGCCCAGCCTATTTCTATTGAAGCTTATGATGAGCTTTCTATTAATATCGCGCCATTTGACGTGAAGCAATCTGGTTTTACAGGTGCTGGAATATATGCAACAACTAAAAGCGGAACCAATACTTTCCACGGTTCAGGATATACTTATTATAAAGATCAATCCTTTAACGGAACAAAAATTGGTGACAACGACATCAGCGCTGCGGTTGCTAAGTCAAGCACTAAAACTTACGGATTTACTTTAGGTGGCCCAATTATCAAAAACAAATTATTTTTCTTCACCAACTTTGAAAGAGAAGTATCAAGTAATCCAGGTGTTAGTTTCTCTCCAACAGGTACAGCAGGTAATAAATCAGCTACACCAGTTGCAGATTTAGAGGCTGTTTCTAAGTACTTGAAAGATAATTACGGTTATGAAACAGGTTCTTATGATAACTTCCCGGCGTTCCAAAATAAGAACACTAAAGTCTTGATGAAATTAGACTGGAATATCAATGATAAAAACAAATTAAGCGTTAAGTACAGTTACTTACATGCTACTGCTGATCAGATTATCAATTCCACAGGTACTCCTAACAGTGGCTCTTATACTTTTACAGGTGCTAATGGTCTGCCTCAGACACGTGGTAACGGCGGTTTGCCAAATGGTCGTTTTGGTCTTAAATCTATGGGATTTGAGAATTCTAACTACGGTTTTTTAAACAAAGTGAGTACAGGTACTGCTGAATTAAACAGCACAATCAGCCCTAAATTATCTAACCAGTTGTTACTTACTTTCAAGAAATATGATAACCCTCGTACTTCTAAAGGTAGTATTTTCCCAACAATTGATATCTTTAACGGTGCTGGTGATAACTATATTACAGCTGGTTCTGATCCGAACACAAAATACAATGAGGTTATTGACAATACAGTAAGTATATATGATAACATCACATACTACGCAGGTAAGCACACTTTAACAGGTGGTATCAATTATGAATTCCAAAAAATTGGTAACTCATTCATGCCTGGTGCTGCTGGTTCTTACATCTACAATTCATTAAGTGACTTCTTAAACAACAGAGCACCAATTCAATTTACCTACAATCAATCTTTGATTCCAGGTGTTGATCAGGTATTCTCTGCCGACCTTAAAGTGGGTACTTTCAGCTTATATGCGCAGGATGAGTATAGTGTAAATGACAACTTCAAAGTAACTTTCGGTTTACGCGCTGATAAAGGTATTTACATGCAGGATCCTGTAGAAAATCCTCAGATTACGGCTTTACAGTTACCTGATGCAAATGGAAAAATGACCAATTACAATACTGGTAAATTTCCAAAATCAAGTATCTTACTTTCTCCAAGAGTTGGTTTCAGGGCGAGCTTACTAGAAGACAAATCGTTAGTGATCCGTGGAGGTATGGGTATTTTCACAGGTCGTATCCCTTATGTATTCTTAACAAATAGCCCAAGTAACAGTGCCATGTATAACTTTGGTGGTGTTGCAACAGCAGAACAGTTGAAAAATATTACTTTAAAAGCTGATCCTTCTGAATATGCAAACTTATTCCCGCAAACTGCCGGAACAGCGCTTCAGAATTCTACGGTAGTGATCGACAAAAACTACAAATTCCCTCAGGTTTTCAGAGCTGACTTAGCGATTGAGAAAAACTTGGGAAATGGTTTTGCTGCTACATTCGAAGCAATTTATACCAAAGATATCAATGCAACCAGAATGAGAAATGCCAATCTTAAAACGCCAACTGGTGTGATTAATGAAGGTGATTTTTCAAGAGTACGTTATGTAGGTACTGGTACTAATAATGCTGTTCAGGCATCAGACAGATCTATTTATCCAAACATTGGAACTGTAGTTGTTCTTGAAAATACAAACCAGGGTTATTCATCTGCTTTAAGTGCGCAATTGACTAAAAACTTCTTTAACGGCTTTAACGCTTCGATAGCTTATACTTATACAAAATCAAAAGAAGCATTCTCTACCGCAGGTTCTACAGCAGCACAAGTTTGGGCTATCACTTCTAACGTAGGTACAAGTAATGATGTTGAATTGAGAAACTCAGGTAACTATGTTCCTCACCGTATTGTTGCCAGTGCATCTTACAAATTCAACTACCTGAAACATGGTGCAACTACAATTGGCCTGTTCTATGAAGGTCAGGCAGGAAGTAATCCATTCAGTTATGTAGTTAACGGAGATTTAAATGGTGATGGTAATGGATCTTCAGATTTGATGTACATTCCTAAAAGAGGTTCAGATGTAAACTTTACTTCATATACTACAACTGTTAATGGTGTAGGTTATACCTATACTGCTCAGCAACAGGCTGCTGCATTAGAGCAATTCATCAATAACTCTCCATACTTAAGTAAACACAGAGGTGAGTACGCAGATAGAAATGCTGCTTTCTCTCCTTGGTATAACCGTGTTGATGCAAATATCCTTCAGGATTTCTATATCAATACTGGTGGCACAAAACATACCTTACAGTTAAGTGCGGTAGTGATCAATTTACCTAACTTATTAAATAGAAACTGGGGTATCAAAAAATTCAATACAACGAATAGTCCACTTACATATACTGGTATTGATGCAAATGGAGTGCCTTCTTACAACCTTCGTCAGTTTGATGGAAAACTAGTAAATCAGCCATATCAAAATGCAACTTCTGGTACTACATGGAGTTTGCTATTAGGCGCTAAATACATTTTCTAATCAAACATTAATTATTTAAAATATATACTAATGAAAAAATATATAAGTATCGCTTTAACTTCGCTATTGGTGCTAACTATGTTCTCCTGTACTAAAAAGGCAGACATAGCTGGTATTGAGCCAAAGTTGCCTAATTTGCAATTAAGTAGTTTAGGCTATCAGCAAAGCAGCCCTTTTACTTTGACTACAGTGCTGCAATTGAACTTTGGTGCAACGGCAAAAGTTCCTGTAGGGAAATTTACAATAGAAATATTAGACGGAACTGCGGTTGTAAGTACAGTAACCTTTCCTTCATGGTCTGGTAGTGATGCAAGTTCAACAGCTAAGGTTGTTAACCACTCGATAAGCTACATCTTACAAGATAGCAACTACCCGAATGTTCAGGTTTACAGCGGTTCTATACTGCTTAGCTTAAGCAAACTGAATCTTGCATCTGACAAAACATATGCTGTAAGAGCATCTGCTTATTCAGCAACTGGTGATCTGGTTTCTAAAATGACTCAGTCTTCATTTTTCAAAACTGTCCCTGCACCTGTAGTGCCTAAATAATTAAAATCAATTGCATGCAAAAGGCCTGGCAAAACTCAAAAGAGAATTTACCAGGCCTTTTTGTATATAGCAAAAAATGTATTTAGACTAAAGATGCACCGCCATCTACGATGATTGTTTGTCCTGTCCCATAATCCTGCTCCATTAAATAGACATAAGTTTTCGCAATATCATCAGCATTTCCGACTCTTTTAACTGGTAATGAACTCCCAATCTGACTATACATTTCTTCCCGCTCCGTTAACGACATACCAGACCATAAATCTGTTTTTACCACACCTGGCGAGACTATATTTACCCTGACCGGTGCAAGTTCTATAGCCATTGCTCTTGCAAAACCTTCCATTGCCGAGCAGATACTTGCGCCCAATGACCAGCCTTTACCCGGACGGTTACTTGCGATACCACTTGTCAATACGATTGAACCTTTAACATAAGGTGAAGCATATTTTACTGCTGCAAAAGCGCCCCAATATCTGATCTCGAAGAATTGATGCGCTCCAACTAAAGAAGTATCTTTCAAATCACCTAGCTCTAGATTCTCACCTGCAGTAAATACAAGGTGGTCGAAAGATCCTATTTGCTCAAAAATATTTTTTACCTGTATCTCATTGGTGACATCAATTGCATAACCTGTTGCGCTTTCAGGTAATTCTTCCAGCGCTTTATCGATTCGTTGTTGATTGCTGGAGATAATAATGACCGTTGCATTTTTCGCAGCAGCCGATTTTGCAGTTGCCAGACCGATGCCTGCACTTCCACCTATAATAACAATTTTTTGTCCTTGTAAAACTTCTTTGCTTTTTGCTATTTGTTCCATTTTTTTTATTCAATATTTATGGTAACAAAGGTAAGCAGGGTGTTTTTGAAGGGATTTACCAAATGGTAAAAAGCAAAAGCTTAACGTATATTTTTGCGGATTCTGCTTAAAGATTGTTGTGTAACGCCCAAATAAGAAGCTACATCACTTAAAGAAACTCTTAAAGCGATATCAGGCTGTTGCGAAATAAACTTTTGATAGCGGGTCGTAGCATCTTCGCCCATATAAGAATTGCGGACTTTTATTTTTTCTAACAAGCTTTGCTGGAAAATATTCGTAGTTAAATCCTTAAAATAGGGAAGCTTTTGATATAGCTGCAGTAACTTGTCTTTAGACAATACAATTAACGCTGCATCACAGGCTGCTATAATACTCTCATTAGCAGGGATGCCATCATCGAAGCTTTTTAAGATAGTACAAAAACGATGCTCTTTTAGAAAAAACTGGATCACTGGATTCCCCTTATCACTGAAAGAAACTATTTTTAAAATCCCTTTACAAACAAAAAATAATTCTTTTGCTGGTTTACCTTCCTGTAATAAAACTTCTCCTTCGTTTACTTTACGAAATTGTAGCTGCTGACAAATAATAGCTGCATCAGACTCCGAAATATCTTTGTATAATCGAAGAAAGTCGAAAATGGGCTTGAAATTATCATAATGCATTTACAAATCTATCAAATTGATTCGTTCTATTTTTATTGCTGGTAAAGGATATTATCAATTCTCTGGTCCATATCCGGATCATCAGGAAATCTCTGTAAATAAAACTCTTCGTAATATGCTTTGATAATTGCGGCCATCGGTGCCGCAAGAAGTGCTCCCATTAAACCAAAAGCTGTAGTCATTGCCAGCAATAGAAAAAGCAGTGATACCGGATGAATATTCATGGTTGATGACCTTAGTTTAGGCATGACAAAGTCGGAAATCAACTCATTCAATAATAAGAAAAAAACGAGGCACCAAAATGCAGTAGCCGGGCTTATCGATAATGCAACAAGGGTAGGAGGAATGGCCATAATGTAAAAACCGATCTTTGGAATCAATTCTGAAAAAAAGGCTAACGCAGCCCAGACTAATGCTCCCGGAACGTTCATAATCGTCAAAAATATATAGACTAATATGGCTTGAACTATACCACCTATAAGATTTGATTTCATCCATCCGCCCAACATGATTGAGGTATGCTGTAATGCTCTTTCTGCTTTTCCACGTTTTTCAGGTTCAAAAACTGATAAGTACATATTGATGATCGGCCTTGGATTTCCGACAAAAAAGATAATCATAGATAGAAATACGATGAACATAAATATGCCGCCAAGCACACTAAATGAAATACTACTTAGGCCGATAACTGTTTTTCCCAGGGAAGGTACAGCCTCAGAAATTGACATACCATCTCCCTGAAGTTCTTTATTCAGCTCAGGGTACTTTCGCAAAACATGTGTAACATGATCAGATATACTATTAAAATAACCAGGCAAATCTCCTACAAGCGTATCTATTTGCTCACTGATATGTGGTACGACCAAGAACCCTAATAATGTAGAGACGATAAAAATAATTCCTAAGACAATGAGTGAGGCTAACCACCGCTTCATGCCTTTCTTTTCCAGCTTGCTTACCGGCTGATTAATGATCAATCCAAGTACAATGGCAAATATAAACAAGATGAATATGCTCATGATCTGGTATAGAAACCATAATAGCACAACCAGGCCAAATGTATATAAGATAACAGAAGTTGTAATTTTGTAAAGATCTTTAGGATATTGATTAGTCATGAGCTAAGAACAGCGTGTTTGGATAATACACTCTAATTTTAACACCTAAAAAAAAATAATGTTTTGATTAATGTGGAATCTATGATTTCGCTAAGTTAGAACTTTAAATCTTCCTGCTGGTTGTTTTGAATCAATTCAATCAACCGGTCAAGGCGCACTGCGTGTAATTCTTTTTGCCTTTGACTTCCTGCACCTTTTAAAGTCAATAAATGACTTTCAATGAATTTACTAACATCTTTTATATATACCCCAGGCCACAATTTAACCTCTTTAGGCAAATTTAAATGGCTAAACATTTCTTCATATTCTTCTGGTTCCATGCGTGTTATTGCAAAAATAAACTTGTTTAAAAGCATCTTTTCCAAAAACATGCCAGAATAAGATTGATGGAATAAGTAATCTTTATTTTTGAAATAATTTCATTTTTAAAGAAAATATGGCAGTATGGCAGACATTTTTTCAGCTTCAAAAGCTAGATAATAATCCTAACTTACGCCCGCTATAACGAATCGTAAATAACAGTATATGAGTTCCAGAGATATCTTCTTAGCCGCATGTAACCAGCTTGGTGATGGGTTGGCCGAATTCGGATTCAAAGCCAGCCAGAAGGGAGCTTGTCTGAAAAAGGCCAGCAGGAATAAAGATCTTACTTTCGAAATTAGTTTCCAGTCCAGCACCTTAAACAGTAATGGTTATGTTAAACTATTGCCACATATTCTGATTACCTCCAAGCGCTTAAAAAAGTGGCTGAAAGAGCAAACCAGTGATGTTTATAGCAATGATACTATCTATAGTAATCAATTAGGATATATTTCTCATTTCCAGGAATGGAAGTCATGGAATGTTTCGGGGATCAGTCAGGAAAAAACAATTGCAGAGGTAATCGATGTTATAAAAACTTATGCAATCCCTATTTTTGATCTCTTTGAAGATACAAATAATGCGATACATTTTTTGATGCATAAGGGAACGAAATTTAATCGTTATACAGATAAATCATTAACTCCATTAGCCTTTATGCTTTGTTTTGCTTCAAAAGATGAAGCGCAATGCTTTTTTGATAACTATCTTATTGATGCACCTGGTAAACGTTTATTACTAAATCTCTATAAGGAATTAGAAGGAGGGAAGGCTGTTGATTTAATGCATGCCGAATTTGTGGATGCATTCGCTGTTAAACTAGCTTTTCTACAGGGATTAAATTTTCTACAGGGATTAAAAATGTAAGCTTATTGCAGAGCTCTTAAGGGTGCTAATTTTGATTTTCTTCTTCTTTCCTCTCTTCAACCAGATGATAAAACCAGTAATTGGTAAACTTGCGGCAATCAGGCTGACTATGGTAGCTACAATCTTACCAAACAGACCGAACATTTGCCCGGTATGCAGATTGTAGTTGCCAGCTTCAATCCAATCGGCCTTGTTAAAATCTTTATAGAG
This sequence comes from Pedobacter sp. UYP1, assembly GCF_040547305.1. Taxonomy (NCBI): domain Bacteria; kingdom Pseudomonadati; phylum Bacteroidota; class Sphingobacteriia; order Sphingobacteriales; family Sphingobacteriaceae; genus Pedobacter; species Pedobacter sp. UYP1. The sequence goes on along the minus strand of NZ_JBEPPL010000001.1, from coordinate 385,923 downwards.
TTTAGAACGGATCAACTGTCCATTTTCCGGGCTATAAAAAAAAGTGTTCCGCTTTCTTGCCCAGTCTGATGGATAATTTAACCTTAGCCTGAGATTTCCATCTTTACGAATTGATAAATTGGTCAGTATAGCGCCTGGATATTGTACAATTGCTTTCCTATAGATACGCTCATAATGCTCCGGGATAGTTTCCTTGAGGAAAGGTTGTAAAGCTGGTGCTGCTTTTACTCCTTCAGTCAATTTTGAGCCACTTAAAAAACTAACAGCTGTCTTTACTTCCTTGAAACCAAAATAAAGTCCGGATAGTGCACTTACCAGTAATATTCCTGAAGCATAGAAACCCAATACATTGTGCAGGTCATAATTAACCCTTTTAAAGGATGCTCCCCATTTAATGGTAATAGCTTGTTTAATTAACCTGACCTGGCCAGGAAACCATAGGATAAGGCCAGAAATCAGCATGAGTAAAAAAATCACGACAGACCACCGGATGATAAATTTCCCTGTATCTCCTAAAAGTAAAGAGGTATGAATTTCTTCAACAGTAACTAAGAAATCTTCTTTTGTTTTCTTAACCAGACTTCCATTGTAAGGATTCAGGTAATAAACATGATGTTTGCTGGTTGTAAAACTGATAGTCGCATTGGGTGCGGTATTGTTGATCTCAATGCCCGTAACCTTTTGAGCCGGAGCAATCTTTTCAAATTCCTGCATTAGTTTGGTTAAGCTGGCCTGCGGCTGCTGGCGGGCGGGAACAAATGCATAATCCTTTTGCAGATAATCTCTGATTTCTTGCTCGAAAACATACATACAGCCCGTTATACCGATAATTACTACAATAATTCCGGTAAAGAGTCCTAGCCATAAATGGATCAGCCCAATTGCTTTTTTAATTTTTTTATTAATTTTCATTAGAAAGAATAACCAGCTGCAAGATTAAAACGACGCCCATTTCCCCTGGTATAAACAGAATTGTTCCCGTAAAATTGAGAAATGCTTGGGTAATAAGCTTTATTAAATAAATTTTCCAGTCCCAGGCTCAGCTTTAAAGCTTTTGAGGCTTGGTAAACTGTAGCCAGATTAAACAGGTTATAGGCTTTTACAGGGCCTTCTCCAATCAGATATTTACCTGTAGTTGCATTAGGTTTAAAACGATCTCTGTTTCCAACCCTCATCCAGTTCACATCAATTGACAAGTTTTTAATACCAGCGTATTTCAGGTAAAGTGTGGATTTAGAAGGTGGGATACGGGTTGTATTTAAATAAACATCTTGCGCACCATCAAACTTTCCATCGTCATCTACATCACCTTTTCCTTCTACATAAGCGTAATTTCCACCAACTGAAAGTTTTTCTGTAACCGCATAATCTGCCTGGAACTCATAGCCCCAAACGCGTTCAGGAATTCTTTGAGAAATATAAACGCCGTTAACCTCTAACAAGTTTGCGCCTAATTTAGAAGTACTGATATAATAAGCCGCACTAATATTTACCGGCCCCAGAGAACTGCTAAAACCAGCTTCGTAATTATTTACAATGATAGGTTTGGTTTGTAGTTGAGAAAGGGTATTACTTTGTGCTGCACGCAGTACTCTGCCTAATTCAAAAACAGAGAAAGATTGCGCATAACTTATAAAAGGATTGAATAACCTGCTTGCTGAATATCTGGCGCCTACATTAAATACTAAAGCATTATAATTAAGCGTACCACCTTTAACCGCGATACTTCCGGCGTTATTAGCGCCAGTAGCAAGTGTATTGAAATCGTCTACTTTAATATTGATATTTTCTACTCTCAACCCACCTTTAATAGTCAGATCTTTAAAAATATTAGCGGTAGTTTGCAGGTAGGGGGCAACATTGACCATATTCATATCTGGTACCCAAATCCGGCCATCAGTGAGACTTTGTGAAGTTTTATCATTCATCAGGTCTACCCCATAATTAAGCTGCATCAATAAATTTTCTGAAACTGGAAGGGGAGTATTCAAATTTACCCTTGCACCTTTTTTCGCAGATTTAATAGCTGACTGGCCTCCTTCGTAAAAAGAAGCCACATTGGAATAGATTGTATAAAAGTCTTGCAAATATACATTGGCCTGTAAATCTGTCTGACCAAACACTTGCTTGTTGCTATATTGAAGATTTGCATTATGGTTATAGCGTGTACCTTCATCTTCTCCTTTACGCGTACCATGAACTCCAATTGCCGGCTCTTGTCCGTATATTCCATTTTTTAAAATGTAGTCAGAATGTTGTCTTGAACTAAAATAGTTATACATCAATTCTAACCTTTGTTTAGGAGAAAAATCATAACCAACTTTAACAAATCCATTATAGGTTTTTGTTTCCCCTAATCCGTAATCCGGAGAAATTACCTCATTTTTAGCATCTCTGAATACGCCTGTTTTTTCATAGGTACCACTTACTATATAGTCGAGTTTACCACTTTTACCATAAAATTGCTGAACTACCCGATAGCCCAGCGTACTATCTCCTTTGGTATTACCTGTTAATCCAATTTGCGAATAACCACCTAATACTTTGCCAGAAGCAGGCTTTTTAGTAATGTAATTGATTAAGCCACCTTCGGCGCCATTCCCATAGATTGCAGTTGCACCTTTGATAACCTCAACTCTCTCAATTACTGACGGGTCTATACTACGGATATCACGGCCACCTGCGCGCAAGGGGGTTGATTGTGGCACACCATCAATCAAAACCAATACACCTCTTCCACGTAACGTCTGACCTGAATTTCCAGTTTGATTAGTAGATGCGCCGAGTCCAGGTACACTATAAGCCAATATATTGGCCAGATTCGGACTGATCACCGATTGGGTATTGATGTCTTTGGCAGTTAATATAGTTACAGAAGAAGGCGTTTGAGCCAGAGATTCTGCCTTTCTGCTTGCGGAGACAATGACTTCATTTAAATCTGAATTTTTATCTTCCAGTACATACGCTACTTTTAGTGTGTCATTTGCCTGAATGCGTATCTGGGTTTCGTTGGTTTGAAATCCTGTCATGGAGATACGTACAGTATAAGTGCCCTCAGGAATCCCTTTGAGCTGAAACCTCCCTGTTTTATCTGAAGAGGTTTTTATATTAAGTTTTTTGATCTGTATAGTGGCGTAACTTATCTTTTGATATAGACTGTCAGTTATACTTCCAATCAATATACCTTGTCTGCTTTGAGCCTTTGTTATAAAGGAAAGCAGGAAGAGAAACAGGATAGTGCATAGGGTTAAAGGTTTAAACTTCATGTACGTTGATTTCCGGCAAATATACTTTTATCTGGATTTAATACAAATAACGTCGCGGAGGTTTATCAATAGATAAGCAATCTTTAAAAAGGATTTAGTTCAATGTAATTTCTAAGAATTAAATATGCCAACAGGTTTTTCATACTGCTAATAATTTATTTCCGGTTTTTGAATTTTATGCACGATAAAGCCGCTAATTTTTCAGCATAGATTAAATGGTAATTTTTAAAATTAAATTGCTTTAACATCGTTAATAATGTAGATTAACAGCTGTATTTAAATATTAACCAATAAAAAGCAGCCTTAATTCCAATGATCGCACAAAAAGAACTTTTAGTTTTCCTTATTGCAGCTATTGCTATGTCCATTACACCCGGACCGAATATGATTTACCTGATTTCACGTTCTATCACACAAGGAAAGAAGGCTGGAATAACCTCACTTTCGGGTGTGATTTGCGCATTTTTATTTCACATTACTATGGTTGCATATGGGTTGACCGCAGTTCTGCTTGCAGTACCTTTCTTATTTACGACACTGAAAATCTCTGGTGCTTTATATTTGATTTATCTTGCCTGGCAAGCAATAAAACCAGGCAATGGAGGCATTTTTGCCGTACAGAGCAATTTGCCTGACGATAAACCAGTCAAGTTATTTACAATGGGATTTCTAACTAATTTATTGAATCCTAAAATGGCTGTGTTTTATTTGTCCCTTTTCCCGCAGTTTATCAAACCGGAAGCTGGTCATCTTGTGGCACAGTGTTTTCAACTGGGGGCTCTTCAGATGATGGTTAGTGCACTAGTAAATCTTAGCGTGATTCTTGTAGCTGCAAAGGCTGCTATATGGTTTAGTGCTAATCCAGTTTGGATCAGGATACAGAAATGGGTCATGGCCAGCATTTTGGTTTCACTTGCAGCTAAAATGATGTTGACAAAAGCAAAATAGTTACATAGAATTAGCATCTTTGGGTATATTATATGAATATAGAAGAATTAAGAGATTATTGTTTGTCAAAGCCAGGGGCAACTGAAGGTCTTCCGTTTGGAGAAGAAACCCTGGTTTTTAAAGTCGGTGAAAAGATATTTTTGCTTGTAGGTCTTAACGAAGGAAATCGTTTTAATGCTAAATGTGATCCTGAACGTGCAATCACACTACGCGAACAATATGAAGAAATAATACCAGGCTATCATATGAATAAAAAGCACTGGAACACCGTTTATATGAATGGCCGCCTCAATTTCAAGCAATTGCACGAAATTATAGATCATTCGTATGAATTGATATTTAATAACCTGCCTAAAAATAAGCGGGATGAAATTGGCGGTTAATCAAATGATGCAGGAAAATATATTACCCAAACTAGAAGCCTCAAGAAAAGAATTGCTTGATCTTGGTATGCGAAATACGCTTTTGAATTATAAGACACCAAAAGCAAGAGGACTTCGCATTATTCAGGAAAAGTCAACAGCTATATATGATATTCTTGTAAAGCAGAATAAAGCGATGACCTTTTTAGGGAGGCCAGGGAGAGAAGAAGATCAGGAAGATGAATTACCAGAACTTCCAGTGCTTAGCGAAGAAGAATTGCAGGATGCGCAGCATGATACCCGGTTGCAGACTAATGAAAATGAGCAAAAGCTACAAACAAAAATTCTCAACACCTATTATTTTGCGAAGACCAGCATCGAGGAACAGGGCGTAAATATCTTGTATCTTGCTTTGGGGATGCTCAACTGGTATGAAAAGGGCAATACAGAAGACATTAGATTGGCCCCATTGGTATTAATTCCCGTATCCTTAGAACGGTCTAGTGCAAATGAAAGATTCAGATTACGCTTTACAGGCGGTGAGGTAGGTGCTAATCTTTCCCTGCAGGCCAAAATGATGGCCGATTTTAATATAACAATTCCAGATTTACCAGATTTAGACGATTTTGATATCAATGATTATTTTGAAGATATTCACAAAAGGATAGGTCATCAGGGGCTTTGGAAGCTGGATGCCAATGCGATTGAACTTGGCTTTTTCTCTTTTGGGAAATTCATGATTTATCATGATCTGGATAGTAGTAAATGGCCGGATGGCAATAAGCCATTTGACCATCCAATCCTGATATCTTTATTTGGCGGAGGATTTAATGAACCAAAACCAACGGCTACCGAAGAACATAATTTAGACAAAGAAACCAAAGCGCATGAATTATTTCATGTAGTTGATGCAGATAGTTCTCAGGTTTTAGCAATGCTAGCCGTGCATGAGGGACGAAATATGGTGATACAAGGGCCTCCTGGTACCGGTAAATCTCAAACGATTACCAATATTATTGCTAATGCAGTAGGTCAGGGTAAAAAGGTTTTATTTGTAGCCGAGAAAATGGCCGCTCTTGAAGTTGTGAAGCGAAGGTTAGATTCTATTAATCTTGGTGAAGCTTGTTTGGAACTTCATAGTCATAAAGCCAACAAAAGAGATTTACACGACGAATTAAAGCGGGTATTAGATTTAGGTAAGCCAACGCTAACCCATTTGCGTGACGAAATTTTGCAATTGGATTCTTATAAAGATATATTGAATGCGTATTGCAACTCAGTTAATGATTTGATTGCGCAAAGTGGACTTTCTGCGCACAAAGTAATAGGATACTTATTAGAAATATCAGCTCAGCTTGGTACACTAATGCTTCCTGCCATACCTATAGAGGATATCGAATCCTGGAATGCAGATATGATGCGCCGGGCTTCTGTGAGTGCAGATTTAATAGAAGCGAGATTAAAAGATATTGGAGAACCATCCAGGTTACTTTTCTATGGAACAAGATTAACACTTTTCCTGCCGCATGAAAACGAGGTGGCAACTGAAATTATTGGTCAGGCAGTAACTCTAACTGAAAGCTTACAGGCAGAGCTTCAGGGTACTTCATCTTTTATCGGGATTGAAGCCTCATTCTCTTTAGCTTATACAGAGAAACTAATAACAATGATGAGCTTTTTAAGTGATAGTCCGGACCTAAGAGACATTGCAATAAAGGATCAGGCATGGATACTCAATCAGGAAGATATTGAAGAGCTTTTTCAGACAGGTGCCGATCTTTCGGATTTACATACACGGTATGAAAATATATTTTATCCGGAAGCCTGGGATCAGCAAGTACTGGAACTGCGTCAAAATCTGATTACTCATGGTCATAAATGGTATAAATTTCTTTTAGGAGATTATAAAAGAAGTGTTAAACAGTTAGCCTCCTTTACAAGGATCTCTTTACCTGATGACCTGAATGATAAAATAAAATATATCGATGATATCATTGCAGCTAAGCGGTTAAGTAACATACTGGATGAGAATTCAGCGCTTGCAGTTCGCTTATTTGGAAGCAGGTGGCGAAAGTTGAAAACGAACTGGGAGTCGTTAAAAAGAGTATCAGCATTCTTATCTGAACTACACCGCCATATTTCTGCTGACGATTATCCAATATTGGTGTTGGATTTTCTAAGCAGAAACGAAAATCCAGTACTGGTTAAGGAACACCTGGCTAAATTGAAAGACCTTTTGGTAAGTTACCAGGCAAGTATTGTTGCCGTATTTAAAAAGCTGGATTTAGAGGAGAAACTGATGAATTCAAATCAATATTTCAGCGCATTACCTTTTAATGAGCAGCTCGTAAAACTAAAGGAATGGAAATTGAGAATTGGCGAAATTCAACAAGCTGTACAATGGAATAATCTTTCCCAGTCGGTACAAAAAGATGGATTTGATAACCTGATAAAGGCCTCGTTAAATTGGGAAGGAGCTGCCAGCTATTTAAAAATTGCTTTACAGAAAACCTGGTACGAATATCTGATCAAAACAGTAATGACTGAAAAACCAGACTTACGCGGATTTGAACGTACTTCTCATGAAGAAATCATCAATAAGTTCAATAAGACTGATTTGTTGAATCTTCAGTATAACCGGGCGAGAGTGGCTTTGAAGCATTTTGAATCTGTACCTAAACAAGAGGGCGGGGGGCAATGGAATGTATTGCGCAGTGAATTTAATAAACGTGCACGTCACATGCCAATCAGGAAACTTATGCTGGAGGCCGGATTGGCTATTCAGACTATTAAGCCCGTTTTTATGATGAGTCCAATGTCTATCGCTAACTTCTTATCTCCAGGTAGTATTGATTTTGATCTGGTGATTTTTGATGAGGCGAGCCAGGTCAGACCTGTTGAGGCACTGGGTGCTTTGCTCAGAGGAAAGCAACTTGTTGTGGTCGGTGATACCAAACAACTGCCACCAACTAGTTTCTTCGATAAAATGAATGCAGAGGTGGAGGATGAAGAAAACGTTACCGCCGATATACAAAGTATTCTGGGAATGTGTGATGGACAGGGGGCTCCGCAACGGATGCTGCGCTGGCATTACAGAAGCAGGCATGAATCATTAATTAGTCTGTCTAATCATGAGTTTTATGAGAACAAACTAGTGATTTTTCCGAGTCCGGGATCTAAACACAGAATGGGACTGGCTTTCCATCATTTGCCTGATGCTGTATACGATCGTGGTAAAACGCGTACTAATCCAGTAGAATCAGAAGCTGTTGCGCATGCAGTAATGGAGCACGCTTTGAAAAATCCAAAACAAAGCCTTGGCGTTGTTGCTTTCAGTACAGCTCAAATGCAGTCAATTCAAAATGCAATAGAAATTAAAAGACGTCAAAATCCAGAAACTGAAAGCTTTTTCAGGAGCCATAATCATGAACCTTTTTTTGTTAAAAACCTTGAAAATGTTCAGGGAGATGAGCGCGATGTCATCTTCATCAGTATCGGATATGGACGGACTGAAGATGGGAAAGTTCCGATGAGTTTTGGTCCACTGAATAATGAAGGTGGCGAAAGAAGATTGAATGTATTGATTACCCGTGCAAAGTACAGGTGTGAGATATTTACAAACATTACTGCTGAAGATATCAATCCAACTGCTACGACTAAGTTTGGTATCAGAGCGCTGAAGAGTTTTTTATATTTCGCTCAGCACGGCACTTTTGATACACAACAAGATTTACCGGTACCTGTTATCCGTCCTTTTGAAGATCATATATATGAACATTTGGTAAAGTCAGGATATACTGTCCGTAAAAAAGTCGGGTCAGAAGGTTTCTATATTGACCTTGCCGTAGTAGACACAGCTAATCCTGGTCGTTATTTAATTGGTATAGAATGTGATGGTGAATCTTATAGTCAGGCTAAATCTGCCAGAGACCGCGACAGACTTCGTAAACAAGTTTTGGAAAATATAGGCTGGAAGATTTTTAAGATATGGAGTCCGGAATGGTATAGAAATCCTGAAAGAGAATTAGCCCGTTTGATAGCCGCAATTGAAAGCGCTAAGAAGCAGATTTCTTTGGATGATCTTGTGGATGAAGAATTGGAGCAGGAAGTTAAAGCACTGGTTCGTGAAGTAAAAGTGGAAATAACTGTTGAAATCCCTGTTTACACTTTGGCTGTTTTGCCGGGAGAGATAATGCTTGAAGAGTTGCATCTGGTTCCTTTTGGCAAACTTGCAAGCTGGATTAATGAGGTGGTCAATTTAGAAGGTCCTGTGCATTTTGAAGAAGTAGCAAGAAGACTTGCAGACGCTGCTGGTGCAAGTAAAATCGGTTCCCGCATCAGGTATACAATCAATGCTGCTGTAAATTATGCAGTTACTTCTAATATTATTTCAAGAAAAGGAGATTTCTTATGGGCTGTTGACATGGTTACGCCAGTCATACGTGACAGAAGTAAACTTTCTCCTGGATCTAGAAAAATTGCACTGATTTCCCCAGAGGAAATGGATCTTGCTATTAAAAAGGTTGTGGAAGATTCCATTGCTATACAGGCTGATGTAGCTGTTCCCTTGATTGCCAGATTATTTGGGTTTAACAGAGTTACTGAGGATATCAGAAAGGAATTATTAATTATACTCGATTCGAGTATTGACAATGGATTAGTGGCCACGGATGGCGTCTATTTAAAAATTAATTCAATATAAATTGTATGACGACTGGAATCATTAATTTCGAGACCTTTTTACTAACTGCAATATTGCTGAATATCACTCCAGGAAATGATACTATATTTATTCTGTCCCGAAGTATTGCGCAAGGAAGAAAGGCTGGTATCGTTTCTGCATTGGGAATTGGAACAGGTACTTTAATACATACTCTTTTGGCGGCATTTGGGCTTTCTATTATTATTGCTGAGTCCATATTGCTATTTAATATCATTAAATATGCGGGTGCTGCTTATATCATTTATATTGGGCTGAAAATGCTTTTTGGCAAATCTCAGTTGAGTACAGTTATCAGTGCATCTAAAAAATCTGCCGACTATTTAAAGGTTTATAGAGATGGCATTATTACCAATGTCTTAAACCCTAAAGTGGCTTTGTTTTTCATCGCGTTCTTACCCCAATTTATTGATCCTGCTTTAAAAAATACGGTATGGCCATTTCTGACCCTTGGCTTCACATTTATCACTATGGGAACGATTTGGTGTCTGATATTGGCAGTTTTTGCATCTTCCTTTTTTATCAAACTTAAAGACAACCATAAGATTTCCGGATATATCAATAAATTTTGTGGCATCACCCTGGTTATTCTTGGTATTAAAGTTGCTTTGACTAACCGACATGCTTAGCTGTCTTTTTTGTCATAAAAAAGCATAAATCAAGTGGTTATAGCTTTTGTTTAATGAAATTTCAATAATTTTACCCCTGAAATGAAAAAAGCACTGTCCATATTACTGTTATTTTTATATGCTACAACCAGCTTCGGTTTTAGTGTAAAACAGTTTCGTTATTGTGGACAACTTAAATTTGTATCCTTCATAGTTAAACAGGCTGGTAATGAAAAATATGTAAAGGGCTATGAAAAGGAGAGGTGCTGTGAAAATCAATTTGGTAATCTAAAAATAGAGGATAATCATCTTCTTTCCGGACAATTCAATAGTGCAGTAAAGTATTTTATCAAGCTTTTTCCAGCCACTTTTGATAGTTATTATCATAATTCTGATTTTACTATTATTAAGCGTGTATCTATTGCTGATTCAACCCATGCACCACCATTACATGGTGACATTCCTATTTATATTTTTAACTGTACCTACCGAATCTGAGCACATACCCCAAATCGTATTTAAACACCAATTCTGTCTGTTTAAACCTTGATTATTTACGTTATTAAATAATCTCAACTCTGATTTTTCAATTCATATTAAGACCTAAAAAATGAAATCTTTGAAATTTTTAATAATTGCGCCCGCTCTATTTTTATCAAATATAGTTGCACAGGCAGCAAACTTAAATGCAGTAACAAATGATCCGGAAAGTGGGATTTACCTTACGGCATCTGATTATAAAAACAAACAATTACATCTTGCCGGCGATCAGTCTACGAATAATAAACTTCGTTTAAATGACTTTTTGGGTGGCAGAACACTAACAATGAGTCATAATGGGGAGGACCATAAATTCTCAAAAGACGGCATTTATGGCTATAGGGATAAAGATGGCAGTGATTACAGGCTTTATAAAAGCAATAGTGCTAAATATAAAATACTGGAAAATGGTGCAGTAGTTATCTACAAAGCCGAGCAAACAGGTAATAAACAGACTGGTTTTAAACCGTTAGTTCAATACTATTTTAGCAATGGAGTAGCTGGTGATGTTCATTTGCTTTCTTTGGCTAACCTGGAAAGAACTTTCAAGGGCCAGCCTGCTTTTGATATTATAGATGCTAATTTTCAAACTGATTCCGATTTGATAAAATATGATGAGTATCATCAACAATTCAGGATCAACCGGCTTTTAGCTAAATTGTAAATTGGCCTGGCTATTATTATGTCGTAAATCACCCTTAATATTGGCCGGATTAAGGGTGATTTAAAAATATATTTATGTCAAATTAGAATAAACTAAAAAGGCGGAAATATAATTACAGGAAACTAATGTTAAACTCGAATCAATTGGTAAGTACTTTTAACCGTAAAGTTTTGGCAAAGTTGCTTTTGACACTAAACGCCGAAATTAAACCACTTTGGGGTAAAATGAAGCCACAGGAAATGGTTGAACATCTGATTAATCAAGTACAGTATACGAATGGGAAGAAAGAGCCATTTTGTGAGATCTCTGAAGAAAAAGCAAGCTTAGCTAAACAGGATTATATTTATGGTGATAGGCAAATACCCAGAAATATAACATTTGGAGAAGCTCCCGGTCAATTGATTTATCCGGATATAGAAAGTGCTGTTGCTCAGTTAATCAATGAGCTGGAAGGTTTTGATAATTACTTTAGAAAAACAGGAATGACAGCTATACATGGTGGATTCGGTGCTATGAACTATAAAGAATGGGTTTTCTGGCACAGTAAGCATTTTAAACATCATTTTGAACAATTTGGTTTAATCCATTAATCCTTAAAACAAATAAGAAAAGAGCGGTATTATTTTCATAATACCGCTCTTTTTGATTATTTCATACTGTCATGAATCTTATTGATCATATCCAGGTGTGCCTGAACAACAGGAGTAGTTTTAGCAGCAAATGCCTTAATATCTGCATCTTTACCATCTTTTGATTCGTCCTGCATTAATTTAAGTGTGCTTTTATGTCCGTCAACCATAGCATCAGCATAAGCTTTGTCAAAGTCTTTACCAGATTTTTTACTAAGATCATTCATTTTTTTCTGGTGATCTTCATCCACAGCAGCAGGTAATGTGATATTTTTCTTTTTAGCGATTAACATCAGTTCCTCATTTGCTTTTCCATGGTCGCTTACCATCATTTTTGCAAATTCTTTAAGTTGGGCATTTGTCGCTTTTGTTAAAGCCATTTTACCAAGTTCAACTTCTGCCATTCCGCCAACAGCAGCTTTTGTAGCAAATTCAGCATCTGATGGCTCTACGGCTATACCACCTGTAACCATAACATTTGAGGTTGTATCTTTTGTTTTATTGAGGCTGTCAGCGGTTTCCTTAGTGTCTTTAGTTCCACTATTACAACTTTGAAATGCCAATGCAGCCGCAGCTATTGAAAGAGAATAAATTATTTTTTTCATGATATTGGTTTTTTGTTTTTTCTATAACAAAGAGATTCGCTTATGGTTTATCGAAATTCAAAATCTCTAAACAATCATTGATACAGTGTGTTGCCATGGTATTCTAAAACTAAAATTATTCTTATGAAAGCAGCAGTATTTCACAAACCAGGTGACATCAGTTATACAACTGTAGCCGATCCCCGAATTGAACTCGCCACAGACATTATATTAAAAGTTACCTCGACAGCAATCTGTGGTTCTGACCTTCACATTTTGAGTGGAGCTGTTCCCCAAACTACTGATATGGTAATGGGGCATGAATTTATGGGTATTGTTGAGGAAGTGGGCGCCGAAGTAAAAAACCTGAAGAAGGGTGACCGCGTAATCGTTCCTTTTCCAATTGCCTGCGGACATTGTTTTTTTTGTAATCATGGTGCATCTCCAAGTTGCGAAAATTCAAATTATAAACATTATGGACCAAATGGTGATATGATGGATCAAAAAGGAGCCGCTTTATTTGGCTATACAGACTTGTATGGCGGGTATTCCGGAGGGCAGGCTGAATATGTTCGTGTTCCTTACGGAGATGTTAGTCCAAGGATTATCCCTGACAATATAACTGATGAACAAGCACTTTTTCTGACTGATATTTTTCCAACCGGTTGGTCAGGTGTAGATTGGGCACAGCTTAAAGGCGGAGAAGTCGTAGCTATTTTTGGGTCTGGTCCAGTGGGCTTGATGGCACAGAAAGCAGCTTGGTTACATGGTGCAAGCCGGGTAATTGCCATTGACCCATTAGACTATCGACTTGAAAAAGCAAAGGCGGTGAATAATGTGGATACGCTGAACCCACATCAGGTTGATGTAGTTGCAGCTATTCGTGAAATGACTCAGGGAAGGGGTGCCGATGTCTGCATAGATGCAGTAGGTTTTGAACCTGAACGCACCTTTATGGATAAGGTAAAAGCGACGATGAATTTTGAAAAAGGGAGTATTAAAGTTCTTGAAATGTGTTTTGAAGCTGTGCGAAGGAGTGGAACGGTTTCTATTCTTGGAGTATATGGAAGTCCTTATGATAACTTTCCGCTATTCCGGATTTTTGATAAGGGTCTTACTATAAAGCAAGGACAAGCCCCTGTTTTGAATCATATTGATAAACTAATAGAGCTCGTAAAAGAAGAAAAGGTTGTATTGGATGATATCATTACGCATACATTACCACTTAGTGAAGTAGCTCATGCCTATAAAATTTTTGATGAAAAGCAGGAGGACTGTGTTAAGGTAGTTCTAAAACCATAGCTTTTATGGCGGTAATGCTAAATTGAGGCTATTTCTATTTCTCAATTTAGCATTACATAGTATCGTGTCCAACATGAATAACGTCCACAACCTCAATAGGTAATTTAATAGCTATTGTGCATAATCATGACCAGAAGAATTTTTATTTAATTTTATTTGGAACTAAACAAAAAATAAGAAATTGGGTTATATGAACTATTAAATTCCCTTTCTGTATATGAGCGACGTCCAACCATTAAATAAAAAGCAATTAATTGAAGTTTTGAGTCAGACCAAAACCGCTACTGCCATTCATATAGGAGAAGAAGCGCTGATTCAAATGGCTAATCAGGCCATGTTAACAATTTGGGGTAAAGATCAATCTGTAATAGGGAAAACTTTAGAAGATGCTCTTCCGGAACTTAAAGGGCAGCCTTTCGCACAGATGTTCAAAAAAGTCTGGCTAGAAGGAATAACCATATCAGGAGCAGAAACGGCCGCCGATCTTGAAATAGACGGAGAAATCAAGACTTTTTATTTTGACTTTGAATACCGGGCCATAAAAGATGAATTCAACCAGACTATTTGTATTCTGCATACTGCAACTGATGTAACAGACAGGGTAAGCAACCGCAAGCTGATGGAGGAGTTCTTTAACAAAGAAATAGCTCTCGAACGAGAGCAGGCTCTTAATGAAGAATTAGCTGCCTCTAACGAAGAGCTCAATGCAGTAAATGAGGAACTCGCTCAAAGCCAGGAAGAGTTGTTGACTCTAAATGAAACTCTGGAGAGAAGGGTGGAAGCCAGGGTAAAAGAGCTTTCGGCCAGTGAAACCCGGTACCGTATAATTTCTGATGAGCTTGCGGCAATTAACGAAGAAATGACTGCTTCTAACGAGGAACTAGCCTTAGCACATGAGCATTTAAAAGAAACATTCGATGAATTGGAAGACAAGGAGATTGCATTAAGATTGGCTATCGAGGCTGCCAATTTTGGTACTTGGCATATGCATTCTGAAAGCAGGGAATTGGTAACATCAGCGCGCCTGAGAGAACTATTTGGGTTTGATGCAGCTCATGAAATTACCATTGAACAAGCACTCGGACAGATTACTGAGCAATACCGGGCCTACGTTGCTGAAAAAATTGAAAATGCACTTCATGGTAATGGAGATTATGATGTTTCTTACGCTGTGATTGGATTTAATGATAAAAAAATCCGGTGGCTTAGAGCGGTAGGTAATCTAAAGGCAGATAAGTCCGGGGAGTTTTCCTCTTTCACTGGTGTCGTGATGGACATCTCTCTAATCAAAAAGGATGAGCAACGTAAAAATGATTTTATAGCGATGGTCAGTCATGAATTGAAAACCCCACTCACTTCCTTGAATGGCTACATTCAGGTACTCCAGCGTAAGGCAATTGTATTTCAGGACAACTTTGTAAATAGTTCGCTGGAAATGGCCGCTAAGCAGGTTAAAAAAATGACCGGAATGATCAATGGATTTCTAAACGTTTCCAGATTGGAATCAGGAAAGATTGTCTTGAACCTGAGCTATTTTTCATTAACAGATTTGATCGGCACGGTAGTAGAAGAGAGCAGGTTGATGGAGACAAGTCATACTATCGATTTCCAGAGTTGTGAGCATACCCCCGTATATGCTGATTATGATAAAATCAGCAATGTAATTGTTAATCTTCTAAGTAATGCAGTCAAATATGCACCCATAGCTAAAAATATAGAAGTTACCTGCACAATTATTAATCAAAGGGTCCAGGTTAGTGTGAAAGATCACGGCATAGGGATTAGTGCCAAAGATATTGGTAAACTTTTTGACCGTTATTACCGGGTAGAAAGCGACAACCAGGTCTCTGGCTTTGGGATAGGATTGTATCTCAGCGCTGAAATTATTGCCCGCCATAATGGTACAATCTGGGTAGAAAGTGAATTTGGTGACGGTGCTACCTTCTATTTTAACTTACCATTACATAATGGAAATGTTAAATCGTAAGGCGGATGCCCGGAAGCCTCATTTGTTATAAGAAGGTCTGTTGATCACAGGCCAGAATCCTGCCTCAGCAGAAAGGATTGCAGAAAAGATAATTGCTTCATTATCAAAATAGATCAATGTAATTCGTGACCAGATCATGGTCAGGTAACGGATTTTTGATAAATTAGGTAAATTTATAATCAATGTCTGCTAAAATACCGGCCCGTACAGGGTTGATACTAATTTTGTTCGTCTTTTTTAAAAGTACTGTAATAGCACAAAGTCTTTCTGCCAGAAAAATCAATCAGATTGGACAATCATTAGTAGATCAACAGCTGCTAACAGAAAAGGGTAGAGCTGAATTGCAAAGATTTTCAAAGAAAAAGCCGCTGCAAGTATATGAAGGCTTCAATAAAGATTTTTTAACTGCCATTCATTGCCCAGTATATTTTCTCAAATCCTGTCAGGACATTCTTCCAGGTCAGGGGATTTTTCCGATAACCTATTTTGACTCCCTTTTAAATAAAAATCCTGATTTTGAGAAGGAATGTGCAATTAAAGAAGAACGCTATTTGGCAGCTAATTTTCCTAACCGTTTTGACCTTTTTAATTTTCTGTCCGGTGCAGCTGGTTTTTATAGGGACAATATTTCTAATACCGACTCTACAAAAATTCTTGCCGAAAGATTTGGAGAATACTTTGGTCCAGCCATCCAGCCACTCTACAGGGACAGTACTATCGAATTTAGTGTTTCCTATCTTGAAGATACCAATACCTTACAAGAAGAACGAGTTAAACAAGCCAGACCTTATCTAAAGTGGATAAATATATTCAAGCAAGCAGATATACTGGATGCTTCAGATGGTAGAATGGAAGCTAAATTCAATAATGGAAAAGAAATATATACTGCTATCAGTCATCGTAAAATGATCAGTGATATCGGTGATTTAATTTTATACCATGATAAATCACCTTATTACAAACAGCAGCAATATATGCTTTTGGACAGCCTGACTGCCAGTGGTTTTATAACGCAGGAAACTAATGAAAAACTATTGGGAAGTTATAAAAGAGATACGCTGTTGAATATTGATGATATCGTTCCGTATACAAAAAACTATATGGCCTTTGATACAGAAACAGAAATCAAACCTTTTGATTTCCTGACCAGAGAATATTATGGTGAGATCCCTGTAGATAAAATAAAAGGATTCTATGAGTTAGTGTTGAAAAAGGCCGCGCTTCTTCTGAATTTTACTTACTCAGATCTTGAGGTTCATGCCACTAAAGAGGAAGATCAGTTGATCATGGATCACGGTAACAGACAGTTTTATATCTATGTAAAGCTTAACGGTATTATATATAAAGAAGAACTTAAAGAAAGGGAACTGGAAAGCTGGATTAATCCACAGAATTTTCAATTTCTTAATCACTATCTGGAGGATCAGAATGATCAGCGGCGCTTATATTTTACGAAATACAGCTTTTTTACCGGTTATGAGCCACAAGATAAAAAAACATTGTTCATTACCTTATTGAAAGAGAACGAAGCAAAGTTTGTGAAAAATGTATATCTGGCCAGCAGATTAAATGCTTGTTACAATGGTAGTCCTGGAGATTATAATTATGCAGCATGGGAATATTACGATACAACTCAGCGGCTAACACGTGCACAGCTAACAGATGTCGTTGACTTTTTGATTAAACAGCAGCTTTTAAAAACTACAGTTGATCAAAACAGAGAGAGATTGGTTGCAGCAAAGAGAGAACAAAATCCAAAATCTATTTCTAATATACTTTTGGAATTGCCTAATGCCTTTACATCAGGCGGTAATTCTAACATTAGTGGATTTCTGAATTCCTTAGACGCTAAAATTCGGCAACTCCAAAATCGCAAGACAAACTATTTTACTGACTATTCCAACATTTACAAGGAAGAACCTGCTCATGATCGCAGCAAGGTGAGCTTTAACCTCAATCATAAAAAATATCAAATGACGGTAGCAAATGAGGATATGCTTTGGGAAAATAACCTGTTGCTTAATACCGTTAACAAAGCCTTAATGGAGGCCAAACTACCCTATGCAGTATATCCTTTACCCGAGGATAGCAAATTCTTTCGTCAAGACCTGTATGGTGATAATTATATAGTACTTTCTCCAGATCAGGCTGCAGATATTGTACGCAAATATGGTGACATCTTTAAAAAAGAAGCAAAAACGATTAATTGATTACACTTGCCTTTTACACATCTGTACTGTACCTTTATTCAATTAAAAGGAAAATCATATGAATACTGAAAAAGCCATTCTTGCCGGCGGTTGTTTTTGGGGAGTGGAAGAACTTATCCGTCATTACCCAGGTGTTATTTCAACAGTTGTAGGCTATACCGGAGGGGATGTACCGAATGCAACTTACCGTAACCATGGAACACACGCCGAAGGCATAGAGATCGTATTTGATCCATCAAAATTATCATATCGCGGATTACTTGAATATTTTTTCCAGATTCATGATCCAACAACACGCAACAGACAAGGTAACGATATCGGAACCTCTTATCGTTCTGCCATTTTTTATACAGATGACGCACAGCGTGAAACCGCGAATGCGTTAATCGCAGAGATGGATGCTTCTGGGGTCTGGCCTGGAAAAGTCATAACCGAGGTAGTTCCGGCAACTGATTTCTGGAATGCAGAGGAGGAGCATCAGGATTATTTGCAAAAACAGCCATACGGCTATACTTGTCACTTTGAAAGACCAGACTGGAAATTAAGCTAATTCTTTATTGATAGCGAGAATATTTATTATAGGCTTTGCAGATGGGCTTGGACAATCAGCAGCAAAATGACCTGGTGGCAAATGGCCACCAGGTCATTTTGTACACAGTATAAATCAATAGTCAGGATGCAGCCAATTTTAAATCTATAAAAGTGCTTTTTTCTTAGGTGTCTGCACAAAGATCAGTGCCATTAACGCGGCAATAAAACCAAGACCGGCAGAAATCTTCATTATTTTACCATAAGCAGTAACGAAACCCGCATGGTAAGCCATTGTTACTTTCTTTTTCTGAATGGCGGTTAATCCTGCTGGAGCCCTGGCATTCCCAAGATTTGAAGTTTGGGCAATTATGGCTTGCTTTTGCTGCGCATTAAATGGTAATGCTTTAATTTCCTGCTGTAAAGCTCCAGAAAATAAAAGCACTGCCATGGAGCCCAGAACCGCATTTGCGAAAACGCCCGCAATTCTTGATACCGCATTGTTAATACCAGAAGCCGTACCCGTAAAATGATCACTTACTGAACCCATTACTGCTGCGGTAAGGGGGGCAACGGTCAAAGACATCCCAAAACCGAAAACAAGAATGCCTGGTAAAAAGGTAGTCCAGTAAGTTGAGGGGCCATTGGTTTGTTTGATAAAAGATAGTAATAGTAAACCCAGGCCAGCTAAAAACGGACCTGCAATCAGAAATAACCTTGGCCCATATTTATCGGCCAGACTACCGGCAAAACGTGCGTTAATAACCATGAAAATCGTAAACGGCAAAAACGTAAGACCGGATTCCAACTGCGTATAACCCTGTACCTGAACCATATTTAACGAAATAAATAGCATTCCTGCGCCAAGCCCCGCATAAAGGAAAAAAGTAAGCAAATTTGTTCCAGTGAAAATCGAATTGCTGAATAAACCCGGTGGCATCATTGGATGGCTGCTTTTGCGTTCGATCAGGATGAAAGCAAACAACAATAAAATTCCTGTACCAATAGCACCATATCCCTGCATATGGCTAAAGCCAACGGTTGGTAAACGCAGAAATCCAAAAGTGAGTAAAGCCAGCCCAAAAGCTATAGCAATTGCTCCATAAAAATCCACCTTCTTTGTATTCTGGTCATCTTTGATCTCTTTTACTTTTGTCGCTAAAAAGAAAAGTACAATGACTCCAATAGGCACATTGATAAAAAAGATATAACGCCACAAACCCGCATCAGCCAGTGCCCCGCCAAGTGCAGGGCCACCCATTGTCACTAAAGTAGTTGCCGCAGACCAGGTTCCGATAGCTTTTCCCCGTTCTTTTTCGTCAATGGAAGAAGAAATCAGTGATAAACTTCCCGGTATCATAAGCGCACCACCAATACCCTGTATCACTCTGAAAATGATGAGCATCGTGGCCGTAGAAGAGAACCCGCAAGCCGTGGAACCAAGAATGAAAATAAAAATCCCAATCATAAAGATTTTTTTCCGGCCCAGCCGGTCTCCTAATGTACCACCGATCAAGATCAGAGAAGCCAACATCAGCAAATAGGCATTTAATACCCAAAAGAGATCCGGCCCTGAAGCCTTTAAATGTTGTTGTAAAGAAGGCAAAATTACGTTAAGTGCCGTGGCATCGATAAATGCCATTGCCGAAGCCATAATAGTACAAGCCATAATCCATTTACCCTGGATACTTCGGAGTGGTACTGTTACCATAAATTTAATCATTAATCAAACCTTAAGCTTTTGGTCTGCCTATCCTAAATTAAACAAAATTTGTACAGGTATCCATAAGAATAAGAAAAGGTCAAAGGATAACGTTCCCGGCATCGTTTGCGCAGATTTAAATCTTGTACAGAATTAATTCCTGAAAAATTACAATTAGCATTGTCTATGAAAGGAAAATTAGTACTGCTCATCATTAGCTGTTTATCCATCTCATTCTTTGCTGAAGCTCAGGATAAGCAAATAGTTGTTGCCAAAAATGGAACCGGTGATTATCTCACCGTACAGGAAGCCATCAATGCAGTCCCCGATTTTAGAAAAGTCACAACCACAATCTTTATCAGGAATGGGATATATCAGGAGAAACTAAACCTCTCTCCATCAAAAAAACTTGTTAAACTGGTAGGAGAGGATGTTTCAAAAACGATTCTTACCTACAACGATTATGCAGCAAAGAAAAATCGCTTCGGAGAAGAAATGGGAACATCAGGGTCTTCTGGTTTTTACATTTGCGGAGATGGATTTACTGCACATAATATTACTTTTGAAAACTCTTCAGGCCCCGTTGGTCAAGCCGTTGCCCTTTGGGTATCAAGTGATCAAACGGCTTTCTTCAATTGCCGCATAAAGGGTTTCCAAGATACACTATATACCTATGGTGCAGGGAACAGGCAATATTTTAAAAACTGTTACATTGAAGGTACAGTAGATTTTATTTTCGGTGCTGCAACTGCCTTATTTGAAGATTGTACTATTTTTTGCAAACAAGGAGCCCGTTATATCACCGCGTCTTCTGCTCCAGATACGATCAAATATGGCTATGTGTTTTTAGATTGCCAAATAACAGGTGATGCATTAGAGCGTACTGTTTATCTTGGCCGGCCATGGCGTCCATATAGTAAAACTGTTTATATCAATTGTTCGCTGTCAAAACTGATCAAATCAGAAGGCTGGGACAACTGGCGTAAAGCAAGCAACGAAAAAACGGCTTACTATGCAGAATATAAAAATAAAGGTGAAGGTTTTAACCCGGAAAAACGTGTTGCATGGTCCCACCAGCTAAGTGACGATGAAGTTAAAAACTATACTACAACTTCAATTTTTAAAGGGTGGAATCCAAAAACGACCCTGGCAGAAACAGGGAAATATATCAATTATGAGCACTAAAATTTTAAAAATTCATCCCGATGATAATGTGATTGTCGCATTAACAGCTCTTAAAGCAGGTGAGACTGTTCAATATCAGGATAGTTATTATTTGCTTACCGCAGACATTCCAGCTAAACATAAGTTTTATACCACTGATATGCAGATCGGTGATCAAGTAATCATGTATGGAACCTTAGTTGGGAAAATAGAATCTAATGTGAAGGCAGGCTGGTTAATGACCACTGATAACCTGAAACATGCAGCTGCCCCGTACTTTTTCAGACCTTATCAATATCAATGGCAAGCACCGGACATCAGTAAATTCGAAGGCCTTACTTTTAATGGTTACCATCGCAAAGATGGAAATGTAGGTACTGCAAACTATTGGCTGTTTATACCGGCTGTATTCTGTGAAAACAGGAATCTTGATGTAATCAAAGAAGCATTGCATAATGAACTGGGGTATGCCGTAACAGAAAAATATAAATCTTATACCCACCAGTTAGTAGAAGCTTATCAGAACGGGGCAGATACGGCAACGCTTGCAGCGATTCCAATTGCACTGGAACCTGAGTCCCTAAGAACCAAAAGACTGTTTAAAAATATTGACGGAATCAAGTTTTTAAATCATCAGGGGGGCTGTGGCGGTATCCGCCAGGATGCCGCCGTATTAAGCAAACTATTGGCTGCTTATGCAGATCATCCCAACGTTGCAGGGGTTACCTTATTGAGTCTGGGCTGTCAGAACTTGCAGGTTCAGGATTTTCTAGATGATTTAAAAGAACGTAATCCATCTTTTGATAAAAAGCTCTATATTTTTGAACAACAACAATCTCAAAGTGAAGTGCAGTTGATTACAACAGCCATCCGTCAAACCTTTGAAGGCTTAATTGAAGCAAATCAAATGGAACGTCAGCCAGCTCCTTTAAGTAAATTATGTATTGGGGTAAAATGTGGGGGCAGTGATGGTTTTAGCGGTATTTCTGCAAACCCTGCGGTTGGTTATTGCGCCGATTTACTAGTTGCACTTGGGGCTAAAGTCCTATTGGCAGAGTTTCCTGAACTCTGTGGTGCAGAACAGGATATCATAGACAGGACAAAAGACGAAAGGGCGGCCAGGAAATTCATGAAGCTGATGTCTGCCTATAACCAGGCAGCCGAAAATGCAGGTTCAGGTTTTCACATGAACCCTTCACCGGGTAACATCAAAGATGGTTTAATTACGGATGCCATCAAGAGTAACGGTGCGGCGAAAAAAGGCGGGACATCACCTGTAGAAGATGTATTGGATTATACTGAACCTGCTTTAAAACCTGGCTTGAACTTGGTTTGCACACCAGGTAATGATGTAGAGGCCACTACAGGTAAAGCTGCAAGTGGAGCGACACTGATTTTATTTACTACAGGTTTAGGCACACCAACAGGAAACCCCGTTTGCCCGGTTATCAAAATATCCACCAACAATGCCTTAGCAGCTAAAATGAATGATATCATTGATATTAATGCAGGAGCAATCATCGCAGGTGAAAAAACTATTGAACAAATGGGCGAAGATATTTTAACCTACTGCATTCTTGCTGCCAGTGGAGAAGTGATCCCTAAATCCGTTTTATTAAATCAGGATGACTTTATCCCCTGGAAAAGAGGAATCTCCTTATAAGACAAACTGGCTTTAACGTACAAACAGGCTTGTATCCAGTACCTTTTTTTCGAAATCGTATACTGGATACTTACTTTCTATAACCTTAAGCAACATCTGCGTCGCTATCTGTCCCATCTCAAAGGCTGGCTGGCGAATCGAAGTCAGCGAAGGATTCATCAGGTCCAGTACGTCCGAATTGCTAAAACCTGTAATTGCGATATCCGCCGGAGTTTTAATATTTAAATTCTTAAATACCATCAGGCAATCAATACTTAACCTGTCACCGGCTACAAAAATGGCGTCGGGCTTTTCCCTCAGGTTCATTAATTCTTTGATTGCATTTTCAGTCTCCTGATAAAACATTCCTCCATGCGGACAATATTTAACATAGGCTTCCTCAAAAGGGATATGATGTTTGGCTAATGCTTTTTTGTAGCCATCCAGACGCTCTACACTAATTGATAAATGCGCAGAACTCGTTAAATGTGCAATTCTCTTATACCCTTTATGAATCAAATGCTCTGTAGCTTCAAAAGCTCCTTTTTCATTGTCAGCGATAACTTTGTGGGTGATTATATCTTCTGTAACCCGGTCAAAAAACACCATCGGTAATCCTTTCTGATGCAAATCCTGAAGATGTAAGGTATCACTTGTTTCAGCAGATAAAGAGATCAGCAATCCATCTACAGATCTGGAAGCTAAATGTTGAATATTGATCTTTTCCCGCTCATAAGACTCGTGGGTCTGCGTGATAATGACGTGATAACCGCGATCATAAGCAATAGATTCAATCCCGTTAATTGCCTGAGAAAAGTAATGATTGGCAACCTCAGCGACGACAACACCTATTGATTTGCTCCGGCGTTCCTTTAAACTCTGTGCAATAGGATTGGGGCGGTAGTTTATCTTTTGCGCATACTCCCGGATAATCTTTTTAGTTTCAGGGCTGATCTCATAAGTATCACGTAAAGCCCTGGAAATTGTAGAAGTTGAATAGCCAAGTGCACTGGCTATATCTTTTAATGTAGAGGGTACAAACATAACGCCTTTTTTCTATTGGTTAGAATTAACTGATCACAAGTTTACATATAAATTCTGATTGTAAAATGATAGAAAGTACGTACGGCAACGATTGCGTATTTATTTTAAGTGTAATTGTTTTATGCTGTCCTAAAACTATGTAGACTTGTCACCTATTGAAGTTAAAACAGCTAACCAAATTTTCATGAACAACTTCCGTCTAATCTTTGCAAGCTTTATCATCAGTCTGGCCATTAATGTAAATGCACAGCCTAAAGAAACAGATCCCTTTGCTCATCTGCCCGTAGTCAAAGAACCTGTATTTAAAAATGATACGCTGAGTATCCTTAAATATGGAGCAGTAAATGATGGCGTAACACTCAATACCATACCAATTAATCAAGCTATAGCAGCTAGCAGTAAAAATGGAGGTGGTGTGGTGCTGATTCCCGAAGGAATGTGGTTAACAGGGCCTATAGAACTCAAAAGTAATGTAAACCTGCATTTACAAAAAAATGCTTTGCTTCAATTTACCAAAGATCTCAATCAGTATAAATTGGTAGAAGGAAATTGGGAGGGAGTTGCTCAAATGCGTAATCAATCTCCCATCTGGGCTAATGACGAAGAAAATATTGCGATAACTGGTTATGGGATTATAGACGGCGCAGGTGATGTATGGCGGATGGTTAAAAAAGATAAATTAACAGAAAGCCAGTGGAAGGCACGTATAGCTTCCGGTGGTTTGATGAATGAAGAAAAAAAGATCTGGTATCCTTCAGAAAAAACATTTAAAGGAGCTGGAATGAAAGATCCCGGGCTGATTACTCCAGATAAATCTGCTGAATTTTACGATACTATCAAAGACTTTCTGCGGCCAAACTTACTAGTGCTCAATAATTGTAAGCAAATTTTGCTCGAAGGTGTGACTTTTCAAAATTCTCCAGCCTGGAATTTACACCCACTGCTGTGCAGCGACCTGACTGTTCGGAATGTATATGTGAAAAATCCATGGTATGCACAGAACGGTGATGGAATAGATATAGAATCCTGTAAAAATGTGCTGATCGAAGGAAGTACATTTGATGTTGGGGATGATGGAATTTGTATCAAATCGGGAAGAGATGCAGCAGGCCGCAAGCGTGGAATTCCAACAGAAAATGTAGTCATCCGCAACAGTACTGTTTATCATGCACATGGAGGCTTTGTAATCGGCAGTGAAATGTCCGGGGGAGCCAAAAATATCTATATTACAGATTGCACTTTTATTGGGACAGATATCGGTCTGAGATTTAAAACCACCAGAGGAAGAGGTGGAATTGTGGAAGGTATTTATGCCAGGAATATCAATATGAAAGATATTGTTGGAGAAGCTATCCTCTTTGATATGTACTATGCCGCAGTTGACCCAATAGTTTTAGCTGGAGAAAAAAGAGAGGCACCTCAAATTAAGAGCGTACCTGTCACTGAAGAAACACCAATATTCAGAGATTTTCATATCAGTAATATAGTCTGCGATGGAGCTTCCAAAGCGATATTTATCCGTGGTTTACCAGAATTAAACATTAGTAACATTTACTTTAATCACCTTACGATCAAATCTAAAGAAGGAATTGATTTACAGGAAGCTAAAAACATACAGCTGAAGGATATAAATCTGATTGTTGAACAATCAAAACCACTCATCAGGATACAAAGCGGAAACAACGTATCTTATAAAAATCTTGATCCGGCTACCAGATCACTTCTTCTAAAATAAGCGCAAATGAAAAGATCATTTTTCCTGAAAACGGGTTTGGCTTGCCTGTTCGTTATAAATTATGGCGTAAGTGCAACTGCACAGACTAAACCACTCAGTGAGGCCATGGCCGCTACGGTAATGGATATTTGGCAGGATTCTTTAAACCTTGATCCAGCAAATCCTAAACCTGTAAAGTGGGCTTATGATCAGGGAGTTATTTTGGAAGGGATAGAGGCTATCTGGAAAAGAACCAAATCTGATACGTACTTTAAATACCTGCAGAAATCTATGGATTTTTTTGTCACAGAAGATGGAGGAATCAGCCGCTACAAACAGACAGATTATAACATTGATAATGTTAAAAACGGGCGTACACTGCTTTCCTTATATAAAATAACCGGGCAGAAGAAATATTTTAAAGCAGCAACACTGCTCTGGGATCAGCTTAAAAGACAACCCCGTACGCAAGAAGGTGGGTTCTGGCATAAAAAAATATACCCGCATCAAATGTGGCTGGACGGGCTGTACATGGGAGAACCTTTTTATGCGGAATACGCAGCTCTGATCAAAAAAAATAAAGCTTACAACGACATCGCGAACCAGTTTATTTACATGGAGAAAAACGCGCGTGACTACAAAACAGGACTACTCTATCACGGCTGGGACGAATCAAAACAAGAACGCTGGGCAAATAAAACTACTGGTGTTTCTCCTAATTTCTGGGGCCGGGCAATGGGGTGGTATGGTATGGCTCTGGTCGATGTACTGGAATATTTTCCTGAACATCATCCAAAAAGAAAAGTCCTGCTCAACATTCTGGACCGTTTATCAATTGCTATTGGTCAATATCAGGATAAAAATTCTGGTCTGTGGTACGATATTCTTGATCAACCAGAACGCGCAGGTAACTATAAAGAAGCTTCGGCCTCCTGCATGTTTGTTTACACAATCAGTAAAGCTGTTCGCAAAGGATATTTAGACCATAAATACTTCAGCATTGCAAAACATGGCTTTCAGGGGATACAAAAAGAGTTCATTGAAGATGGGGCGAAACCTGGACAAGTCAACTTAAAAGGTACAGTAAGTGTCTCCGGATTAGGTGGGAAACCATATCGCGATGGCAGTTATGCATATTATATCAGTGAAAAGGTAATTACTAATGATCCTAAAGGCGTAGGAGCATTTATATTGGCTGCCTCAGAAATGGAAATTGCCTCAAAAGATCTTTAACCAAAACAGATCTTCAAATAAAAACAACCGCTTAAAACAAATAAAACGCATTGAGCAACTAATAACCAATTTCTTATACTAATCCATTGCTGTGAAAAAGTTTATTGATGAAAATTTCTTATTAAATAATGAAACCGCCGTATTGCTCTATCATCAATACGCAAAAGACATGGCTGTGATTGATTATCACTGTCATTTACCACCTGATCAAATTGCTGAAGACAAGAATTTTGAAAACCTGACACAGGTTTGGCTGTACGGAGATCATTATAAATGGCGTGCAATGCGTGCTAACGGAGTTCCTGAAGAATATATCACTGGAAATAAAAGCGATTGGGAGAAATTTGAAAAGTGGGCGGAAACTGTCCCCTATACACTGCGTAACCCCTTGTATCACTGGACACATTTGGAATTACAGCGTTATTTTGATATTTATGATATCTTATCTCCCGCAACAGCCAGGAAAATATATGAGGAATGTACAGCTAAACTTCAAACACCAGCTTACTCGGTAAGGAACCTGCTGCGGAAAATGAAAGTCAGTGTACTGGCTACTACCGATGATCCAACCGATGACCTCGCACATCATCAAAAGATCAAAGCCGATGGTTTTGAAATAAAAATCCTGCCAGCATTTAGGCCCGACAAAGCTATGAACGCAGATGATTTGCCTTCGCTTATTGCCTATATTAAGAAACTGCAAAACATTTCATCTCATCAAATAACAGATTTCGACAGCTATTTAAAGGCATTAAAAGACAGACACGACTACTTTGCAGCAAATGGCTGCTCTGTTTCTGATCATGGCTTAGAACAACTTTATGCTGCTGTTTATACAGATCAGGAAGTCGCTTCAATCTTTGATAAGATAATTAATCAGCAAGAATTAAATGCACAGGAAGTTTTACAGTTTAAATCTGCCATGCTTTATCATTTCGCAACCTGGGACCATGAGAAAGGATGGGTACAGCAATACCACCTGGGTGCATTAAGAAACAATAATTCACGTTTATTAGAGCGTCTTGGGCCAGATACCGGGTGGGACTCCATAGGAGATTTCCAGCAAGGACCACAGTTATCAAAATTTTTAAACAGATTGGATACGGATAACCAGCTCGCCAAGACCATTCTTTATAACCTGAATCCTTCAGATAATGAACTGATGGCAACTATGATCGGTAATTTTAACGATGGTACTATTGCCGGAAAGATTCAATTTGGTTCGGGCTGGTGGTTTCTTGACCAGAAAGATGGGATGACGCGGCAACTTAACGCGCTTTCAAATATGGGTTTGTTAAGTCGCTTTATAGGGATGCTTACCGATTCAAGGAGCTTTCTTTCTTATCCCCGTCATGAATATTTCAGAAGATTACTCTGTAATTTGCTTGGTGAGGACATAGAAAACGGAGAATTGCCCAATAATATAGACTGGGTTGGACAAATCATCAAAAATATCTGCTATAATAACGCAAAAGACTACTTTAATTTCTAAAATGATTATATAATTTAAACGTTTAAGTATAAACTATTTCCTATTTTGTACCTGATAACTTTTAATAAACATAAATTTAACGGATGAATTTTCAAGACCAGCTCAATTCCATTTTTGTTGAAGAGCATGAAATACCCGAAGCATTCCGATTGCAGCAGGAACTGCATCAGCGCGCGTATTTAAGTAATGGTGCCATGCATCCCTGGGATGGAGAAGTCCACACTGTAGTTTCCCCTGTTTGTATCAAAACTACCGAAGGCTTACAACGTAAAGTGATCGGTACTTATCCTTTGTGTAGTGAAAAAGAAGCAATGGAGGCGCTTGACGCAGCTGTCGCGGCCTATGACAATGGCCGTGGCGAATGGCCTACAATGAGTGTAGCCGACAGGATTACCCATGTAGAGAAATTTACAGGCAGAATCATTGAAAAGAAACAAGAAGTCGTTAAGCTGCTGATGTGGGAAATTGGTAAATCCTACGCCGATTCTGTGAAAGAATTTGACAGAACCGTAGAGTACATTCACGCCACCATTGACGCGCTGAAAGACCTGGATCGTCAATCTTCAAGATTTACGATAGAACAGGGGATTGTTGCACAGGTGAGGCGTTCTCCACTTGGTGTAGTACTTTGTATGGGGCCATTTAACTATCCTTTAAATGAGACTTTTACTACTTTAATTCCTGCACTTATCATGGGGAATACGCTGTTATTTAAACCACCTAAACACGGTACGCTTTTACACTATCCATTGCTGGAAGCCTTTAGAGATTCTTTTCCAAAAGGAGTAGTCAATACCATTTATGGCAGAGGAAATGTGATCATTCCCGGCTTGATGAAATCTGGAAAGATTAATGTTTTAACATTAATTGGTTCCAGTAAAGTAGCAAATGAACTGAAAAAACTGCACCCTAAAGTTAACAGGCTGCGGGCTATTTTAGGATTAGATGCAAAAAACGCGGCAATCATCACCGCGCATGCAGATTTGGCTTTGGCAGTTCAGGAAACAGTTTTGGGATCGCTGTCTTTTAACGGACAACGCTGTACTGCGCTGAAGATTATTTTCATCCATCGTTCTTTGGCCGAGGAATTCCTGAAGCTATTATCAGCAGCGGTTGCCAAACTGAAATTTGGTATGCCATGGGTAGAAGGTGTTTCCTTAACTCCTTTACCTGAACCTCATAAGCCTGCCTATCTTAAAGAATGTATTGAAGACGCTATAGCGCATGGTGCTTCAGTTATCAATGAACATGGCGGAGCTTCCAATGAATCTTTTGTATACCCTGCTATTGTTTATCCTGTAAACAAAGAAATGAAACTCTATACCGAAGAACAGTTCGGGCCAGTTATTCCTGTCGTTCCATTTGATGATCTGGAAGAAACGATCGAATACCTGATTGAATCTACCCATGGTCAGCAAGTAAGTATTTTCAGTAATGATCATGTAGAAGTGGCAGCATTAATTGACCCGCTAATCAACCAGGTAAGTCGTGTAAACATCAATTGCCAATGTCAGCGCGGGCCTGATGCGTTTCCATTTACGGGTAGAAAAGATAGTGCTGAAGGAACATTGTCAGTTGTAGATGCTTTGCGATCTTTCTCCATCCGATCTTTAGTAGCTACCAAACTGAATGATGCTAATAAGCTTTTAATCAATGAAATAATTGACGGTAATGATTCCAATTTTTTAAGCACAAAATATCTTTTTTAAAAGAATCAACAAATCTTTGACCATAAAAAGGGGAGTTCTGAATTTGTTTCAGGATTCCCTTTTTTTATGTGTCTTATTGATTTCATATTTCGGCAACGATTGCGTAGTTATTTTCCCGGATTTAAATCCATTTCGCTTGAAAACTATGTAGACTTGTTATAAAACTTAATTGATTTAATTTTTTGATTTCTCCCGGGAATAAAGAATTATACCCTTAAGCGATTATCCTAACCAAATATTTATGAGCAAATTTTATCTTTTAACTGTAGGGGTCTGCTTTTTCTGCAGTTTCCTATCCGCACAGACCCGTAAAATCTCAGGGCAGGTGACCGATGCAAAAAGCGGAGAAACACTAATTGGCGTGAGTATACTGGTTAAAGGGACCAGTCAGGGAACCAGTACCGATACCAACGGAAAATTCAGTTTAAACATTTCAGGCAGCGAGACAGTACTGGTGGTCAACTATGTAGGCTATCTGAAGAAAGAAGTTAACGCAGGCAATCAAACACAGCTACAAATTAAACTAACACCTAATGAAACGGCCTTAAGTGAAGTTGTAGTAATTGGCTATGGAACCGTAAAGAAAAGAGACCTTACCGGCTCAGTAGTTTCGGTTAAAGGCGAAGACATTGCTAAAGTTCCATCCTCAAACCCACTGGAATCTATTCAAGGTAAAGTACCGGGCGTAGATATTACCCGAAGCAGTGGTGCTGCATCATCAGGCGTAAACATCAATATCAGAGGTACAAGATCAATTTCGGCAGGCAATGGCCCGCTGATCATTGTCGATGGGGTACAATATTCAAGTCTGCAGGATTTAAACCCAAATGATATTGCCTCTATGGAGATTTTAAAAGATGCCTCTTCCACAGCAATATATGGCTCCAGAGGGGCTAACGGTGTAATCCTGATTACCACAAAAAAAGGAATTTCAGGATTGGCCACAGTTTCTCTGAATACTTATTATGGCGTATCAAAAGTATCCAGATATCCTTCAGTAATGAATGCAGAACAATATATCGAACAACGCAGACAAGCCAATCGTACCACCGGTAACTGGTCAAGTCCGGCCGACGACGTTAAAATATTTAATTCCGCAGAATATACAGCCATACAAAATAAAGAATATCTGGACTACCAGGATCTGATTTTTCATGATGGAAGTCAACAGGATTACCAGTTAGGCGTAAGAGCTGGGACTGAAAAAACCAAAGTATATTTTTCTCTTGATTACCTGGATGAAAAAGGGGTACTGAAAATGGATAAATCCAGCCGTTATACAGCCCGTTTAAACCTTGATCAGTCTATCGGTAAATACTTTACAACCGGAATGCAGGGACAATTTACGCATTATGAACAAGATAACCGCCGTGATCCACTAAATCAGGTGAACAAAATTTCTCCTTTAGGGACGCTTTACGACAATGAAGGTAAATTCATCGTTTATCCACTTGCAGGTACTTTTGTAAGTCCACTTGCCGATGAACAGCCAGATGTATATTCCAATCAGACTATCATCAATCGTACACTGCTGTCAGCTTATATGGAGTTTAAACCATTTAAAGGATTAGTTGCCCGCTCCAATCTCGGTGTAAACTTAAACAGTGACAGAACAGGGACTTATGCAGACCGTTTTTCTCTTGACCGTAACGGCTCTGTTCCAAAAGCGACTTATTCAGCCTCCAACGGTCATCTAATTAATATAGAAAACTATATCACCTATACTAAAGAAATCAAAGATCATGCTTTTACAGTCACTGGTATTAACAGTTTGCTTTATAACAGATCGGATAATATTGCAGCTTCAGGTGAAAATCAATTGTTAAAATCACAATTGTTCTATGGTCTTGGAAATACGCAAAATCAGGCGGTAAACACGGCTTATACCATGAATAACCTGATTTCATTTGCAGGCAGGTTAAATTATGCCTACAAAGGTAAATATCTGTTAACAGCAACAGGACGTACTGATGGTTCTTCGAAATTGGCA
The DNA here is from genome assembly GCF_040547305.1 of Pedobacter sp. UYP1. Lineage (NCBI taxonomy): Bacteria > Pseudomonadati > Bacteroidota > Sphingobacteriia > Sphingobacteriales > Sphingobacteriaceae > Pedobacter > Pedobacter sp. UYP1. The sequence goes on along the minus strand of NZ_JBEPPL010000001.1, from coordinate 353,885 downwards.
GAAGGCAATAAATGGGCGTTTTTTCCCTCTGCCGCTGTAGCCTGGAGAGTTAGTGACGAACAGTTTCTAAAAGACAATAAAATTATCAGTGACTTAAAATTAAAGTATAGCTATGGTATTGCCGGCAGTGATAATATCAATTCTTATTCAACCCAGAGCAGTTTATCAAGAATTGGATTTGCTTATGATGACGCACCAGCTCTGGCTTACGGTTACTCTCCAAGAGTCGGTAATCTGGATCTCACCTGGGAAAAAACGAAAACAAGTGACTTTGGATTAGAGATTGCACTCTTTAAAAATAGAATCACTGCGACCGTTGATTATTATGATTCTAAAACATATGATTTATTACTCAACAGAAGTCTGCCTCCAACAGATGGTGTAATCAGTGTGATTCAAAATATTGCAAAAACACGTAATAAAGGTATTGAGGTTTACATTTCTTCAAAAAATATCGTCAATAAAGATTTTCAGTGGACTACAAATATCAGTTTCAGCAGAAACAGAGAGAAGATTGTTGAACTTGCAGGAGGAGCGCAATCAGATGTGCTGAACTCCTGGTTTGTAGGCTCACCGATCCAATCTTTCTATGACTACGAAAAGATAGGGATCTGGCAAACAGCCGATGCGGCAGAAGCCGCAAAATACGGACAGAAACCAGGGGACATCCGGGTTAGTGATCTCAATAACGATGGAAAAATTGACGCAACCAATGACCGGAAAATTATAGGGACTAACCGTCCGGATTGGAGTGGAGGACTGGAAAATACATTTACTTATAAAGCCTGGGACCTGAACATTTATCTTTTCGCCAGAATGGGGCAGACTGTATATGCTGAATTCTTGCGCAGATACGATCCGCAGGGAATTAATAACAGCTCTACAATTATTAACTACTGGACACCAGAAAACGCCTCCAACGATTTTCCACGTCCAAATAAGAACATCTCGTTTAATTCTACACTATATTCTACCTCTTTAGGCTATACTGATGGATCTTTTATCAGGTTAAGGAATATTACGCTGGGGTATACAGTACCAAAAAATACCCTGGAAAAGAGTTTTATCAAAAGTGTGCGCATCTATGCAACTGCCAGAAACCCTTTTACCTATACCAAATCCTCTTTACTTAAAGAATATGATCCTGAACGGGGTGGATCAGAAGGTGCACCTATGACTAAGCTTTATACTGTTGGCTTAAACGTTACTTTTTAAACTCAAACTCATCGAAATGAAACATTATATATATAAAGGCCTGATTGTCTTTGCGGGATTGTCTGTAATGATCTCCTGTAAAAAATCACTTGTAGAAAATAACCCTTCAGGAATTACTGCTGAAAGTGTCTATACCACGCCCGCAGGATTTGAAACCCTGGTGAACGCTGCTTATTCCTACCAGCGCTGGTGGTATGGAAAAGAAGAAGGTCATAGTATCTCTGAAATGGGAACAGATCTCTGGATGAGCGGGGCTGGGGATATCAGCACTGATTTGACCCAATATATTAATTTACAGGGAACAAACGCAGCTATTACCACAGAATGGCAGCAATTATACGCTGCTGTTAATTTATGCAACGCAGGAATAAACAAAATTGCAGGAGCAGGGCTGTCCTCAACTGCCAGACCTATAAGAGAAGCTGAACTAAAGTTTCTGCGTGCATTTTATTACTGGCATATTGTTGAAACCTGGGGAGGCGTTCATTTTTCACTAAATGAAACCCAGGGTGTAATTACGACGGCGAATAAAACACCAGTAGAGACATTTAATAAGCAAATCATTGATGATTTGTTATTTGCTGTCGCTAATTTACCTTCAACCACTGCAGATTATGGAAGGGTGACCAAGCCAGCTGCTCAGGCTTTCCTGTCAAGAATGTATCTTACCCAAAAGAAAAATACGGAAGCCAGAGATATGGCACTTTCGGTAATTAATGGTGGTTATGGTTTTATTTTATTACCTGCCTATGCCGACCTGTGGAAAATGTCAAATCTCAAAAATAAGGAAGTTGTTTATACCGTTAATTACTCAACAAATCTATCATTGAATGATCTTATAGATCCGATTCTCAATCCATTAGGGCACAGCAGAGGTAGTAATAATGGACATATGTTGTACGCCATGAAATACGATGATCAGCCTGGCATGTTGCGTGACCTCGCAAATGGAAGACCATTTGACCGTTATATGCCTACCCGCTTCTTATTGGATTTATACGACGATAACGATTCCAGATATGAAGGCTCATTTCAAACGGTATGGTACGCGAATGGTACGACCAGGCCAGCTGGTATGAAAATAGGAGATACCGCTATTCTGACTACTAAAAAAGTGTTTCCATCTGCGGGTAAATTGTATAAAGTATTTGATCGCAATGCTGTTTATAATGCTAACGGAACTGTTAAGGATCAATTACATTACGTTTCTTTGATTAAGTTTGCAGATCCTACCAGAACAAGCATTAATGAGGCTCAAAGTGCCAGGGATGTCTTTGTCATCCGTTTTGCAGAATTATATCTGATTGCAGCTGAGGCTGAATTTAACCTGGGTAATCCGGGAGCTGCAGCAACTTATTTAAATGTAATACGTACCAGAGCTGCAAAACCAGGTAAAGTCACAGCTATGCAAATTACACCAGCTCAGGTTACCCTGGATTTTATATTAGATGAACGCGCAAGAGAGTTTGCCGGTGAGCAAATACGCTGGTTTGATCTGAAAAGAGCAGGTAAACTGCAGGAGCGCGTTAAAGCATTTAACCCTGATTCGAAAGGTATAACTGATTTCAATCTGGTCAGGCCCATTCCAAGAACACAAATCGACGCAGTTACCAATAAAAGTGAATTCACGCAGAATCCTGGATACCAATAGTAAATATTTGAGGGGGTTAATTTCTTTATTAATTTCTTTACAATAGAGATATTTATTACCTGATCCGGCTGATCCATCAGCAAAAGTTAAAGAGTAACCGGCACTGGGAAGTTAAGATGAAAGAGGTTAATATCGCCTGAATGAGGAAATTATCACCAGAATAACAATTTGTATACGACTTGATTCTACAGCGGGAAGAAGACGATTACAGACGGCTTAAATCTGCGGAACGCAGTTTACCGCACTCTTCCTTGAAGAAGTAGAAAGTCTTTAAGTATAAAAGGAAGTGTAGCCTTCAACCAGGCTACACTTCCTTTCCTTCATTTAATATTTCAATATAAGATCAGGAACAATTATTACCCGAAACCGTAGCACCTGCACCATTGGATGAAGTAACCGCAGCTTTGACACTGGATGAATTCAGCGTTGAAATACTGTAGGAGGGAGTAAATGCAGTATTGCCATTGCCCGATATATTCCCGGTTACATTGGTAAACGTATTTTCTTTAAGCTGAACAGCAGTAGAGGTATTGTCCATTAAGTCAACAGGATTTTTAACGTTCTCGAAAACATTAGACTCCACTAAAATATTTGCTTCAAAGCCTGCCTGTATACAACTTTTACTCACTGTACTGCTAAAATAATTGTTAACCAGGTGCACTTTGCCGAACCTTACTCTTGGCATTCTGGCTACACAGCCCTCAGCCCACCAGCAACGTACAAATGTAACCCGTAAGCGGTTCCTGTCTGCAGTAGCACTATCACTGGAACCAATCAGTCCCGAAAAACGATGGTCATCTGAACCACCCGAACCACCTGCTCTCGGTGGTTTTAAATAAGCAAATTTACAATTAGAAACCGTAATATAGTCAGAGATGTTTTTGATGTCAAAGTTACCATCCACACCATCTCTGAACTCACAATGATCTACCCAAACATTTGTACTCGCGTCTATTATTGCATTATCCCAGCCATCAACATCATAAGCTCCAGGCCCTTCGAAAATCAAATTCCTGATTATAATATTAGTACATCTTTTGATATTAATAATACCCGAATTAGCCTTTGTCTGATCTGCTGAGACTAATTTTGCTCCAGCTGTTCCGAAAATGGTTTTCCCAGTCTGATCTTGGAAAGAAATTCTTCCACCCGAAGGTATTGTGATTGTACCATTGACTTGGACTACCTTCACATTCGCATTGAGTATGGCAGCTTTTAAATCCGCATAATTGGTCACAACTGTTGGCGTTGCTGTCCCGCCACCAGTCGTTCCTCCATTTTGGGAAGCCCAACCTTGCACAACACAAGTAGCCTCGGTTGCTGTTTTCGCCTGATTTGACGTTAAGTTTTCTGTGCTGGCACCTGGATCTTTACTTTTCTGGCAGCCAAAAGAAATAAAGGCTATGCATAAAGCGACAGCCGAAGAGGTAAAGTAGTTTACGCTCATTTTCATGTTTTTCATATTAGATTTATAATTGGTTAATTATTAATCTAATCATTGAAAAAATGGAAACGAGAGTAAACAGGGAAATAAAAATCCGCAATCGATGCCGGTAACGATTGCGGAAAATATGAAGTTGCTGACCGGAACCAGATTACTTTATATTCATTTTCATCACCTTGTCCAACTCAATTGCAGAAACCTCAATAAGCTCAGGTCCAGAGTCTAAGGGATAACCATCCACTTTCTTACCCGTGATGATGACTTTTTTACCAGCATACTTATTTAAATTTATTTTTTTTACTGCCTTTAATGCAAATGTAGTCTCCGGTTGATCAGGCTTCCCTGATAAAGACTTACCATTCAATATATGTGTTCCATACTGATAAGCAGTCATTCCTCGTTTTTGCAGCACACCTGCCCAATAAAACTTAGCTTGTTTAGTATGGTTGATTTTTGGCCTTTGAGGGTTTGTTTTCTTTTGTGCAAATGAATTAGTGGAAGAAAGGCAGATTAACGCTACTGCTGATAGTGCAAGTAAATACTTCATAGGGATAAAATTGATTAATAATATAATGTCTGTGTATTATCGCTAAACGCTAATAATCATTATTACGCTACAAAACCTCAACATAAAGAGCGTAACATTTTATTAAAAATCTGGTCTATTAAACAACTATGAAAATAAAAAACATGTTGCGCTTCTTTTTTGTGCTGATTTTAGTAATTGGTGGTTTGTTGGATGTAGCTAAGGCACAGGATACCGTCCTTAGAAAAATTGATTATGGTAAGCTTGATTCCTTGAATTCGAAATTTCTAAACGAAAAAAGGCAAGTAGAGATATTTCTTCCTCAAGATTATAAGCCTGGCAGTGATCGCAAGTATGATGTGCTCTACGTGCTGGATGGTGGGAACTGGAATACAGGATTAATCAAAGAAACCCAACGTTTTTTAGAAGAGATATCCTTTATGCCCTCAACAATAATTGTCAGCGTTTTAGGTATAGATCGCAATAAGGACCTGACTCCAACACATCTGGAAGGCTGGTCAACCTCAGGCGGAGCGGATAAATTTCTGGGTTTTCTTAAAAATGAACTTATTCCTTATATCGACCAAAAATATCCATCAAATGGTGACAATACACTTTGGGGGCATTCATTGGGCGGCATGTTCGTCACTTATGCACTCTTGAATGAACCGAAAGCTTTTAAATCTTATATCGCAGTCGATCCAAGTCTTTGGTGGGACAAATGTTATATCCAAAAAATTGCATCCAGTAAGTTACCTGAATTAGCCGGTTTAGCTATCACATTTTTCATGAGTGGCAGGGAAGGTGAGCGGGGGAAAGTAATGAGGATTGATACCATGAATACTGTCCTTAAAAACTACGCTCCTGCAGGATTAACGTGGAAAAGTATAGCTTATCCGAACGAATCACACAATTCTATAAGGCTGAAAAGCACCTATGACGGCTTGAAGTTTTCTTATGCAGGTTTTAATAACAAAGCAATGTTTCATCCAATGAATGGCATTATATTGAAGGATAAACCTATTAACGTATGGTATTTTAGTGATACCACAACTGTTAATTACACGCTCGATGGAACAGTGCCCACTACAGTATCAAATAAAATGCGGCATGAACTGACTTTAACTAATGCAGCAAAAGTCACCACTAAAAATTTTACCGCCAGAGCTCATTATAATCAGGTTGTAACTGGAGATTTTATAGCCGGAAAAACATTGCATCCTATTTCAAAACAGAAAAATGTAAAGCCAGGTGGTTTTAATTATGCTTACTACGAAGGTAAATGGGAAAAATGGCCTGACTTCAGAGATTTAAAAAACCCTGTAAAAACAGGAATAACAAATGGCGATTTTAAGTTGGATAAAATCCGGAAAAAAGACAATGTTGCTGTAGTGATTGATGGACAATTGGAAACAAAGGAAGATGGTTATTATATGTTTATAATGGAGAATGGTGAAGAAGCAAACTTCTATCTTGGCAATCGTCTATTAATGAGAATGACTACTTTAAATAGCCAGCTGTGTACCTATGTAATACCATTAAAAAAAGGATTTTATCCTATTCGCTTAGAGTCCTTCCATAAAAATGAACCTTATAAATTGAAACTGAGTTATCTTACACCAAGCATAATAGCTACTAAAAATGGGGTTTCTATACCATTCAATCTTCAATATGGTCAGCACTAGAAATATTCAATGATAATATGCTGTTTATCTTACGGAAATCAGGTATGCTGAAATAAATGACAATAAAAATGGACCTGCTAGGAGCATAAATGAATAGAGACGGTCAGCAGGCTCTCCTTTGACTAAGTCACCACGCTGGATAAAACAGAAAGGACGGCCAAGATGAGAAATTGAAATTTTAATCAGCAGTAAATCAATCACAATAAAGACAGCAGGAAGGACAGCAAAAGGAATTACAGGGTCAGAAGTAATAAAAACATACCCGGATATTAAAAATGTCATTGCAATGAGTAAGGAAATAATTAAGAATTTTTTATCCTCGTATAAGCGCAAATAATTGCGGTTTAAAGGTCTGCTGCAAAATGGATCGATGAGGTATACCCAGCAAATTAATGCAAGTACAAACAATATTGATTCAGGTTTCATATCGTCAAATAATGGGAGGCGAAAGTAGTTTAAATCTTTCCGAACTAAAAATATAATCGCTAAGCTTTCAAACTCTTCGCCAGATTTCCAAGTAGTTTCAACTTTGTCTTTATATCCTCAGACCAGGGCAAACCAATACAAAGCCTCATACAGTTCTCAAACTGATTTTGAAGCGTAAATATTCGTCCCGGCGTAATGCTGATCTGTTGTTTAATAGCCAGATAATACAATTTCTTCGTATCAATTTCCTTACTAAACTCAACCCAGATAGCCAATCCTCCCTGAGGTCTGCTTGTCTTTGTTCCCGCTGGAAAATAAGCTGCTATAGCCTGAACATAATTTTGGTAATTGAGCTGTAAAGTCCGGCGAAGCTGCCGCAAATGATTTTCATACTTACCCGTTTTCAAAAAGTTAGCTACAGACTCCTGGATAATAGAAGCAGAGGAAATAGAATGGATCAGCTTTAGCTTAAGCAACTTTTCTTTGTATTTACCTGGTGCAACCCAACCCACGCGATAGCCCGGTGCCAGGGTTTTAGAGACAGAACTACACCACAAAACATTTCCTTCAGTATCAAATGATTTGCAACATTTTGGCCGTTGTGAACCAAAATACAGATCACCATAAATATCATCCTCAATCAGCGGAATATGATGCCTGGCTAAGAGCGCAACTATTTCCTTTTTATGTTCATCAGGCATACAACTGCCCAGAGGAGTATTGAAGTTTGGTACCAGTAAACAAAGATTGATCTTTGGAATTGCCTCCCTCAATGCAGTAATCTCCAAGCCGGTAGTTGGGTGTGTGGGTAGCTCCAATACTTTGAATCCGAGGCTTATAGTTAATTGTAAAGTGCCTGGATAACAGGGGCTTTCCATGGCAATTGTGTCTCCAGGTTTTCCAAGAGCCATTAGACAAAGGGATACCGCGTTCATTGCACCATTGGTAGTGATCAACTCATTTTCATGTAGATTCCCTCCCCAGGACAGGGAGCGGATGGCGACCATTCTTCTTAACTTTATATTGCCCTGTAAAGGCTCGTATCCCGTACCACCTTCTTTTAGCTCTCTTGTAGCCATCATGATTTCCTTTTTTAGTTTAGCCAATGGCAGCAGGTCACCAGAGGGCGCACTGATAGAAAAAAGCGTAAGGTCATCATTACCCATATTGGCATAGACCTGACTGATCAATTCGTCTGGTTCATTGTCATTAGCAAGGGCTGATGGCTGGCTAACCTCCGGAAGCGGAAGCTTTAAATAAGCTACCCGGCTTACAAAATAGCCTGATTGTGGTTTTGAGTCAATTAACGATTGTGCCTCCAGTTCCAGAAATACTCTCTTTGCAGTATTCATGCTGATGGTATGTTCTTTACATAACATTCTTACAGAAGGTAATTTGTCTCCGGGTTTTAAAACCCCACCCGTAATTTGTCTGGCAATTCTTTTCGCGATGTCACTATAGAGAAAATCTTTACTCATGTCACAAATATAACTGTGTCCATTGAAATACACAAAACTGAGACTGTGTTTATAATTCCACCTTCTCTACTTTTGTCTTATAACCTCAACAGCATGAATACTAGTAAATCAATTTTTGACAAATCAACCGAAAATACCAGGAGTGGATGGATAAACGGAGCAATCGGCGTATTGATCTTCAGTGGTTCAATGCCAGCGACAAAAGTGGCAGTACTGGACTTTGGGCCCATTTTCGTAACCGTTGCCCGGGCAACTATTGCGGGAATCCTTGCCCTTTGTATATTGTTGATTTTTAAAGAAAAACGACCAGAAAAGGAGCATTTTTTCTCCTTAACTATTGTAGCCATAGGTGTTGTAATTGGATTCCCATTACTTTCAGCACTCGCCTTACAATACATGACTTCAGCACATTCGATGGTCTTTCTGGGTATGCTTCCATTAGCCACAGCGATATTTGGTGTAATTCGTGGAGGTGAACATCCCCATCCCTTATTCTGGCTCTTTTCGGGTTTAGGAAGCTTATTGGTTATCGCTTTTGCAATTGCCCAGGGCGTTTCAGCCTCACCCATAGGTGACCTACTTATGTTGCTTTCCATAATCTTATGCGGACTCGGTTATGCAGAAGGAGCGAAGTTATCAAAAACTCTGGGAGGGTGGCAGGTGATCTGCTGGGCACTGCTGCTGTCGCTACCCTTAATGGTTCCTATATTGTTTTTTCAGCTTCCTGCTACATTTGATGGGATCGGTACACCAGCCTGGACAGGTCTGGCTTATATCTCGATCTTCAGCATGCTGGTTGGTTTTATATTCTGGTATCGTGGATTAGCGCAGGGAGGTATAGCGGCTGTAGGTCAATTACAACTCTTACAACCATTTTTTGGCTTAACATTGGCGGCTACCTTACTTCATGAACAGGTGAGTTTAGGAATGCTAGCTGTTACAGTTGGTGTAATTCTCTGTGTTGCAGGGTCAAAGAAATTTGCGAAATAACTTAGCTCAAGTTTAATTTTCGCAAAACATCCTTTAAATAAGTTCTGCCTATCGGGATAATTGCTGTACCCATCCGAAGTTCCGAACCAGAGAAAGAGCTAATATGATCAAAAGCCACAATAAATGAGCGGTGAACCCGGGTAAACCGGTTATCTGCTAATTTCTCTTCAAAGTAAGTTAAAGTCTGATAGGTAATAATTTGCTGCGCTGTAGTATTTATCTTGACATAATCTTTCAGCCCTTCTAAATAAAGAATATTTTTCAACAAGATTTTTACCATTCTTTTTTCAGATTTCACATAAATAAAAGGCTCAGCTGAACTTAAACTTCCTTGTGGAGAATGCTGTAACTGAGGGAGAAGCTCAGGATTCATCCAATTCTCATACTTATCGACGGCCTTTAAAAAACGCTCGAATGCTATAGGCTTTAACAAATAGTCAATCACATTCAGTTCATAACCTCCTACCGCATATTCACTATAGGCAGTTGTAATAATTACTGCAGGAGGCTTTTTTAGCGTCCTTAGTAGTTCAATTCCGGAAAGGTGCGGCATTTGTATATCCAGGAAAATCAGATCTGCATTGGTTTCCTTAATTGCTTTGTAAACCTCTATGCCATCTTTGCATAAGGCAACTACATTCAGTTGTGGTAATTTAAACGCATAATTTCTGATCCCATTCCGGGCAATCGGTTCGTCGTCGGCAATAATGCAATTAATCTTCCTCATAAATCTATTTTCAGGTCTACCTGATAAACGTTATTATCCAGTTTTATAGTCAGCTCATGGCGCGAAGGATATATTAACTTCATTCTTCTTTTTACATTTTTCAGCCCTATCCCTTGATGTTCCTGATCAGAGATCTCCACAAAACTATTTTCCACCTTTAAATATAAACGTTTTTCACTAACCTTAAGGTCGATGGTTACCCAACCACCATTGCTTTCAATTCCATGTTTAAATGCATTTTCTACGAAAGGGAGTAACAGTAGCGGAGCAATCCACTGGCCATCAATCTCTCCAGAGTACTGAAAAGACAATTCCATACGTTCGCCAAAACGTATTTGTTCAATTGCAATATAATTTTCCAGATGTGCTAACTCATCTTTTAATAAAACCTGGCTGGTGCTGGTTTCATAAAGCATGTAGCGCATTAATTTAGACAAATGCATAATCAGCTCCGGTGATTTAGAAGAACCTGCTATTGTCAAAAAATAGAGGCTGTTCAGTGTATTAAAAAAGAAATGAGGATTGATTTGTCCTTTTAATAAACCGATTTCAGCTTTAAACTTTTCTCTTTCAAGAGCCCTTAACCTTCTTTCCTGGCGGTAGGTATTGCTCATTAATTTAAACATCATAGTCACAGCGACTACTGGAAATATTCTGGAAAGGCCTTTTATTATTCTTGCCAGAATCCAGAAAGCAGTAGGGTGCAAGTTGGCTGGGTTATTCAGGTGGTCCAGAGGAAGCCAGACCCAAAATGCAAAGAAACGTTTTGCAAGTGCCCCTGCTAAGAGTAATAAAAACAAACAGCAAATATACGCCCCGTACTTACGTTTGCTATAAAGTGCCGGCATCAGCACGTAAAGGTTGAGATATACAACTGGTATAATGATTAGCATATCCGTTGCAAGCTGTGGATATAGGCAGAGTGTCCAGGAGTCGGTTTCAGTCCATCCATCATTTATAACGGTATACAGGATATACGAAAACCAAAAAAGCAGGTGTCTGCCAACAGACTTATAATTCTTTTGAACCAGGGCGCTCATCCTATAAAGTTGCTTATTTTACTGCTTTTCTGCTAATTTTTACGACGAATAACTGCTAACTTACCGTAGACAACACAATTCGCCGCTAAAGCTGCAAATCGCTGCCAGAGTTTGTTTTTCAAGGTCCATAAAGCTATGGTAGTCTAATAAAGATAAGACAAACTGAAATAATTCATCTTATTGTAGCATGAAGATTTTAAGTATAGTTCTGTTGACCTGGTTTTCAATTCAATTTTGTTGCGCACAAGAATTACCTGTTGCACGCAGTTTCGAAAAAGCTTATCTCCAACAAACCAGGAATATTAAAGGTCCGCCAGGCCCTTTATATTGGCAAAATACAGCCAACTATGAAATCAAAGTCGATTTTAATCCCGGCTCAAGACAGCTCACCGGAATTGTTGATATCAACTATAAGAATAACAGTCCGGATACCTTAAAAAGCTTGTTGTTTAAGCTCTATCCAAATTTATATAAAACAGATGCAGTTCGTAATCAATACATTGCGGCAGCCGATATGACTACAGGTGTTCACATTAATTCATGCACCATCGATAACAATAAATTAGATAGTACAAAATTGCTGATCCGGGAAACTAATATGAATGTAAAGGGAAAACCTATTTTACCGGGTCAGCAAGTACATATCCGGATCAGCTATAATTATGTACTGAATAAAACCTCTTTTATTCGCACAGGACAGATAGACAGTGGTGCTTTTTTTATTGCTTATTTCTTTCCAAGAATTGCAGTTTATGATGATATCGATGGCTGGAATAAATACCCCTATGCTGGTAAAGAAGAATTTTACAACGATTACGGAAACTTTCATGCTGAAATAACAGTACCTGGTGATTACCAGATCTGGGCGACAGGAGAGCTGAAAAATGGACAGGAAGTTTATGAACCCAAAATTCTGCGAAGAATTGAAAAGGCAGAAAACAATGATGAAGCGGTTGATATTATAACAAATGATGACCTTAAAAAAGGAAAGTATACTACAACAAACACCTGGAAATTTGAAGCTGACCATGTCATTGATTTCGCGTTCGCTATCAGCAACCATTATTTATGGAAATCTACCAGTGTATTAGTTGATTCTGTGACTAAAAGGCGAACTAGAGTAGATGCTGTTTTTAATCCGGATCACAACGCTTATTTGCCCATAATTGATTATGCAAGGAAAACTGTGGACCTGATTAGTCATTACTTTCCCAAAGTGCCGTTTCCATATTCGCATGAAACTATATTTGACGGCCTTGATGCCATGGAATACCCGATGATGGTTAACAATCTCCCATTTCCAGATAAAAAAGAAGCTATTCAGTTGACCGCTCATGAGATTTTTCATACCCTTTTTCCCTTTTATGTAGGAACGAATGAAACTAAATACTCTTTTATGGACGAAGGGTGGGCAACCATGGCAGAGTTTTATCTATATCCCAAAATTGATACGGCTTCAGCTGCAGTAAACTATGATTTGAGCAGTTTCAATAACAGTGCAGGTACAGCTGAGGAAGTTCCTGTAATGACACTTACCCCACAATTATATGGACGGGATGCACGTTATACTGAAAAAGATCTTAAACCAGCATTAGCAATGTTATATCTGAAGGAAATGTTGGGCGATAAATTATTCCTGCAGGCCATGCACTATTACATGGACAACTGGAAAGGAAAACATCCTTCACCTTACGACTTTTTTAACAGTATGAACACTGGCAGTGGTATTAATTTGAACTGGTTCTGGAAAAACTGGTTCTTTGAAAAGAATGCCCCAGACCTTGCGATCAGCAAAATTACCCATCAGCAGCTTAATTATACCATCGCTATTTCCAGTCCCGGCAGCCTGGCTGTTCCGATACACCTTATCCTAAAGTATCATGACGGCAGCAAGCAAACAATTCATAGAAATATCAGTTGTTGGAAGAAGGGAAACAAGTTTGTAAAGCTTTTTTTTAAAGCTAAAAAGCCAATCAAAGAACTGGTTCTGGGCAACACATCAGACGTAGATATCCATCCCGAAAATAATAGCAAAAATTTAACACCATGAAAGAAACAATTCATCAAGGAAACACAGACGTCATTCTCATCGGAGCAGGAATTATGAGCGCTACCCTTGCAGTTATGTTAAACGAACTTGACCCCACGCTCCAGATTAAAATTTATGAAGTTCTGGATCAGCCTGCCCAAGAAAGCTCTAATGCCTGGAACAACGCAGGTACAGGCCACGCCGCGCTGTGTGAACTTAATTATACTCCCGAAAAAGAAGATGGGAGTATTGACATTTCTAAAGCGCTCGAAGTGAATACGGAATTCGATTTGTCGCGTCAGTTCTGGTCTTATCTAACTGGGAAAAATATCATTAAAAATCCTCAGTCCTTTATAAACTCTGTACCACATTTTAGTTTTGTGCGCGGTGAGGAAAATGTTCAATTCCTTAAAAAGCGTTTTGATGCGCTTTCTGCGAGTCCATTCTATTACGGGATGGAATATACAGCCGACAAGGACGTTATCGCACAATGGCTGCCTATAGTTATGGAAGGCCGTGATCCGTTAGAAGTGGTTGGTGCAACAAGAATGCTTACCGGAACCGATGTGGACTATGGAGCACTGACAAACATATTCCTGGACTCGCTTAAAGAAAAATCCAACGTTTCTATACATTATCATCACCGTGTACAGGATCTTAAAAGAGAAGGTACCGGGTGGGAAGCTAAAATCAGAAATGAAGAAACAGGCCATCACCATTTTATCAACTCAGGTTTTGTCTTTATTGGTGCAGGCGGCGGTTCATTAGCACTGCTTCAAAAATCAGACATTCCAGAGGCTGAAGGTTATGCCGGCTTTCCTGTCAGTGGTATTTGGTTACGCTGCGACAAACAGGAAATAGCAGAAAGGCATCATGCAAAAGTTTATGGAAAAGCAGCCGTTGGTTCACCACCGATGTCAGTACCACACCTCGATCAAAGACATGTTGACGGAAAAACCTCCTTACTTTTCGGCCCTTATGCAGGCTTTTCTTCCAAGTTTTTAAAACACGGTTCCTACCTCGATCTATTCAGCTCGATCGATCCGCATAACATCTTGCCCTTGCTTGCAGTGGGCAGAGATAATATGGCACTCACCAAATATTTAATAGGGCAGGTGCTTGAATCTAAAGAAGAGCGTTTCGCTGCACTACGTGAGTTCTTTCCCGAAGCTAATGAAGAAGACTGGCGGCTGGAAACTGCAGGGCAGCGCGTTCAGATTATCAAAAAAGATCCCGTACATGGTGGAATACTTGAGTTTGGTACAGAACTGGTCGGCTCAGCTGATCAAAGTATTATTGCTATGCTAGGTGCATCACCTGGTGCATCTACAGCAGTCTGGATTATGGTCGATGTCCTGGAGCGTTGTTTCAGTGAAAAGATGAAAAATGGGGGATGGGCTGCAAAACTGAAAGAAATGATCCCTTCTTACGGTCAATCATTGAAAAACAATTCAGCATTATGCCTGGAGCTCAGAAAGAAAACGGCCGAAACACTTCATCTTCAAAATATAAAATCATGATCAAAGCCTATTTAATGTATACCGGCAACGACGGTGACTCTCATTTTAAAACCGGTAGTATAGCAGAAGGGGCCCTTGTCAAAGCCGATCACGTCCTTTTTAAAGAAACTCCGGCCCATTCTTCCTTTGACTGGCATAATGATCCAATACCACAATATGTGATCACTTTATCTGGTATACTTGAGTTTACCATGAAAAATGGAGAAACCTTTGTCCTTCATCCTGGAGATATCCTTTTAGCTACTGACCATACCGGAACTGGGCATAAATGGAGACTACTCAATGATGAGCCTTGGAAACGTGTTTATGCCGTATTTGAGCAAGATGCAGCAACTCATTTTATCCCTGACAACGGCTAATTATATTTGTAGCTTTAGGCATCGTGTAGAACTAACCGAAAATAAACAGATCAGAAAAATAGAAGTCTTAAAATCGGACATACCTGGATTACCGCCTCCTGGCAACGAACAGTTGTCAATACAGAGATCAAATATCTGATGCTGAAGTACGCATTTGAAAAGCTGAAATTTAACCGTGTCCAGTTTACGACTGATGTGATCAACGAAAGTTTCCGTGCAGCAATTCTCAGATTAAGAGCTAAAGAAGAAGGTATTATTCGTTATGAACGGATTATGCCCGATGGCAGAAAAAGAAATTCAGTGAGATATAGTATTATTGAGGATGAATGGCCTGTGGTTAAACAATTATTACTAAAAAGATGCAAATCATTACGGATTCAAACATATAGTTCTTCCCGCTAAGGTAACTTTATTCGCTTTCTCCATTTTTTTTAACAAACGGGTTATCACTTCTCTGGAGCTGGCCAAATCTTCAGCTATATTTTTATGTGTAATCTTTAACCTATTTGATCCGGATATTTCTGCTCTATGTTTTAAATAGGTTAATACCCTTTCTTCGAGGCTATAACAGATTAATTGTTTGGCAGTGTTCAGCAGGTCATCACAATGTTTTTGATACCCTTTCAACAAAATAGTATTAAACACCGGATATTTAGACAACCAGAATTCAGCCTTTTCCAGTGGGATTAATAATACCTTTGAAGAGCGCTCGGCAATGCCACTAAAACCTGATTGTTTACGACTAAAAAGATGTGAAAAACTAAATAGACAGGTTTCACCACGCTTTAAGTAATAGAGTAAAAACTGTACTTTGTTTTCTTCACTATAAACCTTAACGGCACCATCAAGAATAATGGGTAAATATTTAATGTATTGCCCTTCCCGTACAAGATACTCTCCATCATTCAACTGCTTGATTACCGCGTTTTTAGTAATCTCGTCAATAAGCTCTTTACCTAAACCAGCAAAACATTCCTGTATTTCTAAACGGGTATTTTCATTCATAAGTAGTTGAGGTAAAAAATATTTTTCGTTAAATTTATGAATACCTTCAGTAACTATCGGTGACTTTTATCACCAATTTAGACATTTCTTTTACAAGACGAAAAATAATTATAAAACACCTTTGCCACTCATACTATAAGTCTTTGACCGCTTAATTGCGATTTGATACTCCTTAAATACATTGCCGAATTCTTCGGCAGACTCATCATTACTGAATTCATATTCTTCATTTAATCCGGTAGGTGTTGATAATCTGATTTCACCATAACGAACTATCGGAATTTGATAATTACCATTAAATCTTTTGTCCGGCGTACCATTTTTATTGACTTTGGCCCATGTCTTATCAATTACTTTTGAGTCCGCAGGAACGGCTTCTGTTTCTGTAAACCGTACAGCGCGTTGCTGTAAATTGATCTCATCAATACCAATAATAGCGAAATCTGTCTCATTGGAATACACGATGATAAAACTCGGATAACAATACAAATCTGCTCCATTTGCATTCTGGAAATAAAGCGCTTCATAATTTGATCTCATATCAGGAATTGAACGGAGTGAGAACTTTACTTCTTGCTTATTGACGATGGTGCTTGCTGAAGAACGTGCGATTACCCGATCCTGAAAATGTGCACTTGTAATGTCCCAGATTTTATGACTGGTCGCCAATTTCTTAAAGGCGTTAACCAGGTTATCATACTTTCCCTTAATTTCTGAGTCAAAATCAACCTCCAGGCTTACATAGCAATTTTCAAGAGCTGCTTTTGTCTGGTTAATTGCATCTTCTTGCGCAGCTATGTCTGCGGTTAAATTCTTAGGAACGTGCTTAAAAATCAGTCCGTAAAGCAATAGATAGCTGAGAATACGTTTGAATTTCGAAGTTCCTAAAGCGGTGTGAAAACTTAATATGTCATGCTTTAACTCTTTTCTTTGTTGGTGAGCCAGGATGATTGCTTCTTTTACGCCTTGCAAATTCTGGTTGGTTATCTTATGAACTTCTGCACTGAAAATACGACCAAAAGTCATACTAGCATCTTTAATAGCTATAGCGGTAGATAGGCCACTTTTGTTTAAGTTCAGCTGTACACCAGGGATAATTTTTATCTTTTTTGAAAAACTCCAGGCCATTATTTTAAAATTAGAGGTTGATTTACTGCTCAAAAATATGCGCAGCCCAGTGTGTTTTTTACGGGAAACCATAAAATTCAAAACTATTTATCAAATACTTTTGCTGCTGTTTAAATGTGTGTTTTGTTTTGAAATACCAGGTACTGTGTATGATGTATTGCACAATACCTGTGTATTTTAATCAAAAACCTTAGCTTTACCCCATGCAAGCCACTGAACTAAGGATAGGAAATTACGTTAAAACTTTATCAAGCAATGATCCGCTAAAAGTAGAGTCTGTCAACGCCAGGCAGATTAACACCAACATTGACCTGGAAGAAATTCGTCCGGTTCTTATCACTGAAGATTGGCTGGTTAACCATTTTGGTTTTAAAAACAATGGGCAAGGTTACTACCAGCATACTGAATTTAATTTCTTTTTATACTATGTAAAAGAGGATGAATATTTCGACTGTTACAAGCAAGTACCCGCTAATGATGAAACAGGAGATTTTAAGACATTACAGCATATCCATAAATTACAAAACTTATTTTTTGAACTTTTTGAGGAAGAGTTAATCACTAATATTTGATTCCAGTTTACCAAACAATATTGAGCTGTTGATTTCCGGAAATAAGGTATTCAAGATGTCCCTGTTTTGTTTGTCGTCCTTTCAAAGGTTTTGTTTTTCCTTTAACAGTCACTGTGAAATCTGGTAACTTTGAAGCAGCATCTTTAATGAACATCATTCTGCAATATAGCCGTTCATCTCCAAGGGTATAGAAATGTATGTTTTTTCCTTTGATAGCTTTGAAACCAGAAGTTGGGTAATCTACATAAATTAAAAAAGACTCATTCGGTACCCGAAGATAATGTCTTGGCAAGATACCAAACGCGTTTCCAGCTCCATAAACCTCCTGACCAACTGTACCTGATTTTTGCCACCCGTCCTGCAAATCCTCTAACGCAATCCAGAGCTTAGGGGCAACTTCGCCAATTTTCGGCTTTTCTGCCAGCATCTCTTCAGGCAGCATACCCGGGTAATAATAAACTGCCCGGTCAACCAGGTAGCGGATATATTCTGCAATCAATAATTTTACGGAAGGAAGGATTTCAACACCCTCAGCATGTTTCAGGTAATCATGTAAAGCACAAAATACTTCCTGCTCTTCGTATGCCGCAGTATAAGGCGCATCATTTAATGGAAACAGCGCAAAGAATTTTGGAAAATTCTTACCATATCCATAATTACAGTCCCAGATTTGTGTATTGCGGAAAATTCCAGCCAAACACAGATAACTAAGGTTTAAATAAAGTTCATTTTGAGTGATCTTGAAAAGACGAATTAATGCACCGGCAGCAAATGCGGTATTGTTCGCCTGATAAAACACTTCAAATCCATATCTTTGCAGGGTTTTTGCGGCCTTTTC
Source organism: Pedobacter sp. UYP1 (assembly GCF_040547305.1). NCBI lineage: Bacteria > Pseudomonadati > Bacteroidota > Sphingobacteriia > Sphingobacteriales > Sphingobacteriaceae > Pedobacter > Pedobacter sp. UYP1. The sequence continues at coordinate 335,252 of NZ_JBEPPL010000001.1, read as the reverse complement.
AGCTTCGTTTAAAAAGCGCTTTTCTTGCGTAAGCTCCCAAGCCTGAAGCATCACATGTGCATAAATCCCAGCCACATCTTTTTCTCCGCCTTTACCTTCGGCTGTCTCCGCTTTGAGTACTTCAAGGGTATCCATTTTGTAAAAAACAGGCCATTGATATTTGAAATGATGCGCTACCTTGATTGCAAAATCCAATGAATCCAGAAAGAGTTTTTCAGCTACTTTATCTCCCTTTAACGCAAGTCGTGATAAATTGAGCAGAGGATGGTGCAAATACCAGGAATCCATGACACCTGGCTGCTTTTGTTCTTCTTCCCCTTCGAGTTTATCTTCCGCGGCAGGTAACCATCGCATGATCGAACCTATTTTCGGATCATAAAATTCAGGTAAGCCATCTTTAATATTTTTAATCACTTCAAGCTCGGTTTTGCTCCATTCCACATAATCCAATAGTGGAAGCAGAACCGCTAATTGAACCATGATTTCTGGTGGCGTATTATAATCGCTCACATAAGCGTTAAAATATTTATGTCCCGCTACCTGGCTCCAGCAGCCCGGACTTTCTATCAGGTCTTTTAAACCTTTATCCAGAATATCGGGCCAATGCTGATAATTGGTTTCCGGCCTTGGAAGCAGCAGGTAAATTCTTGCCAGTAACTCAAGAAATTGTCTGGTAATTTGGAATTCTTCTGTAGCGTGCTGTTTATCGAAAGCTACAAATGCGTCCGAAATCGTTAACTCTTTTCCCGCTATCAATGCATGCTCCATTGTTACAGGCATTGCAAACCCAAGTTCTGGCCAGCTGCCGCCAATAACATTTGCACAAGAAGTCTGAGTTTGCTCACAATAATCAGCTAATGCAGTAAGGTTTTGTAAATAAAGAATAGCCGAAGAATCTGGTCTGGTTTCAGTCAGATAGATCAGCCCCGTCCGGGTACCTTCCTGACTTAAATGTATTTTTCCTGTTGTATTTTCAGGATTGCCCTTATTACTGGTTATCAGGATGTCCCTTGGCCAGAATGGAATAAAAAGATCCTTTGCCGGGATCAGTGTTGTGGTATAACGTAATACGGGGATCTCTGTTTGCCCGTCTATACTAAGCGTAACTTGTTGCCTTCCAATATCACTATCCAGTTTAAACCGGATACCTTTACTATTTTCATTTACTTTTTTGACAATATGGAATCCTTCAGGACTATATGCCGCCCGAAAGGCCGTTCTTCCACCACCCGGTATTTCAGCTACAATCCAGATAGAATCTTTAGTTTGATAAACATTAAATTCAAAACCACCTGCAGATTTAGTATAAAGTGCTGGTGTAGTTTCTGATAATTCAGCGCATGCGGATAATGCCCAGGGTGATAATGCATTCATGGTAAGTAATATTTAATTTCGATGAACACTCAACAGCGCGGCAGTTGCTTTGTTTTAAATAGATGTTTCCAGATTATCTAAACAAACTTGTAATACAACCTGTTAACTATGCGTCATTGTAACCCGTCAATCTGAAATGCCCTGAATGAAAAATAAACAAACCTCTGCCATATTATGGTTGATTTTTATCATGTCCGTATGGGGGAGTACTTATGCAGTAACCAAGTCTGTAGTAGATATATTGCCGCCTGGTTGCTTTGCCTTTATACGTTTTATGATTGCATTGCTATGTCTATTGCCTGTTTATCTATCAGACCATAAAGCTATAGCTGCTCAACAATTTAAGAAAGCTGATTATTGGTGGTTATTCTTCATGGGAATAACAGGTATATCAGGGTATTATGTTTTCTTTAATTATTCATTAATATATACATCGGCCTCCAGTGGAGCGTTAATCCAGGGTTTTATTCCAATCTGTATTGCTTTAGCCGGCGTTTTTTTTCTCAAAGAGCGTTTGTCAAAATTGCAGATAACCGGAATCTGTCTGTCCTTTATTGGGGTAATCCTGGTTGGTTTAATTGCTGCAGATGCCAAAGGAGAGAAGAGCAGTTTAATAGGAAATCTTTTAATGATCGTTGCTGTATTTTGCTGGTCAGCTTATACCTTGATTTCCCGTAAGCTTAACCATTTAAATCCAATTATAATTACCTTTTGGAGCGGCTGCATAGGCACGGCTTTATTGCTTCCATTAGCTATATACGAATTTAGCCAACTCAGTCAGCACGTTCAGATTGGACTTAAAGGATGGATGGCTTTGATTTATCTGGGCGCAATTTCCTCTGCTTTTTGTTACCTGATGTATAACAAAGCATTGGAACAACTCCCAGCTGCGATGGTTGGCAATTTTCTTAATCTGGATATTTTGATTGGTGTATTAATCGCAGTACTATTTTTGCATGAACAGGTCAGTGTCACTCAGGTAGCTGGTGGCGTGTTCATTCTTTCAGGATTAATATTAAGTTCACGAAAAAACAATTAACTAAGATGAAGGATCTTGCCAAACGTTTTCCCGAAAACCCACTTTTGATGCCTAAAGATATTCTGCCAAGCGCTGATGGGCTTCAAGTCATTTGTTTACTTAACCCTGGTGTATTTATTTTCGGGGGGAAAACCTGGCTGCTGGTTAGAGTAGCCGAAAGTATAAAACAAATTGAGGGTTGGGCCTTTATTCCTGTACTCAACGAACAGGGTAAAATAGAAATCATGGAAGTACCGTTAAATGATCCTGATCTGATTGCAACAGATGCCAGAATATTTAATTATAAAGGATTAGACTACCTGACCACAATTTCGCATCTGCGGTTGCTTAGCAGCCATGATGGGATTAATTTTTCAGAAGAAGTAAACTACCCGGGCTTATTTGGAAAAGGTAAACTTGAACGTTACGGTATTGAAGACTGCAGAGTTGCACTACTAGAGGGAGTATATCACCTCACCTATACCGCGGTTTCAGACAATGGGGTTGGAGTAGGTTTACAAACTACCCGAAACTGGCAGCAATTCGAGCGGAAAGGAATGATTCTGCCTCCACACAACAAAGATGTGGCTATTTTTGAGGAAAAAATCAGTGGTATGTTTTATGCATTACACAGACCTAGCAGTAAAGATATTGGCGGTAATTATATTTGGGTAGCGGAATCTCCGGATGGCCTGCATTGGGGGAATCATAAATGTATTTTGAAAACCCGTCCTGGAATGTGGGATAGTGCAAGAGTTGGGGGTGGAGCTTCACCCATTAAAACAGAGCAGGGGTGGCTGGAGATTTATCACGGTGCCACTGCCGAACACCGTTATTGTCTGGGAGCATTTTTAATGGATTCTGCTGATCCTTCAATCGTAATTGCCAGAAGTGAGGAGCCTATTATGGTACCTGCAGAAAGTTATGAACTCAGTGGTTTTTTTGGCTTTGTTGTCTTTACCAACGGTCATATCGTAAAGGGAGATCAATTGACTATTTATTATGGGGCTGCTGATGAATTTGTATGTGGTGCTGATTTCTCTATCCAGGAGATTCTGCAATCGTTAAAGCCAATACCACGGTAGAATTATCTTAAAAAGACAGTAATTTTGTTTACCTTTCCTGCGAAAATACTGTAACAATAGTTAGTTTTGTTACAGACTAACTATGGAAGATTTTAAAGAACTTCAGGCGAAGATTACTCAATATGAGAATGAAAACAAAGATTTAAAACTTCGTTTGGAAGAATTGAATGACTTCGTTGAAAATGCCTCATTACCACTTCATTGGGTTAATGCCGAAGGGATAATAATATGGGCTAATGAAGCTGAATTTGTTTCTCTTGGTTATACACGTGAAGAATATATCGGATTCCCGATCAGTAATTTTCATGCAGACCAGGAAGTTATAGCAGATATTCTTTTTCGGCTGACCAACAATCAGACACTTCTTAACTATCCGGCAAGATTGCGTTGCAAGAACGGTGATATTAAACATGTGCTCATTAATTCAAGTGTTTTATGGAAAGATGGTCAGTTTATTCATACCCGTTGTTTTACCAGAGATATTACACCGCTGATCAAAGAACAAGAAAGAAAGGCAGAAATACTGTACGATCTGGAGCAAAGTGAAACAAAGTTAAAAATAGCGATAGAGTCTACCAATCTGGGTACATGGGAATGGGATCCGAAAAGTAATAGCTTATTCTGGTCAGCAGAGTGCAAATATGTTTTCGGTTATCCCGATGCTGAACAAATAACTTTTGATGCATTTATTGAACTGGTTCATCCGGAAGATAAATCCCGCGTAATCAAAGCTATGCAGAACTCCGTCGAATTAAATAGTGAAAATACCCATAGCCTTATTTACAGAATTCACCGGTTTAATGACCGTGAAATACGCTGGATTAAAGTACAGTGGAGAACGAGTTATAAAACAGACCGTTATGCCAGTCTGCTGCTTATCGGTACTACTCTTGATATTACAGACGTTAAATATGCAGAAGAGAAAAGTGCAAAATTAGCTGCTATTATTGATTCCAGTAATGACGCTGTAATCAGTAAAACTTTAAGCGGGATCATTACCAGTTGGAACGACTCTGCAGAACGGACTTTTGGCTACAGCGCTGATGAAATAATTGGTCAGCCGATATTGACATTAATACCGCCAGACCTTCGGGAAGAAGAGGCTCAAATCCTTTCCCGTTTAAGTAAAGGCGAAAGAGTAGATCATTTTGAAACCAGGAGAATTACCAAAACCGGAAAGCTGATTGATGTGTCTCTGACTATATCACCAGTTAAAGACAGAGATGGTCATATTATTGGTTTATCAAAAATTGCCAGAGATATCACAGAGCGGAAACAAGAAGAGCAGCGGAAAAACGATTTTGTTGCGATGGTGAGTCACGAACTGAAAACGCCTTTAACTGCACTTACCGGTTATCTCCAGCTATTACTGATGCGCGCGAAAAAAGCAGGAGATGAATTCGGTGTTAAATCATTGATCAGAGCGGAAGCCCAGACCAAAAAAATGGTTTCCATGATTCACGACTTTTTAAGTTTGGCAAGAATGGAAGAAGGAAAGTTGCAGATAGAAAGAAGGGAAGTCGAATTACACCCTTTAATTGTTGAAATTGCGGAGGATGCTAAATTTTTAACTTCACAACATACTATAAAACTAATAGATTGTGAAGATGTTGCCATCTTTGCCGATAGAGATAAAATTGCGCAGGTACTGATGAACCTGGTCAGTAATGCCATTAAATATTCTCCCGAAGGAGGCTTAATTACCCTGGGTTGTGAAAAACAAACCGGAAAAGTGAAAATATATGTCAGTGATCAGGGCATAGGAATAAGCCCTCAAGATCAAAAAAGGTTATTCGAGCGTTTTTACAGGGTAAATAACAATGGCATAAAAACTGTTCCCGGATTCGGTATAGGTTTATACCTGGTCTCAGAGATTCTGCGTTATCATGATAGTGAAATTGTAGTCGAAAGCGAAGAAAACGCAGGGTCAGTATTCTACTTTTATCTACAAACCCTTAACTAGCCAATTTAAACCAAAATATACTTCCTTTGCCGATTTCGCTATCTACACCTATTTCTCCGCCATGTTTCCCGATAATCTCTGAACAAATATAAAGCCCAAGTCCCAAGCCTGAATATTGACTTCCGGTACTGTCAACGCGATAATAGCGGTCAAATATATGGGGTATTTTTTCCTGCGCAATTCCAGGCCCATGGTCTTCAACAGAAAGTTTAACATGATTACTTACCCTGGCAATATTAATCGTTATCTCTTTTGATTCAGGGGCATACTTTATCGCATTATTAATGAAATTGGTAATGATCTGCCCAATTCGCTCTGCATCAGCATAAACCTCTAAATCAGGATTGCCAGTAATTTTAAGCGTATGTGTTCTTTCGTAATTGATATGCTCACAGCATTCAGCAATCACTTCAGATAGCTTAAATGTGGTCTTGTTCAGGTGAATCTGCCCGTGATTATATTTACTTGTGTTCAATAGATCTTCGATTAAGCTACCCACTTTGTCCATACTTTTATTGGCCTTTTCAATCAAATTGCTCATCATTTCTGTGGATGGATTGTTAATCATCCGCTTCATCAGTTGTAAAGAAACCTTTAAAGTGGTCACGGGAGTTTTTAACTCATGACTGGCAATACTGATAAAATCATCTTTTTGCTCTTGTAATAATTTCTGTTCATGAATGTCAGTACATGTCCCAAACCACTTCACTATTTTTCCCTCCGAGTTATAAAAAGGAGCTGCCCGGCCAAGCACCCAAACATATTCGCCCGTATATTTTTTTAACCGGTATTCAATCTCGTAATGCTCGCCCGTTTTTAATGAATGCGCCCATTTTTCACTTGCTCTTTCTCTGTCATCAGGATGAAACATCTGATTCCAGCCTGTACCCTTAGTATGTTCAAAGTTTGACCCCGTAAAGTCGTACCATCTTTGATTATAGTATTCATGCATTCCGCCTGCATCAGTTACCCAAACCATTTGGATGATAGAATCGGCCAATTGCCGGAATTGTAAGAAATTTTCCTCGATAACCTGTCTGGCCTCTACTTGTTCTGTTAAATCTGTTGCAACTACAAGGATGCTGTCTGTTTCACCGGACTGACCTGAAATAGGCTGATAAAGAACGTCGAAATAGTATTTTTTTAAGATTCCTTTATTTTCCAGCATGGCGGGAACCTCATATTTAGCATATGGCAAGCCAGAAGTGTAAACATCGTCTAATATTTTTAAAAAGGGTTGTCCTTCAAGCTCAGGTAAAGCAGTAGCTAAAGGCTGGCCGATAACGTTTGCTGATTTTCCCCAATATTGTAAAAGTTTATTGTTAGCTGTCTCAATGATTAGCGCTTTTGATTTAAGAACACCAATAGCTACAGGAGCCAGTACAATTAAATTATTTGACCTGGACTCACTTTCAGCGAGGTCAATTAAAGTCTGCTCGATTTGTTGTGTTGTTTTTACCTTATGGGTAGTTTCGTAACAGGTTACCAGCACGCCACCAATTTCTCCATGCACATCGATTACCCGGCTGTAACAGAACGTCCAGTACACATCTTCTATACCGTTATTTCTATAAATCGGGATCAGCTGATCCTCATTCCATGTGGCCTCGCCGCCAGCCATCACCTGATCAATTAAAGGATTGATAACCAGCCATATCTCCGGCCAGCAATCTTCTCCCTTTTGACCCAGTGCATTTGGGTGTTTCCCATCGTTTCCTAAACTAGGCCTGTAAGCGTCATTATAAAATTGAATCAGGTCCGGGCCCCACCACAGAAACATCGGGAATTTGGAATGAAGAATAATACTTATTGTAGTTAATAAATTTTGTGACCATTGATCGGGAGTGCCCAGCGCAGTTTCAGACCAATTAAATGAGCGGGTCAGCGCACCCATTTCACCACCACCCTCTAAATATAAAGCGTAGGATGATTGTTGCCTTTCTTTTAAGGACATAATAGTTTAATTCAGAGAATTGTTAAAGTAGAAAATGTAACTTATTAAAGATAAAGAATTATTAATAATATCTGGCAATTAACAGTTTTGTATGAGACACAATAACACATATATATGTGTATAAAGCAGATTGTCTTTATTTTTTTAGTAATCCAAATTACCAAACCTATTGAAATACTAACTATTTTAGTATAAATTTGTACTTGCTTAAGCTTTCATCAAGGAAATTGGCGTTAATAGCATAGTATATGGAACAATTGAGTTTTTTCGCCGAAGCAGGGCAGAGTCCACAGCTTCCTGCAGAACTTTTAACCTATCACCCCGGAATATTTACGGAGCAGGAATCTTACAATTTACTCCAAAAATTTATTGCCGAAACTCCCTGGAAGCAAAAAGTAGTGAGGATGTACGATAAAGAAGTAGTCACTCCAAGACTTACTGCCTGGTATGCTGATCAGGAAACCTATGATTATACTTCGCTGCGCAGGGCTGAACCCTTGCTATGGACACCAGAACTCCTGCGCATTAAAAAACGTGCAGAAGAAATTGCAGGAGTAACTTTCAATAGTGTACTGCTGAATTATTACCGGGATGGAAATGATTCTGTAGCCTGGCACAGTGACAATGAAAAAGCTTTAGGTACGCATCCGGTCATCGCTTCAGTGAGTTTCGGACAGGTCAGGTCTTTTGATATCAGAAATAAACAGGATCATTCCCATAAATACTCAATCCGGCTGGAAAGCGCTGCACTGATGATTATGAAAGGTAATTTACAAACAGACTGGGAACATAGAGTCCCTAAATCGGCAAGACCAATGCGGCCTAGAGTGAACTTAACTTTCAGAGTGGTAATTTAATAACTTAAGCGATTAAAAATAAAAATTAACGGTGGAGGTTAAGGATTTTTAACGTGATGTGATCTTTTAAACCATTGAAAAATTTCTTCAGTACTTTGTCAAACACAGGATTACTGTCCGGAATTTCCGAAAATAAAGTCATACAAGATTTTAGCTTCAGGTCATCGGGGCTACTAAATACCTGGTGCGCATCATTGGTTTCCAGTGAAAGTAATGTATTACAAGTCAAAATCAGTCTGGGGCCAAGCACCCGGTGCTGCAAAAATTCAGTTGCCTCCTGCAGATCTTTTATTCCATAATATTTGGAATTTTCAGTAAAACCAAGACCCTGGATTTGCGGGAAAATATACCACATCCAGTGGGTTATTTTCTTTCCATTTTGAATTTCGCCAAGCGCAGTTTGGAATACTCCTTTTTGAGCAGTTATAAATCTTTCCAGATCGTGTGGTTTCATGTTAGTAAATAATATAGTTGATTTTTGAACGCTTTAGCTCCGCTTACCTGGTTTACTGAAGGTATTAAGGTAAACATTTTTTTCTAAAAACTTTTGTTAAATTACGGTGTTCACGCCTAGATAAACATTAAATCTTATCCCTATGAAAAAAGAAAGTAAAAGCACGAATCCTAATGAAACCAGCAGATCACCACTCGAAGATCCAACAAAAAAATATTTCAAACCACCATTTAAAGAACAAACGCAGCCCTGGCCAGGATTAGCATCAAAAATGTCTCCTGTACCGGACCACGGGGAGCAAAGCTATGTTGGTTCTGGCAGACTCACAGGACGTAAAGCACTCCTGACCGGTGGTGACTCTGGTATAGGAAGAGCCGCTGCTATTGCCTATGCAAGAGAAGGAGCAGATGTTGCCATTAACTATTTGCCTGAAGAAGAATCAGACGCTAAAGAAGTTATTGAACTGATCAAAAAAGAAGGTCGTAAAGCGATAGCCATTCCTGGCGATATAAGAGACGAGAACTTTTGTACGAAACTTATTAAAGACGCTGTAAAGGGACTTGGAGGATTAGATATTCTAGTCAACAATGCGGGCAGGCAACAAAGCCATGCATCTATTCTGGATCTCAGTACGGAAGAATTTGACTGGACGATGAAAACTAATATTTACGCGCCGTTCTGGATTACAAAAGCCGCCTTACCTCATCTTAAACCCGGATCCTCTATTATTGTTACTACCTCGGTTCAGGCTACAGATCCTTCTGCAGATCTCTTTGATTATGCGCAAAGTAAGGCTGCGAATACAAGTTTCGTGAGGTCAATGGCAAAACAGCTTGGCCCTAAAGGTATCCGTGTTAATGGTGTTGCACCAGGACCAATCTGGACAGTACTGCAGGTTACCGGAGGTTCTACTGTAGAGAAAGTAAAGCAATTCGGTAAAGAGACCCCTCTGGGCAGACCTGGCCAGCCTGCAGAGCTAGCTTCTATCTATGTACAGCTGGCAGTCAATGATGCCAGTTATTCAACCGGACAGATTTACGGCGCAGCAGGAGGGAGTGGCCAACCTTAACTATTCCGGGCAATCCAAAGCAGGATTGCCCGGCTATTTCTAAAATCAATTCAAAAAATCCCTGATCGCATTGACGAGTTCTTCTGGTTTTTCAGCAAGCATAAAATGTCCACTATCTTCGACCTTAACTAACTTTAGATTTGTTGCATACCCAGGCAGGGAATTTTTTAACAGTTCATATCCACTGGCACCTATTGCCAGTACAGGCATGTCAAGTTTCTGATATGACTTGCTATCTTCTATATCTTGTGGAAAAGCTTGATACCAAGCATTTGACGCTCTTATACCGGCATTACTATCATAAGCAAACGCATATACAGCTTTGTCAAACTCACTGATGCTGGTCTGATCCTCCAGTAAGGTTTTGAAAATCCAGTCCAGTACGATAAACATCCGGCCTGCAAGTAATTGTTCAGGTAATTCTTTGATTTGATTGAAAGCCAGCCACCAAGGATAAACATAACTTGCTCCTAAGATCGGAACCATAGGAAGCTGGTACATTTGCGGGTCTGGATGTGGTGTATCTAAAATAATCAATTTTGAAGTTAGCTCAGGAAAATTGACGGCAAAGCTAAAAGCAACATGAGCTCCAATATCATGGCCACCAATATTAACTTTTTCATAACCTAGCTTTTTGACAAGTTCACAGATATCTTTGGCCATACTCTTTTTATCATAGCCAGCTGTTGGTTTCTCAGAACTACCCATTCCCCGGATGTCTACTACAATAACGTGATAATTTGCGGCAAGCACCGGCATTATTTTATGATAAGCCCACCAAGTCTCCGGCCAGCCAGGAAATAATACCAGCGGCTGTCCTTCTCCACCTTCTACATAATGCAGATTTATTCCGTTTACCTCCAGATAATGGTTTTGAAATCCCGGAAGCGATTTTATAAGTTCGTCGTCTGAATATTGCATTTTAATAAATTATTGATGTTTTCAATTGTGAATACAATAGTAAAAACTATTTTTGTAAGCTGCAAGTATGTAGTATACTACATGGTTCGCATTTATTTTTATATTCAAGAACATGAAATTAATTAATCAGCTCTCTAAAGAAACAGGAATACCTATTGGTACCATCAGATTTTATGAAAAATCGGGTTTATTTAGCGGTGAAAAGAAGCAGGAAGTGACAACCAATAATTATGTTTATTATGGAGATGATGTTGTTGAAAAATTAAGATTTATACAGATGGCGAAAGCGGTAGGCTTTACACTGGCTGAAATCAAAGAAGTTGTTGATGCCTGGTATAAAAAACAAATCAGCAAAAAAGCAAAACTTGAAGTTCTGGACAGAAAATTAGTACAAATAGATGATAAAATCAAAGAGTTAAAAGCCGTAAAAAAGCAAATTGCACTATGTAAGTTTAATATTGAAAACGGAATTGGCCCGGATAATAATTAAGATTGATTTTCAAAGCTTCCGCAATAGACACATTTTGAAACCTCATCGCTCATGACATCTTTAAAGACTATAAATACCTCTGAAAGGTGTCAGAATAATGTCTGAACAAGATAACGAAAAAAAACACTGATAGTCAATAGGTTACACTAAGCTAAATTCGCCCGTTTTTAGGGTGTATTCTCCGTCTTTTTCTTACCTTCCCACCATGATAAAACCTTTCACGGCAGACGTTTCCCAACAAGTTCTGGATGATTTAAAACAAAGACTAAATTTGACCCGATGGCCGGATGAAATAATAGCATCTGACTGGAATTATGGGGCTAATCTCTCTTATATGAAAGAATTGATAGCCTATTGGAGGGATACATTTGACTGGCGAAAAGTTGAAAATGAGATTAATACTTATCCAAATTTCATAGCTGATATTGATGGGCATCAGGTACATTTTATGCATATTAAAGGTAAAGGAAAGCAATCAGTTCCATTAATTATTACCCACGGATGGCCAGGATCATTTCTGGAGATGATGAAACTGATACCTCTGCTGACAGAAAATCCTGACAACTCTTTTGATCTGGTTATTCCTTCCATTCCAGGCTTTGGTTTTTCAAGTAAAGCAGTTCATCCGGGTTGTAACAGCGAATTTGTAGCAGATCTCTGGCATCAACTCATGACAGGGCTGGGCTATCAGCATTATGGCGCTCAGGGTGGTGACATTGGTGCTGGTGTGAGTTCCTGGTTGTCTTTAAAATATCCTGAGCATGTAATTGGCTTACATCTAAACTATATCTCCGGCTCTTATAAAGCTTATCTACGAGAAGGAGAACAGCTTTCTGAAGAAGTTGTGGCTTTTCAGAAAACAGGAGCAGAGTGGTCGGCTAAAGAAGGTGCATATGTTCAAATCCATAGCACAAAACCTCTGACTGCGGCCTATGGTTTAAATGATTCTCCGGCTGGGTTGTGCGCATGGATCATTGAAAAATTTAATAGCTGGAGCGATAATAACGGGAATATTGAAAATGTTTTCACTAAAGATGAACTGCTTGCAAATGTCACTTTATACTGGATCACGCAAACTATCCATTCCTCTATGCGGATTTATAATGAAAACAGTAAAAAACCATTGGCTTTTGGCAAGAATGACTTTATAAAAGTACCAGTTGGGTTTGCTGAATTCCCAAAAGAATTGCCTACACCGCCGCGTGCTTATGTTGAAAAAAGCTTTAACATTCAGCACTGGACTTCTATGCCAGCAGGTGGACATTTTGCAGCAGCAGAACAACCCGTATTATTAGCAGATGATCTGATAAGTTTCTTCTCAAAATTGGATAAAAAGCTGTTTTAAATAGTATAATTAATGTTCTAAATTGCGCAATGAATCGAATAGACCGTCTTTCTGCTATCCTTATTCAATTACAGTCGCGTAGAATTGTGAGGGCCAGGGATATTGCGGACCGCTACCTCATTAGTTTACGAACTGTCTATAGAGATATCAGCTCTTTGGAAGAAGCAGGAATTCCTATCATAGGAGAATCCGGGATTGGTTACTCTTTGGAAGCAGGTTACAGATTACCTCCTGTCATGTTTACGCGCGAAGAAGCAACAGCACTGATTACTGCAGAAAAATTAGTAGCCCAGGTTACCGAAGCCACACATGCCAGTTTATTTTCTACTGCATTAGATAAAATCCGGGCTGTACTTGAACCCGCAGATAAAGATTACCTGAGCCGTATGGAGGGCAAAATAGAGGTCGTACAGCAAACTTTTCCTCAGGAAGGCGTGACACAAAATGATATTTTGAAAATTGTACTGGCCGGTCTTGGAAATCATCTGGTCATGAAGATGAATTATTTTACACAGGCTAAACAAGAGGAAACAAAGCGGACCATAGAGCCTGTAGGCATATTTTATGTGAATCGTTACTGGCATTTATTTGCTTTCTGCAGGGAGAAAAACGATTACAGGGATTTTAGATTTGACCGGATCAGGCAGGTCTCCTTAACTGACGTTAAATTTAAAACACAGCATCCTGATTTAAAGAGTCTTTTAAATGCGCAGTATGAAGCTATCAAACTTGAAGAAGTAACTTTGCTGGTTTCCCCACAAGGTGCCTTGCAAATCAGCGATTCAAAGTACTATTTTGGTTACGTAGCTGAGCGCAATACAACTGCTGGAATAGAAATGGAATTTTTAACAATGTCTGTTGAAGGATTTGCACGCTGGTATATTTCCATTGCTGACTATGCAACAATTCTTCATTCCGATCCCTTAAAAATAAGCGTGAAATCATTATTTGCTTCCATCACCGAAACCGTGAAAACTATTTAAAAACTTGCTGACACAAGGCTGTCACAGCTTGAATGTTTCTTTGCAGTATTAAAATTAAAAGAAACACAAGATGAAAACAGCATTAAATGCGAACTACAGTCAAGATGCAACCAGGGATGAAGAACTGGTCAAATTAATCCCAGGATTTACAAATAGAAACGCAATTGTTAACGGGATCAATCTGCATTATGTGGAAGGTGGACAGGGGCACCCACTAGTCTTGATTCCAGGATGGCCGCAAACCTGGTGGGCATTTCATCATATGATGCCTGCCTTAGCAGAGAAATTTCATGTGATTGTTGTGGACATCAGAGGAATGGGAAGCAGTGATAAACCAGAAACTGGTTATGATAAGAAAACAATGGCTAAGGACATCTTTGAACTCGTTCAAAAATTAGGTTATGATGAAGTTAATATTGGAGGACATGATATCGGAGCTCAGGTAGCTTTTAGTTTTGCCGCGAATCATCCTGAAGCAACTACTAAACTGATTGTCCTTGATACACCACACCCGAATGCTGGTATGTATTATATCCCATTGATCCCGTCTCAGAATAATTCGTTGACTAGTGATCAGCCTCAAAATCACATGTGGTGGATGGCCTTTAATCAAATAAAGGGCTTACCAGAAGAACTTCTGATTGGCCGTTCAAACCTAGTTCATAATTATGTTTTTAAATATGCTGCTGTGGATGAAAGTACGATTAGTGAATTTGACCGTGCGGTTTATCTGGCAGCTTATGACAATGCAGACGGTATCCGTGCGGGTAACGGATGGTACCAGACTTTTGCACAAGACATTGAAGACAATAAGGAATACGCCGCTTTAGCTATGCCGGTAATCGGTATTGGTGGCAGTGGTTATGAATTACTGGCCAGAGAATTACCTCCCTTTGCAATTGATTTGAAATTGGCAAAAGTTGAAGGAAGCGGGCATTTCATTATGGAAGAAAATCCTGAGAAAACTACAAAGCTGATCCTGGAATTCCTAAAATAGGGCCTTTATGCAACCCTTTCTTTTTTAAGAAAGGGTTGTTTTATCAACATTCAATTATTTAAACTACAAATAGTATTCAATTCAAATGACTTCAAAAAAAAATACCGCAATGGTATTTATTTTGGTAACTCTCCTTATAGATTTTACCGGATTTGGAATTATTATTCCCGTTTTACCCAGATTAATCCAGAACCTGACTGGTGGGGATATCAGTGTTGCTGCAGATTACGGCGGATATTTAATGGCCGCTTACGCTCTTGCTCAATTTATCTTTTCGCCTGTTCTGGGCGGACTAAGTGATAAATTTGGAAGGCGCCCCATCTTATTAATCTCTTTATTTGGCCTGGGCATAGATTATATTTTTCTTTCTTTCGCACCTTCCGTGTTTTGGTTATTTGCTGGACGTATCATAGCGGGCATTGCCGGTGCCAGTGTCAGTACTGCATTGGCTTACATTGCAGATATTTCGGAACCCGCACAAAAATCCAGAAACTTCGGACTGGTAGGGGCTGTTTTTGGAATTGGTTTTATCCTGGGGCCAGTTATAGGCGGGCTCTTTAGTATTTTTGGATTGAGGGTTCCTTTTATGATTTCGGCTGGCCTGGCTTTGGTCAACTGGTTATATGGTTATTTTTTATTGCCAGAATCTTTATCAGCAGAAAATAGAAGAGACTTTTCCTGGAAAAGGGCAAATCCTGTTGGCGCATTTGCAAATATTGCCAAATATAAGGCGATAGTGGGGCTGCTGATCACGTTATTTTTACTTTATATTGCTAACCATTCAGTTAATTCCAACTGGTCTTATTATGTCATTGAGAAATTCCACTGGGATTCAACGATGATAGGCTATTCATTAGGAGTGGTTGGCTTGCTTCTTGCACTCGTTCAAGGCCTGTTAATCAGATTTGTTGTCTCAGAAAGTCAGCAAAAACTGGCCATTTACTATGGACTTATCTTATATAGTATGGTGTTTCTTTGTTTTGCATTTGCAGCCAGTGGGACCTGGTTCATGCTCTTTATTTTACCTTATGGGCTGGCCGGAATTGGTGGCCCCGCGATGCAGAGTTTAATTTCAAATCAGGCCGCTCCAAATTCCCAGGGAGAATTACAAGGGATTATAACTGGTTTACAAAGCCTGGCCGCAATTATTGGCCCCTGGATTGTCAGTCACATCTTTGTTTATTTCATCGGATCAGCTGCGCCTGTATATTTTCCTGGTGCACCTTTTATTTTTAGTGCTGTTTTAACCTTGATCGGATTAATTATTGCTTTCAAAACGATTAGAAAGCATTACTAAATCTCACTTTCGAAGCAACCTATACTGATCCGAATTATGAAAACGTAAAAGGAGTTGATGGGCTTGCAGCGCTGGCTTACAGTTCATTGGAAACTATGCCTTCAAGAAAATTTTATATTGAAGCTTTACCAGACTACCACCACCATGTTGGACGTTATAGCTGGAAAGTTAATTTGGCCGGAGAGACCAGAACAGGGTTCGATTATTTTGAATTCAATGAAGATTATCAAATACACGTCTGGTAAGTTTCTTTGGGCCGTTGGGATAAAGCTTCAGGAGCCGTAAATTTGAATTCAATCTATTATTAAATGTACGAGCTCTTTTTTGAAAACCTCGACAAACATATCAAACTTGAAAATTCAGAAATACTGCAGATCACGAGTAAACTTAGGTCAAGTAAGCTGAAGAAAAACGAGAGTTTACTGAAAGCGGGTGAGGTTTGTAAACATATCTATTTTGTAAATAAAGGGTGTTTTAGCTTGTTCTATCATACTGAGGCGGGAGAAGAGCATAACATTATTTTTTTGTCCGGAGAATTGGTGGTGCGCTGATTTGAGCATTTTTGCATCAGGTCAAAAGTCATTTTATGCGATCGCTTTGCTGGAGGAAACTGAAGTGTTTTTTCTAGCGCAGGAGGTATTGGAGAATTTATATACAGCGGTTCCAAAACTCGAAAAGTTCTTCCGGATATTATATCAAAACGGTTTTAGTTTATACCAGCGGAGGATTACTAAAATCCTTTCAAAGCCAGCAAATAAACGCTACATGGTTTTTAAAAAACAGTACCCCGGATTAGAACAGGATTTCTCAAAAGCAGATTGCATCTTATTTGGGGATTACACCGGTTTTTTTAGCATGATCAGAGGAAATAATATGATAAGCGAAAAGAACATAATCAGGAAAAAGAAATAACTAGATTTTGTAAACCCAGAGTTCTTCAAAAATGAAGTCGGGAGAGAAGGTATCAGTAAGCTGTTCAAAATCATCTTGTTCTTCTGGCATTGAAAGGCCAATTCCCTGGATGCCATCAACTTGAACAAAGCCGGACCAGGCAATTTGTGTGGATGAATTTCTGGTGACATCGGTCACATTCATTCCTGGCCAGAGTTTACCTGCATAGGTTCCTGTAAATAATTTATTACAGGATATTGCCGTAATCAACTCTTTTTTAGGTGTATAATAAATTGTAATAAGACCTTGATTAAGAATAACCGCCGTATCAGTTTCCATTATAATTTCATCATTTGATTCTAATCGATCAAGGAAAGAACCAGCAGTCGCGCCTAAACAAACACCTCCGATTGACTGACCAGGTATGATTAAGTTATTTAATTTCATTTTTATTTTGACATAGGGGTTTTGATCCGGTTATCTATTAATACATTTCTCTACAACCCGGGGTACCGTAATACCCTGGGTTAATCAGTCCATGTTATGGTTTCGCTTTTGGCATCCGCAATATTTCTTCTTTAAATTCTTTAGTCAAAATTGGCTGTAAGTCTTCAAATTCCCAAAGTCGCATAGGTGTAATTTGGAGATGCTCTACCGGATACCAGATTTTCACATAGTTCCTGATTGCCGTTTTTGCTTTTTCGACCTCACCAGTTAATAGCAAAAGTCTTGCTGCAGACAAATGGTCATCTTCATTAGTGAGTTCTTCTGCATACTGTTCGTAGTAAGCTAAACTTTCGTCCGTATTACCTTCTTCGAACCTAAAACTCAACAGATATGCTGCTCCTTTTGGGCTATCATAGGCTAATTTGGGTTTGTATTTTTTCAACTGGGCAATAAAGCAGGGCGTATCTTTGCCATTTTTAATTATTTTTAATGGTGCCGGATCAATGGTTAAGTTTTTTTTTCCTTTGAGTTTTGCCAAATGCTGGCTCACTTGGTGTTTATAGATAGCGAGGCGATAGTCTTCCAAACCCGGTTTTTTCTTTTCAGCGAGGTATGTTTTATAGAATTTTTCTGCTCTTTGTTGAGCATTACTGCTGATGGCGGCACTGGTGTAAGCAAAGAAATGTTCAGATAATATATTCCCTGCATACCATTGTTCGTCAAATGGTAAAGCCTTTTCATCATTTGCCATTGCCAATTCGTAATTCCCTCTGAAATAGTTTATTTCAGCTAGCACAAGAGCATTCTGTGGTTCAAAGTCTTTAAATTCCTCCAGCTGTGCTAATCCGGATTCTATTTGACCACTTCTTAAAGTGTCCAGTATGTCGCGTAATTTCTTCGGTATTTTAACGATTTCCATAAAATGTCGGCTATTTCTTCCTGAGATAAATAATTCACGCAATATATTAAGAAATACGGATTGAATAAAAGATAATACAGATAGCACAAAAGATAATACACATTGAATAAAAGATAATACAGATTGAACAAATATTTACAGAAGTCTTTGTATAGGTTTGCGGCACATTAATTAGAATCGTTTTAAATAGCATTCTAAATCTTGTATAAAGCCCTTAAAAAGGGCATTTTTTCACGCATACAAACCATCATATGAAAAGAGTAATTATCAATAGGATAACTAAACTATCTGCAATGGCTCTGCTTATTTTTATATTTTCTTCTTGTGCTAAAGAATATGATATTCAACCAGATGCCCCACAAAAGCCGGTTACTTAAGAACCTTTTAAAGGAACCGTCCCTTTCAATACACTGACACGTACAACTAATTTGCAGATCACTAAAGAGGATGCGCTATATGCAGGAGTGACGCCTCCTTTCTATTACAGCCTGGAAAACAATAAAGCGATCAATCCTGACCAGGCGAAAACTGCAGATTGGGATATCGCATTTGATGGTATTTTCAACAGTTTTCTGGAAGGAAATAGCAGCACTGATAAAAGTAATAAAGGATTCAGAGGGGGAGGCAATGGCGGAATTATGATTCTCCCAATCCCTTTTGATCAGGTGACTGCTATTCCCGCTGATTCCGAATTTAAAACAAAAAGCCGTGCAGTAGGATCTGATGATGCTGGTGCATTTGGAGAAGGTGTTGGATGGTATCTCTATGATTATGGAGGAACGATCAGAGGGGGTGGTGCAATTGATAAGAAGCATGTAGCTTATGCAATGCCAGAAACCCGCACAATAATCCTGCGTACCGCAAAAGGGAATTATGCTAAAATAAAGATTATAAGCTGCTATAAGGATGTTTTAACAGTAGACAAGATGTTTAAAGATACCCCTAAAATGTTGTTGACATTCGACTTCATTCTATTGCCAAAAGGCAGCACCAAATTCTAATGATTACAATTAAAAAAATGAAACCAAATTACCTGATCTCTACATTCTGCGCCATAATAGTCTTACTGACTTCGGCCTGCACTAAATCTAATGACCCTACACCAGAGCCTGACAATAAAATTCTGGCCTATACCATAGCGTTACCTGAAAATGATATCCATGGGGTTGTTGATGACCTGGAAAAAACGATTACCGTTTGTATCCCTTTACAATATGGTTTGACATTTATTGAACCGAAGATTACGCTTTCAGCTGGCGCCAGTATTAAAACTACTGCACAACGTGTAGATATACAAGATGAGAAAACAACTTATGAGGTAACTGGTAGCGATAAAAGTGTGACCACTTACAAACTGATTATTGTTGTACAGCAGAAAACGCCGCTGGTTGTAGAGGAGCTTTCAACTGATGACATCGCAAAAATTAGCATTGGCAGTTCAATAGCTATCAGCGGAAACTTTGAAAGAACGTTATTTGATGAAGTAAAAATGACCCTGATTGCGGCAGACGGAAAAGAAACGGTGCTCTCCAAGGGTGGTGAATACGTATCTTCTGTGATCAAAAAGGACGGAAAAGTTTTTTATGCTATAGACAGGCAAATGCCGCTGGATATGCAGCCTGGTATTTATAAAGTAAGAGTGAAGTTCCTGAAGCTGGAAATAGAAATGAAAAAGCCGGTAGAACTGGTGTTCGGAAGACCAGGTTGGTTATTAGGGAATAAAATTGTGAATCAGGGGGAGACTTTTATCATTGAACGCTCTTACAGTGCCGTATTCAGGAATTTCACTGAGTTCAGTATTATGGTAAACGGGGTGAAAACATTATTGCCTATTGTGTCCTATACTTTGAGCGAAGCTGTAATCCGTGTTCCGGAAAATGTACCTCCGGGAGATTATATTCCTACTGCGTTATTTGAAGGGTTTCCGCCTAAAACAGGTTTCTCTTATGTCACAGTCAGAGCAAAAGTTGAAAATTAGAATTAACCAGCACTTGCATTTAAATCACTAATAAAATCATGAAATTTATATATAGTAAATTAAGAGTACACCAATTGTATTCAGTTTATGGATACTCTTAACTATCTTTTCCTCTTGTAAAAAAGAGGACAGTAAAATTTATACCACAGCTATCTTGAGTTTTGTCACTAAGGATGCGACAGGAGAGGCTATCAAAGGGGCCATTACAGCAAGTAATGAAATTTATTTCTATTGGCCACCAGAACAAAAGCTGCCGGATAGTATTGCCCCGATCATCAAGCTATCCGAAGGAAGCACGGTGATACCAGCTTCTGGAACAAAGGTTTTGTTCAATGAAAAAACTTCTTTCAGCGTCACAGGACATGATGGAAGTGTTGAAACTTATAAGCTTAAAATTTCACCTTACGATCCTGAACCATTTATTAAATCGGTAGGTTTTTCGGCCAATAATCTATTCATTTATCCTGCGTCTGAATTTTATGAATATAACTTAATTGAGATCGAAAATGCAGGTATCAATGAAGGAATCACAGCTGTGAACCAAAAAATCGAACTTTTTCTGGTTGATGCAAATAATGTGGATGTTCCACTGAAGATGATTAATAAGGAAGATGTACCTGAGAAACAGCTGAAAAGCTACTTAAGCTGGTTGGATAGTCAGAAAGGGACTTTCTTTGTCTCTGTGAACAAGGTTGAAGCCGGAGTTTATAAAAAGATCAAACAGAAGTATAATAATCACGTGGTATACTTTGATAAAAATATCAATGTTAAAGTGAGGAAATAGGTTAAAAGCTTCAGGTGCTAAGAGCCTCCCATTTTTGAGTTGCGGGGGGCTTTTGCTGTTTAATTTACCGGTTATCCAGCCAGTTCAGGAACAAAGTCGCTTTATCTTTACCAATGATCAGCTGTTCGGTGGTAGAGATAGTCAGTTTAACGACCAGTTTGCGGGCAAAGTAATGTTCTACTTCTTTAACAGCAGTATAGCTGATCAGATATTGCCGGTTAATGCGGAAGAATTGCTTTGGATTCAGCACTTTATAGAGTTCTTCCAATGATTGTGAAATTCCATATTCTTCACCGGTAATAGTGACCAGTGTTGTACTTTCATCGCGGATATAAAAGCAAGCAATATCATGAGTTTGTATAGTGTTGTATTTATTGTTTTTAAAGACCAGAAATCCTGTTTTACCAGTCGGATCCGGAGCACTTAATAAGTTATTAATTTGAATGGAAGCTTTTTCATTGACCTGGAAAAAGTTTTGCAACATAGTTACCTTTTCAAATGCACTTTGCAGACTATCCGCAGAGAAAGGTTTTAAAATGTAATCAATACCGTTTGCCTTAAAAGCATCCATTGCATACTCATCAAAAGCTGTACAAAATATCACAGGCGCAAGCACCTGTGTTTGCTTAAAGATCTCGAAACAATTTCCATCGGCCAGTTGAATATCCATGAAAATAAGATCTGGAGTGGCATGCACTGAAAGATAAGCAACCGCTGTTTTAACACTTTGGATGGTTGCTGCAATTTGAGCAGTGGGCTTGATGGACAAGATCATTTTAGCCAATGCTTTGGCCGTCTTGATCTCATCTTCTATAATTACAATGGACATCATAGCAATGGAAGTTTAACAGTAAATGAATTGGCTGTTTCATCTATTCCTATGTTTTTATGCATTAAATGCTGATAGCGCTGGTTTATGTTTTCCAGTCCCATTTTTAATGAAGGTTCAGTATTTGTTTTTAACTGCAAATTGTTTTTAACGCAAAGCATATCTTGTTTGATATACAAAGAGATAGTTAATGGTTGTTCAAGTGAAACTACGTTATGTTTGATGCAATTTTCTATCAATAGCTGCAGGGTGAAAGGTGGAATTAAGGAGGTTGCATAGGCTATAGGTATCTGATCCTCAAAATCAATTCCTTCTTCAAATCTGGCACTTAACAGAAACATATAGGAGCGTAAAATGCTTAATTCTTCTGCCAATGGAATCAGGTCTTGTTTGCGTTTTTCGAGGGTAAATCTATAAAAATCTGAGAGATTTAAAATAAACTCTGTACTATGCTTGTCCTCCATTTCAACCATTGATTTTAGCGTATTCAGGCTGTTAAAAAGGAAGTGTGGATTAACCTGCTGTTTCAATGATTCATATTGCGCACTCAGGTGGTCGGCTTTAACATGCTCCAGCTCCAGCTCGATTTTATGATGTCTATAAGTTTGATATAAAAAATAGAGGAACATGTATATAGTCAGATTAATTAGTATCCCCCTGAATTGATACATTAAAATCATCGCCTGAAAATGATACTTTGGGAATAATAACTGATGAAGAATCACAAGGATCAGCATCAGGACTATTCCGAAAGAAACACTATAAAGAAGCCTGAGATTAAAAAATCTGTTGGTTACGCGTATACTTGAAAATTTAGGGAGTCCATAAATATTATAGTACCAGATAGCCAGAGAAAATAAAAAAGCTATAACGGCATCGACCGCCAATTCTACAGGCGTTACATGCAGCTGCAGGATTTTTGGTATGGAGGCTAGTATGCCCATAAATAAGGAGCTAAACCAAATGATTTTTGCGGAAACAAAGAAAACTGATTTATTAAGGAGACCTGATTTATTACCTGAATAGTTGATTTTATTTGCTGGCATAAACTGATTTAAGGCATTACTGAAGCTTTTTGTGCTAAGATATATTTTATCCTTGTTTTTTCGGTCAGCGGATCTGTCTGCCATTTGTCTTTATAAATTTTATAGGAAGTATCGAACGTCTTCCCATTAGCCTTTGTAGCGATCATCTCGACACTTTGAAATTGTCCGGGAATTTTTGCGCCGAACCATCTTTCATCGTCTTGTTGTTTCCAGCTGACCAAGGCAAACACCATACCTCCAATGACGCTGTCTCCTTTGGATTTTGTATAGTTCAAGGCCCGCTCATTACCATATAGAGTTGACATGGTTGCTTCTTTTTTGTTGCTCATGGAGGTAATTACCTTCAGGCCCATTTGATTGAAGTTTAGTTTTTGCGGCAGTGTTGCCGCATCATTTAACTCACCTGCATGGTTGTTTTGTTGTTTGCAGCCCATTGCAATTAGCAAGAGCAGGATAAAAGCTGAATATTGAGGTTTAAATCGCATAACTTAATGTTTAACTGGAAGGGTGAATACGAAATCATTGTTAGCTACAGGGCGGTGACAGTTGACACATTCTGTTGCGTATCCTATGTTTTTACCATAAGGCAGCAATTTCATTGTTTTAAATCTTGCCCAGCCCCAACCTTTTGTGGTCTTATATTTATCGCTGTCTTTGATCATGTATTCGACTTGTTTGAATGCGCCAGCTTTAACACTCCCATCGGCATCTTGTAATTTATCCCAGGCAACTTTAGCGAAAACAGTTCCTTCTGGCCAGGGATTAATGTGATGTTCAGCTATCGCTTTAATGGCAATAGGATTTCCAAAGATCACGCGCATCGTGTTGTTATCAATCCGGTCTGTTGTACTAACTACTTGCCAGTTTTTATAGTCCGGTTGATAAGGAATGCCGGTCAGGGTTTTGGGTATTTCTTCTGCTTTAAGGTGCTGTGCATTCCAGCTGTTGAATTGTTTAGCTGCAGTATTGAGCAGGGCAGTATCAGCAGGGTGATCTTTAATCATAGCAGCTACATAGTTCTTGACGATGGCTATCTCAGCAGGATTCAGGTTAGCCGGACGATGCAGGAGCTGATAGCTTTTTAAGGGCATAGTCCCGGTAGTTATCTGGTTAAGGATTTCAAAAAGCTTTGCCTTTTGATCTCCGGGAGCCATATTACCCCATTGGGAAAAGTTAAGTCCTGCTTTACCTTCTTTAATATCTGCCAGGGCAATACTATAGGCTGGTTGAAGATGATCAAACCACTTCAGGTCTGTTTCATTAGAATGGCAGTCATAGCAGGCTGCTTTTAAGATGGCCTTTACATTTTCGGGCCCGTCAAAATCTGCGCTTACTGGTTCTTTTTTTAATTCAGGCCTGAAGAGTTGAAGGATACCAAAACAAAGCAGCAGGATAACTAATACCTGCGTTGTTCTTCTTTTATAAAAGGGTTGATTCATGGTTTCTATTGTTTCTACTATATAAATCTACCTAAATGTGAAGCTTTATAAAAGGGGAAAATGGGGACGTTGGCGAAATCGTCCGGGAACCGGACAAATGCTGTCGTCATGAATTAAACGCAACAATAAAATCTGCATTAAAATCTTAAAACTCTTTTTGGGGGATACTGTTCTTAAATCAATTAAAAAGGAGAAATCATCTGTATATGGAAATATTAAAAAGGAGCATTGGTGTGAATTTTAACGCTGATAACGGGGCAGTAATTAAAGTTTGGGCGCCGGACGCGACTCAGGTTTCCATTGATACCGGAACATTACAACTGGAGCTTAAGCCTGCTCTGGGCGGATATTGGTCGCTCAGCACCACACTGATTAAACCTGGTGATTTGTACTGGTTTATAATAGATAAAGAGCAGCGTTTGGCTGATCCGGCATCTTTAGGTCAGCCTTATGGCGTACATGGTGGTTCTCTCGCGATTAACGCTGCTTATAACTGGACAGACTCTTCCTGGGAGAACATTCCTTTAAAGAACTATATTTTTTACGAAATACATACTGCTGCTTTCAGTGATGAGGGTACTTTTAAGGGGATTATAAATCAAATTGATCATTTAGTTGAACTGGGAATTACAGCGATTGAGCTTATGCCGGTTGCTTCGTTTCCGGGAAAGAGGAATTGGGGATATGATGGTGTTTTCGCTTTTTCGGTACAGGAATCTTATGGGGGAGCGGCCGGATTGCAGGAATTAGTTAATGTATGCCATCAAAAAGGTCTTGCAGTTGTTTTGGATGTGGTCTATAACCATGTGGGGCCTGAGGGAAATTATCTAAGCGCTTTCGGACCATATTTTACGGATAAATATAAGACACCATGGGGCAATGCCATCAACTTTGACGATCGGGGAAGTGATGGGGTCAGAAATTACTTTATAGAAAACGTACTCATGTGGTTTCGTGATTTTCACATTGATGCAGTAAGGCTAGATGCGGTTCATGCAATTAAAGATTTTGGTGCGCTGCATATTCTGGAAGAAATCAGGTGCCATACGAGTTTTCTGCTGGAGAAAACGGGGCGTAAACATTATCTGATTGCTGAATGTGATTTGAATGATCCACGCTATATTACGGCGATTGGTGAGAATGGACTGGGGATGGATGCACAGTGGGCAGATGAATTTCATCATGCTTTGCGCGTAACTGCTGGCGAGCCTGCTAAAGGTTATTATGAAGATTTTTCCGGTATACAGCATCTTGCCAAGTCCTATGCGGATGCCTATGTTTATACAGGTATGTATTCTGTGGTGCGTGAAAAAACATTCGGACGTAAACCTTTTGGAAAGACTGATGATCAGTTTGTCGTGTTTTCTCAGAATCATGATCAGATCGGCAACAGGATGCTTGGCGAACGCACCAGTACACTATTTAGTTTCGAAATGTATAAACTAATGGCTGGCGCGGTACTGTTTTCTCCTTTTTTACCTTTATTATTTATGGGAGAGGAATGGGGCGAAACTAATCCATTTCTTTACTTTGTTGACCATTCAGATCCGGAGTTGATCAAGCAGGTTAGAAATGGCAGAAAGGAAGAGTTTGCAGCCATGTTTGATCAGGGAGAAACTCCTGATCCGCAAGATGAAGCTACTTTCAATCAATCCCGGTTAAATTGGAAACTGATTGGTGAACATCGGCATGCTTGTATTTTCAATTATTATAAAAAGCTGATCAGTCTACGTCAAGAATATTTGACTTTTACTGCTCATGAAGCGCCAAAAGTCACTGTGCTGGAGGCCCGGAATTCTTTGCTGCTGGAAAGAAAATGTGCTGATCCAACTCGCCTGATCTGGTGTGTGCTTAATTTTTCAGCTGAACAATTTGAGCTCGATATCCCGGATCATATGACGCTGACCGACGAGCTCGTTAACTCCGGATCCTCAGTATGGCTTGGCCTCAGCGAACTTTCATCAGCCAATTTTAATCAACAAATTAGTGTATCTCCAGAATCTTTTATAGCTTATTCCGCTAAATATGTTTAACCCGATCTCTTCTTACCGCATTCAATTTCATGCTGGTTTTACCTTTAATGATTTTCGTAAATTAATTCCTTATTTACATCAATTAGGTGTGAAGACAATATATGCTTCACCAATTTTTACCGCTGTTCCTGGTAGCATGCACGGTTATGATGGTATTAATCCAATACAGATTAATCCCGAAATTGGTTCGGTAGCTGAGCTCAAGTTAATTGCTAAAGAGCTGGCTGCTTTGAAGATGGGATGGATACAGGATATTGTGCCAAACCATATGGCTTATGATTATCGGAATCCCTGGTTAATGGATGTGTTAAAGAAAGGCGAGAATTCAAAATATAGAAATCATTTCGATATTATCTCACCAGATTTAGCAAAAGAACCTTTAATGGCTCCTTTTCTGGGAGCTGATTTGGAGCAAGAGATTGCAGACGACAAATTTTTGTTAGTTCAGCAAAAGAAAGAATGGTTTTTAAAGTATAATGAGAGCTACTGGCCATTGCGAAACGGCACCGACTTAAAAGGTTCGATCAAGGAGATTGCTGATCAGCAATTTTACCGGTTATGTTCTTATCAGGAGAGTAATGAACGTATAAATTACCGCCGCTTTTTTACCGTGAATAGCCTGATCTGCCTGAATATGCAATCGAGGAATACTTTTGACGATTTTCATGTTTTGATCAGGACGCTTGTGGAGCAGAAGATATTCCAGGGATTACGGATTGATCATATCGACGGATTGTTTGACCCGCTTCAATATCTGGAAAATTTAAGAGCGCTTTGTGGGAAGGATGTTTATATCGTTGCGGAGAAAATTTTGGAACCAGGGGAGGTCCTTCCTCCAGTCTGGCCGATTGAGGGAACTACGGGCTATGATTATCTTGGTCTGGCTAATCAATTGTATACAAACGAGCAGGCAGAGAAAAAGTTTAATAACTTTTATGAAAGCCTGACTGAAGATAACACTTCTGTTGAAGAACAAATTCATGAAAAGAAACGTAAGATATTAAGTACTGCGATGCAGGGGGAGCTTGAAAATCTCTTCCAGCTTTTACTGGATATTATGCCAGAAGGATCAGAGCGCTTGTTAGTTGAAGATTTTGAGGCATTTAAATATATTATCTCTGAACTTTTAATCCTATGTCCGGTTTACCGTTTTTATGGAAACGCCTATCCGCTGGCTCAGGAAGAAATGGAGGCTATGGAGAAGCTATTTGCCCTATTGGAAAAAGATAAGGAGTTATTAAGGCCAGTCAAATTGATTAAAAAGGCAATGCTTTATGACAACATATATTTTTATCAAAGGATTATGCAATTCTCCGGGCCATTAATGGCCAAGGGTGTGGAGGATACTTTAATGTATACTTACAACAGACATCTGGGGAATAATGAAGTTGGGGATTCTCCAACGGTTTTTGGGCTGAAGGCGTCAGATTTTCATGAGGCTATTTTGGATAGAGCTGAAAACTGGCCATTGACCATGAATGCAACAGCCACGCATGATACAAAGCGTGGGGAAGATGCAAGAGCAAGGTTGAGCATTCTGACTGATCTGAAAGGGGAATGGCTCCAGCAGGTGAGGGATTGGAGGGCGCTCAATGTAACACATGGGGCTGCGCCTGATGAAAATGATGAATATTTTATTTATCAGACTTTGGTTTCTACCTACGATGAGCGGGAAGATCGTGAAGTATATCAAAGTAGATTTCTCGACTATATTGAAAAGGCTTTGCGTGAGGCTAAAGAGAAATCCGGCTGGGAAAATCCGGATGAGGATTATGAAGCTGCAACAATGGCATTTGTGATCAGAATATTGGATACCACAAGTGAATTCTGGACTGTATTCAGCAATTTTTTCAGAAGGCTCGCTAATTTGGGTATGGTAAAATCACTGTCTTCTTTAATTCTTAAACATGGAGTTCCGGGGATTCCTGACACTTACCAGGGTACGGAGCTTTGGGATTTCAGTATGGTAGATCCTGATAACCGAAGGGCTGTTGATTATGGATTACGCCAACAGTATATGGATGCTTTTTTAAAGAAATCATTTAGTCTCAAATTATTGTGGCAGGAAAGTTCGGCGGGAGAAATCAAGCTGTTGATTTTGCAGAAATTACTAAAATTCAGAGCAGATTATGCTGAATTATTCAGGTTTGGATTATATGTTCCTTTAAAGATTACGGGTTTGCATGCTGCTGATTTTATTGCTTTTGCACGCAGATATAAAACAGAATGGGCCATATTTGTTGTGCCTGTAAATGTAGTATCCTTATTAAATGACCGGAAGAGTTTACATTTTGAGTTAGGTGATACTCAGGTTGTTTTACCTGCGGATGCCCCTTGTTCGTACATAGAGTTGATTGAAAGCCAACCTTGTAAAGTCGGGAATAATGTTCTTTTATTACAGGATATTTTTAAATCAGTACCGTTTGGGGTGCTGCATCAAAAAGCTGAGCATCAGGAAAGGGGAGCTGGGGTGTTAATGCATATTACTTCCTTACCTTCTGCATTTGGTATTGGTGACATCGGACCGGAAGCCGTTAATTTTCTGGATTTTCTAGCGTCTTGTGGTCAAAAATATTGGCAGATATTACCTTTAAATCCTGTTTTAGCTTCGCAGGCTTACTCTCCTTATGCCTCCAGCTCAGTAATGGCTGCGAATCCTATTTTAATTAGTCCGGAGCTGTTGATGAAAGATGGTTTACTGGAGCAGGGAGATTGGAAAGCAAAGCAACCAAAGGTCAAAAGAAATGTCAAGTTTGTTTCAGCTGTTCACGAGAAAAAGATTTTGCTAAACTTGGCTTATCAGCGGTTTAAACAAAAATCTGAGGTCGAAGATCAGGAATTTTTAGATTTTTCTTCGAATGAAGCTTATTGGCTGGAAGATTATGCGCTATATGAAGTATTAAAAAACCTGAATGCCGATAGGCCATGGTATGAATGGCCAAAGGGATTAAAAAATAAGGAGTTGCCTGCCTTATCGGAAGTTAAAGATCAGTATGCAGACGAAATAAATGAGGTGAAATGGTATCAATTTATATTTTTCAAACAGTGGAATGAGTTGAAGATACACGCGGTTAGCTTAAATATTAAGTTGATTGGGGATCTGCCGTTTTATGCGGCGCTGGATTCTGCTGATGTGTGGTCAAATCAGGGTTTATTTGAAATTAGTTCTTCAGGAGAGATGAAGGCAGTTGCAGGAGTTCCGCCAGATTATTTTAATGCTGATGGACAACTTTGGGGCATGCCAATCTACAATTGGAAAGCAATGGAAAGGTCCAAGTATGATTGGTGGGTACAAAGGATCAGAAGGAATATTGATTTATATGATTTAATTCGTCTGGATCATTTCCGCGCATTTTCGTCCTATTGGGAAGTTCCCGAAGGAAGTAGTTCTGCAAAGTTTGGCAGCTGGAAAAAAGGGCCGGGCAGACTTCTTTTTGATGCTTTAGTAGCAGAGTTTGGAACTATACCAATTATCGCAGAAGATCTGGGAGAAATTGATGCTGAAGTTGTATCACTTCGTGATCATTATCAGCTGCCTGGTATGAAGGTATTACAGTTTGCTTTTGGGGAAGATAGTTCAGCGTCTGTTCATGCACCTCATAATTTCACCTCGGTAAATTGCCTGGTCTATACGGGAACACATGATAACAATACAACCAGAAACTGGTATGAAAAAGATATTGACAAGGACGATAAAGCGAGAATTGCAAGTTATACCGGGTTGAAGGTTTTTAAGGGAAACATCACGCAGGTATTGATCAGGTTAGCTTATGCATCAACAGCCAATGTCGCAATTGTTCCGATACAGGATATTTTGAATAAAGGCGCGAAAGCAAGGATGAACGTTCCTGCATCGGTTAAGCGGAACTGGGTATGGAGAGTTAAATCAAAAGAATTAAATGATACTGTACGTGTTTACTTGCATGATTTGATTAAATTATACGGACGTTAGTATATGGAATTAAGAAGTGAAATAGAACCACAATTGGATATTGCTGAAAAACATTATCCAGAGATCCTGAAGCTTATTTTAGCTTATATTGGTTTTTGTGATGAAAATGGCGATGAAGATACTAGTGAATACAAAAAGCTGGAAGAAAAATTACATCAGCTTACGCAAAAGGATATGGCCCAGTTTAACCTGAGCGAGTGGTGGGAGGAAGAGGGAGCGGAAGTTTTATCATTTAGAATTAGCTTGCCCGATCCTTTGCTTGTTAAAGATATAAAAAAAGAGGAATTGGCAGAGATTCTTAATCGGATTGCGGATTTTAAACAACCTGATAAGAATGCTGATGACCTCACGTTTAAAGATCAGTTCAGTTTTTATCTGGACAGTTATTATCATCGGTTTTTAGCCTTGAATTTTAAAGCTTATAACTATAATAAGCTATTTACAAAGCAAAAGGACAACGAGAAAAAGGAATTTTGGTATACTAAAAATGAAAAGACAGCACTGCTTTGGAATGGTGGAAAGCATTAGCTATTCCAAAGCTGCAGTTGCTTCGACTTCAAACAAAATATATCTTTGTCCATAAGAATAATCAATCCAATGTTTGAAATTCTCAAACATTGGATTGATTTTGTTAAATTAATGCGCTGGGAAACAGCATACTTTTGTATCATAATATGTTATTCACAACTGAAAACAAATAAGATGACAACAACAGCAATTAAAATCGCATTAATAACAGGTGGTAGCCGTGGACTCGGCCGTAATACAGTGCTTAATCTGGCTAAAAGGGGTGTTCATGCTATCTTCACTTATAATTCTGCTAAAGATGAGGCAGCTGAGGTAGTAGCGCTTGCTCAACAAAATGGAGTTAAAGCAATTGCTTTGAAATTGGACACTGGCAATTCCGGATCATTTGATAGTTTCGTAGCCCAGGTACAAGCAGCATTAAAAGAGATGGGGGCGGAAAGGTTTGATTACTTAGTCAACAATGCCGGAATATCTCACCATAATTCTATCGCTAAAACTACGGAGGATGAGCTTGATTTACTCTATAATGTTAATTTTAAGGGTGTTTTCTTTTTGACTCAAAAACTCTTACCGCTAATTAATGATGGAGGAAGTATCGTAAATTTATCAACAGGCCTGACCCGTTTTTGTGTCCCTGACAGTGGTCCGTATGCCTCACTTAAAGGTGCAATTGAGGTACATACACGTTACCTTGCTAAGGAATTAGGCCCACGTGGGATCAAAGTTAACGCGGTAGCTCCCGGCGCAATTCAAACTGATTTTAGTGGCGGTATGGTCCGGGACAATCCGGAAGTTAATCAATTCGTTTCCAGTATTACGGCGCTTGGACGTGCAGGATTACCTGAGGATATAGGACCTATGATTGCCTCTTTATTATCTGATGATAACCGTTGGGTTACCGGGCAGCGTATTGAGGTTTCAGGTGGTACGCTCTTATAGAACATCCCCACATAACTATTTACTATATTTGAAATTGTAAAATGCGATGACCATGGATACTTCACTGGATGATTTTTATAAAAGGAACGGAGCGCCTCTTCCAGAAGGTATTACACGTGAAATCGGGCATTTTAATGTTTTTGAAAGTGAGAAGCTTTTTAATAAAAGTGATGGCACCCGTATCATGCCCTATAGTCGTCGGGCTTATTACAAGATAAGCTGGCTTCGGGGTAAGAGCAGGGCAGAATATGCCGATAAGGTAATTGATGTTCAGGGGAGTGCCTTATTATTTGCTACTCCAAAAATCCCATACCACTGGGTTCCTGAAAACGCAGACCAAACTGGTATGTTCTGCATTTTTACACCAGATTTCTTTTCGGGAGGAAAAAGTGGGGTGCTACTGGACGAGTTGCCAATCTTTCAGCCTGGTTATACGCCTGTTTTTCAACTTTCAGCAGAGGCAATAACGGAGATCGAATATATTTTCCGGAAGATTTACCGGGAAATGGGAACTGATTATAAATATAAGTACGATTTGTTACGCAACCTCGTGCTGGAATTGATCCACTACGGTCAGAAATTACAGCCGATGTCGGCACTTAGCAATTCTCAAAATGCTTCGGAACGCATTTCTTCTTTATTTATAGAACTGTTGGAAAGACAGTTTCCACTTGAATCTATACATCAGAGGTTAAGTCTGCGCACGGCAAAAGATTACGCTGATCGTTTAGCTGTGCATGTTAATCACCTGAACAAGGTATTAAAGGAGGTTACAGGAAATACAACGACAAATTTAATCAGTAAAAGAGTAACTCAGGAAGCAAAAATCTTACTGAAACAAACGAATTGGAACATTGCAGAGATTTCTTATGTGCTGGGGTTTGATGATCTTGGACAATTTTCTAACTACTTTAAAAAACAAACCTCTTTTTCACCGACGTCCTTCAGGGTCGACCCAATACTTGTAGAAAAGCTATGAATTTAAACTGATGCGAGGTTAATTGTCTCCAGTTTATCAAAAAGATTTTCGAAAGCAGGTTCGCTATTCCCTGTCCCTGATTGGTTACCATTCATCGCGTCCTGAAGTCTTTCACTCAACAAGGGAAGGTTATCCGCTAAGTTTTGATAGATTAGTATGAGAGGTAATGGTAAAATATCAGGTGGTGGTATAAATTGACTATGTGTGTTGTGAAGTATAGCTAATACATCTTTTAAGGCACTATCAAAGCTTCCAAAGTTTGATGAGGTGTTTAAAGTATCAGCTGATATTGACATACCACCTTGTTTTAATTCCTTTAACATATCAAGATATGGAATGCGGGATCTTAGTGTTAAAGATGTTTGTATGTTCTGAAGTAATCTATTTGCGAAATCTGTTCCTGTCATCTAATTGGTCATTTGCTTTTTAAAGCTATTTGGACTCACGCCAACTTCTTTTTTAAATAATCGTGAAAAATAAGATAAATTTTCAAAACCCAGGGCATAAGCAATTTCAGATATATTTTGATCTTTAGCAATCAGTCTGTTTTTTGCCTCAGAAATCAGGTAAATATGAATATGCTCCAATGCGGTTTTTCCGCTTTCTACTTTTAACAGGTTACTTAAATAACCTGGTGATATGTTTAGTTTTTCTGCGATAGAATTGACTGAGGGCAGTCCTTTACTATCTAAAAATCCATTTGCAACATAATGCTCTAGTTCTTCATTGAATTTTGTGACTGTTCTTGCCGAAATATCAGTACGATTGATAAACTGTCTTTTATAAAAACGTTGCGCATATTTTAACATGGTATCAATATTCGCCAGAATGATCTCCCTGCTATATTCATCCTGGTTATCACAATATTCATTTTCAATTTTGTGATACAATTCCCAGACAGTTTTTTCTTCCCTGGGAGAGAGGTGTAGCGCTTCATTGATTTCGTAATCGAAGTAGTGATATTTCTTGATTTCCTGATGAAGGGAATGACCATTTAAAAAATCTTCATGGATAAATATAAGGAAAGCTTCTTCTTCGAGTTCAAGATCCCGCATTTCGATTACTTGCCGTGGTTTAAAAAACAGCATTGAACCGCATTCATGGTCATATTTTGTGCGCCCGTATTTAATCACACCAGCCAGAACTTTCTTCAGACCTATTACATAAAAGTCAGTCGTAAATTCCCGGTCACCAATGGTACAAAGCTGACTATTACATTCGTAAATGCTGAATAGTGGATTTTCAGGTGGTGGAAATCCGTTTTCTTTATGTAATTCACTAAGGACTTTATAATGTTTCATGGCTGAAATAATAAAGCACAATCTACAAAATTATGGTTGTAGATTGTGCAGGTGTACTGATTAGTGTCCGTGAGCGGCTACAGCCACATCTTTCCAAGTTTCAAATTCGGCAAGACGTTGTGTGTAGACTTGTTGAACTGCTGGATATGCGATTTTACCAAGCAAGAAATGTAATGGTGGGTTTTCACTATCAATTAATTTAAGAAATGCTGGTGTGGTTGTTTCCGGATTGCCCCAGCTTTCTGGTGTTGCTCCTTCTGAAAAGGCCTTTTTAAGCGGATTATAAACTTCATTAGCTTCAGTTTGAATGGCTGATGCTCCTGACCAGTCTGTAGAAAAACCATTAGGTTCAATCAGGCTTACGTTTATTCCAAAGCTTTTGACTTCGGTTGCCAGAGTTTCACTCAGACCGTTGACAGCGTATTTTGAGGCATTATAAAGACCTAAAACAGGCAAGGTAATTAAACCCAGGAAGCTGGAAACTTGAATAATATGTCCGCTGTGTTGTGCTCTCATGATTGGAAGAACAGCCTGACTAAGCCAAAGTACACCGAAAAAGTTGGTTTCCATTTGTGCACGTGCTTGTTGTTCTGTTGTTTCTTCAATAGCTCCGAACAAACCAAAGCCAGCGTTGTTAACCAATACATCGATCCTGCCAAAATGAGCTTTAACTTTTTGAACGGCTTCGAAACAAGCTTCTCTATCATCAACATTCAATTTAATTGGGAAAACTGAGCTTCCAAATTCTGAAACGAGATCGTTTAAGTCTTCAATATTTCTTGCAGTTGCAGCAACTTTATCGCCACGTTTTAAAAGGGCTTTAGCCCATAATTTACCAAAGCCGCGTGAGGCACCGGTGATTAAAATTATTTTTGACATCACTTATTTGTTTAATTAGTAGACCACAAATTTAGGAAGGGATGTCGGGCAGGATTTATACAAAACGTTGAATTACTAGCACAAAACAACGATTCTGATTTTTATATTTTGAATACGGTTTTGACCCATGTCTGGTTTATAAACCAATACCTATCCCTGCATTCACCATACGGTAATTTTCTGCCAGGCCATAAGATGCGAACAATGTCAGGACTGGGAATTTAAGTTGAAAGCCCATATCAGCACGGAAACCTTTAATATAAGTTGCATTTATATTGACCGGATCGGTGAAAGTAGTGTAAGATATTTGCGTCTCTGTTATGCCGTTTATAATCGGGTAATTTCCTTTTAAACCTACTTTTGTTTTAGAAATGTTATAGCCAGCAGACAGGTAAGGAGTGAAAATTGAAAGCTGTTTAGAAAGAATGACCTGGAATAGATAGTTGTCCAGATTTCCGAAAATCTCTTGCTTGGTAAAATCTTTTAATTGTTGCGGATCAGCTGGAACCAAAAAGTCATCTGGTTGCAGGTTTAGTTTTTTGGAGTAATGAAGTCTGCTATAATTGAATGCCATTGCAAAATCAAAGGGCACTGGATTTCCACCACTGGCAAAATCCTGAATAAAGTTATGCTTAATACCAAAACCGATCATACTTACAGAACCTATGCCTTTATTGAGTTTTATCTTTGGAATGGCCCGGACGGTTACATCAGTATTTTGGAAAAGCCCTACAGTAAGTTGTAATTGTGGGGTAGGAACTATATCTTCAAATAGACCTCCTGGCATATCAAATGAAGTAAGTTTATGGCCATTGGTGTCATAGATATCCATTGCAGGGCCGTTAACATGTTTATCACCGCTAAATGTCGGAGCTATCACCTGATTAGGATTAGCCGGACGAATATTACTGGAAAGGCCAATTTGAGTTACATTGAATGATCTTTCTGTGACAGGTACAACAACGGCTGTAGCAGTAGCTCTCAATTCGAAATGAAATAAATTAAGCGTTTTTGCCGTGTTTGTCCAGCCGCTGCTCATGCCCATGCCAAGTCCTTTCAAAAGTGGTCGGCCGTAAGCGTCAACAAGTTTAGCAGCATCATCAGGGCCGGCTTTGATCAATTGTTCGAAACCAGTTTGTGCTTTGATAGAAGTTACCGCTAATACTAACAGTAAGGTAATCGTTATTAAAAGTTCTTTTTTCATTATTGTGATGATCAGGTTCAGCGTTTCTTCCTCTGATTGATTTGGTGCAATTCTGAGGCTTCCTTAGCCAGGAATTTCTTAATTGCTAATATTATTCTCAAAATTCTAAGTTTCATAATCTAATTTGCAGGGTAGAGTATACCAATACTTACAAAGTTGAAGAAATTATGATGAATCAGACCTCTAAATGAAGTGAAACGTTCAAATGGTTAGTTGAAGTGTACATTTAATCAAATGAAACAATTACGAATTAGTCTCAGATTAAATATTCTGGTTTCTTGCCGCAGGATATTTGGTTTTATGTACAATTCAACACCGACTTTGGCCGTTCCATGGAAGAATATTATCTTAGTTTAGTTTTTTGAAATACATTTGCGGATGTTCAAGTCCTATCAGCTTAAATGGTTTTTTATCCTATCTGGTATTTTAGCAATCAGTACTCAGCTGCTGCGCAAAGAAAACTCCAGAGAAATAGAATACCGGGAATACTTAAATTATGTGTTTCAAACCTATGGGATGATCCTGATTTCATGGTTACCTTATGGATATTTCTTTACCCACAAATTCTCCTGGCTTAAAAGTTATACAAAGAATTTCCTGAGTATTGCGGTGTCCATGTTATTATGCTTTGGGGTGTCTTATGTCTTTTTCCTGTTATTACCTCCAAACACTTTAAATGATAAGGTTATAGGTTTCAATAGTTTGTCTGACTATAAGATACATTTTATGGGGTCATTTTTTATCAGCCTCATTTGTTATATAGTTTTCTACAGCACACATACCAATGCTGCTTTGCAACAGACAAAACTGGAGAATGAAATTCTTGAACAAGCACACCTTCGTGCACAGTTAATATCGTTACAACAGCAAATCAGCCCTCATTTTTTATTCAACTCTTTGAGTACGCTCAAAACTATTGCACCCGACTGGCCCACCAAAAATTACATCCTTCAGCTGGCGAGTGTATACCGGTATGTATTAAATTTCAATGAGCATCACCTTACCCCTTTAAGTGACGAAATTAATTTCATCAAGTCATATCTCTACATTATGAATGAACGCTTTGAAGACGGGCTGAAGATTAATATCAGCATCAAAGAAGAACATTTAAAATTGCTGATCCCATCACTTTCCTTACAGTTACTGGTGGAAAACGCGATTAAACACAATACAATTTCGGCAGAGAAACCGTTAGCACTGACAATTATTACTGATGATTCACCTGCACTTACCTTGGTTAACAATTTTCAACCAAAGAAAATACCTGCTGAGGGAACTGGGACGGGATTGAAAAACATTCGGGAACGTTATAAGTTGTTAGCGAATCAGTCTATAAAAATTTTAAATGAGAATGGAAAATTTGCGGTCACTATACCTTTGCTTACAAAATGAGAGTAGTAATAATTGAAGATGAATTGAAAACGGCAAACGAGCTTAAAAGTATGCTTCAGAGCCTCAATGATGAAATTATAGTCGAGGCTGTTTTAAATTCAGTAGCTACAGCAACAGAATGGTTAAAGAGGAACCCCGCTCCGGATCTCATTTTCTCCGATATTCAGTTAGGGGACGGGTTAAGTTTTGAGATTTTCAGGGAGGTACAAACAAATGCTCAGATTGTTTTCTGTACTGCATTTGATGAATATGCAATCAGGGCGTTTGAATCCAATAGTATAGACTATCTGCTAAAACCGGTAGAGGAATCTATGGTGATGAAAAGTCTTGAAAAATATCACAGGCTCAATGTTCATTCGATTAATAATCAGCAGCAAGCCCAGAATCTGAACAAGATCCTGGTACAGATGGATTCTGGTTATAAGCAAAATATACTCGTTCATTACCGGGAAAAAATAATTCCTGTCCGCGTGATGGATATTCAGTTTATCTATGCGTCAAATGGTGCGGTATACTTGTATACCTCCAATGATAAAAACTATGTTGTTCAACATACGATTGAGCAATTAGAATCCTTGTTAAATCCACAATTATTTTTCCGTGCCAACCGGAAGTTTATAATTAACCACGGATTCATCACAAATATCGAACACTATTTTAATCGTAAGCTTTTTGTCATGACAAAAAGTGAAGCTCCCGAAAAGATCATTATTGGCCGGGTTAAAGCACAAGCTTTCTTAAAGTGGGTTGAACAATAGTATTCATTTTACTTCCTATTTTCCATTTTGTTCATTTCATAGTTCATTTTGTCCGCTTCATGGTCAAAATCAAAATGTGAATGCTAAATCCGCATAGTTTTGCACAAAAAGATTGGATGATTTAGCCCTTTCAGGCCAGATACAAACGCTTTTGAGCAGGATATGAAAAAAAAGATAATATTGGCAGTGATGTGCTTGCTGCATCTCCACGTATTTGCACAACAGAAATGGGATCTTAAGGAATGCATTGACTACGGACTTAAGAATAACCGGAATACCGCTGTTTACGAAAATGAGAAGAAAGCAGCTGATGCAAAGGCCAAAGAGGCCCTTTCAGATTATTTACCTAAAGTTAGTGTTTCAGCAACTTTAGAAGACAACTTAAAGGTTCAGGAATCGGTTATCCCGGCTGGGGTATTTGGTCCGACAGACATCCGCGTAGCCTTTAGTCAAAAGTTCAATAGCAATGGTCTGGCACAACTAGATCAGACTATTTATGATCAGTCGCTGTTAAATGGATTGAAAGCTAACAAATACGCTAAAGAACAGGCAGGTCTGAATATCGTCAAAAACCAGGAAACAATCATTTATAATATTAGTAATGCTTATTACCAGATCTATGTTTACAGGGAGCAATTGCGCCTTCAGCAGGAAAATCTGGGAACCTACCAGAAGCAGATGGATATTTCTGCCTTACAGGTAAAAAAGGGGGTAACTCTTAAAAAAGATCTTGATAAGGTTACTGTCGATTATAATAACGCGGTCTCTCAGATCCGCGTTGCAGAAAGTAATCTGGCGCTTGCCGAAAATCAGCTTAAATATGAAATGGGATATCCAATGACTGACAAGCTACAGGTAGAAAATCCTTCTTCGCAAAATCTAAGCGCCGTGGTCAATCATGATCCTGAGAATAATGGATTTTTAGCTGGTAAGCGAACCGATTACCAGCTTTCATTAGTCAATGCTAAACTTCTCGAAATAGATCAGAAAAGGATCAAAGCAGGAGGGCTTCCTAAGCTTAGCGGCTATGCCAGGTATGGAGCAGTTGGTTTTGGCAACACACTCGGCCCGGCTTTTAAAGACTTAAGTCCATATTCAGTTATAGGATTGAAGCTCAGTATTCCATTGTTTGATTTCTTTAAGCGCAATGCGCAGTACAATCAGGCGAAGTATAAAAGCATGAATGCTGTTGAAAATTTAAAGCTGGACGAAGGAAAATATGAGATGGAATATCAAAATGCCAGCACCAAAATGATTAAGGCCGGGAGCAGTTTGGAAAGTGACAGGAGGAACATTGATCTGGCACAATCAGTTTTTAAGATAACAGACCTGCAATATAAAAAAGGCGTTGAAAATTTAACAGAATGGTTAAATGCACAAAACTCAATTAAAGAGGCACAAAATAATTATCTGAACTCACTTTATAGTTTCCTGCAGGCCAGACTGGATCTGGAAAAAGCTGCGGGGGGCCTTAAAACATTTTACACCTCAATTCAATAAGAAACGGGTACCAAAGTCTCCATCTTACAAAAAAAAACAATAGATAAAAAAGATGAAACGTAAACACATCATAATTCTGATCGTCGTGGTCAGTATCGGACTTATTATTTTTAAGCTTGCTGCGAATAAAAGCAAACTCAATGAAAAGGAGAATCCAAAGGAAGATACTTCTGTGGTCAGAATACCCGTAAAAGTTGCGACGGTTAAAGAACAATTACAAGAAATCAACTTGATAAAAACAGGAAGCCTTGCACCTTTTAAGGAAGCCAAAGTGCTTTCAACAGTGGGTGGAACAATAGTGCAGCTTAGGTTCAATCTCGGTGACTATGTTAACCAGGGACAGGTACTTGCGCTTATGGACACTAAATTGGTACAGCTTGATTTACAAAAAGCACAGACAAATGCAGCCAAATTACACCGGGATCTTCAGACTTATACTGAACTACTTGAAGGGCAGGCCGCAACACGGGAAAAAGTAAACGAAATCCGACAAAATTATTCGGATGCTGAAAATCAAGTTAATCAACTTAAAAAACAGATAGCTGATGCGTCTGTCAAAGCACCTACCAGTGGAACAATTTCAGCAAAATTGCTGGAACAAGGTGTCTTTGCCAATGCAGGGGCAGAGCTTGGAACGATTGTGAATCTTTCGCAAGTAAAAGTTCAGCTTAAACTTACGGAAAATGAAGTTTACCAGGCAAAGCTGGGGCAAATGATCAAGATCACGACAGATGTTTATCAAGGACAGGTTTTTAATGGTAAAATCACTTTTATCAGTCCTCAAGCAGATGAAACACATAATTACCTGGTAGAGATCATTGCTGATAATAAGGATGGATCACTGCTGCGCTCTGGAACTTTCGTTTATGCCGACTTCTCAAGGAAAACGAAGCAAAATATCCTGCTGATCCCAAGGGAAGCATTAACCGAAAGTATCAAAGATGCCAGTGTTTATGTGGTCGGCGGTAACAATGTGGTTCATCAAAAGTCAATTAAAACCGGTGTAGAAATGAATAACCTGATCCAGGTTACCAGTGGCCTGAATGCCGGTGAGGTTGTAGTTACTTCTGGACAAATCAATTTAAAAGAAGGCGCACTAGTCAGTGTCTCTAAATAATACATCATCATGTCAATAACCGAAATTGCCGTTAAGCGGCCCTTATTAATTATTGTAGTGTTTACCGTGCTGTTTATTTTCGGTACAAAGTCCTATTTTAGTTTAAATTATAACTTACTCCCGAAAATCGAAATACCGACAGTTTCTGTGAGTACTGTGTATCCGGGAGCGGCAGCTGCTGAAGTGGAAACCTCGGTAACTAAAAAACTTGAAGATGCTTTTTCTTCAGTGGAAGGACTCGATAAAATTACATCTACTTCGCAGGAAGGGGTCTCGAGCGTTGTCATACAATTGAAAAGCGGAACTGATATTGATCAGGCTGAGCGCAATATTCAGCGAAAAGCAGATCAGGTTCAGAATGACCTCCCTGATAATGCAGATAAACCTGTAGTCAATAAAATCAATTTAGAAGAAGTACCGGTTATTAAAGCTGGAGTTACCTCTACAAAATCTCCACGTGAGCTGTATGATTTCGTCGATAAGCAGCTGCTTCCAATCTTACAGAATGTAAAAGGTGTAGGAAGGGTAACGATTGTTGGTGGAGATGAACGTGAGATACAGGTTAATATAGATCAAAACAAGCTAAAATCTTATGGTTTAGGAATTGGCCAGATCTCTGATGTGCTAAGTAAAGCAAACCAGTCTTTCCCTGCTGGAAGTATAGAAACACGCGATCAGCAGTTGTCTATACATTTTGATGCCAGCGTTGTTTCTCTTGCACAGATCAGAGGTCTGATTGTTCAGCAGAGACCAGGGGCAGGCAGTATCTATTTAAAAGATGTGGCAGAAGTAGTAGATGCGACCGCTAAAACTACAGCGATCAATCACATTAATGGTATTCCATCGATTGGTGTTCAGATTATCAAGCAAAGTGATGCTAACGCGGTCGATGTGAGTGAGCAGGTTAAAAAGAAATTTGAAGATATACAGTCCACTTATAAAGACCAGGCTTTAAAGTTCAGTATCTCTTCTGATCAGAGTATCTATACGCTGCGCTCTGCTGATGGGGTAATGGAAGATCTGGGTCTTGCAGTAGTCATTGTAGGGGTAATTATGCTCGCCTTTTTGCACAGTTTCCGCAGCTCAATGTTCGTTCTTGTGGCACTTCCATCTTCTATCATCCCAACATTTATTGCAATGTACTTTTTTGGTTTTTCGCTCAACCTGATGACATTAATGGCGATGTCTTTA
Organism: Pedobacter sp. UYP1; assembly: GCF_040547305.1. NCBI lineage: Bacteria > Pseudomonadati > Bacteroidota > Sphingobacteriia > Sphingobacteriales > Sphingobacteriaceae > Pedobacter > Pedobacter sp. UYP1. Next base: position 293,339 of record NZ_JBEPPL010000001.1, on the reverse strand, counting down.
GTGGTAGGAATCCTGGTGGATGATTCTATTGTAGTACTGGAAAATATATACCGTCACCTGGAAATGGGTTCGGATAAAAAGACAGCTGCTTTGGAGGGAAGGAGCGAGATTGGTTTTACGGCACTGGCCATTACCGCAGTAGATGTGGTGGTATTTTTACCTATTGCTTTTGCAGGTGGAATTATTGGCGCATTGCTTCAGGAATTTTCATTGGTAGTTGTATTCTCCACGCTGATGAGTTTATTTGTTTCCTTTACAGTTACCCCAATGCTGGCGAGCAGATTCGGCAAGATTGAAAAATTAAATGAGAAAACCTTGTGGGGAAAACTCAATCTGGGCTTTGAACGCTTGCTTGATGGGCTGAAAGAAGATTATGGAAAATTGCTGACTATTGTAATCCATAAAAAAAGATGGTTGTTGTCTGGAGTCATTTTACTCATTATTGGAAGTATTTCTTTAGTGCCATTCGGTTTTATTGGTGCTGCGTTTATCCCGTCTGCAGATCAGGGGGAGTTGATGATCAATCTTGAGCTGGCACCTTCTACCACACTTTATCAGACGAACATGATTACACAACAGGCAGAAAAACTGATCATGAAGGAAAAGGTCGTCACAAATGTCTTTTCCAGCATTGGTTTTACGAGTGGAAGTGTTGCCGGAACTACGAATAACAGTAACCTGGCAGAAATTACGGTGTCTATGGTGGATAAAAACGACAGGAATGTGTCTGCGGAAGATTTTGGGATTCAGCTTCAGCAGAAGTTAAGTGCAGTAATTCCTGGTGCAAAGATTACCTCAGTTCCAACATCTGTGGGCGGGGGTGCTAACCAGGCACCTATTCAGATCGGAATTAAAGGTCTTGACCTTAAAGCGATCCGCAAAGTTGCAGAGGAGTATAAAAAGATTATAGCTACTGTACCCGGTACCAAATTCGTTGAACTTTCTGTTAAAAACCAGAAACAACAGGTCGAGGTAAATTTGAACCGTGAAAAGATGACATTGTTGGGAATCGATGCAAGTCAGGTTGGTGCAGCTTTACAAAATTCATTCAGCGGCAATAAGAAAAGCAAATTTAAGCAAGGTGGGAACGAGTATGATATCCTGGTTAGTTTGGATAGATATGATCGTTCTAATATCAATAATGTTAAGAACCTGTCTTTCACCAATAGCGATGGCCAGTCTTTTGTACTTAGCCAGTTTGCTGAAGTAAGTGAGGGCTTAGGGGAGAGTGTATTGGCAAGGAGTGACAGGTTAGGCTCTATTAGTGTGAATTCAAATGTAGCCGGAAGACCTACCGGATCAGTGAATGCGGATATCAAAAAGAAAATCAGCCAGGTAAAATTACCTGAAGGAGTTTCTGTAGAATTTCTGGGTGATGCCAAAAGTCAGGGCGACGCGTTTGGTAGTTTATTCTTCGCTCTTGGGGTTGCGATTGTGTTGGTTTACCTGATCATGGTGGCTTTATACGAAAATGCAATCTATCCTTTTGTAGTGCTTTTCTCTATCCCTGTAGCGCTGGTTGGTGCCTTACTGGCATTGGCGCTGACAATGGAAACCTTAAACATCTTCTCGCTCATTGGAATGATTATGCTGCTTGGCCTGGTCTCAAAAAATGCAATCCTGATTGTAGATTTTACCAATCAGCTGAAGGCTGAGGGATATACTGTGGAGAAAGCTTTAATAGAAGCGGGTAAGGAAAGGTTAAGACCAATCCTGATGACCACACTGGCCATGGTGTTTGGTATGTTGCCAATTGCACTAGCCAGTGGCGCTGGTGCAGAAATCAAAAATGGGATGGCCTGGGTAATTATCGGCGGATTAACCAGTTCAATGATCCTGACACTGTTTGTAGTGCCGTCTATGTACCTCATCATTGAAAATCTGATGTTGAAATTTAAAAAGAAGAAGACCAAAGAAGGCCAGTTGTTACTGGAAACTCATAATTAAATAACACATGAAATACAAAACTCTTTTTTATCTCCATATTTTAATCGCAGCTTGTTCTACGGCAAATGCGCAAACTGCGCGGAAAGCCGCCGCAATCAAAAGGATGACCGACTCTTTGACTATGGAAGGATTGTCGGCCTACGCGATGCGATACCCTCAATTGAGGCAGGCCTTTTTTGCAACTGATATCATCGGTAAAGCAAATGTTAAAGGCGAATTAAATGGAAAGGATCTGTATGAGGGTAAAATGAATATCACAAGGATCAGGTCTAATTTCAATGTACCGATTTCAAATTGGGGTAGAAATGTAGTTACCGGGACAATAGGGTACCAGCAACAGCAGTTGAAGACAACTGAGATTACCAGTTATGATCCTCGTTTTTCCAATGCAGATATCAGTACCACAAAATCGACTGTAAGCTTGTCGGCTACTTTTGGCCGCTCTGATTCGGTTTTCAATAAGCTGATATTTTATGGACTGGGTATTTCGGGAGTTACTGATGAGCTTTCTTCTATTAAAAGACTTAATTATATCGGTTCTATATCGATGCCCATCAGAAGAGATCAGAATTCTTCTTTAACCATAGGTCTGGTTGTGATTCTTGATCCTTCTGCAATTGTTCCTGCGATACCTATTGTGAGTTACTGGCATAAATACAAGAATTCGAACGTTGAACTATTTGTTGATTTTCCTTCAAGAATTGTTTTGAGAAAGCAGTTTTCTAAAAGGAGCTGGGCTACTGTTGGATCTGAATTGGGAGGGAGTTTACTGTTCTTTAATTTAGACAAGCCATCATTACCACAGAATAACATCTATACCAATGCGGAGGTACGTACAGGCTTAACCTTTGAGTATCTGGCAACTAAGAAACTGATTCTTGGTGTAAGTGGTGGGCTTTATAGTACCACAGCGTCAAGGATGTTTGACAGGAATGATAAACCGGATGATTACTTTTTTAAAGCGAAAACTGGTTCTGCTCCATACCTTACTTTCTCGGTTTCTTTCCTGCCGTTTCTGAAAAGGTTATAATTTATCAATTAGGCTCAATATGGATCAGGACATTTGCTAATTCCGGAAGCTTAGCGCGGAGTGTATCCTGCAGGCGATGTGAAATGTCATGTCCTTCTCTTACTGAAATATTTCCATTTACAATGGCATGCAGGTCTATATGATACTGCATGCCTGCTTTACGCACATAGCATTTCTCGGTATCAATGACGCCATTAACAGTAAGGGAAACCTCTCTGATACTAACTACAAGGTCATCGTACAAATGCTCATCCATAATTTCTCCTAAGGCAGGCCTGAAGATTTTATAACTGTTATAAAGGATGAAAGCGGCAGCGAACAGGGCTGCAATGTCATCTGCTGATTCGTAACCTTTGCCTAATATTAATGCAATTGATATTCCTATAAAAGCGGCAACTGATGTAATTGCATCACTGCGGTGGTGCCAGGCATCCGCTTTTAAAGAGGAACTATTTGTTTCTATTGCTTTTTTCATCACCTTGCGAAAAGAGATTTCTTTCCATACAATGAGTGCGGCCAATAGAATTAATGTCCATGGTTTTGGTAAAGCATGTGGTGTTCCTATATTCTGAATGCTTTCATAAGCGATAATTGTAGCAGAGGTAATCAAAAAACCAACCACCAGGAACGTTACCAATGGCTCTGCTCTTCCATGACCATAGGGATGATTTTCATCCGCTGGTCTGTTGGCGTATTTAAGTCCAAAAAGAACGAGTAGTGAAGAGAAGATATCGGCGGTTGATTCTATAGCATCAGCAATTAAAGCATAAGAATTTCCGAAAACACCTGCGATTCCTTTTAGGATTGCAAGTACTGTATTGCTTACAATACTGAAATATGTTGCACGTACTGCTGTTTGATGATTCGTCAATTGATTACTGTTTGGGCCTTTCACGGTGCAAAGTTAAAATAAATCAGGTTTATCAATCGATAATGTTTTTAGAATTAGTAAGAAGTCAGTGTTTACTTTTAAACTTCCTATCCGATAAAAGATACAGTGTAGATGAGATTTGAGTTAAGCACCCAAATCCCATTTTATGGTTGGTTTAATAATTTATATAATGTTCGTCAAAGCTTCCGTCTGAATACAGGTCTATTAAACCATATCCAGGAGCAGTTTGCCGTTTATTACCTTCCCACCATGCACCACTAACAGCTCCGTTGCAGATATAGGTAACTCCATTATAAACAACTTTATCACGCAGATGAATATGTCCGCTGAGGCATAGTTTTACATTGGGGTACTGGTAAAACAGGTTTATTATTTTTGAAGTATCAGTATGCATATCACCGCCAAGCATCTCCCATTTATTGACGATATTGTCTTCTACCATGAGTGTGGCCGTTAATATAGGGATATGTGACATCACCAGTACAGGGACATCGGCAGGTGTTTTTTTTAACTCGTTCTCCAGCCAGATAAATTGTGCTTCTCCAAGTTTACCGATATACCAGGTGCCGTCAATATCCAGATGAACGCTGTCCAGGATAATGAATTTCCAGCCATTTTTAATGAAACTATGATAGGGGCTGGAAAGCTTCAGCTGATCCATGGCGTATTGTTTACCATAAATAGCCTGACCTTTATTATTTTCGTTCCACCAGATGTCATGGTTACCTAAACAATATTGTACAGGGATATTACATTCCTGCGCCATGATTTCCTTCACTAATTTCCATTGTGCATTGATTGTAGACAGCTGTTCTTTATTCATATCGTATACAATATCACCTCCGTTAAGAATGAGATCCGGTTTTGGGTGTTGTTGCTGAACGTGGTGAAGACATTTAGCAAATTTTTTGGGTGCATCGAAATGATCTTTTAAATGGATGTCGGTCAGGTGGGCAATCCGCATGACTTTTGTTTTTGTCGTGATATTGTTGGCAAAGTTGATAGCGGGAGCTAATAACAAGCCACCCAGACCAGTCAGGCTTTTAAGAACAGATCTTCTTTTCATTTTTGTTTATCTATTTGAGTTAAAAGCAGCCCTGCATATGAAGCAGGGCTGCGGAATGATTATATTACCAGTTTGGATTTTGTTTTAAATTGGGATTTAGCAGCAGATCCTGACTTGGCAGAGGAAAAAGATAATCTCTTTCCTCTCTGAATGTTTTTGGTGTGTTAGGGTTAATTACGATATGGCCGCCGGCAGATCCGTTTTCCAGGGAGATATCAACATCCAGCTTCAGAAATTGCGCATCTGGCACAGTCGGTTGATTCCCAGTATAAATTACCAGGTCTGTCTTACCATCGCCGTCAAGGTCATAATTACCTGTGCCAGGAAAGTAAGCACCCTTAAATTGTTCTGTAAGCAAATGACCTTCCTTCCAGCGGATCAGGTCATTCCACCTGAATCCTTCCATCACCAGCTCGATCCGTCGTTCTCTTCGCAATTCCAGAATGATTCCTTTATTCGCACTGCTGACCTGTATATACTGTGCCGCAAGATAAGGATCAGGGTTATTATTGGAAAGCATAAGATTAATACCAGGCATATTTACACGGTCCCTCAGTTTTTTAACGGATTTATCGAGGTCTCCTTGTGTTAAAGTACCGAGTTCCGCTTTTGCTTCAGCAAAATTGAGCAACACTTCTCCGTAACGGAAAACAGGAAGGGGATTGGGTGATTTACTATTCGCATCATTAACAGCTGAGGTCACAAATTTAGTAAGCTGATAACCGGTTACTGTACCACTGTAAGAAGGAGCAAGTACCGTGGTGCCATCTACTCTTTTATAACCGGATGTTCTGATGGTTTGCGCGAGACGTGGGTCTCTATCCTTGGTTTCGTCAAAAAATCCGTATGTATTGTATCCCGGTTTGTCTGTAAATCGGGAACCATCTTTCATGAGGTAACTGTTGACTAGTTTTTTTTCTAATCCTGGTTTACCAAAGGAAGGTGATACGGTGTAGTAATTTACGTTATGGTTGATCTGAAGATTGGTGCTGTACTGTCTGGCCAGGATCACTTCTGTTGGATTAATTACCAGGGCATGAAAAAGATCTGCATAAGCCTTGTCCGGACTGCTGGTGTAAACGTTATATGGGCCATTGTCAATCAGCTGTTCTGCTGCATCTGCTGAGGCTTGTAAAAAGCGATTGGCATCTGGCAAACTAAATTCTGTGTGATACTTTCTAAAGGTCCCCTCAAACAGGCATAATCTTGATTTTAAGGCCAATGCAGTCCATTTAGTAACTTCTGAAGCTGTTTGTCCTGTTGGCAAATTAGCAATTGCAAAGTCGATATCCTTCAGTACTGAATCCATAACCAGGGTACGTGGATCTCTGGCTTTAGTGAGCGCTTCGTTGTCATTGGTCTCAATTGGTTTAGCATACCAGGGTACATCCCCATAAGCTGCTACCATATTGGAATAGAAATAAGCTCTGAAGAATTTTGCAACAGCAGCATATTTAATAGCGACAGCAGGACTTACTCCACCACGCTGATAATTTTGAAGAAAGTAATTAATATTTCTCAGGTCTGTCCAGTTCCAGCCGCCACCGGCAACAGGAACCAAGCGGTTACCCGTTATCTTTTTGTCCAATCCATTGAGTACAATATTATCACTGTTTTCGGTATACAAACTTGTAAAGGCTTTATCTTCGTTGTCTGCGTTCGGTAACATCTTATCATAAAATGAAGTGACATAGAGTTTGAGTTCATTTTCTGAATTGAAACTATTGTTTGGTGAGATCTGGGAAAGTGGTTCCAGATCAAGCGATTTTTTACAGGCCGTAATCAGTGTAATGCCTGCCAGGGCCAGGTATATAATTCTTTTCATGTTTTCTGTTAAAAAGTGACGTTCAATCCAAGGGTATAAGTTTTCATGAAGGGATAAGCCCTTCCACCTTTATCTGTACCGTCTGGTGTAAGTTGTTCAGGGTCGATGTATTTTGTTTTAAGTTTGGTCAGTGTAAGCATGTTTTGCCCGGTAAAGAAGAATCTGAGTCTTTCTATTTTCCACTTTTTAATAATCGAAGGGGGCAGATTATATCCTATAGTCAGGTTTTTTAAACGCAGGTAGGCTATGTTTTGTAAGTATTTATCGTTGTTGTAATACAGTTCGCCTCCGTCATAGGCAGCATATCCCCGGTTGATAGGGAAGTAAGAGTCAGGATTTTCAGGACTCCAGAGCTTGCTTTCGAAGTCTTTAGGGATGAAAGAAGAATATGGTCTTCCAAAAGTTCCCCAGAACATGCCGGCTTCTGTATTCGGATACCAGTCTTGCTTACCGATTCCTTGCAGGGAAACAGAAAGATCAAAATTGCTCCAGTTAAAGCCTGCATTAATACCGAATGAATATCTTGGCAGCGAATTCCCGATCTTACGAAGATCGCCGTGATCCTGTAAAGTGTTTTTTCCATCATTGATCACGCCATCTCCATTGAGATCTTTAAATTTCAAATCACCGGCATGTAGTTTACTCCATTCTCCAGGTGAGCCGGTACGCTGTCCGTCCACATAGTCCTGGTTTATTTTCCAGTTTTGTGCTTCCTGATCAGATTTGAAATAACCGTCTATGCTGTATCCCCAGATTTCTCCAAGTTCTTGTCCTGCATAATAATTGCTGAGCAAGTTGTTCGGGTTGTCAAACTTGGTAATCTTTGCGGTATAATCTGAAAGGACTATACCAAAGTTATAGCCAAAGGGTTTCCCCATTAAAGTACCGCTATCTTTCCAGCTTACACTGATATCCCAGCCTTTAGTTAGCAAATCCCCGGCATTCTGCTTCGGTGAGTCAGCTCCGTAAACAGATGGAAGTGTTTTGCCACTGATCAGCATGTCGGTCGTTTTACGTCTGTAGATATCAAGAGAGGTTTGAAGGCGATTATTAAAAAAGGCCATATCTGCACCAAAATTGAGTGATGTAGATTTTTCCCAGGTAAAATCGGGAACAACAGGATTCGGAGCGCTTAGTGTTTGTGCCTGATTTCCATTAACGACCCATTTGGATAAGGTTGAATTCATGACTGGGATATAGGGATAGAGGTTGTTATTCCCAGTACCTACATCCTGATTCCCTAAGGTGCCATAAGAAGCTCTCAGTTTAAATTCTGATACAGCAGGTTTTAATGCTTCAAAAAAAGATTCTTCACTGATTCTCCATCCGCCGGATACTGAAGGAAAGAAACCAAACCTGCTTTTTTCCGGAAAACGTGATGTACCGTCGTATCTGCCATTTACTTCAAGCAGATATTTACCTTTATAGTCGTAATTGATCCTGCCGAAATAACCTAATAATGCCCATTCACTCGCATTACCTGTGGACTGTTGTGCTCCTGTACCTAAATCTATCTGGTTCAGGTCGTCAGATAAGAGGTCGAAACGAAGTCCAGTATTGGTTTTGTATTTCTGTAACTCATAATTATAACCAGCAGTGACTTTAAAGTTGTTTTCTTTAATTTTCTTCTCATAAGTTGCATACAAATTGACAGAGTGATGCTGGTCCATATCAGTTCCTTCTTTGTACTTATCATTTCCTTCGTACTTGATAATACCTGGGTTTACAGACCAGGGGATTACTGCCTGACGCTGGAAATTTGAAGAAGGACGAAGTTGATAAGCGTAATTTCCGGTGAAAACTAATCCTGGTACTATGTTGGCGTTAAAACCAATGGTATTTGTTAAATCATAGTTTTTAGTGCCTCCAAAAGATTTTTTGTTTTGCAGACTGGCGTATTCGTTTGCCCCATAATTATTAAGGTTTGTACGGTAGGTAAATGTGCCGTCCGGATTTTGAGGTACATAGGCGGCCATTGCATGGTTATAGAAACCCGGGCCATCTGATTTATATCCATTACCTGGATAGGTGTAATCTGTGGCGGCAAATTGTGTATTGGAAAAGACAGTCAGCCAATCAGAAAGGTGCGCATTAATTTTTGCCCTGAAATTATAAGCATTGTAAACGTCTTCGCGCAAATAAGATTGAAAAAGTCCTTTTTGCTGATAGTATCTGCCTGATAAGAGAAAGTCTACCTTTTTGTCTCCACCGGTAACATTTAAATAATGTTCCATAGTAGGCGCATCTTTTTTAAACAGAAAATTCCACCAGTCTGTATTTCCGTAATAGGAATACTGGTCTTGTCCGTTCCTGTTTTGTATTACTACCTGTGGTAAGGTTTTATCTGTTTGTCTGAGTTTAAGTTGCGCATAATCATCTGCATTGTAACCGCTGTAACTATTTCCCACATTTCGGGAGAAAGCTTCATCTACTAATCTCATTTGAGTATAACCGTCGGTAATAAAATCTGTTTTTGTGGTTACTTGTTGTAAACTGAAGTTACTGCCGTAGTTTACGCTTATTTTTCCCGCGACAGCTTTCTTAGTGGTAATCAGGATGACACCAAATGCAGCTCTCGCGCCGTAAATAGCTGCGGAAGCCGCATCTTTTAATACAGTTACATTTTCAACGTCATGAGGGTTGATCACATTCACGTCACCAGGTATTCCATCAATCAGGATCAGGGGAGAGCCGCTTACGTTAGTAATAGAAGCGAAACCGCGGACGTTAAATTTTCCAGGGCTGCCGGGCTGACCATCCCCGAAAGTAATATTCAGGTTTGGAATAGCACCTTGCAAGGCCTGAGCAATCCCAGCGACCGGACGATCTTCAAAGACTTTAGAATCTACCTGGCTTACTGCACCGGTAAGATTTACTTTCTTCTGCGTTCCGTAACCAACTACGACCACTTCATTCAACCCGTTTTGTGATGGTAAAAGTTTAATATCCATAGTTACAGTCTGACCTGCTTTAAGCTGAATATTCTTAAGTGTCTGGTTTTCATAAGAAATATAACTCGCCTCAATGCTATAGGTTCCGGCTGCGGCAGCAATCTTATAGTTACCTTTTTCGTCAGTTTGAACAGATTTATTGAGTTCAACGATTTTGAGTGTTGCACCAGGCAGGGGCAGACCCTTTTCGTCCAAAAATTTACCGGAGAGTTTGCCTGGTTCCTGAAGTTTTATTTCTTCTTTACTCAGGGCATTGATCACAATAATTCCGTTCACCTCGCTGAAGCGCATTGGTTTGGATTCGAATAGTTTTTTTAAGATGTTTCCAATTGTTTCGTTTGAAAAAGTAAAATCACCGGAGTAATAGTTTTCCAGCAGGTGGCGATCATAGGCAAAGTTCACTTTGCTCTGGTACTCCAGGTTTTTGATCGCGGTTTCTATGGTTGCATGTTTAATGCTGACCGATATTCTTTTATTCAAGACCTGCCCGTTTCCGGCAAATGACGGAAATAGCAGTGAAATGGTACAAAGAATAGTTAACAAGACAAAAGTGAATCTCATCGCTTGAATTATGACATTGTTAAGTTTTAATTTCATACATTGTATGGCTTTTAATTGTGAAATGATTGAAGTTTTTTTTGCCCTTAACGGCTTAAAAATGAAGACAGTTGTTAGCGCAACTGTCTTTTTTTTATTAGTAGATTTCTATGTCGTTCCTCCTTTTTTTAATTTTTAACTGATGTATTGCCGCAACTATCTCCATGGCTTTTAATGCAGGAGTAGCGGTGCTTATGGTTGTTGTGAAATGTTTTGTTTTGAGATTTTGCTGGTTGGTATAAACCTGGATACCAAAGTTTTTGGTCATCAGGATTGACATCTCTTCAAAAGAGGCATTGTTTAAGACCAGGTTGCCTTTTTGCCAGTTCATATTTTGTTCATCCAGGGGCATGAGTTGTATAGTTTGATCATCGCACTGATAGTTCATTTGTTGTCCTTTTATTAAAAAATGACTGTGTTGTTTGTCTACCCGCACACCAACTTTACCCCGGAGTACGCCAATAGTCATTTTTCCAAGCTGGCTATAGGCACGGATATTAAACGCAGTGCCGAGTACCTGGGTGGTTAACCGTCCGCTTTTGATAATAAAAGGATGTTTAGGATCGTGTTTTACATCAAAGAAAACTTCCCCGTCGATCAATTGAACGAGACGGTTAGCCTGGAAGTTCTGTGCTATCCGTATGGTGGAAACACTGTTTAGCATCAGGTTTGTTCCATCAGGCAGGGTAACATTTTTTCTTTCGCCGGTCTGGGTAGAAACAGTTGTAAAGCAGCCTCCGGGGCAGGCATCTTTCGCAGATTTTCCCGGGACTGGTGTTTTCCAGAACAATAAAGCTAATGATCCTATAGTCGTCAGGATTGCAGCAGCTCTTAGCCAGCTCAGACGGATCTTTCTGGATCCTGTTTTTAGTCCGGGTGTTATGGATGCCCAGATTTCTTCTTTAACCTGTGCTTCTTTTTTAGCATCCATTGGCATGGTTTCTACATCATCCAATTGCTGATACCAGTTGTCTACTACTTCTTTTTCGGCTTCTGAGTTTTTATGTTGCAGGTAATCTTTTAACAATTGCCTGTTCTTGGTACTGTTCATAACTATCCTTTTAACCTACTATCTAAAAAAGTGGTTTTAGGTACTATACGCAGTGTGTGAAGTGTGTGTTAAGTTTTTATGAAGCGGATAAATAGCAAATCATAAACACGGGAATTACCCAGTCACCTTTGTGGTGATCAAGGACTGTGGTACGGAGTCTTTTTAGTGCTTGTCCGATTTGATTTTTCACGGTTTGTTCGGAGAGGTTAAGCTGAGCAGCAATATCAGCGATAGAAAAATTTTCATCTCTGCTCATGCGGAATATTTGCTGCATTTTACCTGGCATCTTTTCTACTGCGGCCTCAATAACGGTTTTGAGTTCTTTGTTTTCGAGCAGAATGTCGGGAGCTGTATCCATTTGGATTTCCAGGAGTTCAGATTTTCTGATCTGACCAGAAGTGTGTGCGTAATAGGTGATTATACGGTATTTTAAAGCTGTGAAAAGATATTTTCCAAGATCGTCTTTTTCTGTTGCCTGGATATGTTGTCTTCTGTTCCAGACCGAAAGCATTACTTCTTGTATCATGTCTTTAGCTTCATCTTCGTCTACTCCTTTACAAGCCCTGAGGTACAGGACTTTCCAATATTTATCATAGAGTAAACGGAATGCGGCCTGATCGTTTGCTTGTATCGCAGCGATTAAGTAGGTATCAGAGGTATGATTGAAGTCCACGATCCAAAATTAGAGAGTTTAATGGTTGGTTGGTGGTAGTGGTATGTTAAGGATTTGTTATAATTAAGGTTTAATTACAGTTGTACCTACGGTGTAGTTCAGATCAGCAATAGCTTTTTGAAGACTGAATTCTTGTTGTAAAAGTTTTAGTTTGGTGTCTTTATAAGAGTCAAAGAAGTCTACAAATTCAACCAGCCCGGTTTTTCCGCTCTCATAGTCCCGCAGGAGTGTTTTAAATAACTGATCGTATTGCTCATTAAACTCCGTATGCCTGCTGGAAAGCACTTGCTTACTAAGCTCATATTGTTGAAAAGTTGATACTACGGCATTTTCCAATCTTAATTCATTTTCTTTGAGCAGACTTTCTTTATTTTGTACAACATAACGGGAAGAACGGATATTACCCTGATTTCGATTAAAAAATGGTAATTGAAATCCTATTTGCATGCCAAAATAATCTTTAGAATAACTATTTGTATGGTCATAGTCTATACCAACAGTTATGTTAGGCACAGCTAATGCCTTTTGATATTCGAGGTTATGTTGAGCATAACTAAAAGCGAGGCCCGAAGAGTGGAAATCTGCCCTGTGAATTTTTGCCTGATTGATAAGCTTATTTAGCTCTAATTTTACCGTCTCTGTTTTGGCTTGTTTGACAATTGGAGCAATGAAGGCAGTAGATTTTGTACGAAGTAATACTTTAAGTTCGGTTTCTAAAATATTAATCTGCCTGCTGTTTTCTATTTTATCATTTTCTAAACCAAAAAGCAGCGCTTTTAACCGGATATAATCTTTGAATTTCGTCTTGTCTGTTTTATAAGTGTGTTCAATTCTGGTAATCAATTGATCACCTGCACTAAGCTCATTCTGATAAACTTTGGCCTGATCATTCAGGTTTGCAAGCTGTGCAAAATCGAGTTGCAGGTTGTAATGTAAATTGCGCATCAAATCATTAAAAAGAGCTTCTTGAATTTCTGCCTGATCTTTAGCGAGCTCAATTTCTTTCCCTCGTTTTCCAGCTGTTTTAATTACCTGACTTACTACAAGGTATACCTCTCCGTTACCATCTGTATGATTGAAAAATTTGCGGGTATTGTCGTATAGATTTTGATCTGTCGCTAAATAGGGATTATCCCAAAGCTTTGCTTGTTGTATCAGAGCTTTTGAAACCTGAATATTATATTTTTGTGCGATCAGGCTAATATTATTTTCTAAAAAAGTTTTTTCTGCACCAGGAAACGTAATCTTCAGGGTATCCAATTGTGCACTGGCTTGAAAAAACATAGAATTCAGAAGTAAAATCAAAAAAATGGTATAAGTTTTTCTCACGGAAATTCTTTTTAAAGTTATTAATGTGATTATTTGATATTCGGATAACATTTCATGTTTTAAAGTAAAAGGCCTCCTGTATGGGGAGACCTTTTACTTTAAAACATGTTCGTTGTTTAGCTGTCCTGTTCCGAAAGACCCGCATATGCTTTGAAGTCTGCTGCTTCTGCATAGGATTTGAAATTTTGGATGTCCTGACGGATCATACGTTCAAATATTCCATTAAACAAAGAAGTGATCCCTCTGCCTACACTGCCAGCGGGAGGGAAGTAATCGATCTCAATTTGCATCTCTGTGCCTGTACCATTTAAAGAGTTTTTGAATTCTATTTTACCTGCGTTGTCAATCATAGATCCTTCAAGGGATTGCCAGCCCAGGTACACGCCTTTTTCTTCACGGGTGATTTCGGCATTCCAGGTCAGATCCAGCAAACCGCCTGGTGTATTGGCCTCCCATAGGGATACTTCATCATTTATTTCTACTACACTTTTGAGGTGTTTCATGAATTTTGGCAGATTGGAAAGGTCACGCCAAAAGGCATATACTTCTTCTTTTGGTGCATTGACGGTGATATGCTCAGTAATATTGATCGCTTGTGGATCGGTCGTATCTTTTCCCAGTTGCTTGTAGATTGGGCAGAACCCGGTAGCGCCACGATAAAGCATAAGCCCGCCTGCTGCTGCACCTTGAATTCCCAGAAATGGGTGCTTCCCGATTTTCTTTATACTTTTATAGACCAGCCATGTTCCGGCTATCAGCGAAACGATTCTTTCGCCCCCGTCGATATTTTCCTTTCCTGTTGACTGAAAGCCAAAAGCTGTTAATTTGTCGATGATTTGAGTGCTCAGTTCGTTTTTCATATGTCCAGTTTTGTAGTACAGAACAAAGCGGGTGTACTTTGGTTTAAAAATTATGAAAAATTATTTCCCAAAACATTTACTGGAATAACCATAGTTCAAATTAGGTGAATAAGGTTTGAGGATTTCGGAAATAAATCTTTGCTGTTAGGTTTTAGTAGCTGAAGTAATTAAATTTACGGGTTTCTAAAAATAAATTTATTTTAGCGCTTCTTTTTAATTCTGATGAATAAAACAACCTTATTGAGCTGTAATCAACTTCTTGATATATTTTCTACATCGCATATTGCCACTGCAATATATACTACCGACAATTTAATTATTGAAGCAGCAACGGATGCTATGATCCGCTTTTGGGGAAAGGACAGATCTATTATTGGTTTGCCATTAGCTCAGGCAGTTCCGGAATTACAAGGCCAGCCTTATATTGATCTGCTAAGAACAGTTTTAAAAACGGGTGTAATGAATACTGGGAAAGGTGTGCCTGCAGTATTGGAATCAGATGGTGTTTTAAAAACGACCTACTATGATTACGAGTATAAAGCTGTGAAAAATGATCAGGGTGAAAGTTATTGCATTTTACATTATGCAACAGACGTAACAGAGCGCGTTTTAGGATTACAGGCATTGGAGAATGAGAAGCAACTACTTGTTAATTTAGAAAATGAGCAGTCTTTAAATGAAGAATTACATGCTATTAATGAAGAATTAAATAATAGTAAACAGGAGCTTTATAAGCTTAATGCTGTGTTGGAAGACCGTGTAGTTGAAAGGACAAAAAGTCTGGCCAGGAGTGAAAATAATCTACGCTATCTTATCAATGATGCTCCGGTAGCTATTGGCGTGTTATATGGGACTGATCTTATCATTGAATCTGCTAATCAATATTTACTGAAAACCTGGGAAAAATCAAGTAAAATTATAGGAAATACACTTTATAAAGCTATCCCTGATCTGTATGAACCTTCTTTTTTCTCGTCATTGGCCGAAGTAATTGAAAGTGGCATTCCTTACGTAGGAAGTGAAGTTCGGGGAATAGTAGAAATTAATGGAAGGAAAGAAGAAATTTATACTGACTTTATTTGTAAGCATTTATTAGATGAATCTGGTCAGACAGGAAGAGTCATCGTCATTGCAACGGATGTTACAGAAAAGGTTAAATCAAGGATTATAATAGAACAGGGAAAACACAGGCTGAATGAGATGATCATGACGACCCCTGTGGCAATGGCACTATTTAACGGTAAAGATCTCATCATTGAACAGGCAAACCATGCCATGCTTGCCGACACCTGGCATCGTCAGAAAGATGAGGTACTAGGCAAGAGACTAATTGAAGCATTTCCAGAACTGGAAGGACAGCAGTTTCCACAATTATTGAAGGATGTATTTGATTCCGGAATTCGTGTGGCCATGCCTGAAGTACCGGTAAAAATTGTACTTTCAGATGAATCGGTTAAAGAAATTTATGTTAACTTTTCTTATGATCCGCTGAAGAATAAGGATGGTCAGGTGGAATCAATTTTAGCTACAGTTATCGATATTACAGCCACTGTGACAGCAAGACAATTGCTGGAAAGGAGTGAAGTTAAACTTCAGGTGTCATTAGAAGAACTTGCCGCAACTAATGAAGAGCTTCAGGCCTCGTCAGAAGAATTAGCCGCAACTGTAGAGGAGCTACAAGCTTCTTCAGAAGAACTGGCTGCTACAAATGAGGAACTTCAGGCATCAATGGAAGAATTAGCTGCAACCAGTGAGGAAATAGCAGCTTCACATGAAGAATTGTTGAGTACGAATGAAGAATTGCTAACTACGCAGGATCAGTTAGAACAAATGGTTTTAAAGATCAGAGAGAGTGAAAACCGCTTTAAATTTTTATTGAATTCTATCCCTCAACAGGTCTGGACAGCATCACATGATGGTGCGCTGAATTATTTGAATGAAAGGGTATGTACTGATTTTGGTTATGAGAATGAAGTGATTATTGGTCATGGATGGCAAAAATTCATTCATGCTGATGATTTGCCAGCGGCTTTGGCTAGTTGGGCAGATGCGCTAAAAAATGGTAAAGAGTATTTAGTCGAATTCCGTTTGTTATTTAATGATGGAACTTATAGGTGGCATCTTGCAAGAGCGCTTCCTTTAATAGAGAATGGCAACATAACTTTATGGATTGGTACAAATACAGATATTCATTTGCAAAAAACCAATGAGCAATTGAAGGACGAATTTATATCAATTGCCAGCCATGAGTTAAAAACTCCATTAACAAGTATAAAGGCTTTCAATCAGTTGATTGTTAAGACTAAAGATCAGAATAGGTTAAATGCGTTTGTGATTAAATGTTCTGATAATATTACCAAGCTGGAGAAACTGATCGCTGATTTGCTTGATGTAACTAAATTAAATGCGGGAAAGATTGAGTATAATATGGCTCCGTTTAGTTTTAAAAAACTATTAACTGATACTATAGAGAGTGCTCAGCATATATTTCCTTCTCATCAGATTATACTGGAGACATGTTGTGATTTTGAATTTACTGGTGACCAGTTCAGGCTGGAACAGGTAATCAATAATTTCCTGACCAATGCGGTGAAATATTCTCCTCAAGGGAAATTTGTCCTGGTTAATAGTAGCCTGGATGATGAACATGTTTCAGTTTCTATAAAGGATTTCGGTATTGGTATTGCTCCTTCCCATATCAACAGGTTATTTGATCGTTATTTCCGGGTTGATAGTACGGCTATGCGATTTGAAGGTTTAGGCCTTGGCTTATTTATTTCTTCTGAAATATTAAAACGACATAGTGGTGAAGTAGGAATAGAGAGTGAACTTGGAAAAGGGTCAACTTTCCATTTCAGACTTCCGTTAATTCCAAAAACAGCAGCACTGGAGATCGGATTTTAATAGTTTACCTGATTTGATATCCTAAAGACTGGAAAGTTTTAGCTGATCCATCGAACATTGGTTATCATAGTTTCGATTGTATCAGCTAAAACATTTATTTCATTTTCAAATCTATACTACTTATCTTTCAGGAAAATCACTTAGTTTTTGAGATTATAAATTTACACTACTGATGCGTATTTTAATTATCGAAGATGAACCTGCGGTTCTTAAAGAATTAGTGTGGTTTATTAAACAAGATCATCAGCTTATTTTACTTGGTACTGCTACCAATGTTAAAGATGCTTTGGTACTAATTAAAGCTACTGGACCAGAGCTTATCTTAATGGATATCCAGTTAGTGGATGGTACTGCATTTGATATTTTAAACCAACTTGCGGCTATCTCTTTTAAAATTATATTTATTACCGCATATAGTCATTTTGCTATTAAGGCGATTAAATACGGTGCCTTGGATTACTTATTAAAGCCATTAGATGAAATGGAGTTAAAAGAGGTATTAAACAGTATTAAACGAGATAAAGAAATTGAAAGTTTACAGTTGAGTGAGCAATTGGCTATTGTGAAAAATAATGTGGAATACAAGGATATTAACCTGGAGAGCAGGATAGTTTTACATTCTTTGGATTTTTTGCAGATATTACAACTTAAGGAGATTATTTATTGCCAGAGCGATGGGGGATATACTACTTTTTTCTTATCAGAAGGACGGAAGCTGATGATCTCTAAACCGTTAAAGTTCTATGATGAACTATTGCCGGAAAAGTGGTTTTTAAGACCGCATCAATCTTACTTGGTTAATGTCCTGCATATCGATAAATTCTTGAAGGCTGGTACCATTGTAATGAAAGATAAAACTGAAATACCGGTGGCTAGCAGAAGAAGAGATTACATTATACAGCATTTCAAACAGATTGTTTAATGAAATGTGATTATCAAATCGTATGGTTACTCGTTATACTTTGCTGCTTTTCCTGCAAGCGTGAAGAAAAAAAGGTCTCAAATGAGGGAAGGCTAAGAAAACTCGCAGCATTAAGAGACACGGCCGAGGTACAAAAGAAAAATGCAGATCTTGATAGTAGACTGGCTTTCTGGAATGAGCAAATAAAGGATCCACACTATATTAATGATCCAGTTTTACAATCCAAAATACATTATTACATTGCAGGAGTCTTTTATGGCAAAAATAAACTGGACTCTATCAAATCCCATATGCACATAGCCTGGGAACTAATGGAGAATCAAGCTGGATACGATGCAGAAATGGTATTGTTGTATTCCGGACTCGGCAATATCGCACATAAAGAGCAAAAACTCCATCAGGAGAATTACTATCTTAACAGAGCCGCCCAAATTCTTTATGCAGATAGCACATTGGATGTTTTACCAAAGGCGAAAACTTCGGTCTATTTTGCAGCTGCACAAACCAGTGCAAGACTAAAGCAATTTCAAACTGCTTTTGAATACAATAGAAAGGCCCTTGCCTTGTTACCAAAGCTGCCAAATGATATTGATGCTAAATTTAGAGGTTATAGCCAAATGGCATTATGTTTTTTCAACTCCAATAGTAATCTGGATTCCCTTCATACCTATATAAAAAAAATGGAAACAGTTTACCAACTGCAACCTGATCTTGAAAAAGAAATTTTTATCGCAGACAGGAAAGTAGGTTATTTTATAAAAAAACATCAAATTGATTCTGTATTCTTTTACAATAGAAAGCGTCTGTCATTGAATCTTACTGATATAACCAAAAATGGAGAAACTGCAAATAGTATTACTTCTGGTAGTCTGTTTTCTATTTATTCGGATATCATATCCTTATTTATCAATCAGAAACAAATAGATAGTAGTTCATACTATCTGAAAAAGTGTGAAGAATTCAAAAAGAAGTATCCCAATGTAATAGATGACGAACAGGCATTGTCCTTGCATAAAAACCTTGTTAACTATTTGTTTGCGACTAAACAATATGCCAGGGCTGAAAGAGAGCAAGAATTGCTTTTGCAAAATAATATCCGCATTTACGAAATTGAAAGTGCCCGCTCTATTTCCGAAATGAGCACAGTTATCAATCTGCAGGCAAAGGATAAATCAATTATTAATTTGAATGCTACTGTTGCATTATCTCAGGAAAGACTTCAGAGTAATCGCTTATGGCTGGCGCTATCTGCATTGGCAACCTTGCTGGCTGGTGTTTTGGCCGCATTAATTTATTACATACAGAAGCAAAAATCATTTCGAAATGAAAATGAAAAAACACAGCTTGAGCAGCGTTTGCTTCGCACACAAATGGAACCTCATTTCATATTCAATACGCTATCTGCACTACAAAGTTTTGTAAGGTTTGATGAGAAAGAGAAAACGCTAAAATATTTAAACCAGTTTGGAAGACTATTGCGTAGTAGCCTGGAACTTTCCAGAGAAAGTCTGGTTCCTTTAAGTGACGAGGTTGAAACTTTAGAAAATTATTTAAGCTTGCAACAAATGCGTTTTGATGACGCCTTTGATTATGAAATTAATCTCCATGACCAACAAGAACTAGATAGCATTTACATACCACCCATGCTAATGCAACCATTTGTAGAGAACGCATTGTTACATGGCATCGACCAGAATGCTAAGAAAGTGCGTATCTGCATTGATTTTATATTTCATGATAATTTACTGGAAGTGACCATTATTGATAATGGTAAAGGGATTACAACCCATCCTGAGATGGAAAAACACACCTCATTATCAACCACTATCAGCAAACAACGATTGGCAATCCTGGCCAAAGAAACTGGGCTGCCTGCAGGTATTATTGTGAAGAGTAAATCTGGTGAAGGAACTAAAATTACGATCACCATCCCTTTCATGGCTACTAAAATCGGATAAAAACTCTTTACAAATAATAAAACCGGGCTGACGTATACTTAGTAAAGGTTAACGAATAATAGGTTGTGAAATCATTATAAAACAGAGGTTGTATTTTTAGTTAACTGATGGATTTGATTCATGCGAATGTCGAAACTCAAATCCAAATAAATATCAAGGGATAAATAGTATGAAAGTCCGTTTATTAACCATTTGTCTGCTGTTAGCGATGCTAAAAACTTTTGCAACTTTAAGTGATAAGCTTGATACTTTACATATAGATCTTGATAAAGATTTGGTAGAGGACAGTGTGATTTTCGATAGAAACAGCGCAAAATTAATTTGCAAACTATCTACACAGCAATTCAAAACGGTATCGAGCAAAACTTTTGATTTTGAAAAAGTATCATCTGGTATTCATGCTACCAAAAAAGGATTTAAGTTTAGTAATAACTATATGCGAACCGGTTACGACAGTGAATTTGCCTATAATAAATATACTGGACAAATACAGCTCATTGAAATGAAAAGGTATGAATTTGGTCCTGCAAATAATGATGGTAGTGGTGAATCTATTATTGATATGCTAACCAATATTTATATCGCCAATTGGAACTATTACGATTTGAAAAAAGACAAGCTGATTAAAATGCCTCCCATTCAACGAAAAATGATTTTGCCAGTAATCTATTTATCAGACTATAGTGACGATATTCTTTTAAAATACCAGGATTTAAGTGTAAATATTTTCGAGGCTCATAAAGCGCTGCTAATTAAGAAAAGTAATACACAGATATCAAGAAAAACTTTCACAAATACGCTTGGTAAAAACGTTTTACAAGTAAATGTCTTTAATCCCTGTGCTTCAAATATCCCGCCATGGGATGCAGATTCATGTACTATTGAGGCTAAATTGACAAATAGTAAAGGAGTGATGAAAGTGCTTTATGATTATCCTGAAGCTAAAATGAGCTTAATATATTTTGATTCACAAGAAGTTATAGTGCGAAAAATAAATGGTTTAAGTGCGGTTATTATTCCGTTTTATTATTGTGGTAATAGTGAGGAGTATGACCGAAAAGTATCTTATATTATATTTTATAAAAACCTATCTTATCTGTGCCATTTAAATTATAGTTGTGAGAACGAAGATGATTGCAGACTCCAGGCCAAAAAGGTTTCAGGCGGGAATCTTTTCCCTTTAGCCTTACAGAGATACTTTCTTCAGTATGTGAGCGCTAAACATCGAAACAAAAAGAGCTTTCATCAAGACTGAAAATTGAATGAAATAATAAACAAATTATTCAAATATTGATCAAAAAATATAGTTATATGAACAAATTGCGCTTGTTATTTTTACTGCTTGTCATTGTAAATTCTTACAGTTCTACGTACGCTTTTGCAGAAGCTGATGAACCGGGTCTGCCTGAAAATGATTTCAATAGAACATTTGTAGGTACGATAAATAACAAAATAGATGTAGTTTTTAGTTTGAAAAATAAAAATGGGCAGTTAACGGGTTTTTATTATTATAATAAAATAGGTGTGGAGATTAATTTGATTGGAAATATTAATCATGGTAATGTTGTGTTGTATGAGCTGGATTACCAGAATATTAAAAGAGCTAAAATTACGTGTCAGCTTCTTAAAAACACTTTTTTTGGTAAATGGGAGGATTTATCAACTGGAAAACTTCTTCCAGTACAATTAAAGCAAACTAATCAAAGTATTCCTCTTTTGCCCAAAACCTTAATTGGAACCTACAGATTGGCTAAAGAGGAAGGCTGTAACTTAACTATAGAAATTTCTAAAAGTAAAGGTGGATATTATTATCATTTTAAAAGTACAAAAAGAACTTTAAAGGGTAAAGTTACATTCAGCAGAAGCTTAAACGAAAAGGTCGTATATATCAATTTAAATGGAATAGAATGGGCCGGGTATAGGGGAGATATAAGCAGATTAGATCCTGAAGATGAAGGTCAAAAAATCGAAAACCTGCCAACAACAGTTGAGGGCTTATTGAGCGATAATGAAATTATAATACAAAATTACGGTAATGCAATGAATTCTTATACGAAACTTGGCGAGTGTAGTGATGAAAAATATATTCACCTCAAAAAGTATTGATAATTGTAAAAACATTAACCTATATAGACTCAAAAATGGATAATAAACCTTTGTCAAAACACCTTAATACCAGAGTTGGAATAATTGTTTTCCTGGTTATCATAGAATTGATTTGTGCTGTTGTATTGGAAAATAGTGCGCATAAAGATGGGGAAACTTACGTGTTAATCTATTCTTATGTCGCTTTTGTTTTTCCTGTACTATTTGGTTTATGGTTTTTAGCACTATTGGCAGATACGATTGTTTTAGCTTTTAAAAGGAAAACTTATTTAAGAAATATCAATTTAATAATCATTTTATTCACTGTAGTTCTATTGTTTATGGTCCTGGCTTTCTTTAGCAAAAAGTAAAACTTAGCACCAATATTATGATATTCATGCAAAATTCAACAAAGAAATCAGAGCCATTATCCGCAATTTTTAAATTAAAATATTGCGTACTGGCAATTTTGTTATATACTCCGACTGGCTGTTTATTTGCACAGGGAGATAATCTTATTGTTGCAATATCAAGTTCAATAACAGAATCAGATATTGTGATCCCAAAGAACTGGAAAAAAATAGTGCAAAGTAAAGGTGATTTAAATAATGATGGTTTAGCTGATTTGGTTATCGTAACACAAGATACTGTAGATGATACTGCTCCCTATAAATTACAGGTGTTTTTTACTCAGCCTGGTGGTCAGCATAAACTAATTGTGGTTTCAGATAAGATCATTAGCCCCCAGTTTCCAAACGGTAAACATGGATTACGGTCGGATGCTGGTTTTGACACTATTACCATCAATGAAAATGTGATTACCATCAAAAATCAGTTAACAAGAGGAATGTTTTTACACAAATTTAGATATCAACATGGAAATTTTGAATTAGTCGGGTTTAAACATGAAGGTTCTGATGGTTTAGGTACCTTTTACAAAGAAGATTTTAACCTGTCAACAGGTATTCATTTTTACAAAGAGGAACGTTACGATACTGGTACCGTCACTCTTAAAAGAAAAGAGAAAAAACTGATCAGGCCATTGCCCAAATTACAAAATTATGTTCCTTTTGAAAAGGATTTTTAATAAATGTCTTTCTTCCAAAGGAGTAATAACTTATCCATTTGCTTTATGAAATTCAAACTCATATTTTGTTTAGTATTTTCTCTATTGATAGTCAAGACTTCAGCTCAAACTCAAAGCGTTTATGAAAAGACTACTGATTCGCTATTTCAGACTGGCCAGCAAGAAAAAATAATCCTATATCTGGAAAAGGAGGTGAAAAAGCATCCCAAAAGTGACACATTATTGCGGTTGATGGGATCATATTATCTCCAAAAGAAGAACTTCGAGCTTGGCGAAAAATACTATCGTGAGGCTTTGGTAGTTAATCCGGCATGTGCACGTTGCTATATGAATATTGGACGTATTAGTGCCAGTAAAAGAGATTTTAGCCAAGCTTTAGCAGATCTGGATAAGGCGGTTAATATGGCGCCAGGAGATGCATTAATTATCTCAAACAGGGCAAAAATAAAAGAGTACACTGGTGATCTTTCTGGCGCATTGTCGGACTATAACAAAGCAATAAAACTAGCGATTGGAAATACTGATAATTATTTGGAACGTGGCTTGATTTATAGCCGTTTAAATCAAAAAGAGAATGCTTTACAGGACTACTCGCAAGCTATTAAATTAAATCCTGTAGATATTTCAGCTTATTTAAACAGGGCAGAAGTTTATTACGAACTAGAGAATCTGGACGCATCTTGTAAAGATTATGGCACTGCTAAAGCACTTTTACAAAAGGGAAAAATTGATAATCCAGCACTGACAAAAGCCATTGAAGCATCAATAATAGATTTTTGCGATGTTAACAGCGCAAGCTATTATTACCAGCGAGGTATAGCGTATTATAATTTAAAACAATATGATAAGGCGCTTAAAATGTATACTTTAGGTTTAGAAAAATTCCCTAAAAATGCGATGATACTATCTTTTAAAGGGAATACCTGCCTTGCTTTAAGAGATTATAAAAATGCTTTGTTAAATTATGCTTTATCGTTAGAAAATAAGGGGAATTTAAGTGCAGAAATACAAAATAATCATCGCTTTGCATCCACTGCTAATCGTATAGATGCACAGGCATTTTATAAGGCTACAATAGCAGCTGTTTATTACAATATTGCAGAGTGTCAGATTTATCTTGAGGATTTTAATGAAGCCTTGATAAAAATGAATGAGGCCTTAGCAGTTGCGCCGAATAAAATCAATTTTAATAAAGAAACCTATTTTAACAGGCGAGGAGTTATTTACTTAGGATTGAACCATTACGACCTTGCACTATCAGATTTTAACAGGAGTATTGAGATCAATAAAAACTATGCCCCAGCCTATGTAAACCGCGCTTTAGCCAGAGTAAGCATTACTGAGAAAGTAAAAAAGACAAGTTTTAGTTTGGTTTCCAACTTACCAGACCAGCCTTTTCACCTCCATTGGCAACCGAAGAAAAAGACATTGTCACAGAAAGAAAATCTCAATATTATTTCAGCACTAAGTGATTGTAATACCGCAATTGCTTTAGACAAAAACCAAGGTTCTTTTTATTATGTCAGGGGACTTGTTAAGCAAATTTCAGGTGAAAATGATTACTGTATCGATTTGCTGATGGCAAAAAAAATGGGGTTCTTAATAGAAGAATCACTGCTAAAAACATGTAATAAGAAGTAAATGTTTAATTAAACTACATTTCGACTGGCAATGAGTTTGTCCCGGATAAAATAAATTGGCTCGAATAATAGATGATCAACAGCGATTTTCACTTTGAAGTCTGCGAATAATAGTTTACGGCAGCTGGCTTTTTTTCTTAAGGAAATAACATATTAGCTTTGATTGAGCAAATAAATTTTTATGACTTTAAAATCTGTTATTTCCGCTATTCTTGTCGCCGTATTTAGTTTGTTTTGTATGCTAGGTACACAAAATGCTGATTTAAACTTAGGTTTTGCAGCACTCTGCTGTTCTCCCTATGTTATTTTGATGACCATGCTCTATTTTCATTTTAACTTTATTCGTAAAAAGCTAAACTTTCTCCAAAAGCCAAATATCTTCCTCGAACTTTTTTATGGTTTTGTGTTTTATCTTGCTTTTAGTCTGCTTTTGCCAGTGCTGTTATTTGTGAATTCAATCGGTGATGATTATGAACACAGGCTATATGCCGGCTTATGGTGGAACATTTCAGAAATGCTTCCTATATTTTTAAGTCTGAGCATCTTCCTGACTCTTTTTAGCAGTATCATCATAGTTTGGGCTCTTAAATCATCTAAAATACTAATTCCTGTTCTTATTGGATGTATTATTTTGACACTGATGGTATCCAGTGTAACGAGTGACATACAGTATCATAATACAACAAAAAAAGAGGTTGCAAAAATTACGGGTAATATACAAGATGATAGATATGAATTCTACGGTTCAATGAGCAATCCGACAGGCTACCCTGTGCAGTTGTACAAAGGTCGTTTTATATTTCAAGACGATGATGGTTATCAATTTACTTTTAGTGAGGGCAACGGTGTAAATTACAAAGCGAAATGGGGGGCAGAAGGAACTAAAACTCGTACCCAAGTAATGTCGCTGCCCAAAGCAATAGATATTACCTGGTATTCTTTTGTAGAAGATGTTTTTTACAGGGTGAATAGCCCTGTAGATTATAATAAGTTGCTTACACTATTCAGCAAACCTTATGCGGAGAAAAGACGCAAACGGATTGTTGAGGAAAACTATAACTGCATTGTGATGGGGTTGGCGCCAGGTGGTGTATTGGTGGTTTGGGCGACTGGTAATGGGCGTCGTAAAGTGGAGATTGGTTGCTATCAAGGTGAAAAAATAGTGATTGCAAAGAAGGTCTCTGATACGAATGAGATGGAATATGGTGACGTGTTTAATCAGAAATGGCGCAAAAAAGTATTAACTGACACCTTGATAGTACCTTCAAAAACTCAGCAACTTACAAAAAACAAACCCATTCCTTACGGGTATTGGGATAAACTAACAACAAGTTATAACTGGCGTCCTAAATTTATAATATCACCTGAAATAAAAGTCTATGATGCGGATTTTAGTTTTTACAACGCTGAGCGCTTTGTGTTCTTTGATGAAGGTTTGCATAATAGTGTATATGAGAAGCGTGGTGTACCGGAAAATGTATATATCAAGTGGTATGATAATAATGACAATCGCTGTGCTGTAGATTTTGATTTTAATGAAGAGCAGGTATTTAAAAAGTTTAATACCTTTTTTAACGTCAAAAAGAACACCCGTGCTGAAATAGAATTTAGCATTGATAAAGAGAATAAAATTGGAAGAGCCATACTGAAAAATGGAGAAAATCAGCTTCTGCTTTTAGAAACTGAAATTCTGGAATATGGGAAGAGTTTTTAAAGGATGGAATAAATAGATAATTTTCAATATTATTTTAATCTGCATTTCTAGTTATTATATTTCTGCTCTGAAATTTTTACCCATTTCTTTACCAAGTGTATAATAATGTCTGAAGTTATATATAAGTGGAGACCATGCAGATGGATTAATATGATCTTGATTGATTACTAAATTTTCATGAGCCCTTACATTGATAACTTTGACTTGTACTGCAGCAATTAAAGGAATTCCGTCAACACCATACTCTATGATATAATAATTTTGCAAAATACATTCTAATTGCATAGGACAATTAGCTAGTGCTGGTGGAGTAACCATTTCAGCATCCATAGGTGAAAAATTTCCTGCTGAAAACTTATCTGCCTCATATCTATATTGGTGTCTTTTACTTTCCGGTACAGGATTTAATCCTGTTAAATTGGAAATCTTTTCAATGTTTTCATATAGGTCAGCAGAAGGTAAGTTGACTACACATTCTTTATTTTCAATGATATTTTGGTAAGTTTTACTATCACAACCTAGTCCTAAAAGTAAATTGTAGCCTAAAGCCCAAACAGAAGATATAGGTCCAATATTTGCCTTTCTCTCTTTATCAATGGTTGTAATTAGTGCTACAGGAGTACCAAAATATAGTATTTTGGGTTTTATAGTTAAAAAAGGGAATTTATCTGTTTTGTACATAATGAAATAAAATTTACTATTCACAAATGTCTGCCATTCCTTGAATATATAGTTCAATCTAAACTGAACTATGTATTGTTGTGCTTGAAAAATGGAAAAGTTTTAGAGACAATGATGTACAAGTTTTACGAGGTTCCCTATGCGTATAAAGATGGTATTAAAGATTGTTTAACAGCTTAGAAAGATGACATGTAACATCAAAAATAGAGATACATGCCATCCTTTATTTTTATAAAAAGCAAATCAAATGATTTTGGTAGTCGAGCAGATAATGATGGTCATTAAAGAACACAAGTGGCAATATGGTCCTGTTTCCTGGACCTGAAACAGTTTTATGCCGGGCATCAACGTAATATTTATAGGAAAAGTCCTTTAGGTTAAATTGCATTTCCGTTCCGGGCTGAACATCTGATACACTGGTGAATGCAGGATTATAAAGATAGGTACAGCCAGGTGTTCCGGTATCAAACAATACATTGGTTTTTATAGCCAGACCATTACATTGTACATCTGTCGTTGCTGTAGATGAATAGGAGCCATTCTTTAATCTTTTCTGTTCATAGATGTGGAGACCACTTTCCATTCTATCAGTTATTCCTATTTTAAGCATCGGAACAGGGTACATACCATCTTTAACATTCCCATAGATATAATCATTAATGGGATCCAATTCAATCCCTGCATGTAAATCGCCTGAATAACTGACATAATCAAAAGGGCTTTTCAGTTGTTTACGTGAGGTTGCGTTATCATCGTTAGAAACGTAGGAACTGAGAACTCCGCAAATGCCGTCGTTCACTGGATCAACTTTTGCTGGTTGTTGTGTAAAAATTACTATTCCTTTGTAGACCAGCAAAAAAGGCATTTCCCTGGTGGTGACATTATTGGATTCATCTCCTAAGGTTACTGTTGCATAAGCGATCTGGCCGAAGTAGCGACGCTTTTTCTCTTTGATTGCACCGTAAGCGCATGAGTCTTGTATATCCGTGATACGAATCCCGTTAATTGTTATTGAGCTTTGACCGTTCATTGTGATTCCATCTTGTGTGATCATTTCTGCGGGCAACACTCTGGAAGCGTTAAGGACGAGTCCTTGTGATCCGGTATCAAATGTGGTGTTTAGTTTGAATCGTTTTGATCCAATTTGCACAATTGGAAGGATCAGTCTTTTGGAGGTATTATTTTTCTTTTTTACGAGTAAGTTAATTGTGACGGGATGATTTAGTGTGTTATTGGGATCTTCATTTTTAACAGGGGTACTGTTGGTTTTAGTGCTAATTAGCAATAATAGTGTAAGTGAAAAGATTATAGCTATGTTTTTAAAGTGAGGCATAGTAGGATAAAATATAAGGGTGTGTTATATTTTTGAGAGTTGGGATTTGTTGAAAAGATTAATCGGTTATTGTAAAATAAATGAGAGGGGGATTAATTCGCAATTTCAGGACATAAAGATTTCTGGCACTAATTGCCAAGTTCCAATTGGTTTTTAACCAGATTGTAGTATTCTTTTCTTTGTTCAACCAATCTCTGGTGACTACCTTGTTCAACAACTTCGCTATGTTTTAGAACAATGATATGATCAGCATTCTTCACTGTTGAAAGACGGTGAGCAATGATAACAACGGTTTTACCTTTAAAAAAGGTTTGTAAATTGTCATGAATTATTTTTTCATTTTCAGCATCAAGCGCAGATGTGGCCTCGTCAAAAAAAATGTAATGCGGATTTTTATATACTGCCCTGGCAATTAAAATCCGCTGTTTTTGTCCTCCGGAAATTCCATTTCCAGAGGCTCCAATTTTGGTATGGTAACCCAATGGCAAATCATTAACAAACGATTTTATATTGGCAACTTCAGCAGCATGTTCCAATCTGTCGTTATCAATATTCAGATCGCCAGTTGCTATATTTCTTTCTATAGTATCAGAAAAAATATAACCGTCCTGCATAACTACTCCACAGTTTTCACGAATGTTTTTGGGAGATAAACTCAAAATATCATCCCCATTGTAAAAAATACTTCCATTCGTGGGGTCATAAAATCTTAAAAGCAGTTTCATGAGGGTAGTTTTCCCACTACCACTGGCACCAACAACTGCTGTAACTTTCCCTTCAGGAATAAATAAGTCAATATCTTTTAGTACAAAAGGTGATTTAGGGCCTTCATATTGGAAAGAAATATTGGCCAGGCGGATGCCTTTCAGCATACCATTGCCTGTTAATGAATTGTTATCAAACTGCAAATCATTAAAATCAGATTTTTCCTCTTCGGGATGATTTTGAACTTCATTAAGTCTGGACAAGCTTAATTTAGCATCTTGTAAGGAACGGAAAAATGTGATTAGCTGACTGACTGGAGTATTCATTTGCCCTATAATATAAGAGACACTAAGAAGTGCCCCCAGGGTCATGTGGCCTGATATAACAAAAGAAGCTGCAAGAAAAGTAACCAGAATATTTTTTAACTGGTTGATAAATTCAAAGCCGGATAGCTGTACTTGATCTAATTTTAATATTCGAATATTTATGTTGTATAATTTAAGCTGTATCTGCTCCCATTGCCTGCGTTGAAAGTCTTCGAATTGGTTAAGCTTCATTTCCGATACTCCATTAATGATCTCATAAATAGATTCTTGATTTTCGCTTCGGCGCTGGAACCTAAAGTAATCTAATGCTTTTCTCTTTTGCATCCAGAACAGAGACCAGGTAATAGATATAATGGTTAAAAACACATATGTAACAAGAATTCTGTAATCATAATACCATAACACAGCAAAAAAAACGGAAAAAGTAAGCATTGAAAAAAGTGTTAAAAGGCTTTGTGAGGTAAGAAATTGCTCTATACGCTCATGATCCTGGATACGCTGATTAAAATCACCTAAGAGTTTTGTATCAAAAAACCTGATAGGGAGCTTCAATAGCTTTCTCAAAAAATCAGAAATAATTTGAATATTAATCTTTGTCCCTACAGTGAGCATAATCCAGTTTCGGAAAATTCCAGTGACTATACTGCCTATGAAAAATGCTAGTTGAGCAAGTAGAATATAACTAATCAAGGATAAATCTTTTTTATTCACTCCATCATCTATGAGCATTTGTGTCAAAAGAGGGAATGCTAATGTAATTAGCGTTCCTGCAAGTAAAAGCATGAATAACCAAAATATATTATGTTTGTGTGGCTGCAGATAACGAAGCATGTATTTAATCGAAAGGTTTTCCTCTTCAGGAGGCTGCTGCTGAAAAAAAACATCTGTTGGTTCAAGAAATAAAGCAACACCCTTTTTGCCATCAGAAAGCCATGCTTTTTTAAATTTCTCTTCAGATAAGTTAATAAGCCCGTGCCCGGGATCTGCCAACTGGTATATGTTTTCACCTGTAATTCGTCTTTTTTTTATTTTGTAGAAAACGACAAAATGATTCTGATTCCAATGAATTATGCATGGCAGCATATGGTTATCGAAGTCTTCAATTTCTAATGTTGCTGCTGTACATTCAAACCCAATCTTGTCTGCCGCTTCTTTTATGCCTAAAAGTGAAACACCCTCCCTTGTAATAAAACTTTGATCACGGAGATATTGTAGACTGAAATCCTTTCCATAGCTGGATGCAATCATCGCGAGACAGGCCGGACCGCAATCCATTTGATCGTGTTGAGGAGTAAATTTCATAAATCGGTTATATCCCTGTTAATAATAATTCATTTAGTATAGGTAGTTCTCTATTATTTCCATGCATAAGTGTAATTCCAATTCCAGCTATTCCCCAAAAAAAAGAATATTTGGCAGACGGATGGATTTCCAAATTATCTTCGTATTCAAATTGAAATCCAGCTAAAGTTTTTTTATTGGGAGTCCAATAATCAGGTATCTGATTGTACCAATAACGCGATGTTTCATAATAGATATTGCTGGAGGTCTTATTAAAAAGATCACTAAAAACATGAAACAAGCCAGAACAGCCATATAAAATACTTGAATCTTGTGTATGCGAACTGTCTAGTTTTCGTAAAGAACTAGCAACTAGCATTTGTTCGGTTATTTGGGTAAACTCATGAAATTTAAATTGTTTTATAGCATTGTGAACAGCAAATAATATCCCAAGATCTCCATAACACATGGAAAATTGAGTTTCTACTATAGAATCTGGCTGAGGAAATCTATAAGGAAAAAAACCATTGATCAAATTTCTCTTTCTATTCATCACAAAAGAAATCGCTTTATACATAACCTCTCTGACATCTGTACAATTCTCTCCATATATTCCGTAGTATGAAGTCTTTGTTAGAAAATTAATAATCATAGCTGAGCCATGTGATAAGCCCAGATAGATTTGATTATCATATGTTGGGGAAGTCCAGTAGACTTCTCTTTCATTATAAACAATAGCACTATTAATAATTGATGTTACAATTTCGTTTAGAACCTGTTTCGAGTAGGAATCTCTATCATGTTTATATTTGTTTAAGAAATAATAGCCTCCCGCCAGACTTCCACTAAAATAGTCAAAATCCTTTCTATCAATCGCCTGTTTAACTGTTTCATGTAAAACATCAGTGAGATATAGATGATATTCTGAAAAATCATAGTGGTGATCAAAGTTGTTTTGTATGAATAAAAGGCCTTTTCCAAAGCTTGACAATGTCTGAGCTACTGAATCACCTTTATATTTTGGTTTATATTCATTGTTAATAGAAACGTCTGAAAGGATATTGATTGATTCTTCAATCATCAATTCCCCTTTTTTTAAGAATTCCTGATCATCAAAATACTTCTCGCAATAATAGTAAAATAAGGATGCACCCATCTTTCCATATTCAATCGATGCATCAGAAAAGATAGGGGTGTTCTCATCTATTTCTTTTATAATACCATCAAGAAGGCCGGAAATCTCATTTTGCTTCATTATTTCTATGTTTAATTGAATAATAGGTTTTAAACATGAAAAAGTAGATGATGAATTCATGCATTCTGGCCTTTGTTAAAAAAACACGGTTCATATTCATATGAACATAATCCTGCAGTAAGGTGATGTATGAAGAATCAGATTTTGTGTCTTTTATTAAAGAGGTCAATTCCCTTATATTTTCTGATCTTCTTAAAAACGGCTCAATAAATTCCATTATTTCTGTATAATCTTTTATCCGCAGGATGGATTCCAGATAATCTCTGTTTTCTCTGTATTTTTTATCAATTGATTTTTTAAACTTTTGTACGTATTCAGCATTTGAAATATCGACATGTTCAGGCATAAATGTCTGATATAAATGTTCAAATAAACGAATTCTATCTTCAAGTGAAACTTGAAAATCGTTCATAAGCAAATCAAGTGAAAATACGCCCATTTTCCACCTTGTATCTTCTGTCAGATCATCAATTCTGAGAAAATCTAATACCGCCAGGCTATCATAATGAAATAATCTCTCTGACAATTCGATGTTTTCTGCTCCGTATCTCTCTATTTCACGATTATAAGTGTCAATCTCAAAAGATGAGATAATTTCATTATCTATAAGATCTGAAAGCTGTTTATTGAAATATTGCAGGCTTTCTTCATTAATTCTTTTCTTTATACGGAACCGCACATGATATTCCGGATCCTGAAATCTAAGAAAAAACCAGGGACATTCTTCGTCATCTTGTTCGAAACTATTGATATAGTCACCAAGTACTTCTTTTATGATAATGTCAGCGTATTTGTGGCTTGTGTAGATTTTATAGAAACTCCATTCGTCGCCAGGAATATATTTTCTTTTTTTCGTTTCTTGCTGCGCTGTAAATTCTTTGGACAACGGAATATTTTCTTCCCTGGAAGTAAAAGGAAAAATAAATTCAGATGCAAATAGTTTACCATTTTCGTCGGGTACCTGAAGTGGTTCAAAGTATTCATATAAGTAAATCGTTTCCTTAGTAATCTGTCTGGTTAAGATATGCAGACAAGTATCATTTTTAGTATCTAAAACCAGAACATTATCTCTTTCTTTGATAGTACATAATTGGGGAATATATTTATCTTTTATGACCTTTCTTAACTTTTCGACAGTCATATCCTTATCCATATCAATTCTCCAGCATGCCTCTTTCAAAATGAATTCTTTATATTCTACTCTTGGAAGAAAGCTGTTTTTTTCCAGAAATCCCCAATTCCATATAAATCCCAAATCGACTCCATAGAATTGAAAATCTCCCAAAAATTTTATAATAGGCAACTGATTCTCACCATAATTGTAAGCATTGGTGAATTTTGGTTTTATTTCTTTATTTAGCTTTTTTGATCTTAACTTTAGCTTGCCATCTTCAAAACGGATGTAAATGTCGCTGATCAGTATAACACTGTCATCATTACTTTTACTTTCCGAAGCATATGGTAATTCATAATTATGAAAATTAGGACGCTGCAGGACATTTCCTAATCTATCTTCCCGATGATGAAGCAGTTCTACATAAATGGTATTCTCGGAATCTTTTTCAGTAACTCTCTTTATATTTTCAGTTAATTCAGCATCATGATAAGCGAATCTTGATAGCACTATATTAGCAAGTGGAGTGGGAATAGGAGATACGGTAAGAAATTTAAAATTTCCAGTATCGACATCTCTTTGTGATTTACAGATAAATGACCCAAATATATGATTGTTAAATCCAAATGAAAGGGGTACGTCCTGTTTTCTGCTCGCCTGCTTTATATCTTGTTCGGTTAAAACTATGGGAGTAAAGGCATTAGAGGAAAAGCAATGGGCATATTTATCAAGAACTAGTTTAACTATAGGGGCAACACTTTCATTATTGTTTGTTTCTTTAAAAGTGAAATAGATTTCTTCCAATAATGGAGTTTCTTCAAGATTACCGCTAACCTGAAAATCATATCCTACTCCAAAATCTGGATCGAGAGCTTTAACAAGTGGCACTTCCCTCATTTCAAACTTTTTGTTGAATCTATTGGTAAAATTAACAAGTCTATGATTAACAGTACTTCTTATTAATGGAATCAATTCTTCGGCTCTTTTAGATAATAGTGAAGTAACATTCTGGTTGACAGATTTATGAGACAATGTTGCTATGGAATCAATTTGAACGATCTGCCTGTTCTCATCTATGATTTGTGTGAATTCATGAGCCTTTTTTTCGATTTCCTTAACAATGATGTTTGAAGTAAAAACATCATATATATTATTTTGAATCTTATTTATTGATTGTAAAGAGTCCGTTTTATATCCATATTCGAGCAGATATTTTTCCAATTCAGACAATGGATCTTCCAGACTGGTCATATAGGGAGGTAATTTATCAACTAATATTTTACCTTCTATCAGGGAATCAATATAGTCCATGACTTCACTGTCCTCAATATCCGGTATTTCTTTTAAAATAAAGTTTCTGATCTCTGATTTTGTAATGCCATTTTGAGATAGATCAATTATAGAGTTCAAAATAGGATTCAATGGAACTTCGGCAATCTCGTAATCATAGCGTTTAGTCCAGCTGATATATCTCCAGTTTTTTCCACTTGTATATAGCGTGTTATTTTGGAAAAAGGGAATATTATCATTGTTTTCAGCTATAATAATGTCTTTCAATTTTCTGAGAAATAACACATCCGTCCGGACCTTCAGAAGAAGGTGACCGCTCTTTAATAGTATATCAGTTTCCCCGTGGCGCATATTTCCCGATGCAAATGCCGCGAATAGACCATAAGGTGTGCATCTTGTACACATCCGGGAATAATATTTGTATAAGCTCTGCAGAACCCGGTCAGATGGATCGAAGATAGTTTTGCTATTATCCAGCCAATTCAATGTGATGTAATAGAATGTTCTTGAAGCAAAGTATAAGGCATTGAGGAAAATTGTTTCACTAAAGTATTTTTTGACTTCATTAATATCTTGTGCCATCATCGCATCATTCAGATGTTGCATATTGGCTAATGGCAGGGTTGATATTCGGACAACAAAGAAGTTGGTGGGAATCAGCGTGTTTAGTTTCAATTTCTTATGTTATAGGTGAGTAGTTCTTTAGAAAAACCAATAAATTCCATGGAAAACTATTGGCTGAATAAAAGGGAAACCATCCCAATTTCTCAATTGGGATGGTTTCAGGGGCTTATAATTGGTTAGTAGCTCCAGTTGTTGAAGTCGTAGTACAATTATTGGTTGTTGAAGTGGTTGTACAATCACCTTCTTTTACTGGTGATATTGATTTATTACCACCTTTTACAGTACTTAACTGAGCTTCGTTTAATTTTGCAATTGTTTTTTTGTTTAATTGCAATTTGCTGAATTTTTGGTCCATGATTTTGTAGTTTTAAAGTTTAATCTCTACTCTCTTAAAGGATTTTCGAGTTCCTCCTACACGCGCGTATCTTTTTATATTATTTAATTTGCTCTTGATTTCTCCTCAAATTTGATACTCTTGCCAGCCCCCTTTACCTTCTTATTCCCAAAAGAATAATTGAGGCTTAAATTGAATCTTCGTTGATCAAAGTAATTGTAAAATTCATTACGATAACCTGCATTATATGAATATCCTTCACTTGTCAATGTTCTGAAAAGGTCACTTACCGTTGCGCTGATATTCAACTTCCTGTCAAGCAGTGACGTTTTGATGCCAGGAGAAAAGTTCATTTGGGTTTTAATTTTTATGTTGGAATATACATAGGGCAGGTCATGCCAGAAATTCAATAACACAGACCATGTTTTTGCTTTGTTCAAATTGATCGTGTTATATATGGAATAAGAAAAAGAGGATATCCTGAGCCTTTCAGCCTCCAGAATAATGGGTTTGGTGGCCGTGTATGTTCCAGTCGCGCTCACTGATGTTTCCCATACATTGAAAAAAGTTTCATTATAACTTAATTGCAGTCCGGTTTTATTTTCATTATAGGCATTTTCAATCAAATTGGTATAAAAGCCATCAATAAGACGGGCAATATTTGAAAGTCCATCTTTGTTATACTGATTGTAAAGAGTTGCACTAAACTTGCTTTTTAAAGTATAAGTTAACTCGATGTTATCATTAAAAGAAGGGGATAACGAAGGTGTACCTGTGAAGTACATGTAGGGGTTTGTATACCATCTGAAAGGATTAAGAACCTGAAAACCTGGGCGTTCTATTCTTTTGGAGTAGCTAAGAGTAAACGTGTGAGCATCATTAGCCTTGTATCTGATATATGCTGTCGGAAATAGCCTCCCATATTCATCTTTAGCAATATCATTCAGTGACCCGGGCGTTGTACCATTAAGCTTGGTATATTCGTACCTCAGACCTGCTTTCGCAGACCATTTTTCATTGAAATCCTTTTGAATACTTAAATAGGCTGCATAGTTATGTTCTTTGTAATGAAAAACACTACTATTAACAGGTTCAATTATGTAATCAGATCCAATAAGATTGTAATATTCAACAGTAGACTTATTATCAAATGAAGTATATTTAATTCCAGTTTCAATATTGCCCCATTTGTAGGGAAGTGTAAGATCTGCCTGTCCTGAATAGATATTATATTCCATATGACTGCTATTCCGGACATTAGATTCATTACTTGTAAAATTATTCAATGTATTGAAATCGTTTACTTTATCGGGAGCATTGCTGAGGTAATTTGCTGTTATACTAAGTTTTTTCCCCAGCGTGTCTAGTTTAAAATCATAATACGTATTAAGGGTATGAGTTGGAGTTCTCCATCTTTGCTGCTGAACTGTACTGAGTGTCGAGTCTATAGCTCCATGATATTGATAGGTACTCGCTCCATTAGCATCCATATTGTTATGACTTTTATTGAAGTCATAAATGATGCCGATATTTTGTTTTTCATTTATCTTATAATCCAGGCTATAATTAAGACCTATTGCATTTGGGTGGTCTTTCCTTGTCTCGCTGGTATAGATACTGTTATCCGTACCTATCAGGTTACGTGTTCCTGTCGGCTTATAGGATTGATCGTATTGACGGAGTTTAAGGGAAGTACTTATCTTTTTCGATTGATAATTGAGTGTACTGCCAAAACCAAATCCATAATAACTTGTTTTTTGATAAAATCCATTTACATTTCCACTCCAACCGAGATTTGGATTTTTCTTTAATATGATGTTTATCAATCCGCTATTACCCTGAGCTTCATATTTTGAAGGAGGAGTAGTAATTACCTCTATTTTAGCTATATCATCTGAACGAAGCGATTGTAGATATGCCGTTAATTCACTCTGTGAAAGATTAAGCATCCGCTCATTGATCATTACCAACACATTGCCCTTTCCCACAATGGATATATTTTCATTTTGAATCCTGATTAATGGGGTATTTCTTAAAGCATCAATTCCACTCATCCCCTGTGAAGCAATGGAATTCTCAACATTGAAAACCAATCTATCCACTTTGCGCTCAATCATTTTCTTACCTGCTGTAATCTGTACCCCATCCAACTGAACAAACTCGTCAATTTGCAGTTTACCTAAATCAGTGTCAGCATTTAAATGAATTGTTCTTTTAATAAATTCATTCTTAAATTGTTCAATTAATAAGATGTAATTACCTTGTTCTACTTTAAAAGAAAATGACCCAAATTTATCAGTTACTGATTTTTTTACCGGAATTGTGTCATTTATCAGTAAGCTAACTTTAAGGAATTCAACAGGTAAGTTGCTTTTATTAAGTATGTTCCCTTTTAATATATACTGATGTTGTGCATAAGCAAAATCACACCATAAAGTGAGGACAATTATAAATAAATATATTTTATTTGCCGTTTTCATACTTATTTGGTAATAACTTTATCTGCATAGAGAAATGTTTCTATTTATTCAATATTACAATTTTTTTTTGATTAATTATGAGATAAGTAAAAAAAATGAAAATTATTATCATTTATCATTAACAGACTGATTTATATTAATAATTTTATTTTTTTTATGGGTTTAATTTCAATTATTTTCATGATTCATTGAAATTTATTTTCAATATTATATATTTTTATTAATCAATAATTCATATTAAAAAAAATAGAAATCCATCAATATAATTTGAAAAGATATTGGATAAATAATGTGATCAAGAAAGTCCAGTTGGGATATCTCGCAAAAGGGATTAGCTCAGTACTCTCGCTGATCCCTCTGGGGGGAGGCTTCAGTCAAAAATGCTTTTCGCTGCGCTCAATGGCAATTTTTTGTTTTTAATCTGGCCTTTGAGCTGAAGGGCTCAGGCCTGTTTAAAACAAAAAATGCCACCCGAAATGGGTAGCATTTTTGTTTGGCGGAGAGTGGGGGATTCGAACCCGCGGACCCTTTGACAAGTCAACAGTTTTCAAGACTGCCGCAATCGACCACTCTGCCAACTCTCCGCGACAAAAGTACAAATAATGTTCATTTCTGCAAACAATGGCCTGGGTTAATTGTTTAACAACCTCATTATGAATTATAAAAAATGCAATTAGCGCTTTAAAAACCTACTTTTTAATGAATTTAAAGGCTCCAGAGTTCATGCAATACCGTAATCCGCCTTTATCTTTTGGCCCGTCATCGAATACATGACCAAGATGAAGGCCCGTTTTTGCTTCTACAATCTCGTCTCTGGACATTCCAAAGGAGTTATCACTGACCACTTCCACGGCTTTATTATTAATGGGTTTCGTGAAGCTTGGCCACCCTGTTCCTGAGTCATATTTATCATCGGAGCTGAATAAGGGTTCACCTGTCGCGGCACTCACATAAATTCCTTTTTCGTGGTTATTATAGTAAGCGTTGTGGTATGGTCTTTCTGTTCCTCTTTCTACCATGATCTGATAGGCGGTAGGGCTAAGTACCTTTTTCCACTCTGTATCTGTTTTAGTAAGGGGATATTTTTTCTGATGAGTACCATTTCCTGGCTGCTGCCCGCATGCGGTTAAAAACATCAGGACAATTATTGTTATACTTGCTATCTGTTTCATAACTTCTGTATTTATTATCTTTATAAACGTTAGCGAAGTATCCATGGATTTTTAATCACCTATTATGATGTTATCCTTACAAATTTAACTCTGGCCAGATTGTTTGAATTTTGCAATTAACGGTTTGAATAGCGCAATTTCTCTTAAACCATATCACACTATCTTTGTAAAGAAAATTGCTTAAATTCATATGATGGATAAGACACAAACATTAGAACACTTTTATCAGCAAAAGTTTAATAGTGTTCCCCAGACCTTACAGAATGGTGTAGGGCATTTTAATGTTTTTCGTATTGAAGATTGTCATGGGCCAGGTGCTACTCCTGTCACCTACAGCCGCAGGGATTTCTATAAAGTGAGCCTGGTACGTGGAGAGTATTTGTATCACTATGCAGATAAAAGTTTGGTAGTTAAGGGCACGACCTTAATATTTTTTAATCCTAATGTTCCTTATACTGTACAGGCACTTTCTGAAAGTACTACTGGCTACTTCTGCATCTTTACAGAATCTTTTTTTACAGAGAAAATCCGTGGGAGCCTGAATGAATTGCCGATGTTTAGTATAGGAGGGAAGCCGGCTTATTTTTTAAGTGATACGCAAGAACAATTTGTTGCTGGCATCTTTGAGAAAATGCTGGAAGAAATAAATTCCGATTATGTATTTAAATATGATCTGCTGCGTAATTATGTGACAGAATTAACGCATTACGCATTAAAATCTGAGCCTTCCGAAAGTCTGTACCAACATCCAAATGCGCAGTCCAGGATCACTGCTGTATTTACGGAGTTACTAGAGCGCCAGTTTCCAATTGAAACGCCTTCTCAGAGATTTGCACTTCGCTCTGCCAAAGATTTCGCGGAGAAGCTGGCAGTCCATGTAAATCACTTAAACAGGTCTATTAAGGTGACTACTGGTAAAACAACCACAGACCTGATTTCTGAGCGTGTGCTAACAGAAGCAAAGTCTTTATTAAAACACACCGATTGGAACATTTCTGAAATTGGCTACTGTCTCGGCTTTGAGGAAGCAGCTCATTTCAACAATTTCTTTAAAAAGCAGACAGCCTTTACTCCGGGACATTTTAGAAATGTTTGATTTTAACAGTTTCTAAAATCGAATAAAACATAAAAAGCCTGAACATATTAAATGTTCAGGCTTTTTAAATAAAATAAATAATGGCCTAATCCATGGCGGGTATACCCATTTGTGCCCATTCTTCTTTAGCCGGACCGTATACACCTGGAACTGGCAAATCTACCATACGCATCACTATTGTCATTTGAGCACGGTGATGTGTCTGATGCGCAACAAATACAGATAGTACCTGTCCTTTAGTCCAAACCTGGCCATACATATCTACCTTATCTCCTAAAGTAGAGTCTGTCCATTTTGACTTCACTCTTTTGAGTAACAGGGTATTGTATTCCTGGTATACATTAATAATTTCTTCAAAGCTTTCTGGTATTGGTAGTCCATCCAGCAAATTTTCTGTCATCAAGCCAGCATGTAATCCCATTTCAGGAATAGTCTGGGTAATATGCCAGGCTAATCTGTCTAATGCTCTTACATTCTCGTGGATTTTGATGGATTTAGTTTCATCCGTAATGTTGCGGAATATCTGAAGGGTACTATTCTCTTCATTTTTCCAGTCATTTTCGAAATCTTCAATACTACGGTACATAGGGGTAAGGATTTAATTAGTGTCTTTCAAATTGTTTAATGGGGGTAAAGCCCAGTAAATATGGCATAAGTTTTAGGTGGTAACAATATAGGAATATTTGCAATTATCGTCTGCAAAACAGGAATATTTAAAAATATTACAAATTATTTTATCAATTTATTTGTATCAAGTCTAAATAATGTGAATCTTTGTGTTATAATCATAAATGTGAATGCAAAACGTAGCCGTAGCACCTTCAGTTGAATTATTAGAAGTATTCCAAACCAGGAATGGATCTGTATCTCAGTCGGATTCTCAAAAATGCTGGTACGTAAATTTCGCAGGTCATAACAATCGTTTCGATTACCGTTCGATTATGAAGCTTAGAAAAGCCATTTATGGTATCGATATCGAAGCTTTACTGCTAAGTTCTGATAAGGCTCCTGATTTGGAAATTGTTTTTATCTGTGCTTGTGATCATTGCTATGTATTAACTTTACTGGAAATTATCGCCTTCAAAGAATTAATCGAAGGTACGTTTGTAATGTTAGAGCTTAATCGCATCCTCCACGATAGGGTATATAGTCTAACTGCTTAAGCTTCTTTAGACTTAGAATCTTTCCATATTTCTTTTAAATGCTTTAAAATTGATTTATAGCACTACTTTTGTCATACGATATAGGTAATAATTAATTTATAATCATATGAAAGACATCATCCGCGTTAAGTGTTTGCTTTCTACTGAAGTAGAAAAACTCTTAAATCAACAAATAAAAAAAGAAGCTCAATCTTCATCAGCATATTTAGCAATGGCATCTTGGTGTAACCAACATGGCTACGATTTCTCTTCTGACTACTTTTTCAAACAGTCGGACGAAGAAAGACAACATCAGCTTAAAATCTATAAATATGTTTTAGATATGGGCGGTACTGCAATTTCTCCTGAAGTATCAAACATCAAACTTGAATACAACTCTTTCAGAGAAGTTTTTGAAGAAGCTTTAGATCAGGAAATCAGCGTAACTCAATCTTTGAAAAATATCGCAGCTAACTGCCATAAAGAACAAGATTACATCACTGTTGAATTCTTAAACTGGTTCTTCAAAGAACAACGTGAAGAAGAATACAAAGCTAGACGTGCTCTTGAATTGTTCGATGTTATCGGAGAAGAAGGTACTGGCAGATGGCAGATCGACAAACATGTTGGTGGCATTGTTTATGACAGCGAAGCATAGTCTGAATTAAACACTAAAACATATAAAACCGGTTATCATGAGGATAACCGGTTTTTTTATGCCCTAAAATCAATACTTAAATGTGTTTCCTATTTCATAGCTTAGTGTAATATCTACATCTATTAATCCATTAATCCTATGAAAATGAACAGAACTAAATCCTGGCTGATTTGTCTCGGCCTGGTACCACTCACAGCATTTATGATCCAGTGTAAAAAAAATGTGGCTGCTGACGGTGCAAGTGGCACAGCCAGTAACCCAAGTTTAAACGGGGCACAGGTAATTGCGTTTGTACATCCTGCACTGCTGAATACTCAAGCTAGTCTTGACTTGATTGCCTCACAAACCAATGGTGGTGATGCTGATCGCACTGCGGCATATCAAAAAGTGACTGATTTTATCAACAGTCATAAATATCCGACATCCTTCCCGGCAACCGTTGTGGTGGGCTCAAACGGAGCAACATCTCCTTCAAAAAATCAAATTAGAAGCGATTCTGAACTCGCTTATGCGACTGCTTTACGTTGGGCTAAGACAGGAAATGCAACTTATGCTACACAAACTATTGCTATTTTAAACGGTTGGGCCAAAAATTTCAAAGACTATGCTTTACTGGACGGGGATACAAATGCTAACCAGCCAGATCTGGAAGCTTCCTGGACAACGCCTACTTTCGTTGCTGCTGCAGAAATTATCAGGTATTATAAAGTAAATGGACAATCAGCTGGTTGGTCTGACGCCGATATAAACCAGTTTTCTGCATTTCTGACCCTTGTTAAAGACAATTACATCAATAAGATCCCTAAATATAATAACAACTGGGATGCTTCTGCCGGATATGCTAAAATGGCTATTGGGGTTTTCTTAAACAGTACAACAGTCTATCAGAATGGATATGATTTTGTTAAAACTTATCTTCCTGTTGTGATTAATCCAGACGGTACTTTACTTGAGCTTTGTGATAGAAAAGATTGTGTACATTACCAATATTCTCTAACTGCCTTTGCTTATGCAGCTGAAATTGCAAGGCTTCAGGGAGATAATTCTCTTTGGACGATGAACTCAAACCTGATTAGCAAAGGCTATGATTTTATGAGAAAAGCTTATGACCGTACTACAGGCTGTAATTATTGCACCGTGAATAGCCCAGTGTTTCCAGGTACTGAAGTGGCTTACAATTATTATAAAACAGCAAATCTTAAAACTTTAAGAGAACTGCAGCCGCCTCTTGGTGTGCCGAATGACAATACCTTTTTAGGCTTTACTACCTATACTCATTTCGGAGTTACAGGGCTTTAAATTATTAATCGGGAGCTGAATAGCGCATTAACTATCTAGCTCCTGATTTATTTAAGCGATCAGATCTCTTAAATCCACTTAGATAATCCATTGCAT
Organism: Pedobacter sp. UYP1; assembly: GCF_040547305.1. Taxonomy (NCBI): domain Bacteria; kingdom Pseudomonadati; phylum Bacteroidota; class Sphingobacteriia; order Sphingobacteriales; family Sphingobacteriaceae; genus Pedobacter; species Pedobacter sp. UYP1. The sequence goes on along the minus strand of NZ_JBEPPL010000001.1, from coordinate 249,922 downwards.
TACTGTAGATCCGATCAAACCGACAATCCCCTTTAAATTTTGTGTTTGCTTTTCTGATGAACTTTTCGAGTCTATAGTAATCACTGCCGAAATCAACTTTATCGTTAACAATTACAAAGGAAACCGGGTTGGTTACCGTATCTGCGTAATTGATATAATTCTGATTATATTCCTGATACAGGGAAGATAAAGTAGTGCTATCATTTATTCTGGCCGATTGAACAATCTTTTCTTGTATCACAGCTTGTTGATGCTGAAAATTAATCAGACTATTTGTAGCCGGAGAGCCTTTCACCTGGTAAGTTCTTGCAAAAAAGTCTGTAAGAATTGTTTTATTTCCTTTATCATTAATGAAGAATACACTGAAATCATTGAACGTTGAACTCAGGGCATAAATCTGTTGTGTTGCAGAATAAATAGGAAAGGTAATTTCTTTGCCGTTTTCCAGAACAGTGATTGAATCTATCTTTTTGTATTCACCATCTATGGTTACGGTATTCAAATAGATCTTTTCGCCTATACCAATTTTTGGATATATTGATATTTTTTGGCCTCCGTTGGAACATCCGGAGGCCAAAAAATAGAGAGCTATTAATATAGAAATTATTGTTTTACCCATTTTTCATAAACTTGACGGCTCCAGCTTGACTGACCAGTACCACCTGAACCTATATATCCATAAGCCAGGTAAAATGTATTTTTCGAAGCATCATAAGAATTAGTATAGGTCGATGCTACCCATTGGCCCTGTCCCGGCTGATCTGCACTAGCCGGATTATTGCCCCAGCTTGAACTGGCTTCAGGATGATCTGCGGTCAAAAATCCAGAGTTTAAACCTGCAGGAGTTGCACCTGATGCTTTATACCCAGTTAGCTTTGAACCGTCAACAGTGAATTCTATAGCGTAATTTGAACTCCCTAAGTCTCCCAGTGCAGCGGATACACTTTGTTTGCCTGTTGTAGCTAGTTTTTTTACCAGGTTCAATGCTCTGCCAGCAGTAGGATGGAAGAACCACCCTGTAACTTTATAATCACCTTCATACGCGTTTTTAGCAACTACGCGATAGATTCCTGTGCTATAATTACCACTAACTACTCCGGCTGATGCAGTTCTTATGGTAACTCCCAACGCATACGATTTTGTAAAATCAAATTGACTCGTTTTTAGTTTGATCAGAAAAATTCCAATCTTAGTGCCCTTTGGTATAATTACATTGTTTGAAGTAACTGTATAAAGAGTTGCTGGAAGTGGCGTATAAGCGGTTTTTAAAGAGGTGTTATATTCCGTTACTGCATTGTTATTAATTTCAGTAGTGACTGTTACATCATTAGGAGTTCCATTTACGCCTGTATAATTGATCGTTATAGGGAAGTCAATTTCATCCTGCGCGGCAAAAGAAACCGTGGCAATTGAATAAATAGTTGAAGTTGTTCTTGCTGGCAAAGTCAGTTCAACTATTCCGCTGGAACCATTATCCTTAAACACACCTTCTTCTTTAGTGCAAGAAGATAGCATAACTGTGGCCAAAATCAACAGGCTTGTGTATTTGATTAAATATCTTTTCATTTTTTTATGTTTAAATAAGTTTATTAATTAAGATCCCAGAAAATCGGATTGGAAAATGCATTATTAATAACTGGAGTATTCGGATTCAGATTATATTCCGTTTGTGGATAAACGTCACGTACTGGCAATTTATCTGGTCTTGGAGACGCAGAGGAAATAGAAACAAATGTAGTTGTAGGAGAACCATTTGCCTGTATTTTAGGGTAGGTAGTTCTTCTGAAATCAGACCAGGATTCAAAGCCATTAATCGTATTGGAAGCGATATATTTCTGCGTAATAATTGCTTCCAGACGTTGCTCTTTACTGGATGCGAGATCATAATTGACCAGGTAATTGTTCTGATTTGCAAGTTGATATGCTTTTAAGTCAGTCGAAGGATTTTGTCCGTTTTCGATTGCATTATTTGCATTTGTTTCCAGATATTGATAGGAAGCCAATATTCCTTTGTCAAAGTTCGATTTGGCATCGCCTGATAAAACATGACCGTTTAATGCCGCTTCTGCCAGTAGAAAATAAATATCTGAGGCGAGAAAAACCGGCATGCCGAATGCACGGCCTTTCAGTACGCCAATTGTATTTGTTGCCGTTAAACCTGTACCAGTTCCTGTATACCATGCAGAATAAGTTGGAATTGCATTTGGGTTGTTTCTTTCGTCTCCAAGTTGTCCGGTTGGTGTGGCAGGAAAGTTCCTGTAAATCAACGATCCTCTTTTAGGATCGGTCAGTAATGGCCCATTATAAAAGGTATAGATATATTTAGAAGGAATATAATAAGTAGCTATACTGGTGGCTTCACCTGTTACTGAACTATGGTAAGAATTCCAGAAAGGGTTTTGTTTGGAAGACGCATTATAACCAGGGTTAACTATTGCATTTTCCAGCAAGAAACCTTCTGTAGAAAAGGTTGTGTAAGCTGCAGTGACAAAACTGCCTATGGATGAACCATCTGCACGAACCAGCAAACGAAGTTTAATATTATTAGCGAACTGTATCCATTTGGTTAAGTTCCCACCAAATAATACATCAGAACCGCCATTAAGCTCTGTAACAGTTGTTCCAGCATTAGGCGCATTCGTTTTAATTTTAGCGATGGCCTCATCTAGTTCTTTAACAAGGCTCTGATAAACAGTTGCAGCAGGATCGAATTTTGGGGATACATTTTCGGCTCCTGATAAGCCTTCGGTATAAGGGACATCTCCATAAGCGTCTACCAATCTTTGATAGTTAAACACTTTACCAATATGCGCTATAGCATTAAATAACGCAAGTTGAGGATCGTTCTGAGATTTAGAAATAATATATTGATAGTCTTTAAGATTCGTAAATACATTATCCCACAAGGCAGTATTCGAGGAAGAAGTAAAGTTGTAAGAATATATATCGTTAAAACCACTTACGCCTCTGCCTGGTAAATGATAACCAATCAAAATAGAGGCATAATTGTTATAGGTGAGCGTATTAGCAGCCGTTACAGTAATTGCATTAGGTAATATTAGTGCAGGCTGTATGTTAGAGCCAGTCGCACTGTTTGGGTTATTATTGATGTCAAGATCTTTTTTGCAAGCGCTGAGTAAGCTTAACAGGATCAGCAGGGTAAATATGTTGAGATATTTTTTCATGGTCTGTGGTTAAAGGGTTACGGATAGTGTGGCTCCAAAATATCTGGTAGGAGGGGTTTGATCCAGCGTGGATACACCAACTGCGTTATTGTTATTTGCACTGTAATCCGGATCTGTATATTCATTTGATTTTGGAACCCATAACAGCAGGTTACGGCCCTGAACACTTATAGTCACTGCTTTTACAGCTTTCATATTAGTCAAAAGACTTTTAGGCAAATTATAAGCTAAAGATACTTCTCTCCATTTCCAGTAATTTCCTGAATACACGTAATTACTTGATATACTTCTATTTGGAGCTCCACTGGTCCAGAAAGCTGTTCCTCCATCAGATGTAGTTATACTATTATTGGCGACATATTTACCAGTTGCAGGGTCAAGATAGGAGGAGTTTGGAAACACAAAACGTTCTCTGTTATAATATGCGCTTCTGGCAGATGCTCCGGCGAAATCCAGGTTATTACCTAATGATATTGCCGCTACTTTATAACCGCCTCTGTATTCAAAGAGTGAGGTTAAAGTAAAGTCTTTCCAGGAAACCTGAAGATCAAGTCCCAAGCGGTATTTTGGAGAAGTATTGCCCAGATTTTGAGTTGTAGGTGCTTTACCAGGATATCCTGTATTTGGATCAACGATAACACGGCCCTGGTCATCACGCAGATAATCAGTTACAATAATCGAATTGACTTGCTGGCCTTCGACCGCATAAATTACACTGCTTTTATTGATACTAATTGTTTTTAGGGTAGGATGCAGGGACTTCAGGAGGTTTTTATTGCTGGTAAAATTACCACCGACAACCAGTTTCCAGTCTTGTGTTCTGATTGGGGTGAAATGTAAGGTGGCTTCAAGACCTTTATTGGTAACTTCTCCTGTATTGATCAGGTAACTTGAAAAACCAGTAGAAATTGGAATACCTGCATAGATAGCCTGACCTTTAGTACTGGTATAGTAATAGCTTAAACTTGCATCTACACGATTGTCTAAAAGTCTGAAATCTGTTCCCAGCTCATAACCTGTAGTTGTTTCTGGTTTAAGGTCTTTAGACGCCAGTGTCCCATTTTGTGTAAAATAAGTACCATTAGAAAAGCCTGTTACTGAATCGAAAACAGGATCAAGAGCGTAAGGGTCTATATTGACTAATCCGGTTTTAGATACGGCACCTCTGATTTTAAGGTAATCAACAATTTTATTTTCTTTTAATTCGGGGAAAGCATCTGATACGACAAATGATAAATCAGCTGAAGGATAAAAAAACGACCTGTTATCTTTATTTAGTAACGAAGTCCAGTCATTTCTGCCACTTAAATGCAGATATAAATAGTTCTTGTAGCCCAGGGTCGCATCTGCCCAAAGTCCATATAGTTTACTTTTAGTATTCGATTCCGAAGGGATATCTACACCTGTGCGGTTACCGATGTTATACAAATCCGGAATCACCAATCCATTACCAATTAACCCAATGTCTTTAGAAGTCTTGTTCACTGAAGAAGCGCCTAATATTAAATTCAGCGAGAAATCTTTGACATCTTTTTTAATATTCACCAGGAAATCGTTGCTGAATCTTGAAGTCTGATCAGCATCATCACCTACAGAACCGGCAAAGTTTGTTTTACCTAAAGACTGAGAATAACTACTGTAAATACCTATCGCAGAATGCGACTTCTGTGTAAAGTACCTGTTTGATAAACCCGCACGATAAGTGAAGTTAAGCCATTGAAGTGGAGCCCAATTTAATTCTACTTTTCCTGTAAGATATGCGTTCTTTGATTTTTGACGTTGATTTGCAGCATCCCAATAAGGATTCAAATAAAAAGGGCTGTAAAAACCATCTAATGATGCATATTTATCATTTTGCCAATCTTTATAATTTAGTATAGGAATATTTGCCGGAACATTTACTAAATCAGCATAAACTGTGGCTGTTGCACTGGTAATATCATAATTGTTTTCTACATAATTGCTGGAATAACTTACGGTCAGGTTTGGAAGAATTTTTCGCGTTCCGTTAACTCTAAGAGAGAGCCTGTTAAATTTATCACCTGGCGTTGTTCCTGTGCCTTTCAAATACTGTCCGGCAAGATAGGTAGTAGATTTGCTATCTCCAGAAGATGCTGAGAAATCTGATTGATTGGTCACGCCTGTCTGCCAGAAATCTCTCCGGTCTGATCTTGCAGAATAAATAGCCTGTTGTTGTTCACCATTTGCCAATGGGAAACCTAATGGTTTTAAGCTTCCATCAAATGCAGGGCCGTATTGTTGATTCTCTGTAGGACTGAAAATTTGCCCGTCGGCAGTAGACCCGGCACCAAACCTGGTTTGAAGTTTAGGGTAGAAACTTACTTGTTCCAAAGTAGTTGTATTAGAGAAACGGATAATTGGTTTTCCTTCTTTACCTTTTTTAGTGGTCACAAGCAGCACTCCGTTAGAGGCTTCTGAACCATACAATGTAGCGCCGGCAGCACCATTTAAGACAGAAATTTCTTCTACATCTTCTGGATTGATATTGCCTAATATAGAACTGGGTACCACGACATTATCTACAACTACCAAAGCCGTATTGTCTCCTGTGAGTGAGCGGTTACCTCTTAAAACAAGCCTGTAGTTAGGGTTAACTCCGCTGGTAATTGCGTTTGCTTGTAACCCGGCAACTTTTCCGACCAGACCGCCTGCAATGGTAGGGGACTTACCCGCAGTCAGCTCTTCGCTGTTTATCCTTGTCGCAGTATACCCTTGTTCTTTGGGTTTACGAAGGATACCCCCAGCAGAAACAACAACTTCATTCAGATTGTTATCATCTGGTTTAAGGCTTACATCAGCAGTACTTTTTCCATTTAGTTTGAATTCGTGTTTCTGGAAACCTATAAAACTGATGAGCAGTATATCATCTGGTCCAGGGTTTTTAATAATAAATGAAAACTTTCCATCTGCACTAGTTACAGCACCCAGACCTGTGTTTTTTAGTTTGATACTTACGCCTGGTAATGGCAATCCATCTTCTTTAGAAGTTATTGTACCGGTTATTTTTCTTTCTTGTTGTGCTTGAGCAATATTTGATATTACAATTACGGACAGAAATATAAAGAGTTTGAGTAAATTCTTTCTCATTGCATAGTTTTAATAAAGTTTGGGGTATAGTCGTTCAGGTCAGTTTAGAAGACTAAATGACTGGGTTAATAAATCGGGAAATGTGCAGGTGCTAATTCAACTCCAAACAGTTATAAAGAGGACATGTTCTGATGAAAAGAATTTCCAGGGATATACAATTCTGAGTACAATAAGGTGTCAGGCAGGTAGTCGTAATTTTCATTATATTTGTTTGAGTGGTTTAAAACATTAATTCGCATTTGTGTTCGATGACCGTTATAACTCAATAAGGGGCGGGCTCTAACCGCTCCTTATTTTTTACGGTATTTTTTTGAAATTTTAAGAATTGTAATTTATTGCATAATGCTCCTTTCCTAAAAGAATTTATTTGTTAAACGTTAATTTTATTCTTCTCTCTATAAAGCCAATATGGTTTTATAGCTGAATCAGGAAGGGATGAATGCTTCATTGAATTGAATACTTCATACTTATCTTTATCACTTGTGTAATAAGGAATTAGCACCTTGTAAGAAACAGGTTGCTAAGACATCGATGGGCCTTTCCCTCCGTCTTTCTTGATAAGAATTATAATAATAAGAACTGCTTATAAAGCAAAAGTAGTCATAAATAATAAAAACTACTAATCTGGTATACTATTATTTTTAAATGGTCGTTATCTCTGTTTTTCTGTATAATCATTGTGTATTTATACAGAAAAACAGGAATATGCTATTTTGATTTTGCATCAAGTATCTCTGCAAGTTTCTTCTGAAGATCTTCTTCTCTTAAACCTTTAGCTATAATTTTTCCAGAAGGGTCAATCAGAAAATTAGCAGGTATCGATCTGATACCATAAAGTTTTGCTACTGCGTTATCCCAGAATTTTAAATCTGAAACATGAGTCCAGGTTAGCTTATCATCTTCGATTGCTTTTAACCAGGCTTCTTTTTTACCAGGCTGATCTAAGGAAACTCCTAATACTGTAAATCCTTTATCTTTATACTTATTATAGGCAACAACTACATTTGGATTCTCTCTTCTGCAGGGACCGCACCAGGAAGCCCAGAAGTCAACCAAAACATATTTTCCTTTAAAGTCAGCTAATTTTACAGGTTTATCATTTACATCATTCTGCGTAAAATCCAAGGCTTGCTGACCAATTTTCGTCTTTTTTGCAGCTTCAAAGAAACCTGCAATACTTTTCCCTGTACTGGTTTCACGAACTTTTGGTGAAAGCCCATTGTAAAGCTGTTCTGCTTCTGATTGTACTTTATCGTCTGTGGCTAATTGAGATAAGACAACGAGACTTACATAAGATGATGGGTTTTTACGGACGAAGTCCAGATAAATCGGGGTCAGGCCTTCTGAGATTTTATCATAACGATCAGAGAAATTTTCCACGAACGCTTTATCATTTTTTTGTTCTGGAGTGAACTTTGAATATTCTTCATTAAGTGTGTTCAGCTGATCCTGAATAGATTTAGAGTTTGCTTTTAGTTTACTGTTATCAGCATTGACTAAAGAACCACTCACAATAGCGTGTTTAAGAGAGTCTGCAGAAGTTACTTTAATATTTGCAGGCTCTATATAGAATGATAAGGCATCGCTTTTGGTTCCTTTAGTGGGAGACTTTTTATATAAGACACTTCTTACCGGATCTTTAATTTTGCCAGTGAAGGTAAAAACACCTTTCCCTGCAATTGCAGAATCCAGTATACTTTTTCCATCCGAATTATAAGACAGGAAAATTTTATCTCCTGGTAATAGTCCTTTTATTTCTCCCTTAATGCTGAATGGTTCCTGGGCAAATAAGGCGAATGGGAGCAGGGCTCCGGCGAGCAGTGTAGAAGTTTTTTTCATTTATGGTTGGTTTAACAGGATTAGTTCACAAAGATAAATAAAACACTACTATTTTAGTATACTTTATTTATAATAATATTTTTTACTCATTTATTGGGATCAAGTCATCAACTTGTGGATCAGGGATTAAATTTCAAGTTTTGGGTTTGATATTTTTTGAGTTCAAAGCTGCTGGTTACGATTTTTTAATAAGCTAATTGCTTCCTGATTTTATAGTTCAATTTATCCTTATTAAACGCTCCTGATTACTTTGATAAGAGATCGGTCAACCCTTCAGCGGAATTCTCAGGGGGAGGAAAGATCCTGATTTTTCCAGGCTTGCTACTTTGACGAAAGTTCTCTGATGCCTTTCGGTTTCCCATTGATTTTTTCATTGTGCCCGGTACAGAACTTTTGAAACAACCTGTACTCCAAACTGCTGCTTTAAAAATGAAATCGTTCAGGATTCCCTTTGAAAATTTACCCGTTAAACTTCCCATAATAAATAAATGCCTTTCCACCAATGTAAGCCATTAGCGTTAAAGATTATCCTGATACGTAAAAAATGTCCGCAATTGTCCGCAGCTGTCTGCAATTGTCCGCAGTTGTCCGTGGGTTAGTCAAAGGGAAAATTATAATTCCATTAATCTTCATCCGGTTATGCTTTGGTTGTGCCTGAGTGGTGGTCGGTGTAAGACCAAGCTATAAACGGCCTTTAAGCATGGATACTCTAAGCCATTTCAACTAGTTGTTTTGACCTGGACCTGCCATGCTCTCGCGTTACTTTAGCACTGCTCTTACCCTAACGAGTACTCGGACAGTACTCAGGCAGTACTCAGGCAGTACCCGGCCGATATAACTTTATTATTTAGCTATTTTGAATTTATTTACGAACAGCACGGCCTTGTTTCCACTGAGTCATTCCCATGCAAATTGAAAGTTTTCAGCGCAACTTCCAGAGGCATAAGAGCATCCGTGATCGTAAAGACTTTCTGTTTAGCGTGTCAAATTTATGCTTAAAAAAGAGCCTGCTCCACAAGTTTATGACTTGATCCATTTATTGTAAGATCCGGGCAAGAATTGCAATTATAAAAAAAGCCCTTTCACCATTGAAATCAATCATTGGCAAAAGAGCTTTCCTTTAATAAATTTACGATCAGGCTAAACTACTGAGTCTTAATTCCGCTTCATCCAAATCTTCATCATGATCTATACAGAATACTTTAAAATCTGGTGTCTTAGGTATTTTCTGAAATTCTTCTGACTTCGTAAATTCTATTAATGTTTTAGAAAAATGCAACAAAAGATTATCAGTTATTGCATTTTTCGGTTCCCCATCATCTTTGTCCTCATTTTCATCTTCTTCATCACCAAATAATTCATCCTCAGAAAGCACATACTGAGTTGAAAAAGATTGGTATTCCCAATCTCCGGTATTATATCTCAATTCATTAATCTGTTCTTCACTTTGATAAGAAGCTTTATACTTTCCACTTTGAGATTCTTGCAGGAGCGCTGAAAAAGCACTTTCTGTGTTAAAACACAGGTTTACCTCAGCATATTCTGCGTTACAGTCAAATGCAAATGCATAAAAAACTTCATTTGGGTGCTCCGCTAAAAAATTGCTTACTTCAGTTTTTGTGAAAGCCAGCAATTCTTCTTGTATTTTATTGTAATCTATTTCTTGCATAAGTTTAATTTTATATAAGCGTATATATTTTTAAACGATATATTTATTATTTTATGATACAAATCAAATAATAAATTGAGATATTAACTGCATCCTGTAAATTAACGTTATTTATAAGGAGTTATTCATAATGAATTGGTTATGGCGATATATTGCAACAGATATTCAAGCAGAATCTGGGCCTGAGGACCACCAAATATTACTTTTTATATTTTTAAATAGTTAATAATCTATTAGTTGTATTAATGTTTTGATCTTCTGAAAACCAATAGTATATCATCTGTCGTAAATGTGGTTAAATATCAAAACTCAGATGAAAAAAACATTTATATCAGCATTTGCTTTAGTAGCTATCGCATTTGCTTCACAAACACAAGTTCAGGCACAATCAAAAATGAGTATGTCTGGTGGTACTAAAATGGTGGGTGGTGCAGCAATGTATCCTACAAAAGATATCATTGATAATGCGGTAAACTCTAAAGATCATACCACATTGGTTGCCGCTGTTAAAGCTGCAGGTTTAGTGGAGACTTTAAAAGGAGCCGGTCCATTTACTGTATTCGCGCCAACTAATGAGGCTTTTGACAAATTACCAAAAGGTACAGTGGCTACATTAGTTAAACCTGAAAACAAAGCAGCATTAACTAAAATTCTTACCTACCATGTTGTTGCTGGTAAAATGGATAGTAAAGCCATTGCAGCTGCAATTAAAAAAGGAAAAGGAAAAGCTGAACTGACTACTGTTGAAGGTGGAAAACTTTGGGCCTGGATGGAAGGTAAAAAGTTGGTGCTGAAAGATGAAAAAGGTGGAATGAGCACTGTGACTATTGCAGATGTTTACCAGAAAAATGGTGTAATACATGTGGTAAATAGTGTATTAATGCCAAAATAGATTTAGTTATCTTTATATCAGAAAAGCCGCTAAACAATTAAGTGGCTTTTCTGATTATTACTTGTAAGGTTTTCTGTATTTAACAGACTAAATGATAAAAAGAAGATTATGAAACCTATATTAAGTTCCGCAATTCTGTTATTGTTCTTTTACACTGGCTACGGTCAAAGTAAAACCACAAAAAACCCTTATTATTCAAGAACGGACACTACCGTATTAAAAGTGAGTAACGCGGTATGGAAAAAAATACTTCCTGCTGAGCTTTACGCAGTCGCAAGAACAGGGGCAACCCAGCAGGCTTTTACAGGAAGTCTTTGGAATTCTGAACGCAGAGGAATGTATTATTGTGCTGTTTGTGGAAATGCATTATTTAAATCAGATGCAAAGTTTGCCAGTACCTGCGGATGGCCAAGCTTTTTTGAGCCCATAAGAACTAAAAGCACAATCTACAAAGCAGATAACTCTTTAGGTATGGAAAGAACTGAAGTGCTTTGTGCACGTTGTGGCTCACATCTTGGACACATCTTTGATGACGGGCCAGCACCAACACATAAACGTTTCTGTATGAACTCTGTATCTCTTGACTTTGTACCTGATGGTTTAGGCAAATAAAGATTAGCTCATCAGGAAGAAACCGGACGCGAAAAATGCATGCTGGTAATGATATATTTATGATTTAAATATAACCGGTGTGCATCATTTCTGGCAGGCCCACTATCGAGTTCGACTTTATTCATACCTGCTGCTTCTGCTTCTTGTTGAATATAGGTTAATAAAGAAGCGGCATAACCTTTACCACGGTATTGAGGCAGGGTAAACAGATCATCAATATAGATCGTTTTTCCTGTAAAAAGCTTCTGGATGTACCGATATCCAGCAAAACCTGCAATTTCCTCATTATCTATAATGTAAATTAAATGAAAACCATCTTTAATCATTTCTGATAATTCCTGTTGATAAGTATCTTCAGTAAGATTGGTTCTGAAAGTACTCAGCACATTCCAGAATCTGGAAAGCTCATCTGTTGGTTTTAATCTTAATATTTCCATGTTTTAAGTTGTTTTTCGTAGTTTACAATGTTTCTTTGGAAAAATAATTATCCAAACTCCATTTGTACACAGGGACACTGGCCAGTAAAAGACTTGCCGCGCTGTCTGCGAATACTGAATAATTAAATGGTGCTCTTATCCCTAAAAAAATGGCCATACAAAGTCCAAAGCTTAAGGTAAGTAAAAAGCTACCTTGCGCCGCTAATCTGGTTTTATAGCCAGTGATTAATAATACTGCAAAAACTGCTTCAGCCAGCGTTGCAATCATTCCCATAAATCCAGCAGCAGACCTGCCTAAGAAGGGCATAAGTGTATTGGTGTAACCGATAAAATTTCCCCAGTTCCCCCAAGCGACATTAGTTGTACCTGCAGGCCCAAGAATTCCCAGACGATCTAAAACAGGAAGGATAAAACCCAGACCTAATGCCAGGCGTAGAAACAATTGTGGAATCGAAAATTCGTTTTTCATTTGCTATTGATTTGATCATTCAAAATTAGCTTGCAATTTTAAAAGATTCATGTACCAGTTCTGCCTGATTGGATAGTCCAGAATAATAGGGAGATTAATCATACTAGTTTACCGGGATAAAGAAATTTGTATCTTTAAAATCGGCTGAGTCATATTGAATCGGCTAAGTTATGTTGAATTCATGCTCTTCCGCAGGTTCTTATTATAAATTACAGCTTAAAATAAATGCTCCCTTTTAAAACCCTGATCACAATTGACGAAAGCAGTACTATAGCTGTATATAGGCAAATTGCTGATAGTCTTATTGTTTTGATTACAGATGGAGTTATACAACCCGGAACCTTTTTACCGAGTACAAGGGAGATGGCTGCGCTGCTTGATAAACATCGCAATACAATTGTTGCTGCCTATGAAGAACTGATTACACAAGACTGGATCGAGACATTACCCAGAATAGGGATCAGGGTTTCTATACATTTACCATTAATTAAACCCAGATCTTTTCAGGAAGGTGGAAAAAATCAAACCTATTCCAGCCCTGCAAAATTCAGTTTTAAACATATTCCAGGTCCTGAACAGTATAATTTTCCATTAAAGCGTACATCAATAATTGTCAATGATGGCTTTCCTGATGCAGATCTTGCTCCATTTGATAGTATGCTCAGAGAATACAGGAAACTAATGCAAGGTTCCAGCCTCAAAGCATTAATGTCTCTTAAAGATTTTGGAGGTACAAAAGCACTGAAAAACTCTACGGTTAATTTCCTGAATGATTCCCGCGGTTTAAATATCTCAACTGAAAATATTCTGATTACCAGAGGTGGGCAAATGGCCATTTACCTCGCCGCAAGTATGATTATTAAACCTGGTGATCATGTGCTGGTTAGTGATCCCAGCTATTATATTGCTGATGAGGTTTTTAAACAGATGGGAGCCCATCTTATCCGTATACCGGTTGATGAGCATGGTATGCATATTGAAGAAGTGGAGAAGGCTTTAAAAAGCACAAAGATCAGTTTACTTTATATTATTCCTCATCATCATCATCCTACAACCGTAACGATGAGTCAACAACGCAGAATTCGGTTACTTGAATTGATAAGATCCTATCAATTACCTGTCATAGAAGACGATTACGACTATGATTTTCATTATAGCAATAGCCCCGTTCTTCCGCTGGCAAGTTCAGCTCACGACAGTAACGTAATCTACATAGGTTCTTTTACAAAGCTTTTAGCACCTTCGTGCAGAATTGGTTATTTGATAGGCCCTGCCAATTTTATCACTCAGGCTACCAACCTGAAAAGATTAATTGACCTGAGAGGGGATACCATAATGGAAGAAGCCCTGTCTGTTATTATAGATAGTGGAGAGTTAGACAGGCATATCAAAAAATCCAGAAAAGTATACAACGAGCGTTGTGATCAGACCTCACTGGTGATAGCCGATCAGCTTGCTCATGCAGTAGATTTCACAAAACCACAGGGAGGTTTAGCACTGTGGCTGAAATTCAAAGCAACATACCCACTTGGAGAGGTTATCGCAAAAGCACGAGCATCGGGACTGTTATTTACTGGGACTGCCTATTATGAAGGAGCAGATCAAAAACATAATGGAATGCGTTTCGGTTTTGCTTCCTTAAAGGAAGGTGAAATGCAACGTGCGGTAGACATTCTTCGTAAAATCACAATCTGATCAGGAAAACTAAATAAAAAAACCGGCCTTATAATTAAATAGGGCCGGTTTGATTAAGCTGATAAAGCTGTATTATTTAGGATCTTGTGTTGATTTTTCTTTAGCAGCTGCTTCAGCTTTAGCTTTCTTTTTAAAGAATCCTCTTAACAGGAAGTTATGTTGTAAAGCCTCCATATTTTCATCCAGTTTTTTAGTACTTGATTCCAGATTAGAAACTGTATTTTTCAATTTAGCAGCAGTTTGTTCATCATTCAGTAAAACACCGACGGCATTTTTATCCGAATTAAGTTTATTGCTGGTTAACTTTAGATTATTCGTCATTTCAGAGGCCGATGCCGCTGTATTCTGTAAACTTTTAACTGCTGTTTTCAAACTCGCAAATACAGTAGTATCGGTTAACAATTCGTTAGTCAAAGTACCTTTGGTATTCAATTTAGATGTATACTGCGCAACTGCTGATGTTACTCTTGCAGTACTTGCCGAAGCATTTTCCAGGTTAATTGTCATTTGACGTAAGCGGCCTGCCATAACAGTATCGGCTAATAAAGTCCCTAATGTTCCTTTTCCTTGTAGCATATCGGTCGTTACCTTTTTAAAGTCTTCAGTAATCACCAGGATATTTTTATTGTTTGCCTGTAAAGTCTTCATGATATCTTCCGGGCCTAAAGCAGTAGCGACATTAATTCTATCTCCGTCTTCTACTTGTGGCGCATCACCCTGACCTGGCAGGATCTCAATCATTTTATTTCCTATAAAACCTTCAGAACCTTGTTTAGCTACAGAGTTCTTGTGTATATATTTTTGTGCAGCTTCTTCGATGTGCATCGTAACTTCAACTTGTGCGTTCCCGTAAAAGTTGATTTTGCTCACTGTTCCGATTTTCACCCCCGAAAAGAAGATATTATTACCAGCCTGTATACCATTTACATTATTGAAAACTGCTTTTAAAGTAATACTACTTACAAATCGTTTTTGCTTTCCACCTAAAGTAAGTACAGCGGCGATGAAAATAGCAAGTCCGATAAAGATGAAAATTCCTACAACTATTGATCTTTTGTTTTCTGTAGCGCTCATTTATTGTGTAAAATTATAATTGTAAAAAGATTGAACACGTTCGTCTTTACTTGCAAAGACTTCATCAAATGTTCCCTGTATAGCAAACTGACCATCCAAAAGCATAGCAATTCTGTCGCCAGTTTCTTTGGCACAGGTCAAATCGTGTGTAATAATAATAGATGTTGTTTTATATTTTTCCTGAACTTCGTTGATCAGGTTGTTAATTTCTATACAAGTAATAGGGTCAAGGCCGGCTGTTGGTTCATCATAAAGCATAATTTCTGGCCTCAGGATTAATGTACGGGCAATACCAATTCTTTTACGCTGTCCACCGGAAAGCTCTGAAGGCATCTGTTCAATCGTCTGTGACAGACCAACGGCATCCAAGACATCTTCCACTTCACGATTGATTTCTTTACGTCTCAGATTTCTTGAATTTCTCACTAAAGGGAATTCAAGATTCTGACGCACGGTCATACTATCATATAAAGCGCTGTTCTGAAATGAAAAGCCTACTTTAAGCCTTAATGCCATCAGTTCTCTGGTACTTAAGTGTTCTACGCTTTGTCCCAGTACATCTACATCTCCTGCATCAGGAAGGAGTAAACCAGAAATTACTTTGATCAATACAGATTTACCTGTGCCCGAACGCCCCAGTACAACCAGGTTTTCTCCCTGATACACCTCCAGGTCAACACCCCTCAATACTTCAAGGTCACCAAAAGCTTTCTTTAAACCTTTGATAGAAATAACTGCATTATTTCTGTCGATTGCTTTCTGTTCTCTTACCATATTAAATTAACGGAAAGCATTTACAATTTGAACAATAATAATTTCTTCTACAAAGATCAGGAACATCGCAGCAACTACTGCCGAATTCGCTGCTCTTCCAACACCTTCAGTACCTTTGGAAGAATTGTATCCATGATAACAGCCAACTACACCGATCGTAAAACCGAATACAGTTGATTTAAAGGTCGTTGAAAATATATCTAAAAAGCTGATCGTATCAAATACTTGTGAAAAGAACATCGAAAAACTGGTTTGCTCATTGCTGTGAACACTTAAAAAAGCACCCATTAAAGCCACACAAGCCGTATACATAACCAGTATAGGGATCATAAAGGTAGTGGCTAGTATTCTGCTAACTACCAGATATTTAAAAGGATTTGTTGCCGATACTTCCATCGCATCAATCTGCTCCGTAACCTTCATTGATCCAAGCTCGGCACCCATGTTAGAACCAACTTTACCGGCAGCAATCAATGCCGTAACTAAAGGAGCTAAGGCGCGGATGATTGCAATAGAGATTAGTGAAGGTAACCAGGAAGTTGCACCAAAATTAGCCAGCGAGGGCCTGGACTGATTCGTAAATACAACCCCGGTAATAAAACCAGTAAGTGAGATCAGGGGCAGGGATTTATAACCCACTTCATAACATTGATGTATGATTTCTTTAAACTCGTAGGGCGGTACAAAGACTTCTCTAAAAAAGCGAAGTACAAACTGATAAGCGTGATATATACCGAAGAACATGCTGTCAAGTTTTTTAGAAATGACGTATTTGCGAGGCGTGATGTTCGGATTTTCTGTGTTAGGATCCATTCTTTAGGTTTGTGCAGCCAAATATAATTTAAATCAGGGTTTTATTTTTTCTATTTATAGGTAAGCAATAAAAGCGCAAAATTGTTTTGGTTTTATGCTGACTATGGCTGCATTTTGGTCAAATGTAATACATCAGCAATTATTCACAAGTTGGGTTACATTAAAATGACAAAACAATGATGTGTTTGTTTAAACAGTGGTAACTAAAAAACAGGCCTTTTAAATACCATAGACCTGTTTTTTTCGGAATGATGATAGCTTGTGTAACATTATTATAAATTGACTCTCAATGAATGCAGGGCTTAAATATAATTTTAAACCAAGGCTTCATACAGTACTTCTATTGGATGTAAAGCCTTTTTGCTGGTACCGTCTTTAATCTGATGCCGGCAACTCGTTCCAGTTGCAGCGATGATCACATGCTCAGCTTGCTTTCGGACTTCAGGAAAAAGGACTAGTTCTCCAATTTGCATAGATAATTCATAGTGTTTTTTTTCATAACCAAATGAACCAGCCATACCACAACAACCACTGGGAATGACTTCTACTTTATAGTTTTCAGGAAAAGAGAGGATTTGTTTAGAAGCACCCATAGCAGCCCATGCCTTCTGTTGGCAATGACCATGTAGCTGGATCAATTTGCTTTCTTTACTGAAACTCGACTGGGAAATATTTCCATTGGCAATCTCTCTGGCGATAAATTCATCTATTAGTAAACTGTTTTTAGCTAATTCCTGAGCCATTTCCAACTGTGGCAAATCTACAAGATCAACATACTCATCCCTAAAAGTTAATATCGCAGAAGGTTCAATCCCAATCAAAGGCGTTTCTTCTGTAATAATTTTACTCAGCTGGAATACATTATGCTGCGCAATCTTTTTGGCTTTGCGGAGCAAACCTTTGGAAATCCAGGTTCTTCCACTCTCCAGATGTTTTGGAATAATTACCTGATAACCTAATTTTTCCAGTAAAAGAATAGCTTTAATACCAATTTCTGTATCCAGATAATTTGTGAATTCATCACAGAAAAAGTAAACAGTCTTCTGTTTTACCGTAGTAGCTGTTGTAGCCAATGGTTCAGCAATTTTCTTATACGCAGCAAACCATTTTTTTAAAGTTGTTTTATACAAGAGCGGGAGGGAACGTTCCTGAGCAAAACCGCTGATTTTTTTTATAAACGCATTTGTGGTTTGATGATTAATACTCCAATTGTACAGGCGTGGAGATAAAGAGGCCAGCCCATTAATCTGGTTAAAACCAGCTACAATTCTTACTTGGAGTGGAACACCATTCGCATCATAATAACCCTGTAAAAACTCAGCTTTAAGCTTAGCCATATCTACATTCGAAGGACATTCTGACTTACAACCTTTACAGCTCAGACATAAATCCATTACGTCTTTAAGTTCCTGATGATCAAAACGATTGATTTTAGTAGAATGAGTCAGCATTTCGCGCAGCATATTGGCCCTTGCTCTTGTGGTATCTTTCTCATTCCGGGTAGCCATGAACGAAGGGCACATCGTACCACCTGCTAAATGAGACTTCCGGCAGTCGCCTGAACCATTACATTGTTCAGCGTGCTGTAAAATATTCTGATTCTGATAACGGAATACAGTCTTGATTTCAGTAGTCTGTTGACCGGGCTCATATCTAAGCATGGTATCCATAGCAGGCGTATCAGTAATCTTTCCAGGATTAAAGATGTTTTTCGGGTCCCAGGTTGATTTAATTTCTTTGAGCATTTTATAATTGCGTGGACCAATCATCTGCTCAATAAACTCACCACGTAGTCTGCCATCACCATGTTCACCACTTAATGAACCATTATATTGTTTGACCAGTTTGGCTATTTCTTCTGCGATTACCCTGAATAAGCGGTTACCTTCCACTGTTTTCAGATTTAATATAGGCCGCAAATGTATTTCTCCAGAACCCGCATGCGCATAGTGAACAGAGAATAACCCATGCTTTTTAAGGATTTCATTGAAATCACGGATGTAAGCAGGTAAATCTTTCACATCAACAGCCGTATCTTCAATTACCGCTACAGCTTTTTCATCTCCGGGAAGGTTACTCAATAAACCTAAACCCGCTTTTCTTAAAGACCAGATTCTGGACATATCAGGACCAAATACTAAAGGAAAATGATATCCCAGTCCATTGGCTCTCATCTCGGCCTCCACTTTGGCTGCCTTTTCTGTAATTTCCTGCTTATCCTTACCCGAATACTCTACGACAAGAATAGCAGCAGGATCACCCAACACAAAGAAGCGGTTTTTTGACTGCTCCATATTTTCTTTCGTGCATTCCAGAATAAGGTGATCTATTAATTCACTCACTCTTGGTTCATATTTTAAGGCGATCAGATTGGCCATCAGTGCTTCATCAATACTATTGAAATGGATGCACAGTAATGCCGTTTCTTCTCTTAAAATAGGCTCCAGATTAAGTTTTATCTCTGTAATGAATGCAAGTGTACCCTCAGAACCAGCAATGAGCTTACAGAAATTAAAGTCAGCAGTTTCTGCAGTAAAAGGAGAGGAGTCCAGCAAAATATCAATTGCATAACCCGTATTTCGTCTGTGGATGCTTTTGGCAGGAAATTGCTCACGGATGCTGCATTGATTTTCATAGTTGCTCAGTAAAGCTCTGATATTTCTGTATAATTCGTTTTCTAAGGAATCCCCTTCACATTTTTCGATAAACTCCTCAAATTCAAGCGCTTTAAACTCAGCTACAGAACCGTCAGCTAACAATGCTTTAATTTCAAGCGTGTGTTCGCGGGTACTTCCATATATCAAGCTGTTTGAACCACAAGAATTATTTCCGACCATTCCACCGATCATCGCTCTGTTAGCAGTAGACGTTTCAGGCCCAAAATATAATCCAAAAGGTTTGAGGTACAGATTAAGTTCATCACGAACTACCCCAGGTTGCACCTTAATCCACTTTTCTTCGATATTGAGTTCCAATATCCTGTTAAAATATTTTGAAACATCAACAATAATGCCTTTCCCCACAACTTGTCCTGCAAGTGAGGTACCGGCAGTTCGCGGAATCAGCGATATCCCTTCTTTTCCTGCAAACAGGATCAGTTTTTCAAGGTCTGCAACAGAGCTGGGTATAGCCACTGCCAACGGCATTTCCCGATAAGCGGAAGCGTCTGTAGCATATAGTATACGGGTCTGATTGTCAGTAAAAAAATCCCCGTCCAGTGAATCGGACAGGGATTTCATTTTTTCATTGCTGAGCTGCATATCAACCTAAAGATCGAATTTAATACCTTGTGCCAGTGGTAATTTATTAGCATAGTTGATTGTGTTCGTTTGTCTGCGCATATATCCTTTCCAGGCATCAGACCCACTTTCCCGTCCACCACCTGTTTCTTTTTCTCCACCGAAAGCTCCGCCAATTTCAGCGCCAGAAGTACCGATGTTTACATTGGCGATACCACAGTCAGAGCCATTAGTAGATAAGAAAAGTTCGGCCTCTCTGAGGTTTAAGGTCATGATTGCAGACGAAAGTCCTTGCGGAACACCATTTTGAAGGGCAATTGCTTCTTCTAAAGTTTTATAACTCATTACATATAATATAGGTGCAAAAGTTTCTTCCTGCACAATTTGATAATGATTTTTCACTTCAGCAATACAAGGTTTTACATAACAACCAGAACCATAAGGCCCACCTGCAAGAACGCCACCTTCAGCAATAAAATTAGCTCCCTGAGCCTTACCTTTTTCAATTGCCTCAAGATAAACTTCTACAGCAGCTTTGTCAATTAGCGGCCCAACATGATTATGCTGATCTAAGGGGTCACCAATACGAAGCTGTCCATAAGCTTTAACCAGCTTGTTTTTAAAATCTTCATAGATATCCTCATGAATGATTAAACGTCTGGTCGAAGTACAACGCTGTCCTGCAGTTCCTACCGCACCAAATGCAGCACCAATGATAGCAATATCCAGATCTGCATCTTTGGAAACAATAATTGCATTGTTACCACCAAGCTCAAGGATTGTTCTTCCGAAACGACCTGCTACAGCTGATGAAACTAAACGGCCGACCCTTGTCGACCCAGTAAATGAAACTAATGGAATTCTTGGATCATTATTGATCAGATCTCCGACAGGATTTCCTGTGATCAATGAGCTGATTCCTTCGGGCATATCATTCGCTTTTAAAACTGAAGCAATGATGTGCTGACAAGCAACTGCACAAAGCGGGGTTTTAGAAGAAGGTTTCCAAACACAAACATTTCCGCAAACCAGTGCTAATGCAGTATTCCAGCTCCAAACAGCTACCGGAAAATTAAATGCAGAAATTACGCCGACAATACCCAGTGGATGCCATTGCTCGTACATTCTGTGATCTGGTCTTTCAGAATGCATAGTCAAACCATACAACTGTCTGGATAATCCAACTGCAAAATCGCAGATATCAATCATTTCCTGAACCTCACCAAGCCCTTCCTGTAAACTTTTTCCCATTTCATAAGAAACCAGGACACCCAGGTTCTCTTTATTTAACCGGAGTGCCTCACCTAGCTGTCTCACTATTTCGCCTCTTTTTGGTGCAGGCACATTACGCCAGAACAAAAATGCTTCAGCACTCGTACTGATTACTTTTTCATAATCTTCAGTGCTGGTTGTACTTACTTTGGCAATTTCTTTACCATCTACTGGCGATGAAGAAGTAATAACTTTTGCATCCGATTCCATCCATAGATGTCCAGTAGAAGTACCACTATTATTTTCAGTAATTCCTAATTGATTTAATACTTTTTTGATATCCATATCTTTAATAATATATCTTTTAATAGTTTCAGGACTTTACTTGTCCGGTATAAGTGCTTTCGAAAATTTTATCAGCATTGCTGGTCTCAAAACCTTCTCTTCTATGTACTGATTGAATTTCTTCAGATTTAAGGTGATTATAAGCCGGCAAAACTGAACGCTCTGCAAACTCCACATAACTACCCGCAATTTGTGTTTTTGCCCCATCAGCAAACTTAACTTCCTGTAAACCGGCCACTGTACTGCTTTGGCTCAGTAAACCATCTGCGCTGGTTTTAATTTTTCCTCCAGCATCATTTAGCTTGATGCCCAGACCTTCCACAAATTTATTAAAATCAGGCAGAGACTGATAACCTGCAGGCAGCGCATGAACACTGATCGTGTAATGATTCAGGTAATACCGGTTGTAAATTACCCAGGCAGCATATTCACTTTCTTCAAGCAATGCAGTATAATCTTTTAAATCTGGTAATCTCCATAATGGATGATGTAAAAATGCAGCAATAGCCTCACCATCGTTCAGATTTAGCGCATCAACAGGATCTGATTTAATATCACCTGTATATTTTTTGATAATCTCCTGCGTGTTTTGACTTAACTGATCTACTTTGAGCTCACTTAAAAAGATGCGCGGATATTCCGGAGCAGGAGGGGCATACCAATACGCATCCAGCTTTTTCTCTTCAAAATAATAATGATCTCTCTTTTGGTAGCCGTGAAACAGAAAGATTTTCTCAAATGATTTAATACCAAGATTCGGAACGCCAAGCGTTCTGAAAGCGATATGATCATTTACAATTTCATCCTGAGAACCAACAACACCGTTTTTCAATAAAGCAGCCGTAATCTGATTAACTTCTGGCACAGCTTCACGGTAACGGTTAAAAAGTTCAGTCAGAAAAATATCTAGTGGACTATTCGTGTTAAAATTCATATTTACCTATTTAAAGAGACTTCCGCATTTTGTATTTAAAAGTGCCTCAAACGAGATTTCTTCCTGTTTGATAAAGCCTTTAGAAGGCAATGAGCCATTAGCAACCATCTCCACAACAGCCACAATACTCGCCGCTGTAGTCCATGAAATTGCTCTCCATGAGTTGCCATTCAGTTCGATAGGGCCATAAGATTTACAGAATTCGTTACGTTTCAATTCATTGTTTTTCCATCCCTCGGCATCTGCATAGATAATAACCACATCTTCATCCACCGGAGGTTTTGCATTTTTAAGGATATCTTCTAATTGTTGTTTATCCTCCTTCATATGTAATTCATTAATCAGGAAATTCATCAGATCACAATGACCTGGATAACGAATAGTTTTATAATCCAGTCTGTCCAGTTTACCCGCATAAGTTTCACACATGGTTCCCAAACCACCCGATGTATAAAAAGCTTCATATAGCGCACCATTGATCTGGATAGTTTCTTTGCCCTGTAATGAAGGTACCAATTTCCGCTGACCATGATGGATAGCTTCAGCATCATTAATATATTCATTAACCACACCCGCTGCAGACCAATTAAATGCATAGCCCATCGCACCGTTCGGGTATTTTGGTAAAGCACCAACCCGCATATCAATTGACCTTAATTTTTCAAAATCATTTCCCAGATGCGCACCAATAATACCAATTAACCCTGGTGCCAAACCACATTGCGGAGCCATTACAGCCGTAGCTGTTTCACTTAGTTTTCTGATTTCATTGGTTGTAGGAACGTCCTCAGTTAAATCAAAATAATGTTTTCCTAATTTGTGTGCGATTCGTGCAATCGGACTATTTAAGAAAAACGGCAGGGCAGAGACTACCGCATCAAACTGGCCTATCATCTTTTCCATTAAAACCAAATCAGATACATCTCCGGTGGTGATACTGAATGGAAGCTCATAATCATAGTGTGGAGCTTGTTTGTCCATTCCAGTAACTTCGAACTGGTCGCTCAGCAATGTTGCTACCAGCGTACCTACCTTGCCAAGGCCCAGGCTTAAAATTTTATTGATCATTATTAAGTTTATTTTGGTTTACAATCTCAAATATCATTAGTTTTACCATTAGTAATAATTCTGATTACTTAAACTATGATAAGTATCACTAATCAAATAGAACTAAGACATTTAAATTATTTTAAGCTACTCGCCGAGGAATTGCATTACCGGAAGGCGGCAGAGAAGCTATTTATATCGCAGTCGGCTTTGAGCCAGCAGATTAAACAACTCGAACAATACCTCGGGCATTCTTTATTTGACCGGAATAATAAACGAGTGGTTTTAAATGAAGCGGGAAAGCTATTTTACAAAGACGCTGTTCAGGTCATTCAAAAAATGCAAATAGCAGTTAACAATGTACAGCTCCTGCAAAAAGGAAATACCGGACAGCTTGGAATTAGCTTTGTGGCTTCGGCAATGCAGTCTATACTACCTGTTTTACTTAAACAGTTTAATAGTGATTGTCCGAATATTGAGTTTCATTTAGAAGAATTAACCAATAAAGAGCAATTATTGGCTCTGGAAAAGGGGGATATTGATTTGGGATTTATGCGTTCTAACCAGGTTGGACAAGACATGATGATTAAAAGTGTGTACAAAGAGACTTTTACGCTGGTACTGCCTGCGGCACATTCCATGTCTGCGGTAGCTTTCAACCATATAGGGGAGTTAAAAGATGAATATTTTATCCTTTTCCCCAATGACCAGAGTCAGCTCTATTACCAGCAGATCATTAATTTATGTGCCGATCAGGGCTTTACGCCTAAATTGTCGCACCGCTCTATCCATGCGCCTACGATATTCAAATTGGTGGAAAATGGGATGGGGCTTTCCATTATTCCTACTTCACTGGCTACCTCAGAAAATCCTGGTATTAAATTTATTGAGCTAAAAAATATTCCACAGCAAACCGAATTATATGCAGTATGGAAGAAAAAAAATGATAATCCTGCATTACCTTATTTACTGGAAATGCTTGCTTGATCCTTTTATTATAGATATTTTTGGGAATGTTGAAAATTTTTAAAGCAATCGCATTAAGCTCCACATTCCTGTTCCTATTTAATTTCAATTCCTTTTCACAGGCAAAACCTGCATTTTGGGATGATATACAAGCTATAAAGCAGTATGATAGGATTTATGCACCTCCAAAAGACCCAATATTATTTATTGGAAGCTCTTCGATCCGGTTATGGGTTGACTTTACTAAAACATTTAAAGATTATCCAGTATTGAACAGGGGGATTGGCGGTGCAGTTACCGCTGACGTAGATCGCTACCTCGAAGATATTGTTTTTCCATATCACCCTAAACAATTAATCATCTATGTAGGTGAAAATGACTTAATTAATGCAACTTCAGGAGATGAAGTATTTGCGTCTTTTAAAAAGCTTTATACCGATATAAGAGCAAAATTACCAATTGTGCCTATTGTTTACCTCGCAATCAAAGCAAGTCCTTCCAGAGTTCAGTACTTATCAAAAGGTATAAAAGCAAATCAATTAGTACAACAATTTTTAAAAGGAGAGAAAAACACTGTATTTCTTGATATCTATAAGCCAATGTTTGATAAAAAAGGAGAAATGCAACCGAAATTATTTAAAGAAGATATGTTGCATATGAATGCAACCGGATATGCAATCTGGAATAAATTATTAATGCCTTATTTGAAAAAATAAGATAAACAGCTGATCCTTGACCAACAAATCAAGGATCAGCTTTTGTTTAGCGATAATCAGTATCGATCAATGTCGTTTTATCTTTAAATGGCTTCAGATTATGGCCATCGGCTACCATCCTCAGGCGAAATCTTCCCGAAATCACAACTCAGGAAAAAAAGAGTAAAGAAATGGAATCTGTTTTCGCCTATATTCACGAACATATTTACACACCGGGCCAGCTTAAAGCACAAGTCATGGCCACGCATTTCCATACTACTCCAGATTATATCGGCCCTTATTTTAAAAGAAATACAGGTGTAACTCTTCGGGATTATATTGGAGACTATCGCAGAACACTTATCCAAATAAGAATGACAAGCGGAAACTACAGTCTGAAGCAAATTGCAGTCGAATTTGGGCTAACTGATGAAAGCCATGTCAGTAAATTCCTGAAAACTAAACAAATCCTATAATTCATTCTATCCTGTAGAACCAGTTGTTCGTCGGTATGTTTCAGCTGTTGGTCAATTTCTTCTATTTAGCATTTCTTATTTGACTATTTTGGCCTTATAGTCGATTGTTATAAAAACAAATAACTGTATTAATGCTCAGCTTTGATTGCATTCATGTGATGAAAAGCTGGGTATTCGCTAATATCTTTGTTTAACAAAAATGTCAAACATTAATATTAAAAAGAAGTCACGATGCCAGTAAAAGATAAAGGAACAGAGCAACTAATTAAAGATACTGCCAAGAAGATATTTTTTGCAGACGGAAAGCTGCATGCTACCACACAGGATATTGCTGACGCCGCAGGAGTAAACAGAACCCTTGTACACTATTATTTCAGGTCCAGAAAATTATTATTTGAGCAGGTTACCGAAGAGGCCATGAATGAATTGCGTCAAATAATGTCGGACGCCTTTACCGGAAAGCTGACATTTAAAGAAAAATTAAAGAAACTGATCAATGTTTTCATGGATCAGACCATGGCTTATCCTTACCGGGAATTGTTTTTGATTACTGAAACTAACCGGTATAACCAAGCGCATGCAGACGAGGTTCATGATACGCATACTAAACCGTTTCTGGCAGAGATCAAAGAAGAAATGGACAAAGGAAATATCCAGACTATGGATCCCCGTCATTATATGATGAACCTATTTGCTTTAATGGCTTATCCTTTGCTATCAGCTAATCTGAGTAAAAGTTTCCTGAAAATAAGTGATCAGGAATATCATAAACTAATGAAGCAAAGAAAGCAGCTCATTTTTGACATGATCTATCCCACAAAATAAATCGTATTCAATATTAATTCACCATAGAAACCAATCAGCAAGAAAAAGTAAATATGAAAACATCAATACAGATTGGGCTCCTGTTCATTACAGGATTAACCCTGGCCTCATGTGGCAACGATAAAAACAAGGCTGCACAGGCCGCAGCCGCAGCTGGGCAGGTTAAGGAATACAAAGTCCTGAAACTGGAACCCAGATCTGCCACATTAAACACAGATTATCCTGCAAGTATACAAGGACAGCAGAATATCGAAATCAGACCAAGAGTAGACGGATACATCGACAAGATATTTGTAGATGAAGGTGCTGTTGTAAAGATTGGTCAGCCGTTATTCAAAATCAGTGCACCTCAGTATGAGCAGGAAGTAAGGACAGCCAATGCCAGTATTGCGAATGCCATGTCACAACTGAATGCTGCTAAATTAGCGATCAATAAAGTCAAACCATTAGTAGAGAAAGATATCGTAAGTAAATATGAACTGGAATCAGCGCAATATACTTATGAGTCTGCACAGGCAGCAGTTGCTACAGCAAAGGCTAGTTTAGCTAATGCCAAAACCAATTTAGGATTTACGACCGTAACCAGTCCAGTTAATGGGGTGGTAGGCTCCATTCCTTTTCGTTTAGGAAGTCTGGTGAGCAGCACAACTGCAGACCCTTTAACTACAGTTTCGAGTATAGGCAATGTCTACGCTTATTTTGCGCTGAATGAAAAGCTATTGTTAGATTTCACAAAAGACGGCAATGGTTCTTTTGCCCAGAAACTAGCTAAACTTCCAAAGGTTTCTTTATTACTTTCTGACGGATCACCTTATACAGAAGAAGGACGCATAGAAACAGTAAACGGATTAATCAATACAGCTACAGGTTCAGCAAATATCAGAGCTCGTTTTCCGAATCCAAAAGGTATTATCCGCAGTGGAAGCAGTGCAACTGTAAGAATTCCCAACGCGGTGAAAGATGCAATTCTGGTTCCTCAAAGTGCAACTTTCGAGTTACAGGATAAACGTTTCGTGGTTGTAGTCGGACAAGATGGTAAGACCAAAAATGTTGCAGTAACAGTGATGGAAAATACAGCAGGTAATTTCTTCGTGGTGGAAAGCGGCCTGAAAGCAGGAGATCAAATAGTATTAGAAGGAGTAGCAACTCTAAAAGATGGCACGCAGATTAAAGCGAATGCTGAAAACCCGGAAACTGTCTACGCAGACTTAAAATAAGAGCAAATGTTTAAAATATTCATACAAAGACCAGTACTCTCAACGGTAATCTCTGTGATTATTGTTATTCTGGGGATACTGGGACTCACCTCGCTGCCAATTGCGCAGTATCCAGATATAGCACCACCCACAGTCAACGTTTCTGCCAGTTATACTGGTGCGAATGCTGATGTGGTCTTAAAAAGTATTGTTATTCCGCTCGAAGAGCAGATTAATGGGGTGGAAAACATGACTTACATGACTTCTACCGCAACTAACGATGGTGCTGCAAGTATTAAAATTTACTTTAAAGTAGGAACAGATCCCGATTTAGCAGCTGTAAACGTACAGAACAGGGTATCCAGAGCAACAAGTTTATTGCCAGCAGAAGTAACTCAGGCCGGTGTAACAGTAACGAAAAGTCAAAGTAGTAACCTGTTGATTTTTGCCTTGTACAGTGATGATAAAACTTATGATCAGACTTTCCTGCAAAACTATGCAAAGATCAATTTAGTACCACAAATCCAACGTGTAACCGGAGTAGGAGACGCGACAGTTTTTGGCTCTAAAGATTATTCCATGCGTATCTGGTTAAAACCTGATATGATGCAACAGTATAGTTTAATACCAAGCGATATTTCTGCTGCCTTAGCAGAACAGAATATTGAAGCAGCACCGGGAAAATTCGGTGAGAACGGTAACCAGGCATTTCAATACGTAATTAAGTATAAAGGCCGTTTAACAACAGCAACAGAATTTGAAAATATTATCATTAAATCTGCCGGAAACGGTCAGTTATTAAGGTTAAAAGATGTAGCTAAAGTTGAATTAGGTGCATTAAGTTACACTGCAACTATTGAAACCAATGGTAAAGAATCAGTAGGTGTGGCGATTAGTCAGACACCTGGTTCAAATGCAAGAGACGTAATTAACAATTCGAAAAAGATCATTGAAGAAGCTGCCAAAACTTTCCCTAAAGGAGTCAAGTATACTACGCTGGTCGATGTAAATGAGAATCTTGATGCTTCAATTGATAAAGTAATTCACACGCTGGTTGAAGCTTTTATCCTGGTATTTATTGTAGTATTTATTTTCCTTCAGGATTTAAGGTCTACTTTAGTGCCCGCAATTGCGGTTCCGGTTGCAATTATTGGTACTTTCTTTTTCCTGAACTTATTCGGTTTCACGATCAACTTGCTTACACTCTTCGCTTTAGTACTAGCCATCGGGATTGTGGTCGATGATGCGATTGTAGTCGTCGAAGCGGTCCACGCGAAACTCGACCATGGTTATAAATCAGCTAAGAAAGCTACTATTGATGCAATGAGTGAAATATCGGGTGCGATTATTTCCATTACACTCGTTATGGCGGCAGTATTTATTCCGGTAACTTTTATTACAGGATCTACAGGTGTATTTTACAAGCAATTCGGTATCACACTGGCGGTAGCGATTATCTTATCAGCCATTAACGCTTTAACTTTGAGCCCTGCGCTTTGTGCTTTACTGTTGAAACCACATGCAGATGACCATAAGCATCAAAGTTTTGTACAAAGATTTTATACTGCTTTTAATGTTGCATTTGATAATTTAACAAATAAGTACAAACGTTCTGTACAATTTCTTTCAGTTAAAAAATGGATTGTCCTGGGAAGTATTGCAATTGCAGGTGCAGCTTTATTTTACATGATGAAAACTACACCTTCAGCCTTTGTACCGGCAGAAGATCAGGGAACAATATTTGCAAATATCAGTTTACCGCCATCGTCTTCTATGGAGCGTTCGACGGCGATTGCTAAACAGGTTGATAGTATTGCACATACAATTCCGGGAGTTCAAAACACATTACGTATTGTAGGTCAGAATTTCACCGCAGGTGCAGGTAGTGCATACAGTATGGTTATTCTGAAGCTAAAGACCTGGGACGATCGTAAATTGAGTGTCGATCAGGTAATCGGTCAGCTTTTTGCAAAAACATCAGGAATCAGAGAAGCAAGTATCTTCTTTATTTCGCCTCCAACGATCCAGGGATTTGGTCAGAGTGGTGGATTTGAGTTCCAGTTGCAAGATAAAGGTGGACATACTACTGATGAATTCTTTAAAGTAAATAATACCTTTCTTGCTGCGCTTTCAAAACGTCCGGAGATTCAATATGCGACGACACCTTTTAACCCTGGTTTCCCGCAATATCTAATGGATGTAAATCTGGAGAAATGTAAAGATGCCGGTGTCAGCGTAAACACAGTTCTACAGACGATGCAAGGTTATTACGGTGGACTATATGCTTCTAACTTTAATAAGTTCGGTAAACAATACAGAGTTATGGTTCAGGCAGCTGCCGAATTCCGTACAAATCCAGAAGGATTGAGTAAAATATTTGTGAGAAATAGTGCTGGTAATATGGCACCGATCACTGAATTTGTGAAAATGACCAGGGTATATGGTCCGGAATCTATTTCAAGGTTCAACTTATTTAGCTCTATATCGATCACAGGAGCACCTAACCCAGGTTTTAGTTCTGGTGATGCAATTAAAGCAATTCAGGAAGTAGCAGCTTCAACATTACCTGCGGGATATGGATTTGACTTTTCAGGTTTGACCAGAGAAGAGCTGGCTTCAGGTAGTGAAACAGTATTTATCTTTGTTTTATGTCTGATCTTTGTATACTTTCTGTTAAGTGCGCAGTATGAAAGTTATATTCTTCCATTCGCTGTATTGTTATCAATTCCTTTTGGATTAGCAGGTGCTTATCTGTTTTCTATTATCTTCAAACTAAACAGTAATATTTATCTCCAGATTTCCCTGATCATGCTGATCGGATTACTGGCCAAGAACGGTATTCTGATTGTGGAGTTCGCCCTCGATCGAAGAAGAAATGGAATGCCGATTGTTCAGGCAGCAATTGAAGGTGCTGTTGCACGTTTAAGACCAATTCTGATGACCTCCTTTGCCTTTATCTTTGGTTTAGTGCCCCTGATGTTTTCTACAGGTGCAGGAGCGGTAGGTAATAAGTCAATTGGTACCGGTGCAGTAGGAGGAATGCTTATCGGAACTCTTCTGGGAGTATTTGTGATCCCCGTATTGTTTATCATATTCCAGACTTTACAAGAAAAAATCAGCGGCCCAGCCAGAAAAAGCTATGACGATGATGAAGAGGAAGAAGAACAGGAGACTAAAAGGATAGACGGTGCCGAAGAACACAAGCTTCTTGAACCGCCAACTGCTTAGTTGATTTTAAATTTTAGAACAGAATAAGATGACTCATAAATATAACAAACAGGTTTTTGCTTTACTGGTCGCCGCTTCCTTTTTTAGTGCGTGCTCGGTAACGAAAACCTACGAAACACCCCAGGTGAAAACTGACGGATTGTATCGCGGACAAAATGTAACAGACTCTGCAACTATGGCTTCACAGCCATGGCAGACGTTGTTTACAGATGAGAAGCTCAAAGTACTGATCCAAAAAGGGCTGGATCAGAACGTGAACCTGAAAAATGCAATTCAAAACATTTTGCAGGCACAAGCATCCTTGCAACAGGCAAAGCTGGCTTTCTTACCAACTTTGAGCGCAGATGCGAATGCCACAAGAAGCAAACAGTCTTCTGCGGGTTTAAACTTTCCTCCCGGGATTAATATTAATACGCTGACCAACACTTATAAATTATCTATGAGTACTTCGTGGGAAGCTGATATCTGGGGTAAATTGAGCAGTAGTAAACGTGCGGCCTTAGCAAAGTATCTGGAAACAGACGCAGCAAAGAAAGCTATACAGACACAATTGATTGCTGATATTGCAAATAACTATTATGGATTATTAGCTTTAGATCAGCAGTTGGCGATTACTCAGAAAACACTGGAAAGCAGGATTGCAAATGTAGAAACGATGAAAGCCCTGAAAGAAGGCGCAGTAGTTAATGGTGCAGCAGTAGTCCAAAGTGAGGCTAGCCGTTATGCCACTGAAGTTTCTATACCAGACTTGAAAAGAAGTATCCGTGAAACCGAGAACGCAATTAGCATATTGTTAGCTGAAAATCCAGGATCTATTGACAGAAGCACTATGGAAGCGCAAGCTGTTCCTTCAGCTTTAGCGACTGGTGTTCCTGCGCAGTTATTGCAGAACCGTCCTGATGTTCAACAGGCCGAACTTGCTTTCAGAGGGGCTTTTGAAAATACGAACCTGGCCAGAACCTATTTCTATCCAAGTTTAACTTTAACAGCTTCAGCTGGTTTTTCAAACCTGACCTTGAAAGACTTCTTTGACCATTCTGTATTCTATAATTTAGTAGGAGGGTTGACCCAGCCAATTTTCAATCAGGGGTTAAATAAAGCACGTTTAAAGACTGCTCAGTCACTTCAAGTACAAGCATTGAATAACTTCCAGCAAAGCTTACTGGTAGCAGGACAAGAAGTCTCAAATGCTCTTTATGCCTATCAGACTGCGGTAGAAAAACAAGATTCGAGAGCTAAACAAGTTGCAGCACTGGTTAAAGCAGTGGACTACACACAAGACTTGCTGCGCTTTAGCTCTGCTACAAACTATACTGACGTATTAACATCAGAACAAAGTTTATTAGCAGCGCAATTAAGCGGTGTAAGTGATCATTTGCAAAAAATGCAAGCTGTAGTTAATCTTTACCGTGCATTAGGTGGTGGCTGGAAATAGCGATTACCAATCGAGTCCCTGCAGAGACTCATGATATTTCAGAGGATCAAAGCTGTAAAGGTAGGGTGCTTTATGCGCCCCACCTTTACGCGGGTCTTCCTGTTTAATCAAGATATCAAAGCGCATAATACGGCGGTAGAAATTACCCCTGTTCAGCGATTTCCCCAGGATAGTTTCATAAAGCTTTTGTAACTCTGAAAGTGTAAACTTCTCTGGAAGTAAATTCAGGCCAATCGGTTTATAACTTAACTGTTGCCTTAATACAGTTAAAGCATTCCTATAGATCAACTGATGGTCCATTGCCAGTTCCGGCAGATCATTAATACTTCGCCACTCACAGGTTTCACTATATTCATCAGCAATCACATTTACTTCTGTATAATCAACAAGTGCATAAAACCCGGCAGAAATAAAACGTTGTTTATACCACAGGTCATCTTCATAGCCTTCAAAAAATCCTTCAGAACGATTTGTAGCTCCAAATACTCCGAATTCTTGTAAATAGACACGTTCTGCACCGGTACGTTCGAACAAAACACGTTGCGCGGCATCTTGTAAACTTTCATTTTTAAGGATATAACCACCTGGTAATAACCATTTTTGAGCAACAGTCATTTTGAGTAACAAAACCTTGAGTTGGTTTTCATGAAATCCAAATACTACACTATCTACAGAAATATGGGGTAAGCAATTTTCCCACATCCATTTACTTTTCTCTATTATCCCCTGGTCTAGTTTCATTACGGGGCAATATAAGAATCTGTTTAAAAGATATTTTGGCTTTTTTGCTATATTCGCGAAAAAAATTAATGCTTGAAATTGTATACCAGGATGATCATATCATTGCGATCAATAAACCACACGGACTACTTGTACATCGTTCCTCCATCGCAACCGATGCGAAAGAATTTGCACTGCAACTCTTAAGAGATCAGGTTAACAGACGCGTAAGTCCGGTACACCGTTTAGACAGAAAAACAGGTGGTTTATTACTCTTTGCTTTTGAGAAAGAAGTTGAAATTGCACTGCATCAGCAGTTTCAGAATGGCGAAATACAAAAGAAATACCTTGCAATTGTTAGAGGTTATGCTCCAGATAGTCAAGACATAGACTATCCCCTGGTGAAAGAAAATGGCGCGATTCAAGAAGCTTTCACTTCGTTTGTCACCCTTAAAAGAGCAGAACTCGATATTGCTTTGGGTCAACACCCCACTTCAAGATACTCTTTAGTAGAAGCAACCCCTACGACCGGACGTATGCACCAGCTCCGTAAACACTTTGCGCATATCTTTTATCCAATTATAGGCGACCGTAAACATGGCTGCAATAAACAAAACAGGTTCTTTAAAGACCAATGGGAAATGACAACCATGCTATTACATGCTTCAGAACTCAGTTTCAAACATCCGGTTACCAAAGAAGATATTCATTTAAAAGTTGGTATACACGAAGAATTTAAAAGAGTTATGGATATCATGAGCTGGTCATGAAAACACGATTATCTAAACTCAGGTCAGGAACTTCTCTCATTTTTCGGGTCGGAACTACACAGCTATTCATTAAAATCTGAGCGTTTGCAGATCTTTCATTTTTTGAATATTTGGGGTTTAATGATCCAAATATATAGTAGAAAAATATAGAACTCATAACGTAGCAATATGCATTTTTTAATTTAGGTAGTTTTACGGTTTGATTATTAAAACCTGCTTCTAGTCATATTTAAGTGCCTTTATCGGATTAGCAATAGCTGCTTTGTAGGTTTGCCAGCTCACAGTGAGCAATGCAATAAAGACTGTAAATAATGCAGTTAAAATAAATATCCAAAAGCTGATTGGAGTTTGAACATCAAAATTCATTAACCAGCTCTTCATCAGGTACCAGGCGATAGGTGAGGCGATCACTACAGCAATCAATACCAGCCTTACAAAATTCACTGTCAGCATTCCCATTAACTCTTTCACCGTTGCACCTAATATTTTACGGATGCCTATTTCTTTAGTACGCTGCGCAGCACTGTAAGCGGTCAGACCAAACAAACCCATACAGGAGATCACTATGGCAAGTCCACCAAATATATTAGCAATAGCACCCATTGTCACTTCATTTTGTAATTTTTCCTGATTCAGGTCATCGATGAACTTAATATCAACCGGGAAATTCGGGTTAAGTTCCTTAAGGATGGTACCAATGGTAGCCATACTTTCAACAGCATTTTTCTGAGGATTAAGCCGCATGGTGATTGTTTCACTGATTCCGTTTGCATAAGCTATGATCATAGGGGCGGAGAACTTGTTTTGTTTACCCCATACAATATCCGCAAACACACCAGTAACCACCCTGGGTTCTCCCTGGTGAATTATTTTTGCACCGATCGGATGTTTCAGCCCCATCACCCGGACTGCTTTTTCACTGAGCAGAATTCCAGCCTGATCAGAGACCCTGTCTTTGTTGAAATCTCTTCCCTGAGTTAGCCTGATTCCTGTTGTTTTCACAAAATCTGCCGTCGTGTAAAGCTGATCAAAATCTATAAGTTTGCCCGATTCTGCCATGCCTTCCCATTGTAATTCACGAATCGTACTTTCCTTATTGGTGATACCACCCGAAGATTGTGTAACCCCGATAACTGCCTGGCTGGCTAATAATCTTGATTTCAAAAGATCATATTTTTCATAAAGCAATCCTTCGTGAGGAACCTCAATCAAACCATTCGACTGATAGCCTAATGACCTGTTCTTAATAAACTGAATTTGTTGATAGATCGTGATTGTCGAAGCAATTAAGATGATAGCAAATGAAAACTGAACAATAACCAGAATTTGTCTTAAACCTAACACGTGATAACCGCCCACATGAACCGCCTTCTTTAAAGTTTGTACCGGGTTAAATCTGGAAAGGTAAAATGCTGGATAACAACCAGCAAGAAAACTAGTGAACAAAAGCAAACCAATTGAGATCATCCAATTAGAAGGATCCAAGTAATTGATCGTTATAGTGATACCCAGCAAATGATTAAACCAGGGCAAGGTCAGCTCCACAATCGCAATGCTAAATAATATACTGATTGCTGTTAAAATAAGGGATTCTGTTAAAAATTGAAATATCAATTCGCTTTTTGTTGCCCCCATCGTCTTTTTAATACCAACCTCTTTTGCTCTTTTCTGTGCATGGGCAGTAGATAGATTCATGAAGTTAATGCAAGCAATCAATAAGATACCAATAGCCAATGCTACAAATAGCTGAACCTGCTCAATTTTCCCTCCTGTACTTTTACCATTGGTAAAATCACCATACAAGTGTAGCCTGGTCAGTGGGAAAAGAAAAACATCTTCTTTAGCTGTAGCAAGATGATTTTGAACTAAACCTTTCAACTTTTGATTGAACTGATTGATGTCCGGATTTTGAGCCAGAGTCATTAAGGTATAAAAGGAATGGTTGCCCCAGTTCGTTTTGGCCGGCCATTGATTTAGATTCTCAAATAACGTCCATGGAGCTAGTGCCTCAAAACTATAAGTGATATTGGCAGGGAGATCTTTGATAACAGCAGTAACTTTTAAATCTGCCTGGTTCTCAAATTTCACGCTTTTGTTTAAGGCGTCTATGGTCCCAAAAAGACGCTTTGCCGTAGTTTCCGTAAGTATAATGGAATTAGGGTCACTCAATGCTTTTACTGGATTTCCGCTGATAAACTGAAAATCAAATACTTGAAGAAAATCTGGATCTGCATATCTGCTATTAATTTTGAAGCTAGTATTGTTAGTGGTCAATAATCTTTTGTAGACATCCGTTGTTCTGGCGATATGTTTAACCTCCGGAAACTCTTCCTTTAACGTTGCGGCAAGCACATTAGCAGTTAGGTTTATAGTTCTTACCGTATTGCCATTTCCGTCATAACCATTTACCATGGCCTGATAAATCTGAGTTGAATTCTTGAACTGCTTATCGTAGTTCAATTCATAATGTGCATATAACATCAAAAGCAGACAAGATGATAATCCAATAGCAAGGCCTCCAATATTGATTAGTGAAGACGATTTGTTTTTCCAGATATTCCTGAACGCGATGATGAATTTAAGTTTGAACATAGATTGGGAATGAATAGGTACAACACTGCCAAGGATGTGCCATCAATCAAATTATAGCTTACCTGATGATTAAGCTTGTTATCGGTTTTATAACTGTTCAATTCCGGACATTTACTGTTCAATCCTGAACGTTATTCATTGATCGTATGCTTAAAGCTAAGGATTAATTTTTTGATTTCTTCCAGCGTTTTTTCATCTGTAATCTGACCTTCCGCATTGATTTTTGTTTTAGCGAAAGGAATGAGCAACTGCAGGTGTTCTATATTTTTTGCTTCTATAACCTTTAGTGTCTCCAATAAGGCTTCATGCCCATATTTTCCTTCAGTAGATGCTGTAATCAGAACAGTTGGTTTATTAGAAAACTCAGCACTGGAAACTGTCCAGTCGATTGCATTTTTTAATATTCCCGGAACTCCATGTGCGTACTCCGGGGTACAAATCAATATGCCGTCGGCAGTGTAGAGCAAGGTTCTGAAATCAAGGACTTTGGCAGGTGTGTTTTCAAAGCTCTCCTCAGGATTAAATGCCGGCAAATCCAGTAAACCTTCAAACGTTGTAATTTCGAAAATATCTTTTGATAACTCTCCAATAGCTTTAATCAACTGATGATTGGTGGAGTTTTTCCTGGTACTGCCAGAAATAGCAATGATATTTTTTGGAGTTATCGGTTTCATGAAGCAATAATACACAATGAATCTATAAAGCGCAAAGAAACCATAACCAGGCAATGGAGCATAAAAAATCCTCATTTCTTTTGATGGCAGTAGCTTAAATGCATTGAGGTTAGGTTATGCTTCTTTGGCGAAAGACGAAATGGAGACAGGATTGAGGTTGATTGGAAAGATGGTTTAATATATATTAGCAGCCGCAGTGCACATCGCTTAAACTTAAAAAATGAGCATAGCTTAAAACTAAAAAAATGAGCATAAGCTTAAACCTAAAAACCTGGATATGAAAATAAAAGATTTTGCTGTAGAAAGATACTTTGCCAGATATGAATTTACAGCTAAATATCTGTTGTCAAGTTCTGACTGTGACGGTTACCCAATGGAATATGTGCTTAACCTGGCTACAGCAGAAGAAAAAGAAAGATGGAATGGCTTAAAATTAGGTTATACAGAAACACGTGGGAGCCTGGAACTCCGTACCGCAATTAAACAGCATTTCAAAACTATTGAACTGGATGAAATCGTCGTTTCTTCACCCG
Organism: Pedobacter sp. UYP1; assembly: GCF_040547305.1. NCBI lineage: Bacteria > Pseudomonadati > Bacteroidota > Sphingobacteriia > Sphingobacteriales > Sphingobacteriaceae > Pedobacter > Pedobacter sp. UYP1. The sequence goes on along the minus strand of NZ_JBEPPL010000001.1, from coordinate 212,468 downwards.
GCGAAGCTAATTTTGTCCTGATGAATGTTTTACTTTCCCAGGGAGATCATGTGATCTGTATGTCACCGATGTATCAGTCTTTATATGAGATCGCTAAATCATTAGGCTGTGATGTTTCCTCGTGGAAAGCCAGCCAGGAGCAAGACAACTGGTACTATGATCCTGAAGAACTTGAAAAACTGATCAATCCCGCCACCAAAATGATCATTATCAATTTCCCGCATAATCCTACCGGTTTTATCCCGGCTCTTGAAGATTATAAAAAGATAATAGCCATAGCTAAAAAGCATAACCTGGTTCTTTTCTCTGATGAAATGTACCGCTTTTTAAACCATACAGAAGAAGAGGATTTACCTTCTGCTTGCGATTTATATGAAAATGCAGTCAGCTTGTGGGGCGCAGCAAAAACCTTTGGCCTTGCCGGTTTAAGATTAGGCTGGCTGACTTCAAAAAACAAAGACATCCTGCAAAAAGTAGAGAATTTCAAAGATTACCTGAGTATTTGTAACAGTGCAACCAGTGAAATACTAGCCACTATTGCACTCAACAACATGGATAAATTTGTACAGCCTAACTTAGTGAAAATTAAAAGGAACCTTCAATTGTTTACGCAGTTTCATCAGGACAACGCAGACTTGTTTGATTTCCCCAAACCAGTGGGAGGATCGACGGCTTTTATCAAGCTGAAAATTAAAGAAACATCCCTGGAATTTGCAGAACAACTGGTTAAAGAAACAGGAATCATGTTATTACCAGCCGAAACATTTGAATACGGCGACAAACATGCGAGAGTTGGATTTGGACGGGAAAACTTACCAGAGATTCTGGAAATCTTCGGAAAGTATATCAGGAAATAAAGCGAAGAAACAGCCTAAAATGTGAAGACTGCTAATTTAGCATACTAAATTAGTAGTCTTACACTTCGTATAAGTTAAATTTTAATATATTAGGGTGCTTAACCAATTGGAAGCCTGACCTTAATTGTTAAAATGACCGATAAAATTAAACCTCTGCACGAAGATTGGACAGTAGTTATCCTGGGATCTCTTGTCATTCTCTTTTCCCTTGTTTTTTATATAGTTCCTGTACCTGTCTATAAATGGAGCAGTCCCGCTGAACTTGGAACTGCTATTTTTAATACAGGTAACCTCACGACAATCTTCATTCAGTTTATTTTTGTACTGATAGTCGGTGCAATTGGTGCGCTGGTAACCGGTAAGCCAGTCAAAAACTTTCTAATCAGTTTTCCCGCAGTCTATCTGCTCACTATTTTTGCACTCATCGTAGCCGGAAATTCATTTATCAAATCAATTAACCTGGAAGCTGTGATCTTTAGTCTGGCCATCGGCCTGGTCATCGGTAACCTTTTTAAACTTCCACAATGGTTTAAGGACACGCTATCTACCGAGCTTTTTGTTAAAATCGGACTTGTTTTACTTGGAACCACAGTTATTTTTTCAGATATCTTAAAAGCAGGCTCATTAGGGCTGATGCAGGCATTAATAGTTGTGCTATCTGTATGGTATTTTGCGTTCTGGCTTTGTAAAAAGCTGAAAGTAGATGATGAATTGACCATGATGATCTCCAGTGCAGTGTCTATTTGCGGCGTTTCTGCTGCGATTGCTACTTCAGGAGCTATTAAAGGTGATCCTAAAAAGTTGTCTTACGTGATTTCTATGGTGCTCATTACTGCTATTCCAATGATGATCTTTATGCCTTATATCGCTGCTTATTTTTCTTTTCCACAACAAGTAACCGGCGCATGGCTGGGTGGCAGTATTGATACGACAGGAGCGGTTGTGGCTTCCGGGACTTTAGTAGGAGAGGAAGCGTTAAAGATCAGTACCATTGTTAAATTTTCACAGAATGTGCTGCTGGGAATCGCAGCTTTTGCCATTAGTATTTACTGGTCTTATAATAAAACTGCCAAAGGCAGCGACGTCGTAGAAAAACCTACCTTAAAAGTAATCTGGGAGAGATTTCCAAAGTTCGTACTCGCATTTATAGGCGCGTCGGTAGTTTTCTCTTTCTTTCTATCACCAGCTACAGCTGCTCCGGTAAAGGATAGCCTTAAAAACCTGCAAAATGCATGGTTTACATTAGCTTTTACCAGTATAGGCCTGGAAACTAACTTTAAAGATCTTTTTAAGAATGAGAATAAAAAGCCGTTATATGCATTTTTATTAGCACAGCTGTTTAACATTTTCATCACTTTAATTATTGCCTGGTTCCTGTTTAGCGACGCAGCGCAGATTTGAGGAATAAGAGCACCTTATGCTCCCGAAGATGGAAAATAACTTATGCTAAAAACTAATCTCCCTATTAAATTTCAGTTCTAATTCAACTTTTCCAACCCGATGATTTTGCCTGATCGCTTTTACCTTTAGCGAACTCAAATCTTTGATGTAGGTATTCAATACAGGAAACTGGTTCTGCTTGCTGATTTGATTAAAATCCAGTTCTGCAAATAGGAAATAAGGAGTTGTAACCAGTCCGGAAGCCATTGGTCCGGCTTCATTCGTGCTGAATTGTAACGCCTGGTTATCATATTGACCATAAACTTCATACAAAGGAAACAATTCTTTATTCAGCTGATTATCAATCCCAATAATCCTTTGTTTTTGCAAGTAATGCACCAATGAAGATGTATTCCCCTTTAAGGATAAGGTAATTTCCGGAACTTTAACCTCTTTCTGAACCACCTGTTCAACCTTCTCAAATTCGTCATTGTAAGTATAGCTGATTACTGATTGTGATTGGTTTACCGGATTTCCAACTGCAATCGCCGCATACCCTTTATAATACTTTAATAGCGAGTCTCTTTCCAGCACATAATCTTTAAACCTGATATCCTTAGTTAATAACTTGCTTAAATCACCATTTACCCAAGCATTAACACTTAAACCTTTAGCTAAAGCAGCAGGCCGATTCAATACATCCGTTACGCCAAAACCCGCTGCAGGAAATGTCCCGGTTAATAAAATACAGTGATCAGCAAAGCTTGCCTGTCCGGAGTAATTTTTAAAATCATAAACAATAGGAGCATTCTCCTTTTTCAACCTGACAATCCGATCAGCTGTATCAGCTAAAAAACTTTTTCCCGCCAGCAGTTCTCCCATGATGTCATTTACATTTTCTTTTAGTAAAGAATAGCAGACCACCACGTTCCTGTCATCATAAGCTATCTTTATACTTTGATCCTGATTATTTCCCCAAACCGATCCTTGTGCATTTATTATAAAATGATTAATCTTGAATACTTTTTTAAGATAGGCCTTTAATTCTATAGTATCGGTTACCGGGAGAGAACAGAAAAATGTCAGTGCTGATTTATTACTAACCGTATAAACAAAAATATTAGCGGGTACACCAAATCCACGAGCATCGCTTTTTAAATTACTTAAACCTCTCTTTTTCACAATATGATCTACATTGATTTTAAAAATCAGTGAAGCATGCTGATGAATCCTGTTCTGATAAGAACTGTATTGTCTGTATTGAAGCAAGCTGTAAACAGCTAACAGCAACAGTAAAACTATACCTGTTGCTGCTACGAATATTTTCTTCATCCTTATTTTTCTACATCTTCCGCAATAGAGAATAAATATTTTAAAGCATTTTGCGCTTTCGCCGGGATATCCATGCTAATCTCTCCAGAAAACACATTTCCTTTGATCTGGTTAGATTTCAGATAAATATCTCCTAAAGAATTCAGCAGTTTGTTGGTTCTGATCAATTGCACAGGATTGGTCAATTCATTTTCAGGAATCTTTCCGGCCAGCCTTTTAGAACTGAAATACGCAGAGAAATTACTTTTCAAAATTGCGTTCCTGTGTTTAGCAGAAACCTTCGCCTGGTATTGATTACTAACAATCTGTTTAATCTCATCCACGTTCGTTCCAACAAAGATAATCCCGTCATGAATCGCAAAATAAAGAGGCATAGGTGTCTTTGGTGTGAAGATCTCATAGTAACTATGCAGATCCTTAACTACATTTTTCTTAACTCCATAAGCAATCAATTTATTTAATAGCCTGGTATCCTCCGTAGAAACCATGAACAAGAAATCAGGAGAGGTTTCTTTTTTAGTTTTGGTGACTGTGTCTTTCTCAAAATTATCCTCATTGTACTCATAAGTTTTATAAGTAACCTCATTTTGCTTTAAGCCGTTGAAAATGAAAAGTGCATCCCCCTTAACTACTTTACTAACCGCTTCCTCATCTAGTAACAGTGAAAATAAACCGGTCGCCATGTCTGCTTCATCCTTATAAATTGAACCGTACATTCTGTTCATTAACTTAGGGTATTCCTGCAAATAAGCCTTGGTATCCAACGCATAAGCCATATAACCTGTAAGTTTATCTTCATTTATATAGTTCAGAAACTTCTTGTTTACCTTTCTCTTATTAATTTTGATAAAGGCTTCTGCCATTTCGTTATTTAAGGTAATCGATGAACCAATTCGGATGGCATCCTTTTCCAGGTAAAGTTTTACATTTGCGCTTCCATAACCGTTCAGTACATTGATTCCTTTAAAAATTGCTGTTGGCATAAAATCCAGCACCGCTTTTTCAGTACTTGCAATCCATGCTGTAACTTCTGCTTTTTCATCTATACTTTTAACAAAATCTTTATTGCTTAAGATAGAACTGTGGTTATCCTTCATGAAGAAGCCGGAGATCATCTTTTTTGTCCAGCTTGCTACTTCTTTATTCTTAATAGCTGCGATCCGTTTATTCGCATTTACTGTAGCTGTGTCAATTTCAATATCCTGCGCGTAAGCAGAAACCGGAGCATTTTCATCAATAATAATATCGGAATTAGCTGTATCAATTACTGCATAACTCTCTTCCTTAACAGGCTGCTCATCCATACTGTTTACTTTATTTACCTTTTTTCTTTTCGGGTATTTCTTTGACGTTTTATGCTTTGGAAGACTATGGCGGCCAGATTTATGTTGGCGAACAGCAGCTTTCTTTTTCCTTACTGGTACTATTTCTTCCAGGTAAGGTTCTGTTGCCGTTATTGCAGAGTCCGCATCTTTTGTATAATCAAGACCACGGTAAGCAGGTTCAGCCACATTAGTTGCAGAATCCGTTAAACTATAATCTCTGGTTACAGGTAAACCTAATCTTTTACTCACTTCTGGTCTGGAAAAATAAGCTTCTTTTCCGCTGCTTTTCACAAAAAGCAACATTTCATTATTCCAAATCACCACTTCCGTAGAATCATGGTTATAAAAAGATCTTAACTGATCATTTACAGTAAATTTCTTATCAGACTGTTTGAACAAATCATCCAGCTGTCCGGAATTGTTGACAGGGGCAAGGACACAATTATAACTTACACTATCATTACTCTGGTTATAATAGTAAAAAACAGAAGCCAGGTTAATGCCAAAATCTGCAATAGTTTTAGTTTGTCCTTTTACTGATTCAGGCATTTTCCCCAGCATCTTTTTACCAAGAAAAGTAGTATTGAACTCTTTTACAGACATCAATTCAATCAGGTTGTCTCCTTTAAGGGTAACAACAGCTTTGGCATCTGCCGGGATTTTATTGACCAGGCTTTGTGCATTTGCGCCCAGCGCAACTATAGAAAAAATGGCAGTAACCGCACATTTAGAAAGATGATTCATGAGAATGATATATTATAAAATGTTATTTAGACAGGATAATTTGATTAGAGATATTGGTTTTGCCATTAATCAGGCCCAGGATACCTGTATTCAGCAAAATAGCTTTTTTAGATTTTGAGACTTTAGCCAGTGGATTAGCGGAACTGACAACCGGTTTTTCAAATCTGTAAATACTGGTATAAGTCGCTTCTTTAAAGACATTTTTCACCTCTGGCTTCAGCTTATTATATTGTATAACTGCTTCTTTAGTATGGGTATAATTGCGTTGAAATGTTCCGGTCGCTATAGTATAAGCATATGAAGAGTTATTTACTGCATTGATCTTCAACTTCTTAAGGACGCTTTGATTGATGTTATTGATATTAGAAACCTGTTCAAAAGCGAAACTTAAGCTCACAATAAAATTATCGAAATCTACTTTCTTTTTGACGTTACTTATCCCTTTGGCCTTTTTCAAATAGGCAACTATTTCGTCCATTTCTTTCTGAATAGTCTGTTTGGTTGGCACTTTATACCCATTGATACTATCTAAAAGCATGATAGAGGCTACCTTAGATCTGCTCGCACTCAAATTCACTGTCAGATTTACTGTTCCTGAGCCATCATTGGCCATATTAATTTCTTCAATGATTTGAAAACAAGAAGAAAAACAACATAGAGTTAAAAGTAATAGCAGGTATCTGAGCGCTTTATTTTGCATTTAAAAGGTAGAATAATCGTTATATAATATTTTTTAAAGGTAGAGTTTTTTTCAAATCTTCTTTTGTATCTTCCACTTTCCATTTTTTATGCCAAAATCAATGCTCTACTACTTAAAACCTTTACTATTTCTAATTTTCATCGCATTAACCAGCGAGACATTACAAGCACAGACCACTGTTCCCATCACCATAACCAACCAGGGACACGTGATGGTCAAAGCAAAAATCAATGGTGTTGAAGGCAATTTTGTGTTCGATACCGGTGCAGGCTTAACGCTGGTCACTAAAAAATTCTCAGATAAAATCAAAGGATTAAAGAAGCAGGATGGAGGATATACAGCCTTCAGAGCGACCGGAGAGAAGCTTGATGCCGATCTTTATGATGCCGCTTCGTTGACTATAGGAAGTTTTACTGAAACAAATCCGGTATTGACAATTTTCGATGTGGACTTTGGCCCGATAGACGGACTGATTTCTTTAATGAGCTTTAAAAAGCAGGTAGTGACCCTGGATTACACCAATAAGCAACTGATTTTTGAAACGCCAAAGAGCTTTGCTGAGTTGAAGAACAAAGGCAAAACTGTTGCTTTACAACTGGAAATATCCAGAGATAAATCATTGGATATGTTTGCGTATTTTAATATCAACGATAAACTAAATCTGCAATTTTCTATAGATAGTGGTTCGGGAAATAATGTTTACCGCATCAATTCTAAATATATGCCTTTACTGGGAATCGATAGTACAGATACCGCAAACGTGAAAGTGAGCGCTAAACCCAGTGATTTTAACCCTGCTGTATTGAGCAAAATATACACAGCTAATCTGCAGTCGATAGCACTTAAAGACCTTCCTTCGGCAAAACTGGAAAACCAAAAAGCTTCTTTTGTGGAGGGGCTGATTTATGATGGTATCGTTTCGCTTGGCTGGATCGGAAAAAAGATTACTATTGATGTGAATCATGCACAGTTGATTATCAATGAATAATTATGCTGATGCTGGAAGTTATTCCAATACCGGATTGCCGACAATCGGTAATTTGGCAAATTTGAGAACTTCTATACCTGGATAACCAAAGTCTTCCACTACCTTTCCTAAAATCAGGTAACAACCTGCTCCACGGAACGGATAGGATGGGGTACTGCTTGAAAAATGGGTCGTATCAAAGAAATTGCCTTCCGCATCCAGGAAGGTGCCGAACCACATCTTTTTATTGTTCTTAGTATGTACTGTCTTTTCACAAACATACAAACCAACCATTTTAACGACCTGTCCTACATAACTAACCAGGTCATTGGTTTGGGGGTGTCCGCGGTAATCGGTTTGCAGCAGATCAAAAGGAGAAAGACTGAGTGGAAAGCCAAGCAATTCAAGCTCATGATAGGCATCTTCCAATGTTGTATTCACTAATTCGGGCAGCTGATAATGTTTGTGCTCTGCTTCGAATAACTGTGCATGAGCCGATACTTTCACTTTAGAGCCGAGTAAAGAATGTACATCCCAAAGCAATTCCTTTTTGCTGCGTCCGGTGAATCGTAAAGCCCCTGTACGAATCAGGATAATTGCCTGATCCAAACTAATTGCTGTACGTTTTACAAAATCGTCCAGGTTCAGGTAATCTCCATTTTGATGACGTTCCTCTGGAATCTGTTCCATCAATTTCAAGGTCAATCCCAGTATCCCTATAAAACCCAGGTAAGCATCAGTTCCGCGTAAACTGACTACCGGAGTACTTTTATTTACGCAAGGCAGATATACCCGGGCACCCGCTTTGCGCAGTTCATGTACATATAACCAGCGGGGATAAAAACCGCCATAATTATTCAAAACAGCGACCATAAACTCTATCGGATAATAAGTTTTCAGGAATAAACTCTGATAACTTTCTACTGCAAAACTCGCGGAATGTGCTTTAGAGAAACTGTAACCTGCAAAAGAAGAAACTTGTCGCCATACTTCTCTGGTCGTTACTTCTTCGCGTCCCAGCTCCCTGGCACCTGCAAAGAATTTATCAATTAATTTATCAAATTCCATACGGGACCGGTATTTCCCACTCATTCCTCTGCGTAAAATATCGGCATCACTACCATTCATCCCCGCATAGTGGATACAGACTTTAATCACGTCTTCCTGATACACCATCACCCCATAAGTTTCCTGCATCTGTTCTTTCATAACCGGATGCAGATATTTCACGGTTTCTGGCTGATGGTAGTTCTGAATATAAGTCTTCATCATACCGGATTGCGCCACACCAGGCCGGATTATAGAGCTGGCGGCAACGAGTGTAAGGTAATTGTCGCATTTGAGTTTAGCCAACAGCTGACGCATCGCTGGTGATTCAATATAAAAGCAACCAATTGTATTCCCGGATTGCAGCCTGAGGTTCAGCGCCGGGTCTTTCATGAAGTTCCTAACCTGATGTACATCTATTTTCAAACCCAGATTCTGCTCCACCAATCTTGCAGCTTCTTTAATATGACCAATACCCCGCTGACTTAAAATGTCATATTTGTCATAACCGATCAGTTCTGCTTCATACATATCCCACTGTACGGTAGCCATTCCTTTAGGAGGCAGATCCAGCGCTGTATAATAAGTGATCGGTTCTTCAGAAATCAAAACTCCACCAGCATGAATACTACGCTGGTTAGGCATACTGCTCATCAATTCCGCAACAGCCATGATCTTTTTAAAGGTAGGGTTACTCTGATTAGCGAGATCCTGGGTACGGTCTGTAAAGCTGTCAATCTCCGCCTTGGGCAAGCCCATAACCTTGCCAATTTCCCGGATCACAGAACGGTCTTTGAAAGTAGACATCGTCCCTAATAAAGCGGTGTGCGCTGCACCATACTTCTCAAAAATATACTGCTGTACATTTTCCCTCTCATCCCACGAATAATCGATATCAAAATCAGGAGGGGAAGACCGCTGTGCATTGAGAAACCGGTCAAAGTAAAGGTCTAACTCTAAAGGGTCAACATCAGTGATTCTCATGCAGTAAGCTACTGTGCTGTTTGCTCCAGAACCACGGCCTACATGATAATAACCCTGGCTGGTGGAGTATTGAATAATGTCCCAGGTAATCAGAAAATAAGCACAGAAATTCAGGTCATGAATGATTTTAAGTTCATATTTTACTTTCTCTAGTGCCTTTTCATGGCCTTCTCCATAACGTTCAGCCAGACCTTTCATGGCCAGTTCTTCCAGCAACTCTTTGTCTCTGGCCATACTTCCGGTAAAGGTTTTCCGGTTCAGTTTGACCTTGCCCTGCTCATAATCCATCACACAGCTATCCAGCAGCAGCCGTGTATTTTCCAGGATAAAAGGGTATTTACTAAACCGGGTTTCCAATTCTCCAGGTTCCAGGAAAGTATCAAAAGGGCTGCATTTATCGGCCGCACTTGTTTTGGTTAAAAGTGTATTCAGCTCAACACTCCGCAGATATTCATGTAAACGGTAACTTATTTTATCCAGAAACACGACAGGTTGTAAAACGACAAGTTTAGCCGCAAAACCGGTGATATCTTTCCCGTAAAGCTGGTGTAACTCATCAAAACGAATTCCCATGAACTCATTTTCTCTGAGCATTTTCCCATGTTTATAAGGATAAACGATAAAACAATGCTTAAATATGGGCGGCTGATCTGGCAATTCCTGCTGTTTCAGGTTATGAAAGGTCAGGAAATCATTTAACTCCTTCATGCCTTCTTTATTCCTGGCAATGCCGATAAACAGCAATCTTTTATTCCTGCGAAACTCTAATCCGCCAATTGGTTTAATCCCATTGGCATTACATGCCCTCCAGAATTCCATCACACCAGTAGAATTATTCAGATCGGTCAGCACCAGCTGGGTAATTCCTTTGGCCGCGGCTGCTTCGATCAGTTTAGGGATCGCAATTGTGCCATAACGAAGGCTATAATGGGAGTGGACATTCAGATACATCAGCTTAAATTTTTAAATCCAGTACAGAAGCCATTGTAATTGCTTTTCCTCCAAAACGCTGACGGATTTTATCCATCGCCTGGCATAAATTATATTGCTCTTGCGAATTTTCATACAGATCAATCTGCTCAAAACCATTCACCAGGTTAGACAGGCGTACACCAACCAGGCGGATGAGCATGCGTTTCTGATACAGTTGTTTGAATAAATCTTTGGCTTTGCGGATCAGCACTGCGTCCATAGAAGTATAAGAAATCGTTGCCTGCTTAGTCACGTCTTCAAAGTTGGAATAACGGATGGTCACTGTGATGCAAGCGGCGATTTTCTGCTTTTGCCGCAGTTCAAAACCCAAATCCATCACCATCGAGGTAATCAGGTTGTTGATAGTTTCCACATCAATTGAGTCGGCTTTGAAAGTACATTGCGTCCCTATACTTTTTTGTTCCTGGTAAGGAATAACCTCAGACTGATCAATTCCCTTTGCCTTTTGTAATAAGGACAGCCCATTTTTACCAAGTAAACTGACCATCTGATCCGGATGAATCTGTGACAGGGTAAAAATCTTTTTAATCCCCATATCACTGAGCTTCATAAAGGTTTTTTCACCTAATCCGGGAATCTTTCTAATCGATAATGGATTGAGAAATGACTGTACTTCATTTTGCATAACATCAAGTTCTCCATTAGGTTTACATTCATTGGTTGCCATTTTGGAAACAGTCTTATTGACGGATAAACCAAAGGAGATAGGCAGACCTGTTTCCCTGATCACAGTTTGCCGTAGTTCATGGGCATACTGAAGTGTACCATGGAAACGATCCATTCCGGTCATATCTATATAATGTTCGTCGATACTTGCTTTTTCAATCAGTGGAACCCGCGATCTTAAAATTTCGGTAATTTTTTGTGAAGCCTCAGAATAGGCGTCCATATTCCCCTTAATGAAAATAGCATGTGGGCAAAGCATCTTTGCCATACGGGAAGACATTGCGGAATGGACACCAAATTTACGGGCTTCATAACTACAGGAGGCAACCACACCGCGATCAGAAATGCCACCGATAATGACTGGTTTGCCAGCTAGTGAGGAATCTTTATGCACTTCGACAGAGACGAAGAAAGAGTCCTGATCCATATGTATGATGTGTTTCTCTGCCATAAAACGGTTTATTTTTACACAAATGTATGCTAAAAATAGTCGTTATAACAAGTGTTTTACTAAATATATTAGTAATTACACCTGGTGATAAAATTAAAAAGGGGAATGAAACTTATACGGTCTCATTCCCCTTTTTAAAGCACTGTTCCGGTTAAACGCCCGAATCAGTACGGTTTTCAAGAACCGTTTGTATGCTTTGGCTCACGTTAGACATAATGTTAACCCCTGCAGCTGTTTCAATAGATTTCACAGTAGTCAGGTATTGTTTCCAGTCTGCATTGACTGTACTTTGATCATTTGGTGTATCCACAGCAATCACACGTGTTGCAGTAGTAATGCGTGAAAGATCATTGTTGCCATTGGGAAGTACTACGATAACTTTCCAAACACGGGAAGGCACATTTACTTTTCCACCATCAATAGTAGTCTGATAGCCGTTTGAACCTGTACCACCAGATCCATAAGAACCCATAACCACATAAACTTCATTACCGGCAGTCACTAAAGAACGTACATAATTTTCAAGAGTTGCCCAGGTTTGCTGATTGTTTTTAGGCGCTTGCGGAATCATATTTGTCATTAAAAACGTAGCTGAGTTCGCAGTACTGCTTGAAGTCCGGTCGCCTGAAGGGCAGTTGTGTCCGCGGTCAAAACCAGAACCAGAATAGCTTGTATTACTTACACCATACCAGCCAGAAGGCAGGTTGATATCTGCTCTGAAGTTATCAGAACGGGAAGTGCTGCCCAGGTCAGCACTGCTGATATGCCATGATACCCAGTTGGGTGTACCTTTATCTCTGTTATAAGACTCTGTAAAATAAGTCTGATCCATCAGGTAATTTGCTGTTGAATTGATGCTTGGTTGTGCGTTGGTTGGGTTTCCTAACAATAAGTTGTTATTGTCAGCAGTGTTACCCGGAGTACCTGTACCTGGATCTGTGCCCGGATCGGTAGGAGGAGTGCCACCGCCTGTACTAAAACTAATATCATCGATGTTAATACGTGCAGTACCACCTGATACTTTACGGATCTCGAAAGTCAGATTACCAGTTTTAGTGACTGCAAAAGTAGCAGTAGCTAATTGACCTGACGAAGTCGTGATGGTATTGCCCACTTGTGAATAAGTACCTCCATTATCACCTGACACCCATAATTGCCATGTAGAAGAGTTATCAGTTCCATAAACAGCATGTTTAACGGCTACTGAAGTTGGGCTGCTCACATTAAAATTCATACTCAAAATACCATTGTTGCGAATACGTACAGATTTTGTACCTGCTTTGATATCGGCGGTTGTTGAACCGATCAATGCATCATTCAGGTTCCATGAACCTGTAGTTAAAGTCACATCTCCAGTAGCGTAAGAACTTTTGGTTCCTGATTCGAAGTCTTCAGTGACAACTGTAGCTGCAGCTTGATTCGAAGCACCCTGGCTGGACGGATTTGGATTAGACGGGCTGAAGTCTTGCGTAGTGTTTTTCGAGCAAGATGCAAATGCCAGTGACAAGCAGCTGGCGAAAAGTAGATTTCTTAATTTCATAGGTTGATTAATATTTAGGTAAAGAGACTCATGTAATATTAAAGTTATATTATTTGAGTGTTATCTAATTAAAATATATCAATTGATAGAGAAATAAAAATTCCTGATAAGGAAACTGCAAATATGGATACGCGGACACCCCGGAAATCATATCGCTGAAAAAAGCATTTTGCAGGGGTTGCGGCATAGTACCACAAACCCTACAGTACTATGCCACAATTACCCGGGACCTGGTACTAAAACTTATACTATTACTGATACTTTCTCCGTTTTATTTGTCCCCGTTTCTTTAAGCAGCAAGCTCACTACAATGGCAATCACGATTCCCGCAATCCAGAATAATCCGGCAGACTGGAAATGACTGGCTTTATCTGTTGCCCCTGTCAATGTTTTACCAAAGAAATGGCTAAACAGCGGGCTCACTAAAGTAGTTACACTAAAAGTGATGAAGTTAATTGCCCCGGTAGCACTTCCTTTCACATGGTCAGGATTGGATTCTTTGATAATCGAGTAGGGGATCATCGCTGCTCCTGAGGCTACACCTAACATAAACGTACTCACATAGGCTGGTACCAGGTCTGGTAAAAACAATAACTGTAACAAGCTTAAAATCATCAGTGCCGCACCACCAATTAATACAGGCTTACGCTCACCAATTTTATCGGTCAGGTAACCTAGCAGCGGACAACCAAACACCCAACCCATAGGTACCATTGCACAGGCAATAGTGGCATCATGGAAACTGAAAGCTCTCTCTTGCTGAAAAAAGGCAACACCCCAGGTCATCGCAAAAATAGTAGTTGGTGCAAACAAAAGCCCTGAAATAATTCCGCAAAGCCAGGACTGAACATTAGAGAATACCACTTTATAAGGACTTAAAAATCCTTTTGAGTGCAATTGTTTAGTCGATTTCTGTTCTTCTCTGGCTTTTGGGATAACCAGTAATAATCCGAAAGCAACGATGATTGTAAAAACCCCTGCACCGATCCAGAATAGTTTCTGATCCACTCCTTTTTCTATTAAAGGACCTACAACGAATTGTCCGGCAGAACCACCCAGCATTCCTATACACTGCGTAAAACCAATAGCTGTAGCTAACGATTTAGCAGAAAATCCTTTGGTAGCCAGGTAAACACAGCCAGGAAAAGCAAATGCACAACCAGCTCCCTGTAATAAACGACCAGTATTCCCGGCAAATTCGCTTGAAATAACAAAGAGTAACGCGCCGATTCCCAGAATCACTGCACCAGCAAACAAAGAGTATTTTGCACCGAATCTGTCGAGCGCTATCCCTGCAATCAGGCTGCAAGTTGAATAGGTATAATAATAGGTGCCTATAATAGATACCAGGCCAATAGTAGAAACATTGAATACTGCTGATAATTGAGGGATCATCACTGCCGGAGCAGCCCTGATCACATAATCCAGAAAGTAGAAAAGAAGGCCGAAAACCCAGGCAATAACGTAATATTTTGTAGCAGACGATTTGTTGGTATGATCCATAGTAAGTTTAAATTGTTAGAAAGGGCTGTAGTTTAGGGCATGCCTGTATAAAGCATAGAGAGTCGCTAAGGATTAAATTTAGTTACCTGGCAATAATTATCGCCCCAGTCTGACAAGACCTGCATAACCGGGATCAGTGTTTGCCCCAGTTCAGTAAGCTGATATTCTACTTTAGGTGGTGATTCTGCATAAGCTTTTCTGGAGATAATGCCATCACGCTCCAGTTCACGCAATTGTGTGGTCAATGTAGTTTGCGTAATATCCTGCATCTTTTTTCTGAGCTCTCCAAACCTTGCAGGACATTCCTGGCGGATTGCATTTAGTAAAAGTAGTTTCCATTTCCCCCCAATAACTTTCCATGCGTTTGTCATCGAACAGTTATCTTCCGGCTGCCCGTAATTTTCTTGTTTTATAACCGGCTGAGGGTCATCATTAGTACTGTTTTCCATACTTAGTATTGTCCGGCAAACTACTTGTTTAACTTCAATGGAGCTTCCATCTTTGGGTGGCAAAGTTAACCATAATCGAATGATCATACCCATAAAAAACACATTAAAATAGCTATGAGCAAGCAACCTTCTAAATGGATAGTACTTCTTATCCTTTCTTCTTCGGTCTTTTTATCTGTCATTGATATATTTATTGTCAATGTGGCTATACCCACTATCAAAAAAGGAATTCATGGCACAGACGGTGATATACAACTTGTTATTGCATTATATCTGCTAGGCTACGCTGCATTCTTAATTACTGGCGGCAGGGCAGGAGATTACTATGGTAAAAAGAAAGTATTTATCTTGGCGATGCTCTCCTTTACTTTCACTTCACTGCTCTGCGGAATCTCTCAAACGGCTTTTCAATTAAATACGGCACGTTTTTTTCAGGGAATCAGTGCTGCTTTCATGGTACCACAGGGTATTGCTTACATTCAGCTGATTTTCCCTTCTCATCAGGAACGGATTAAAGCGTTAGGAATCTATGGAAGTATAGCAGGAGCCGCATCTGTGATTGGTCAGTTTTTAGGTGGGATATTACCAGATACTCATTTCTTTATTGCAGGCTGGCGCTTAATTTTCCTGATTAATCTTCCATTGGGTATAATTTCAGCCCTTCTGGCTGCAAAACTATTGAAAGATAACACTGTAACAAAAACTGGTGAATTTGACTATTCAGGTGTAATCCTTTTGACCGTAGCCCTGGTTAGTTTGATCTATCCTTTAATCCGCGGAGCGGAATTAGGCTGGCCCTGGTGGAGTATAGTCTTGATAGGGGGATCAATTGTCCTGCTGTTTATCTTTTTATATGATCAAAAAAGAAAACTTCTCCAAAGAAAAGAGCCACTGATTAATGTCAGGTTATTTGGTTATAAGGACTTCAATATAGGTCTTTGTGCAGTCTTGTTTTATTTCATGGCACAAGATTCTTATTTCCTGATCAATGCGATCCTGTTACAGACCGGATTTGGAATCAGTTCTTCAGAAACAGGTGTTTTCTTTGTTTTTCAAGGGATCGGTTATGTGCTTGCCTCGGTTATAGCAATAAGGTTGATCCCGATTTATGGAAAAAAGGTCTTGCAATGTGGTGTACTGATCATGGTCACAGCCTTGGTGCTCCATATCTTGTTTTTTAAATCGGCAGCTGTGAGCCGGATGATTTTTTTGCCTATATTATTTATTTACGGCACAGGCTGTGGCGCTGTGTTACCTTCTTTACTGACTATGGCGCTGAAAAGTATTCCGCCGAAATTTGCTGGTGCTGCCTCGGGAACTTTTTCTACTTTTCAGCAAACGGCAATTGCATTGGGAATCGGTATAGTTGGAGGGATTTTCTTTTATGTATCAGGAAAAGCTGGAACACATCAGGATTATCTATCCGCTTATCAAACAGCTACTATAATCAATATAATCTGTTTAGTATTGGTTAGCTTTTTTCTCTTTCTCTTACCAGAAAAAACCACCACCTGCAGGAATAATCAGACAAATAAGTAAAACGTTTTAAAATAATCCATAACAAAAAAGCAGGTAGTTTGTTAACTCTAACAGCAAGCTTTTTTGTTTGCTGGAATCATAAAATTATAGTAGTTTGGCTTAAAGAGATTGCAGATAGGTTTATTAACCAGGCCTGAGCAGTTTAACCTAAACAAAAAAATTAACGGCGGGATAAGGAACTGGGAATCCCTTTGTGAATTAGTAAAATGGAGATTATTAAAGACATTTATAAATTAGTAGGAATTGTGAGGCATATAGACCTGTTAAGGCTGGAAGAGGGCGCTAAACAATGTCTGAATCAATTTAATATTAGTTTTGAAATTATCAATGCCCGATCTTCCTCATTGAAAGTAAAAACCCGGCAGTGGAAATGTAAATCCGGTCATCCTGCAGAAATCCCAAAACTCATTGCTATCACCCAGGATCTTTTTGAAAGATTTGTAGTGAATGTACCAGTAACAGTTCATCCTATAGCTTATACACCCGCTGTAGTAGATGAGGTTGAACCGCTTTGGATCAGTGATAAGATGCTGAATATGGGGATCACAATCAAAGATATTCTCCGCGACACAGGTGTTGACAGGTTAAGTCTGACTGCCTGGATTGAAGGACTCCAGCCTATGAGCCAGGATGTTAAAGCAATGTTTTTCTATTACTTCGAGAGTATACAACTGCGAAAAAATCCACATCCCAGCCTCAGTACATTTAACGAACCCTGTTACAATTGATTTCAACTCCTTAAAACACACAACCTTTTCTAGTTGAGCAGAAGAGATTTGGATGGTATGGTTAAATTGTTAAATTTGAGTTAACCAAATATATCCCGATGCCTAAACCTGCTGCAGACCTATCTCATCTGATCTGTGAGATAGCTTTATATGATAGTGAAAATGCCTATGAAAAGCTATTTAAAAGCCTTTTTCCTGCATTATATCGCTTC
Source organism: Pedobacter sp. UYP1 (assembly GCF_040547305.1). Lineage (NCBI taxonomy): Bacteria > Pseudomonadati > Bacteroidota > Sphingobacteriia > Sphingobacteriales > Sphingobacteriaceae > Pedobacter > Pedobacter sp. UYP1. The sequence continues at coordinate 195,051 of NZ_JBEPPL010000001.1, read as the reverse complement.
TGTTATTACTTGTTAAAATCAAGAGAACTGGCAGAAGAGGTGGCAAATGACGTGATGATCACCCTTTGGAAAAACAGAAAAAAATTACCAGAAATACAAAATATTAAAGTTTATAGCTTTGTTATTGCGCGCAATCTTTGCCTGAATATTTTAAATAAACATTCCAAAAGAGAACTGATCTTTTTGGAGGATATTGATATACAAATCGTGTTAGACAGCCTGAACCCCGAACAGATCCTGATCAATGACGAGCTGAAAAAGAAACTAGAACAAGCTACCGAAGCATTGCCAAATAAATGTAAGCTTGTTTTTAAGCTTGTTAAAGAAGATGGAATGAGTTATAAAGAAACAGCTGCGATTCTGAATATCTCTACAAAGACCGTTGATGCCCACCTGGTCACTGCCGTAAAAAAATTGACCGCTGTTCTTAAAGTCGAATTCAACCTGATGTAAATTTATTTATTTTTTTTTATTCCAGACTAGGGAGTTTTCTGATATATATTGTCTTATCTACACTAACCAATATAAAACTCTTGCGGCGGTCTTTATGAAAAGAAGCAGAATTATAGAATTATTAGCTCGTAAAATGGCTGGTGAAGCGACCCCATATGAATTGGAGGAGCTGAATACGCTCATTGATAGCTATCCTGATTCTGTTTATTATGAAGAAGTACTTAAACAAATCTGGCTTAACAATGAAGAGGATGAAGCAGATCTTCCGGATGTAGACCGCATTTATCAATGTCACAGGTTACGGTTTTATGATGAGCTGACTACGCCTGTACCAGAGGAACCAGTTCCATTCTTTCGTCAATATAAAAACTTATCTATCGCAGTTCTAGCTTTATGTTTAGTTTTCTTTGCTGGCTTATTTTATATCCACAGCAATGAACAGGATAATTTCAATACGCAGCTGATTGCAGGAAAAGGGGTAAGAAAAAAGGTGAAACTTCCGGATGGTACTTTAGTCTGGCTGAATTCGGATAGCAAATTAGCTTACCATTCAGATATTAATCAGAAAAAGACACGTATAGTACATTTAACTGGTGAAGCTTTTTTTGATGTAGCCCATCATGAGTCGCAACCATTTATAGTGCGTACCGATAAAATTGCAATCAAAGTATTAGGCACTGCATTTAATGTGAAGGCATATCCTGTAGATCAGAAGTCTGTAGCTACGCTATTACGTGGTTCTATTGAATTATCTGTCAATGAAAGGCCACAGCAAAAAATCATTTTAAATCCTTCCGAAAAATTTGTGCTGGAAAATGGTCAGCAAGGGGTACTCAAAATGGATGATCATGACATTACCTTAATGATTGAACATATCGTGCCTATTCATATTGGAGGCAACGAATATATTGAAGAAGTTTCCTGGAAAAATAATACGCTGGTATTTCACAATGAGTCATTTCAAGATTTAAAGCCAAGGCTGGAACGCTGGTTTAATATCAAAATTCACCTGGGTTCATCCAGAGCAAAATCCTATCGCTTTACCGGAGTCTTTAAAAATGAGAATATTAAAGAAGCCCTGACAGCTATGCAGTTAATCAAACCCTTCACCTTTAATCTTAGCGCACATGACGTGACCATCTACTAAAAAAAGGGAGTAAATGCGCCAACATTCCCTCCCTTTTCAACCTTCCAACCCGTAATGTAACAAACGGTTTATCAGATTTTTAACTTTGAAATTCACAAATCTATGAAAAAAAAAGGACTGTGCAATAAAGTTCTATGCGTCCACTTTTCCCAAAAAAAACTAATATTAATGCTAAACTGGATCTTTGTTTTGTCTTTTCTCTTTTGTTTTCAGGTATCTGCCAGCAGCTACTCTCAAAACAAAAAGATTGATTTAAACCTTCAGCAAATAAAACTAAAGGATGCTTTAGTTATTCTGGAGCGTAAAGGGAACTTTCGTTTACTGTATAGCGAAGAAGATCTCCCGCTGGATAAAAATATTACCCTGATGCAGAAGGACATCCTGGTCTTTGATGCACTGAGTTTTCTTTTGAAAGGCACTGGTTTGAGATTTCAGTCAATGGAAGATGATCTGATCATTATCAGACCTAAAAATGGGGCTGCTGCTGATATCGTGGTCAGAGGGGTAGTAACGGATGAAAAGGGCGGAGGAATTCCCGGAGTCAGCATTAAACTTAAAGAAACGACTGCCGCCGCGACTACTGATGTATCAGGTAAATACAGCATTAAAGTTCCCGACAATGGGGTACTGGTCTTTTCTTACCTGGGTTACAATACACAGGAAGTTCCGGTTAATAACCGCCCTGTAATTAATGTCAAACTACAGGAAAATAGCCAGGCATTAACCGAAATCGTTGTGGTTGGTTATGGTACACAGAAAAAAGCAGTGGTATCCGGCGCTGTAACTTCTGTAAAAGGTGCAGAGCTGGCCAAAACACCGAACGTTAACTTGTCTAACTCTTTAGCCGGCCGTTTACCTGGGGTAACTGCTTTACAATCAAGTGGAGAACCGGGAGCTGATGGCTCTACCATCAGGATTCGTGGTGTAAATTCATTAGGAAATAATGACGCCCTGATCGTTATTGACGGGGTTCCAAACCGCGCGGGTGGTTTAGAAAGGATCAATCCTAACGACGTAGAGAGTGTATCGGTACTGAAAGATGCTTCGGCGGCAATTTATGGATCTCGGGCAGCAAATGGCGTAATTTTGATCACAACTAAACAGGGTAAATCTGGTAAGCCACAACTTTCTTATGATTTTAGCTATGGTTTGCAACAGCCTACCAGAACACCTAAAATGGCCAATTCAACACAATACGCTGAGATTTTAAATGAACTGAATATTTTTGGTGCAGATTTACCAGTAGACCAATGGAATGCCGCATCGCAGGCATTTAAAGCTACAGGCTCTTATAAAAGAACAGATAATGGGAATATATTGTCGGCTGTTTATCGTCCTGATGAAATGCAGAAATTAAGTGACGGTTCCGACCGTTTGCGTTACCCGAATACAGACTGGTTCAAGACTACTTTAAAGAATTGGTCACCTCAGCAAAGACACAATTTGCAATTAACAGGCGGCGCAGAAAACATCAAATACCTGGTATCATTAGGCTATCTGGATCAGGATGGCTATTATAAAAAATCAGCTACCGGTTATAAGCAATATGATTTAAGGATCAACCTGGAAGCCGCAGTAAGTAAATATGTAACTTTAACTTTAGGGATTACTGGCAGAGAAGAGGCCCGTAATTATCCAACAGTTGGTGCTGGTGATATTTTCAGAATGCTGATGCGCGGTAAACCTACTGAACAGGAAGTCTGGCCAAATGGATTACCAGGACCGGATATCGAATTTGGCTATAATCCTTACGTGATAACCACAGATCAGACAGGTTACAATAAAGACCAACGTGATTACTTTCAGTCTACCGGTAAGATTGATATTAAAGTACCAGGTGTAGAAGGGCTGAAAATTACCGGTACAGCTTCTATTGATAAGTTTGCGGGAAGACAAAAAAGATGGCAAACACCCTGGACATTATATTACTGGGATAAAAAATCTTTTGAGGCCGATGGTATTACGCCACTGTTGAAAGGATCTGTGCGTTCGGAACGTACTGATGCAAGTTTAAATGAGACAGCAGGAGCACAACTTGCAATCAATTTAATGGGAATGGCTACTTATGATAAAAAAATAGGAGACCATACTTTTAACCTGATGGCGGGAGTAACCAGGGAGAAAGTTAACAATGATGGTTTTAGTGCAGCACGCAGGTATTTCCTGTCTACGGCCCTGCAACAATTGGTAGCAGGAAGTGATAGAGAGCAAACTGTTGGAAACCCGACAGATGGACCTAATAATTTATTCAATAGAGCACGCTTAAGTTATTTTGGAAGAGCAGGTTATAATTACAAAGAAAAATATCTGGCAGAGTTTTTATGGAGAGTTGATGGCTCTTATATCTTTCCTGAGAATAAAAGATTTGGATTTTTCCCGGGAGTTTCAGCAGGGTGGAGAGTGTCGGAAGAATCCTTCTTTAAAGACCATGTAAAGTTTATTAATAATCTAAAAATCAGGGCTTCTTATGGCCAGATGGGTGCTGAAGCTTATTTCGGCGATGCTTTGGCTGAATACCAGTATCTCAATACAATGGGCTTTGGAAATTATATCGTTAACAATCAATACAGCCAGACTTTAGTAGAGAACCGCGTGCCTAATTTGGATTTCGGGTGGGAAGTAGCCAACAATGCGAATCTGGGTTTAGATGCTTCGTTTTTAAATAACAAGCTAAGTTTTGAATTCGATTATTTTTATAATAAAAGAACTAAAATCCTGATCAGCAGAGGAAGTTCTATTCCGGGCAGTTCTGGAATCACTGATAAATTACCTCCTGTGAACCTGGGAAAGGTAAATAATAAAGGGTTTGAATTTAAATTGAGTTACAATGACCATGTTGGCGAATTGAACTATGGGGTAAGTGTAAACGGTGGATATTCTAAAAACAAGATCATTTTCTGGGATGAAACACCAGGCGCACCTTCGTGGCAGCAATCTACTGGGATGCCAACAGGTACGGATTTGATTTATGAGTATGCAGGGGTATTTAAGGACGACGCGGAAATTAAAGCTAATACGATTAATTACAGTGCATTAACAAACAAACTGCTTCCTGGAGACATGAAATTCAGAGATGTTAATGGGGATGGCAAAATAGATGGGGACGACCGCATCAGGTCTGATAAAACCAGCACACCAACTTTTACAGGTGGTTTTAACCTGACTTTACAATATAAGAACTTTGACTTCTCTGCCTTGATACAGGGAGCCAGCGGAGGTGTTCAAATTGTAGGCCTTACAGAGTCAGGTGACATTGGAAACTTCCTGGACTGGTCTTATAAAAACCGCTGGACAATTGAGAATCCCAGCAGTGAATTCCCTCGTTTGTCGAACCGCGGTAAAACTTATTATACAGACTTTAACAACGCAGGCAGAAATACTTATTGGCTGCGCAGTAATAATTATGTCAGACTGAAAAATGTAGAGATAGGCTATACTTTACCATCAACATGGTGCAAAAAATCCGGTATTAGTGCGCTAAGAGTATATGTTAACGGCTTGAACCTGATTACAGTGGATAAAATTGGAATCTGGGATCCGGAATCAACAAACTCCAGCGCACAGTATTATCCACAGGCAAGGGTAATCAATACAGGGATCAAAGCCACTTTTTAAACTCATTATCTATAGATCTAAACATATGAACCAGATATTCAAAAACACTTATATATTACTAACCACCGCATTGCTGGTCTCTTTTTCCTGCGGATGTAAAAAAGATTTCCTGACCGTAACTCCGCCTACTCAAATACCTTCGGAACTGATCTGGAAAGATCCGGCGCTGGCACAAGCCTTTGTGACAGAAATTTACAATGGCTTAGGCAATGGCGGTTTTCCAGAACAAATGTTGTCTTCTGTGACTGATGAATCTTTATTTACACACCCAAACAGGGGAATTGATTTGGTGAATGCCGGAATTATTAATCCGACAACTTTAGGTTGGGTGGATGATACCTGGGCTTATAACAAAATGTATAACCGGATCAGGTCTTGTAATATCACGATCGAAAAATTATCAGGAGCCGATAATGGGATTACAGATAAAAATGTGAAAGACCAGTTATTGGGTGAAGCACACTTTTTAAGAGCTTATTTTTATCATCAACTGACACGTTTTTATGGTAGTGTACCATTGATTACTAAAGTTTATGCGCTAAATGAGGACTATGCAGCGAAACGGGCAACTTATGAAGAGTGTGTGAATTTTATGGTCAAAGATTGTGATGATGCAATTAAGGAGTTAACGGGAAAGTCTACGCAAAAGGGAAGAACTTCTGCTTTAGCCGCAATGGCGTTAAAGTCAAGGGTACTTTTATATGCAGCAAGTGATTTACATGATTCACCGACTGCCAGATCAAAATCTAAAGGGGTTATTTCAGGCTATGCCAATCCGGAATTTCTTGGATATCTGACAGGAGACCGGATGCAGCGTTGGAAAGCAGCGCAGGATGCAGCTAAAGCTGTAATAGATGCAGGTACAGGTTACAAACTGTCTTTCAGCGAAAAATCATCTGTGAAAGACGGTATCAGTAATTATAAAAGCATTGCCATGGGCGGAGAAAGTAAAGCACCGGGTATAGATGCTTCAGCAAGTTCAGAACTGATATTTGCGCGGTATTTTATTGACCGGAGTGATAACCGCTATGCACGTGCGAATGGTCCGAATGGCTATCATAACTGGGCAGGTAATACACCCATTGGTTTAATGGTGGATGATTACGAAATGACAGACGGGACTAAATTCAGCTGGGCAAATACAACGCAAAAGAGTGCGCCTTATCAAAATCGTGATCCACGTTTTTATGCTACTATATTATATGATGGTGCCGAATGGAAGCCAAGGGATAAAGTTTCTGGAAATGTCGATCCTGCGAATCAGATTCAGACTGGTGAATATGATTTGAAAGAGGGTAGCAATGTGATTAATTTTAAAGGTTTGGATACCCGCGGAAGTTCTATTGAAAACTGGAATGGAAGCTGGACCGGCTATTATATGCAGAAATTTACTGATCCGGATCCTGCTATTGTGGATGCTTCAATGCCGCAATTTGTGCCATGGCCTTTTTTCAGGTATACAGAAGCAGTGCTAAATTATATTGAAGCCAGTATTGAATTAGGACAGACTGACCAGGCTATTGTTTGGTTGAACAGAATCAGGTTCAGAGCTGGTATGCCGGCTGTCAGCTCAAGTTCACCAACTGAGTTAAGGGATATTTACCGCCACGAACGCAGAGTGGAAATGGCTTATGAAGAACAGCGTTATCATGATACACGCCGCTGGATGATTGCCGAAGAAACATTAGGCAGACAGCCTACTTATATCAAAGTTACAGGTAAGTTCAAATCCGGGCAAACCATGTCTGCGCCTTATCATTACGATCCTTCAGTTTACGACTATACCTATACGCCAACTGTTGAAACTGCTCAGGAGAACCGTAAATGGGCAGAAAAAATATATTTCAGACCATTTGAACGTGATGAAGTTTTTAAAAATAAAGAGTTAAAACAAAACCCCGGCTATTAAATTATGAGCGTTAAAGTATTATTTACAGTTCCATTGCTGCTGAGTGCATTTTTTTCTTTTGCGCAAGAGAAATCTTATACCCAGCAAATTGAAGGCACCAAACTAAGTTTCACCATGCAGGCTATCCCCGCGGGAGAATTCCTGATGGGAAGTAAAAAGGGAAAAGCAGATGAACTGCCTTTACACCGGGTAAAACTGGATGCTTTCTGGATGGCAACTTTTGAGCTGACCTGGGATTTGTATGAGCCTTTTTTGTATAAGGATTATGAGACTTCTCATAGTACGGGGCCTGTACCTGCAAATGTAGATGCGGTAACCAGGCCCACCAAGCCTTATCTGGATATGACTTTTGGAATGGGAAAGGAAAATCATCCTGCACTGGCAATGACACATTACAATGCGATACAGTATTGTAAATGGTTATATGCCAGAACAGGGGTGTTTTATCGCTTACCTACAGAGGCCGAATGGGAGTATGCTTGCAGAGCGGGGAGTACTACTGAATATACTTTCGGGGAAACTGCTGCCGGATTGAGTGATTACGGCTGGTTTAAGGAAAATAGCGGGGGTAAAACTCATGCTGTCGGACAGAAGAAACCAAATCCGTGGGGCTTGTTTGATTTATATGGAAATGTAGCTGAATGGACATATGATCAGTATGCGGCCGATTTTTATGCGGCGCAGCAAAATGGAGTTGCGGTTAATCCTGTAGCTGCTCCGTCAAAATTATATGCGCATGTGATTCGCGGAGGTTCTTATGAGGATACCCCGTTAGATTTACGTTCAGCAGTAAGACTGGCTTCAGACCCGGTTTGGAAACAACTTGATCCTCAGATCCCAAAAAGCAACTGGTGGTTTCCTGAAGCTCCATTTATTGGAATGCGCTTAGTCAGACCTGTAAAGACACCTGCCAAAGCTGAAATCACAGCTTATTACGATCAACCTGTGATTGCCGATTATTAAACACAATGAACAACCAAATAGAACCTAAAAAGATTTTACTATGAACAATGAAGAATTGCGTGAAAAACGCCGTGAATTTTTAAAGTCCTCGGCACTGATTGCCGGAGGTGTATTGTTAAATCAATTCACTTTTGCAGGCGGACACACTTCAACTGATGATACGATTAAGATTGCTTTGATCGGTTGCGGAGATCGTGGAACTGGCGCAGCTTTCCAGGCTTTGAGCACGACTCAGAATGTGAAGCTGGTGGCTATGGCCGATGCTTTCCAGGATAGAATGGACAATAGTTACAAAGTCCTTTTTGATAAATTTAAAGACAAAGTCGATGTCCCTAAAGAACGTCGTTTTATAGGATTTGATGCTTATAAACAGGCTATTGCCCTGGCAGATGTAGTTTTATTGGTGACGCCTCCGGGATTCAGACCTGGACACTTTGAAGAAGCGGTTAAACAGGGGAAACATGTATTTATGGAAAAACCTGTAGCAGTGGATTCACCGGGAATCCGCAGAGTACTGGCAGCAGCAGAGATTGCCAAACAGAAAAAACTGAATGTCGTGGTAGGTTTGCAGCGCAGATACCAGGCCAATTACAGAGAAACGATGAAAAGGATACAAGATGGGGCGATAGGTGAAATTTATAGCGGACAGGTATATTGGAATAGTGGTGGGGTTTGGGTTAAGAAACGTGAGCCTCAGCAAACTGAAATGGAATATCAGATGCGGAACTGGTATTATTTCAACTGGCTTTGCGGAGACCATATTGTAGAGCAGCATGTGCATAATATTGACATTGCCAACTGGGTAAAGGGTGCTTATCCTGTTTCTGTGCAGGGGACCGGCAGCCGTGCCTGGAGAACAGGGAAAGATTATGGGGAAATTTATGATAACCATGCAGTAGAACTAACTTATGCGGATGGAGCTGTGATTTATAGCCAGTGCCGCCACTTTGAAGGAACTGAGAACCGGGTGGATGAAACTTTCCAGGGCACTAAAGGCCGCACATATTTATCGGCAGGAAATCATGGGGTATTATGGGATCATAAAGGGAAAGAAATATTCAGTCATCCGACTAAAGGAAATAAAAATCCTTATCAGACCGAACATGATGAATTATTTGCCGCAATCGCTAAAGGAGAGTTTAAGTTCAGTGATGCAGAACGCGGAGCTAAAAGCTGCTTTACTTCAATTATAGGCAGGTATGCTACTTATTCTGGTCAGACCATCAAATGGGACGATGCTTTGAAAGCAGATAATAGTCTTTTCCCGGCTGAACTCAACTGGAAGGCTAATCCTAAATTGATGCCTGATGAGAATGGATTATATCCAATTCCAACGCCTGGAAAAACCAAGGTAATTTAATTATAAGCAGTGGTTTTTATCCATAAAACTATGGTGATCGTTGTATTGCTGTTGCTTTCCTTCTTTGTACAAAAGAAGGAACAACAGCAATACACTTTACATGGTTACGCTCAGGGAACTGATTATTCCATTAAATATTTTGCTGAAGCTCCTATAGTGAGTGGAGATGAAGTGGATAGCATCTTGTTAAAAATAGATTCATCAATGTCTTTATACCAGCCTTATTCTTTGATTACTAAGTTTAATAACTCTATTAAAACTTTAAGTATAGATACTCATTTTCTGCGCGTGATCAATAAATCATTTGAGATTTATAAGGCTACTGATGGCAAATTTGACATTACTGTAGCCCCGCTGGTTCAGGCCTGGGGTTTTGGGCCAAAACCAATTGCTGTGTTCCCGGATAGCGCCAGGATTAAGGAGTTGCTGAAAAATGTGGGAATGAATTTGCTCGGAGTTCAGGGGAATAAGCTATTTAAAAAGCAGCCGGGTGTACAGATTGATCTCAATGGAATAGCACAGGGCTATAGTGTAGATGTGGTCGCGGATTACTTGCTGTATAAGGGTATCCGGTGTTTTGTGGTAGAAATAGGCGGTGAGATCAGGATGAGGGGGCCAAAACCTGATGGAACTGCACTGCGGGTCGGTATTGAAGGACCAGCATTGAATGAGCAGTCAGAACCCCAGCTCAGGCATGTCATTAGTTTTAAGGAAGGTGCAGTAACAACTTCTGGAAATTACCGGAAGTATTTACAGGCTGGTGGAAAAAAGATCTCTCATTTGATTAATCCGAAAACAGGCTATCCGCTGGATAATCAATTGATCAGTGTGACTATTTTTGCCAAAGATGCTTTAACTGCTGATGGGTATGACAATGCGGTTATGGCAATGTCCGTAGAACAGGCGTTGGCCTTTGTGAGTTCGAAGAAAAATATGGAAGCTTATTTAATCTATCACCGCAAAGATGGAACCGTTACAGACACGCTGACTGCCGGATTTAAGAAAATGATCGTAAATTAACAGCAATAGCTATATGAATCGGTATAAAACATAACAGTTCACATAGCAACAAAAACACAATATAAAATAGCTTAACCATTTTAATATGAACAGAATAGAATTTTTAAGAAATAGTGCAATTGCAACGGGTGCGCTGATTGCAGGTTCTTCCGTGACCGCGGTAGCTGGCTCTTCAGAAAAAGTGCAGATGCTTACTGGAAAAACATTTAACCTGGATTATGCGCCACATCAAGGCATGTTTGCCCAGCATGCTGGTAAAAGCTTTCTGGATCAGATTCAGTACATGTACGACCAGGGGTTCAGGTCCATTGAAGACAACGGTTTTTTAGGCAGACCCTTGGCAGAACAAACAAAAATTGGTGATTTACTCGCTAAACTTGGGATGAGAATGGGTGTATTCGTAGTGGATGGAGGCGATAACTGGAAAACATCGCTAACCACTGGTAAAAAAGAATTCAAGGATAAATTTATAGAGACTTGCCACCGTTCTGTCGAAGCTGCAAAACGCTGCAATGCGAAATGGGTAACTGTAGTCCCTGGATTCTATGAACGTAAACTTCCTTACGGAATTCAAATGGCAAACGTAGTAGATGCCATGCGCGCAGGTGCAGCGATTTTTGAGCCACATGGCCTGATTATGGTATTGGAAACTTTAAGTGACACACCAGAACTATTTCTGCAGCAGACACATGAGACTTTTAATGTTTGTAAGGCAGTCAATAGTCCATCCTGCAAAATACTTTTCGATATCTACCATATGCAACGGACAGAGGGAAATCTGATGATCAATATAGACCGCTGCTGGGAAGAGATTGCCTACCTGCAGATTGGTGATAATCCAGGAAGAAATGAACCCGGAACTGGTGAAATTAACTACAAAAATTTATTTAAGCACCTGCATCAAAAAGGATATAAAGGAGTGATGGGTATGGAGCATGGCAATTCAATAAAAGGCAAAGAAGGGGAGTTGCGTGTTATTCAGGCCTATAGAGAGGCGGATAGCTTCCTGTAGGAAATGTTCAGGTTTTAAAGTAAGTTTGGCCTATGGATTTTTTACACACGATTCTGGGGCCGGATATTAAAGCTGGATTACTGATTATTTTAAACCTGATTGTCATAGAAAGCTTGCTCTCGGTGGATAATGCTGCAGTGTTAGCCACCATGGTCATGGATTTACCCAAAGATCAACGTAAAAGAGCCTTGAAATATGGAATTATCGGTGCTTATGTATTTCGTGGAATTTGTTTATTTCTTGCCGCCTGGTTAGTTAAGATCTGGTGGTTAAAACCATTGGGAGGGCTATACTTATTGTATCTTGCTTTTGATTTTTTCAGAAAGAGAAAAGCGAAAAATAATGCGCATCTGGAAGAACAGATTGATAAATCAAAAAGCTGGTTTTACAAAAACACAGTCGGTTTGGTTGGAACATTCTGGGCAACAGTTGCGCTGGTTGAGGTCATGGATTTAGCATTTTCGATTGACAATGTATTTGCAGCTGTCGCTTTTACCGATCACATTTACCTGATTTATATTGGTGTATTTATTGGGATTTTAGCCATGCGCTTTGTGGCACAGGCATTTGTCAGATTAATGGAAAAATTCACTTTTCTTGAAACTGCTGCTTTTACTGTAATTGGTGTGCTGGGTATTAAACTTACCTCATCACTTTTGACACATTTTTTCCCTGAATCATCAATCACACATTTAATAGAGAGTGAAAAAACAGACCTTTTTGTGTCTATCTTTACAGTAGCCATTTTTGTGTTGCCCATTGCCTCCTCACTATTGTTTAACTTCCCTAAGAAGAGTAAAACACATGAAGAAATTGAAAAAGAAGAAGGAAAATCAGCTTTTGATCAGGATTAGCAAGGCAACAAATAAGCTTAAATCAAAAGTAAAGGTACACACCCAGATGAATCTTCTGGATAATCCCAGATCACGGTAGTAGTAAAATTCTTTCTTTTTATAATTGCTAAGATAATAGCCAACTATTCCGAGTGTAATGACTTTGAACCAGATAATTACAGGCTGGAATTCTACACCCATAAATTGATAAGCTATTATACCAATTAAAAAGAGGATCAAAGTGGTGGCCATTAAGCCGAGGTACGAAGTAAGCAAAAGCCTTAAAATTTTCAGGGTTTTCATAATAGAGCGAGATAGATGCTTAAATATAAATAATTAAATAACTATCCTGACAACTAAAGACGTAATATTAATGTGATTTCCTGATTTTTTTCCGGGGAGAAGGAACTTGATATTCCTGTTCTGGATAGATGTTCCACTCGTCCAGGGCTTGCTGCAAGATTCCCAGTGTAGATTCTTCCATATTGACCAGAGCTGTTTCAGGCCACAGGCTATTATCCAGTATCTGGACATGGTGAGTCTCCAGAATTGAGCATACCTTTTCCAGGTCCGGCTCTTCAATCCCATGATATTTGATGATGAAATTCATTTTTGAGGCATAACGTTTTCATAAATTTAATCAAAATATTGATTAAAAAGTATACTGAAATTTTTATGTGGTAATTGGCCACTTACGTATTTTCACCACGTTTAAGTATTTATACGTACGATAAAACCGTAATTTACACCTATTGATGGGATGGCGGCTAACAGATACTTTAGTATCATGCAAAAATACACCTATATCGCAAACGTCAATGAAATGAAAATTACATTAACGATTAACAATGCAACGGCAGTTGTACCACTTTACCAGGTGTTTACCAATGGTAGATTAGTGGGGTGCTTACTGAAAGAAACGAAAGAAGAAGATTTAGTCTGGAGCGGAACCACATTGCTAACACAAAGACTAGCCTTAGAGATTGGCGATTTCATTAGAAGGACTGACGAATTCACTTGTTAAACAGGGACCACTCCAGAACTCATAAAGTGATCCCTATTTAATTATTTTGTAGCTGCTGGTGGCTGTAACATACCTTTGCCTTCGTAGAGGTTTCCAAACCCCAGCGCTTTGATATTGACAGAAAGGTATTTCACCATTTCATCTGCTCTGGTTTGATTTCTTGGTAAATTAAGCAGGTCAGGATTACCAGCCAGTATCCTCGCTGCCATACCTGTTGCCGCAGGACAAGCCATACTGGTTCCATCCATCACTGCATATAAGTCGTTCGGATAGGTAGAAATGATTCCAACTCCAGGCGCAGTCAAATCAGTTTCAGGGCCAATATTGGAAAAATCAGCTATAAAATTAGCTACATCTGTACCGTAAGACTCTTGTACTGAGCCGCTTTCTACACTATCTGTTGGAAAGGTATTGAGCCTGCCCATCGCAGAAACCGCTATACAAAGACTGTCATTGGCCGGGAAGCTTACCGGACTTCTGTTGTCATTTCCATTTGCCGCAAAACACACAATTCCGGCATTATAAGCTTCTTTAATATAACTTGTAATTCCTTCATCAACCTGTGATTCTCCAAGGCTCATATTAATCAGGTCACATTGGTCTGTTATGGCTTCATTGATTGCTTTCATGATGTCAAAATTCGAAGCACCGCTTCCTTTCGGGAAAACACGGTAACTCATAATTTCTACTCCAGCGGCAACACCATTCAAACCACCGTAAGCGCCAATTATTCCGCCCACATGGGTACCATGACCTTCACCATTATCCTGGTAGTCAGTTTCTTTTTCGCCCCTGACCAGGTTTTTACCTCCTGTAACTTTCAATTCATGATGAGGGCCAACACCAGTATCAATAATTCCAACACGGACTTTTTGTTTGAGTTTAGGCAGCTTGGCGGTATCATAAAAATATCTCAGGCTATCTTTGAAGTCTAGCTTGATGGGTACAAGCTGAATGTCAAGGGTGGCACCCAGCTGCACATCTTTTTTAAAATAACCCCAATAGCTATGGTCTGCATAAATATAAACCCGTTCCGCAATGCTCTTATCCAGATTTAAAGAGATAGTTCCCTGTGTACTCGTGACTCCGGAAGCTCCTTTACTCGCTGCAAAATCTGTAAAAAGGACCACTGTAGCATTCGGAATACCTTTGCCTTCGGGATCTTTAATCGTTACGGCAACTGCAGTTTTTATTCCAGCCTGCTCAATCTGGATCAGTATTCTTTTCGGTGAACAAACTGCAGGATTATAGAATTTCTCTTCAATAATCCTTAATCCAGGGTAGGAGAAACGGAAATTAGCCAGCTCATCAGCATTGATTCTGATCAGCTTCGCGCCTTGTTTTTCAATAGAATCCAATACGACAACAGGAATGTCATCACTTGATTTTTGGTGCATATTTCTGCTGGCCAGACTAACTGTGGAAGAATGTTCAACAGAATTACTGAGCATGGTCAGAAACCTGGCTACATTTGGGCTGTCTTGTTTGGTAATATTGGTACGAAAGACGGGGAGCAGAATGTAGTTTTTCGAAGCAAAATTGTTCTTTTTCATAAGCAAGAGGATTTAAAATTAGTTGAAGAAGTAATATTTACCACCAGGTGGCATTGAAGCGTCTTTTCGTTTTGATGGTTTGTCTGAAACCAGCCTTAGCCGCGGCAGGAGGATCAGCTTTTGTGCCTAATACCTGGTTTGTACCAGTTGCAGTTGCATAAATCAGAAAACCATTTAGCAAGGCAATAAAATACCTGGAAATCTCATTTCCGGCAGACCGTGTTAATAGCGCAGCCGCAAAGGAAATCAGAATAGAGACCAGCAATGCAAGCCATTTCGGATTAAAATCGAATACTTTCTGGATTGTACTGCAAATAATATAAACTGCACCGGTAGCACCTGCTAAAGTACTCAGACTGGCAGTGGTGAAAAAATCTCCGGGAATACCTGTAGCATGTAACTCTTGCATAGCGATAAGGATTAAATAAAACATTAAGTTTCTATTTCGCGAAATCTCTGGACATAATTGAGCTGAAAGAATATTTAGCAACGATACCAAAGGAGAGCCGTTCATGGAACTGGTCTGTACTGTGGAGGTTGTTAAACACATCATTTGACTGCAAGTAAAGGCCGCCTGCAAATTTGCCTTCACTTTTATAAAAATTGATTGCGGTACCCGCCTGGAAGACCTTATTAATCTCCTTCTCCTGCAAGGGCAAAATGATCCGTGTATACAAAGTATTCCAAACCAACCGGTAATCGTCGCTGACCCGGCCGTAATACAGTGCATCAGTTTTTATATTTACCCTGTTATAAGCCATATAGCCACCTTCGTAAGCACTGAGCTTAGTTTCTGTTGACAGCTCTGAATTATTCGCTGTAGTCGTGTTTTTCAGTGTGTAACTGGTCAGGGCTAAAGAATCAAGATTATTATAGCGCTCATAACCTAAAGCAATACCAAATACCCAGCGTGGTGCATACTCATAATTTAAGCCTATATCTACAAAACCACCTCTGAAGCTGACCTTTTCAAATCGTTTGGACAGGGAAGGGGCATCTTCTGGTTTATATAACCTGAAATTATCTGCATTCAGACCTGCATTGATATAAGTGGTCAGAGATTGGGTATGCCTGGTTTCCCTGTCAGCCTGGATTTGTTGATTTAATAGCTTAATGGCATTAATGGCTGTCTCATTTTTATCAGGGTTTGCGTCTTCAATTTCTTTAATCCTTTGTAACAATTCAAGCACAGTAGTCTGATAGCTTTTTCTTAATCCAATAAAAACACCAACTTTAGATTGTGGTGTCAGTTTACCGCCATTAAAAAGATCAGCTATGCCTTCTCTGTTATTTCCACTGGCAGACAAGCCCCAAATAATTTGTGAAGGTTTTTCTATAGCCAGTTTCCTGAAATTATTCCATGAAGCAGCTAAAGCTGCTTCGTTCAGGTTAAATGAAACATTCGAATTTTTAGTGATGATAGCAGATTCCCCTTTTGCATCTTCAGCAATAATTTGCGCGCCAGCCCTGCCAGACAGGACTATACTTAACAGTAACAGCAGATAAAGCGTTTTCATAGCGTTATTTCGTAAGTTTATTATAATCAAGATTCCCTTTTGCGTTTGTATACACTTTGATTGTATTTGAGGCCAGCGGTACACCATCAACCAGAATGTCTAAAGTCCAGAAATCACCAGACAGGCCGCCCGCATATAGGGTAATCTGCAAGCCACCCTCTTCAAGGAGACATAAGTACTTTTGAGAACCTTTGGTGGAAAAACTAGCAGGGTCGCTGTCCTGATCTCGAGCCAGGTCAATATTGGTATAGCCGATATGGAAACCATTTTCAAGAAATACTACATTGGAAGACTTTTTCAGACTGTAAGTTACAGCAACAATTTTCCCCGATTTGCCCTTGGCAGTAGGAGAAAGCTTGAAAAATTTCATAGAGTAAGTTGTTAGTAGTCAGTATCAAGATAAGGATTTATAAATATTAATTACACTAATTAGAAATAATTTTCTCCACCAAATTGACAGGTTATACACATGTTTTTAAAGCAAAAAAGAACATTTAATGAAAAATCATATTAGCAAGGCTAAAACTTTTCTTGAAATCAACTAAAGGAGCGAATTCGCGGCGAATTAAACGAAGCAAAAGAAAATATATACTTAAAAATAGCGACGAAAACAATAATTATTATAAATATTGTAACTCATCTTATTATAATTTGAGTTTAAAGCTGCTTATTATTATGGTATTCAATCGTTAGGGGTTAATTTTCAGCTAAAAAATAAATATAAATTAAACCTGTAGTTATACCACGATAAATAAGCACATCATACTGTAGCGCAGGTTTATAAACAATTGTTAAAAAATCAAATAAATTAAAACATTTCGCTAATCATTGGGTTTTTAGGGTATTCAGGCAAGAATAGCCTGATAAATTTTAACAGTTTAAAACAAATATCTTATGAAAAAATTTACTTTATGCCTGCTAACTGCAATCTTAGGAGTTGGCTTGTCTGCAAATGCACAAATCCAAAAAGGTAACGTAATGGTTGGTGGTAATCTGGCTAATTTAGGCTTAGATCTGAATGGTTCTAAAAACTTTAGTTTAGACATTACGCCGAAAGCAGCATGGTTTATTCAGGATAATGTAGCCTTAGGTGGTTACGTGAATTTAGGATTAAAAACCGTTAAGGATGGCCCGACTACAACAAACTACGGTTTTGGTGGTTTAGGTCGTTATTATGCTGGTTCAGACACTGAAGTACTTAAACATGGTCGTTTCTTTGGAGAGGCTACTGTTGGTTTTGGTGGTACAAACACAAGTAAAGGTGGTGCTAACACGAATGGTTTAGCATTCAGTTTCGGCCCTGGTTTTGCTTATTTCATTACACCTAACATTGGTTTAGAAACCTTGTTAAAATACAATGCGACAGCAGGATTTGGAAATACAGGTTACCAAAACAACCTTGGTTTGTCTTTTGGCTTCCAGATTTATCTGCCAGGTCAGCGTTCAATCAACAAAGTTAAAGGTGACGTAAAATAGTTTAAACCCTATGATAAGAAGCCCTGTTGTGAAAGCAACGGGGCTTTTTGTTTATAGTTTTTGCAGGCACCAGGTAGTCATGCAGCGCAGGTTCTGAACATTTGTAGTTTTAACAGGTTCATACAAATATCCGTTGAGCTCTCTTGTATAGTCCAGTAAAGTCTGTTCATTTACCAAAAAACGTTCTGTTCCGTCTGGTAACAAGTACCGGCCATTGCCTAAAGGACAAATCAGCTCTTCTATTCCGATATCAGAAGCTAATCTGGCAAAAAAGAAACCGCCTGGCTTAATGACCTTCCACATCGCCAGCAACATCTCTTTAAAGTGCATTTCATTTTTGGCAAAATGCAGCACAGCGCTGCATATCAGCAGGTCGAAATATTCTTCACCAAAAGGCATATCTTCTGCACTGGAAACCCTGAAATTAATTAAAGGATTCGTTGGTGCAAGACTCTCAGCTAAGGCTTTAACAGTATTTATAGCGGCAGGGTTGGGGTCTATTCCGTATACTTCAAAGCCGTTATTGAAAAAGTAAACCAGGTTACGTCCGCCGCCACAGCCCACATCTATTACTTTTTGACAATAGTTATAATGCCCTTTCAATAACTGATCAAAGAGATAAATATCTATGTTACCATAAAGATGCTGCAGAGAAGATGATGTCATTGCTGTATATTATTTTTGAAATATACGTCAATTTACAGATTTAAACCAATACCCGCAGCTAAACCAGCTCCATGCCTTTTAGCGCTGTTAAATTGAGATTGAACAACTTTACCGTCTATCAAAAACAACTCATCAGTACCTTTACCGGTATTAGCGTAACTATAATTACCTCTTGCAAAAACAGACAAAATAGAAGTGAATCGAAAATTTAGTTGCAAAAGACCGTCTGTTCCATAACCGTTAGCGGTATGCCGGAAGCTTACCGGGTGTTCGAATGAGTCAATTAGATTCCAATCGGCAGTTGCTTTATATTTAAGCTGTTTATAATTAACCATTCCACGGAGTGAAAGCTGATTGCTAAGCCGGAAATCAGCTTCTATACCGATCATCGGGCCTGTCCAGTTAGCCTGGTAAGTACTGTTTAAAGTTTTAACAGCTGGATCACTTTCTTCGTTGAAGTCTTTGAGGTGTAAATGCTGTGCGTCTTTCAGATAACCTGCAAATGGGCTGAGTTTGAGAAAAGGGTTAATTTTAAATTCATAACCGCCAGCTACTGCATAAGTATAGGTAAAGCCTTCGTTGCTATTTAAATCAGCGTGGTAACTGGTATTAGTTCTGTTATCGGAAGCATAGTCTGTATCAGATACCTTACCGCTTTTAATAAAACTACTTTGATAGCTTACTTTCAAAAAGATAGGAGACCAGATATTCAAACGAATATCCAGTCCCATACCCGGGCCTTTTATATTTTTCCATTTGACCTCTGATAATATATTGGGATTTTGTCCCATACTATTGCCAGCGATCGACCAGTCAAAATCCTGTACGCTGTAAGCACCATAAACATTGAATTCCACATTGCATTTTTCATCACCGCTTTTTGAATAAACAGCAGTTGATTGCGACCTGGCAGAAAGCGCAATAGCGAACAGGACGAGAAACAAGTAAAATCTCATAGTATATATAGCTAAGCTGAGGACCCTTTTTAAAAATTATGAACCTACAATTTTGTAAACCCTCACGTAATCTACATACATTTTTGCAGGTAATCTGCTCTCGTCAATGGTTTGTCCCGGAAGATTACCACCAACAGCCATATTTAACAGTAAGAAAAACGGACGGTGAAATTCGTCAGTACCATTAATACTATTGGCAATGTTTCCTACATGAAACTGTACGTCATCTACATACCAGGTAATCGCAGTAGGAGTCCAGTCTACACGGTAAACATGGTAATTCTGAGGGGTAGTATTTGTGTTACCTCCATAATACGCATAAGCCTGATCAAACCAGTGCATTGTACCCAATACTTGTGAATTCGTATTTACATTTTCCATGATGTCGATTTCGCCACATTTTGGCCATCCTACGCTACCGATATTTGAGCCAAGCATCCAGAATGCAGGCCATTGTCCTTGTCCCTGAGGTAATTTGATTCTGGCCTCAAACCTGCCATAAGTGTATTCCTTTTTGCCCCTTGTAATCATTCTTGCAGAAGTATAAGGTGCTCCGCCAACACTTTGTTTCTTAGCCGTGATAATCAGGTTGCCACCACTTACAGTCGCATTATCTGGTTGGTAATATTGCTTTTCATTATTTCCCCAGCCGCCAGCACCGGTTTCAAAAGTCCAGTTTGCCTGGTTTACCGAATTTCCGTCAAATTCATCAGACCATAATAGCTGATAACTTACTGCACGAGGATCAGTATTGGCAGAAGAATTCTCCGAGGATGCATTGACATCCTTTTTACAAGAGCTCAAAAGCTGTGCGCCCGCAATCAGGCACAGCATTAAATTAATTGTTTTCATAGGTGATAGGATTAGATTTGGTTATTAGGATTTGATTAATTCAAACTAAAAGCTTCCCATCCTGAGATAGTTGGCCTGGTGCAGGTCATTTCATTTACACCGTTTTCAGAAGAAAGATACAGCCCGTTATTGCCACGGAAAGAGATCTTCCCATCTGCATTGACTACCCAGTCGAATTTCTCCCATTCACTGATCGTCGCTCTGCTGCAAGTCACTGAAGCGGCTCCGTTTTCTGAAGAAACATATTTATTCATAGACATCAGGGCAATTTTACCACCACCTGCATCGACAACTGTGAATTTTTCCCAGTCACCTGGGGTAGCTCTGTTACACCACATGGCTTTATCACCATTTTCGCCACTTACAAACTGGTTATTAAAGCCTCTTAAACTTACAACCTGGCCAATAGGAGCAGTGCCTGGATTTCCGGTAGAGGCGCCTGACCATTTAAAGGTAGCTACTGCACCGGCAGGTAATGTATAGGTAAAAGATTGTGTTCCCCATTTAACCTTGAAGGTACTGCTTGATGAACCACTGTTAGAAGCGATGACTACTTTAGTGCCATCTGTATTTTTAAAGGCTACATTCTGAATTGTGCCTGCAATATTTGATGCGATCCTCACAGCCCCAGGTCTTACAAATTTAGAAGCATGTGCGATAATATAATAAGATACATTTCTGGTTACATTACTTCCATTAACTGTTAAAGCTCCTTCACAAGTACTGCATCCGCCTTGTGTATGTGGTCCATAATTTTGGTCGGCAGCAAGATTCCATTCCAGTACATTACGGCTCCAGTTTCTTGTTGCACCAATAATCAATGTATTGACATGCCATTGCAGATCTCCGGCAAAGTTACTCGGACCGCCAACCCATTGCTCTGTGAAATAAATATTTTTATTAGGGTAAGCATTATGTACATCATTCAGCGCATTAATATTTCCACTATACAAGTGAAAAGCAGAACCGTCCACGTAAGCATTTGCCGCAGCGTCGTTAAGTACTGCCAGAGGATAATCTGTACGGTCTGTATTGTGATCATAGGCAATAATTTTAGTTTTGATCTGATTTGCACTGAATTGTGGTCCAAGGTTGTTTTTGATAAAATTAGCCTGATCAGTAGCTTGCATGACCATGCTTGGATTATTATAAGGATTTAAAGGCTCATTTTGCGGGGTGATCGCATCAATAACAATTCCCTGATCACGCATAGCTTTAATATATTTAACCAGATATCTGGCGTATGCATCATAATATTCGGGTTTTAAGCTACCGTTTACATAAGCTCCGTTTGTTTTCATCCAGACCGGAGCAGTCCATGGGGAGCCCAGGATTTTAATATCAGGATTGATAACCAGAATACTTTTTAAAACTGGGATCAGGTCAGTCATCTCCCGGCTGATACTAAAATTATTCAGGTTATTATCTGTTTGGCCTGCCAGAAGGTCGTTGTAGGTAAAAGGTTGTGCACTTAAATCAGAAGCACCAATAGAAATTCTTAAATAGCTGATGCCGATGTTTGATCCGGTTGTTGCAAATAATTCCTGTAGCAAGCTGTTTTTTTGCGCTGCACCAAGTCCATTGATTAAAGAAGCACTTGCTCCGGTTAGGGTATAACCAAAACCGTCAATTCCCTGATAGGAGGTGGCTTCATCAATGTTGATGGTTGCTGGATTGGTGCCGGCATCTGGAGCGAAGGTCACATTGGCCTGAGTTTGTAATAACTTGCTCTTGTCAGAAGTTGTTACCCAGACACTTACAGATTCATTGGCACGTACAATTGTTGGTGCGGCCGCTGCTCCAGCGGAAGAGAGATCCTTTTTACAGGAAAATAAGATGGCACAGCAAAGCGCACAGCCTAATAAAGACAACTTTTTGTTCATAGGGTAGATTGATAATATTTGGTTATAGGTTAAGGAAACGCCCGTAAATGTGACTCGAATGAGAGAGAAAAAAGGTAACCTGGATAAAATGTAGTTACAATATAATACATTCTTTTACAATATTTTGCTAATTAATTTAATATTTAATAAAAAATAAGCTTATTAGTATATTAACTGTATTTATTGTTAAATATAATTTCTTTCCTTTTATGGAAACAAGGTTTTAAACATTCTATATAATTGCGTTTATTTTACACTATGAAAAATAATTAAACCTTTTATTAAACAAATATTATCCATTAAATCATTATTTATTTAGCTTAAAAAGCTTATTATATTTTAATATTTAACTTGACATTCTCTTGTAGAATAAAATTTGCCTGGAAACAAGTTTATTACACAACGCTTGCAACAAATGAAATATGCCTGCGTCTTATGATCAAATTACCAACCTAAAAACCAAATGACCAAAAACTACGCAACCTTATTATTTTTATTCTGCCTCTCCATTTTTTTTACATTCCCTGTTGCTGCGCAATCTCCAGCAGGTACTATTAAAGGTTCGGTAATTGATTCTGCCACGAACAAGCCTATTGACTTCATGACTATTGCCCTTAAAAGGGATAATGTTGTAATTAAAACCATGGTTGTTAATGCTTCCGGGAATTTTAGCTTTGAGAAGATAGCGCCTGGTCAATATACCGTAACCGCAATCGCAATTGGCTATAATGCTAAAAACGTTTCAGTAAGCCTTACGAACGGTGCAACCGATTTAGGAAGCATACTCATGGTTTCCCAATCAAATAATCTAAAGGAAGTTTCTGTTACCGCAGACCGGCCGTTGATTAAACAGGAAATTGACCGGATTAGTTATGATATCCAGGCAGATCCAGAGAGTAAAGGACTTACTGTACTGGATATGATGCGCAAAGTACCATTGTTATCCTTAGATGCTGATGATAATATCAAATTAAAGGGAAGCGGTAATTACAAAATACTGATCAATGGCAAGCCTTCTACTATGGTAGCCAGAAGTCCTAAGGATGTATTGCGCAGTATGCCAGCCTCCTCTATTCTTAGAATAGAGGTGATTACCACACCGCCTGCCAAATATGATAGTGAAGGCTTATCAGGTATCATCAATATCATTACTTCAAAGAAAATTGACAATGGCTATAACGGGAGCCTGAACCTGCGTTATCAGGGGCCGGTTGGTGGACCTGGAATGGGAGGTTTCGTCACTGTTAAGCAAGGTAAATTTGGGATGACAGCTTATGGAGGGACTGGTTTTTACAGTTCACCACAAACGGAATCCTCTACAATCAGAACGACCACCGGAGATTTACCAACCACCTTAATTAGTAATGGTACACGCAGATTTGATAACAATTACCGATATGGCGGTGTAGAATTAAGTTATGAAATTGATACGTTAAACTTAGTCACCATGGAATTGAATCCTTATGGAGGCTATAATAAATCCTATACCAGCCAATTATTCAGTTTGACAGATGGGAACAAAAACATTGGCTATAACCAGTTAGGCAGAAATAGATTCGGATGGAATGGTTTTGATGCAACCCTAAACTACCAGTTAGGTTTTAAAGGCCATAAAGATCGCCTGCTGACTTTTTCTTATAAAAATGGAAATTCAGGAAATCCATTAGAGAACCACCTGACTTTTGTGGACAGAGCAAATTTTACTGATCCTGACTTCAACCAGAAAAACAATAGCCGTACCAAAGAGCAAACCTTGCAGCTGGATTATATACATCCTTTGAAAAGCATTACTGTTGAAGGCGGGATTAAAGGGATATTGAGAACAAACAAAAGCAATTTCGAATATGAAAGCCTGAATGACGCTACCGGAGAATTTCAAACTGATCCTGCACGTACAAATAAATTCAACAATGACCAGGATGTGATTGGCGCTTATAATTCCTACGCTTATAACCTGAAAGAATGGGGTTTTAAAGCTGGAATACGTGCAGAAGGTACCTTTGTAAAAGCAGACTTTATCAGTGCAGGGTCTAATGTAAATACGAACTATTTCAATCTGATCCCCACTTTATCGGTTAACCGCAAGTTCAAAGATATGAGTAGTCTGAATTTTGGCTATACGCAAAGAATAGAGAGACCAGGTATTGACAATTTAAATCCCTTTGTAGATCGTTCTAATCCTAATTTCTGGACAACTGGTAATCCTGATCTGAAAGCTGTATTGAGTAATAATTTTGAACTTACTTATAGCAAGTTTAAAAAAGGATCAATAAATGTGGGGTTAAGTTACAGATTTGCAAATAACACGATACAGAATGTTGCAGTCTACAATGAAGAGGATAAGATTACAAGATCTACATTTTTTAATATAGGTAAAGATAAAGCGTTAAGTACCAACCTGAATATTAATTACCCGATTACGCCAAAATGGAACGTTGCAATGAATGGAAATATTGGTTACATCTGGATTCAGGGTGCTATTGATGGGCAGCTGACTAAAAATGACGGCTTAACAGGACGTGCATATATCAATACTGGCTATAAATTTGAGCATGGATGGAAAGCCAATGCAAGCGCCACTTTTGAAGCACCAGAGATACAATTACAAGGGCAGACCAGTTCCTTCTTCTTCTCATCTTTTAGCGGAAGTAAAGAAATCATCAAAGATAAACTTACACTTTCTGCAGGCGTAAATAATGTCTTTTCGAAATTCAGATACTATACGACCTCTACACAGGGCGCTAACTTCACGCAAAACTATCGTTCACAGAATTATAACCGCTCCTTTAATGTAAGTTTAAACTGGCGTTTCGGAAAATTAAAGGATGCAATTAAAAAAAATCAGCGTGGTATTGATAACAGTGATGTGAAGAAAAGCAGCACCTCTGGCAGTTAATTGCTATAAATTTAAATCAATTCTCTGGCTTGGCTGTTATGGTATGGAATACTCAAATGACAAATCAGAAAAAACAAACATTTACAGGCTTCGTCAAAGTACGTGGAGCCCGCGAACATAATCTCAAAAATATAGACCTGGAAATTCCCCGTGATGCATTAGTTGTATTCACGGGTGTTTCTGGTTCTGGCAAGTCCTCTTTAGCTTTCGGCACGTTATACGCTGAAGCACAGCGCCGCTATTTGGAATCGGTATCTCCGTATGCCAGACGATTATTTAACCAGATGGCTATTCCGGAAGTGGACGAAATAGAAGGTTTACCACCAGCCATTGCTTTACAACAGCAACGCGGGTCTGGTACCACGCGCTCTTCTGTAGGCAGCGTTACTACCTTGTCGAATTTATTAAGGATGCTGTATTCCCGCGCAGGAGAGTACCCTGATGGACAATCTATCAGTTATGCAGAAGCATTTTCTCCGAATACGCCCGAAGGTGCTTGTCCGGAGTGCCACGGTTTAGGGAGAGTTTACGAAGTCACGGAGCAATCTATGGTTCCTGATGATTCTCTTACGATCCGGGAGCGTGCTATTGCAGCATGGCCAACTGCCTGGTTAGGACAGAATTTCAGGGATATCCTCACCACATTAGGTTATGATGTCGATATTCCATGGCGTGAGCTTCCGCAAAAACAACGGGATTGGATTCTTTTTACGGAAGAGAAACCGATAGTTCCTGTTTACGCCGGATTTAATCCGGCACAGGTCAAAGAAGCTCTCCAAAAAAAGCTGGAACCAAGTTACATGGGGACTTTCACTGGTGCTAAAAAATATGTGCTCCATACCTTTGCCAATACGCAGAGTCAGCTGATGAAAAAGCGGGTATCAAAATATATGCTGAGCGGGGAGTGTCCATTATGTAACGGTAAACGTTTACGCCAGGAGTCGCTCGCTGTAAAATTTGCAGGGCTGGATATTGCAGAAATGTCAAGAGTAACACTGTCCCGCTTAAATGACATTTTCATTTCTTATACGGAAGAGAAAACCACACCTTTAACCAAGACAGAGAAAGCGCATCCCGAAAAAGCGATGGTTACTCAGCGGATTGCCCAGGATTTGGTTGCGCGTATCGGTGTGATGCTTGATCTGGGTCTTGGGTACCTGAATCTGGAAAGGAGTACACCCACACTTTCACCAGGAGAATTACAACGTTTGAGGTTGGCAACACAAGTGCGGTCTAATCTTTTCGGGGTCGTTTATGTATTAGATGAACCCTCTGCAGGTTTACATCCTGCAGATACTGAAGCATTGCTTCGGGCACTGGACAGGTTAAAGAATTCAGGAAATTCGCTTTTTGTGGTAGAACACGAGGTTGATGTGATCCGTCATGCCGATTGGATTGTAGACGTAGGGCCCTTTGCGGGAGAAAAAGGAGGCCATGTATTATATAGCGGCCCACCTGAAGGACTCAGCAAAATTGAAAATTCACTGACCAGAAATTATATATTTGGAGCACAGTCTATTCTCCCCGAAAAAACGAGAACACCTAAAGCATGGCTTCGTTTAGAAAACGTTACCCGTAACAACCTGAATAACTTAGCTGTTTCTTTTCCGCTTGGTGTATTTACTAGTGTAACAGGAATTTCAGGCTCTGGAAAGAGCAGTTTAGTGAGCCAGGCCCTGGTCGAACTGGTTGCAGGCAGACTGGGTCTGGAGGCAGAGCTACTTACTGCTTCAGCAGAAGAAACTGAAACACTGGAACTCGACAAAGTGTTGACTAAAGATGGGAAAATAACGGAAGGAATGGACGCGATTAAGCGCCTGGTACGTGTAGATCAAAAACCGATAGGCAGAACACCAAGATCAAACCTGGCCACTTATACTGGATTATTTGACCAGGTCAGGAAGCTTTTTGCAGCGACTGAAATGGCTAAAAGCCGGCGTTACGATGCAGGACGGTTCTCTTTCAATGTAGTTAAAGGCCGCTGTCCGCATTGTGAAGGAGAAGGCTTTGTAATGGTGGAATTGTTGTTTTTACCCAGCGTATACGCACCTTGTCCAACTTGCAAGGGCACGAGATATAACCCTAAGACGCTGGAAATCAAATATAAAGAAAAGAACATTGCAGATGTTTTAGGGATGACTGTAGCTGCCGCCTGTGAGTTTTTTAGTTCAGAACCGCAGGTATTCCGCGCATTGGATGTGGTGAAGCAGGTTGGTCTGGGTTATTTGAGGCTGGGGCAACCGGCAACAGAACTTTCTGGTGGGGAGGCACAGCGAATTAAGCTCGCTACCGAACTCCAGCGCGTTCAGCATGGCAATACACTCTATGTTCTGGATGAGCCGACTACAGGCCTGCATCCATCTGATGTAGAAAAATTAATGGTACAGCTGGATAAACTTGTAGAACAGGGAAATACAGTTGTTGTGGTAGAACATGATATGCATGTGATTGCAGCGAGCGACTGGGTGATTGATATTGGTCCTGAAGCTGGTGAAAAAGGAGGAATGGTCGTAGCTTCCGGTCCTCCCGTATTGGTAGCGAAGTCAAAAAATAGTCGTACTGCACCTTACTTGAATAAATTTTTTAATCCTGAACGCACATGGAAAAGCCCGATGCCACTATAAGAATGAGATTACCACTTCCGATGGGTAAAACGCTGTTTGCAGGCGTATTCCTATTTATTGGATTTGTGGCTACGCTGATCTTATCTTTTGAGTATCAAAATCAGATAGAAGAATTAATCGGGATAAACCTTGCTCAGATATCAATTGTTACTATAATGATAGTATTGATTATTCCCTGGGTAATTATTGCCTGGATATTAATCAGGAAATTTGCACATTACGGCCTTTTAAGTTTATACACTGATTATTTAACGATTACCAGTATCGAAAGCAAAAAGATAATTAAAAAGTATCCTGCAAGTGCAATTGCTTTTATAAAAATACAATATCTGTCCTATATTTTCACTGTTAAGAATGGTTACAGTTTTCATAGTATAAACATGTCTGTAGACAAGAAATGTGAAAGTCAGCTGATGGAATTTAATCCTGTATTTCATGCTTTTATCCAGCGAAATGAAATACCTATACAAGAAGGAGTAGTACTCTAATTTTAAAAAATGAATCAAATCTCCAATAAATCAATTCAAATGGAAACAAACATCAGGATACCCGAAGATTTGCAAAAACTATTTGATCAGAAAGAAACCGCTTATAAAAACTTTCAATCATTTTCAGCTTCTTCTAAAAGAATCATACTGGAATGGATCCTGAAAGCAAAAAAAACAGCAACAAGAGAAAAAAGAATAGTGCATACCGTTGAACTTGCAGAAAGAAATATAAAAGCCAATCACTAATAGTTGATAAATACTTGATTTTAAACATGGCCGGATATTTGATTCCCCCATGGATAAGTGAGTTTTTAATCGAGCAACCCACTGTCTATCCTATGTTTAAACATTTCGTTTTCTTATTTCTGCTTAGTATTTCCTTATTCAATTATACCCATGTATTTTCTCAGACACACCAAATCAACAGACTTGAATCGGGCCTGCCGTTAATTAAAGACAGTATAAGATATGTAGATGTAATGAACCGGATAGCGATGTTATCTCATATGAATTATCGTGATTCCTGTAAATTTTATGCGCAAAAAGCTAAGGCAATAGCTATCAGACTCAATTATAACAAGGGTATAGCAGATGCATCGAATTGCGAAGCTATAGCCAATGTTTCGGTCAATAATTATCTTTCCGCAAAATATTTCAATGAAGCATTAAGGATTTACAAATCAATTAATGACCAGGAAAATGTATGCCAGGTACTTATGAATATTGGTTTGCTGATGGATGTAGACAAAGATCAAAAAGCAGCCTTGCGGTATATTTACCAGGCTTATGACAAGAGTAAATCTTTAAAACATGATTCGGTCCGCGCACTGATTATCAGCAATATCATGTCTGTTGATCAAAATCTTAGTCAAAAAAAATTAGCTCAATTACTTCAGGAAGGCCGCACAATAGCTGAAAAATACAAAGATGAAAGATTACTCTTGTTTTATGAAGGCGCCAGGGGAATGCAGCTTTACAATGCTGGAGAAAGACAAAAAGGGATTGCTGTACAGACCAAAATACTGCACAAGGCAGACAGTTTAGGACTTCAGAATACAAAGGTAGAGGCCTATATAGGTTTAGGCGATACTTTCCTTGATTCTGAGAACACAGAGATGGGGCTTGATTATTATAAAAAAGGTCTGGATACTTCCAGAAAATATGGATATCCGGAACTTTACCTGGTATTTGCAGAAAGGCTGTACGATTTTTACAAATCACATAACCAGATGGACAGTGCTTATTATTATATGTCCTTGTTACTTGCTAAACGTGATATTATTAGTAAAGTGACCAATAAGTCTGGTTATAATTACATGAACTTTGCCTTGAATGAGAATGAGAATAAACAGCTCAGATTAAAAGAGAATTCAAACCTTAAAATAATCGCATTATTAGGATGCTTGTTTACCTTAAGTGTGGCTATGCTATTTTTGATTTACCGCTCCTTGAGGATCAAAAGAGAATATGGAAAAGTCCAGCATGAGTTACATGAAGTTGCATTAAAACAAAATACAGAGCTGCAGCAAACCAACCATTTCAATACGATGCTGATTTCTGTAATTGCACACGATATCAGACAACCTTTTAGCACGATCGTTATGCTTTCCAGCGTTTTTAATACTGACGTCGATTTGTTAACCGAACAGGAGAAACTGGAGATTATGGCAGAATTGAGTGAAACTTCACAAAAAAGCCTTTCTTTTATGGACGGGTTATTGGAATGGATTAAATCTC
Source organism: Pedobacter sp. UYP1 (assembly GCF_040547305.1). Taxonomy (NCBI): domain Bacteria; kingdom Pseudomonadati; phylum Bacteroidota; class Sphingobacteriia; order Sphingobacteriales; family Sphingobacteriaceae; genus Pedobacter; species Pedobacter sp. UYP1. The sequence goes on along the minus strand of NZ_JBEPPL010000001.1, from coordinate 165,067 downwards.
AAAAAAGTGGCTTTAAATATCAACCTGAGTCACTTCTGTTGAAGGAACTTATTCCTGAAGCAAATTCTTTCTTTAAAATAGCCCAGGCAAAGAAAAACATCAAGTTGGTCGTAGATATCCCAGGGCAAACCGAAATACTCGCACATCGGCATATGTTACTTTTTATCATTCGGAATGTGCTGAACAATGCGACGAAATATTCACCAACAGCAGGAACTATTCATATCTCATGTTATTTAGAAGAGCAGCATATGGTGATTGCCATCAAAGATCAGGGCGCAGGAATGAGCCAGGATAAAGTAGATCAGCTTTTCAAATCAAATGCGAGCGACTGGGAAAATACAAATGATCAGGGCGCGGGCCTTGCTTTAAGTATTTCTTATGAAATGGCGCTGTTGATGGGCGTAAAAATATGGGCAACGAGTAAAATAGGAGATGGAACTACTTTTTATATCTCGGGGATGCCAAAAGATTTGGCGTAAACACCTAACTTGAAGTTAATTTAAAATATTTGACCTTTGATGTGCAATTTCTGAAAACTCATTTGTCATTGTGAATTATTTCTATTTTAAATCGCTTAACAAATCACATTAAGATATCAATACATCTAGATCAAGAATTAATTTCATCAAGATATATGCATTGGTGAAAACGCGAACAAATAATATAATAACCCTTTTCAATACTTATATTGGCGTTTTACAGCATTGTTCATCTCCTACAAAAATTCACAATGGCAGAACCTACTCAAAAACAGCAGAATAAGCTATTCCGAATCATTAAACTTTCCATACACAAAAGGTTTAATCTTCATTTGGATAAAGCAGATGAAGATGATGTCGTGCTTTCCATTAAAAAGAATTCAGATTTTGTAGGTGCAAATCTGTGGACACTGATCTTTGCTATTTTCATTGCCTCTATTGGTTTGAATGTCAATTCAACAGCTGTCATTATTGGTGCTATGCTCATCTCCCCGTTAATGGGACCTATTATGGGAATTGGGCTGGGTATTGGAACCAATGATTTTGAGCTGGTAAAAAAAGGTCTGAGAAACCTTTTGATAGCTACTTTAATTAGTATTGTCGCCTCGACTATCTATTTTTACATCACCCCATTACATGATGCGCAGAGCGAATTACTAGCCAGGACAACTCCTTCCATATGGGATGTATTTATAGCGTTTTTTGGTGGTCTGGCGGGTATAGTAGCTGGAACAAGAAAAGAAAAAAGTAATGTTATTCCTGGTGTAGCCATTGCAACAGCACTAATGCCTCCACTGTGTACCGCAGGTTTTGGTCTTGCTACAGGTAATCTATACTTTTTTATGGGTGCTATCTATTTGTATTTTATTAATAGTGTCTTTATTTGTATCAGTACATTTCTTATCGTTCGTTTTCTGAGGTTTAAAAAGAAGTATTTCGAAGACAAAAACTATGAAAGGAAAGTTTCCCGCTATATTTTAATAACTGTTACTGTAGCAGTTGTTCCTAGTATCTACCTTGCTTACGGAATCGTCGATAAAAGTATTTTTGAGAATAATGCTCAAAAATTCGTCAACGAACAATTCCAATTTAAGAACACACAGGTAGTCAACAAAAATTTCAAATACAATACCAAGGGAAATGAAATTGACTTGCTCCTGATCGGCTATGAATTACCAAAAACAGCCATTGATTCTATCAATAATCTACTGGTTAAGTATAAATTAAAAAACACTAAACTTCAGATCCGCCAGGGATTAAATGCTAAACAGGAAATTGACTTTTCTCAAATTAAAGCCAGTATCCTGGAAGATGTTTTTAAAAAAGATTCTGTCATTCAAAACAGCAGCATCGCTTTATTAGATAAACCCTTGCCTATCATAGATCAGGAATTAAGGGCATTGTATCCAGATATGAAGTCTTACGCGTTATCAAATGTTGTGCTTCACAAACTGGATATTGCAGTTACTGATACGTTAACTATTATGGTAGCTAGTTTTGCTAAAAAAACAAGTCTGGCAGAACAAATCAAATTAGGAAAATGGTTAAAGAGCAGGTTACAGGTCGATTCTGTCCAGGTTATCATTAAATAAGTATTCATGCTGTTAAAAAATACAAAAATCCGGGTTGACCAAAATGGTTTTCCATCAGATCTTCTTACGGCTCAAGAGCTGATTTATAAGCCCTGTAATTTTAAGTATTCATCGCCTGTTCCCGCCGCCCAAAGTGCAGATTATTGTGCTTACACCTTTAATGTTAAAAATCTGGCTGTTCAGTATCGGATAGCTAAGGTTACGCCAACAAAAGTTGGCCAGTTTGTTACTTTATGGAAGAAAACCGGAAATGGGCCTGTTCAGCCATTTGATTATACAGATGACGTTGATCTGTTTATTGTTGGTACCCGCCAAGGAGATCGTTTCGGTCAGTTTATCTTTCCAAAAGCAATCCTGCAAGATAGGGGGATAGTATCGACTATGATCAGAGAAGGTAAGCGTGCGATCAGGGTATATCCACCTTGGGATATGATATACAGTAGGCAGGCTCAAAAAACCCAGCAATGGCAGCTTGCTTATTTTTTAGAAATGGGGGCGGGTCTGCCGATAGACCTTATCAGGACGAATACATTATATAAAGACATAAATATCTAATAAGAATTGAAGATCAGAAAGATGAAAAAGTTATTAGTGGGCGCAGTATTGATGTTGATTACAAGTCAAATCAGTGCTCAGGAAGCCACGATAAAAATCGACGAACAAGGTAATCGTATTTGTACAAGCTGTGACACAATAGTCTTAAAAACGGGTAAACCGACAATCCTATTATATAACATCCGCAGGTTTTATTCGCTGGCGGACGAAGTTTATAGAGTAATGCAGCTTAAAGAGGCTGATTTAACCTCTTCTGACGAGAATCTGCGTTATCAAATAAGTAGTTCACCTTATGCACAACGAGAATGGAATGAACTTAAAAAACATTATCCTGCAGCTCAGTTCGATTATGAATATCTGTTTCGTCCAACCTATATCAAAAAACAGAACAATGCTATTGAAGACATCAATCTTTTAAATTTAAACGAGCAGCACGAGGGGATTATTTATTGGAGTGGAAAATCAAGAGATAAACTAGTGAATATTATCACAATGCACAAGATCACTGAGATAGTTGCTGTGCAGCGAAAAGAGAAGTTCCGTTCAGCTTATGTTGTAAAATATGAACAGGATTCGGCTCAGGTAGCGCGTTACAAAACAATTTTCCGCCCTACAAAGATAACTGCTGTACAAGCTACAAACCTAGCCTTTGAATTAGCTTATACAGATCGTTTTCTACCCGTGCAATTTTTCGACTTTAAGGGAGTTAAAAAAGTAAGTATTAAGATTCCTCATAGCAGCTTTAAAGATGTGGAAATTGAGTTTAATGCCCAAGGGCAATGGACCGATTATCGAACCGCACGTAACAACATCTCTTTAAGTTATAAGGACGGTGCACCATTCAAAATGGTGAGTAGTTCAATACAGCCGCAATTGGAGTTTCACTATTCAGGAGATACGGTTTTAGTTACCGGTGACCAAAGAATCGATGAATATCTGCTAAAAGGAGAAATGCTTTTCAAGACAAAAACCTATTTAAAGGCCGAAGTTAATCCTATAAGCAAAGATTTGATCATTTTTAATAAAAGTATAGTTAATCAACCCAATAAAGGAATTAGACTGGTTTCTCAACTGAAAGAACTTCATGAAGATCTGCTTGGATTTTTATCTACTACAGCAAATCAGGAAGGGGTAGAGCCTGTACTTACTCAAGCCAGCAAAACAAAATGGGAGTTACCAGTAAGTACAGAAAGTGAATTTTTTAACGAGGGTATTGGAAAGAATGATGTTTTGATAGAAACTTATGGTCTGAATGCAGAAGGACTTCTAGTTTCAGAAAAGACGGTTGGATCGAGCAGACAACAGGTAATTTTCAAACTGGAGAATGGACTGCCATCAAGAAGTGTAACCGTAGGACAAAAACTTTCTGAAGATGGCAAACAAACAATATTGGAGTCTGTGCCCGGTACAGAAATGATGAAGTTTAGTTATGAATATTATCAAAAATAGGCTGAGCGCCTATTTTTGATTCTTTAACACCATATCAATCGTAATTGCTGCTGATAAAATAGCAACTTTATTTTTGCTTTCTGTATAATTTGGATCAATATGTACGTTATATTTATCGGCCTTCGTAAAGATTTCCCGCATTGCACCAGCCCATTTTTTACTGATTGTACCTATTTCAATTTCCTTATCATCTTTGATCTGGAATGCCCAGGCTTTCCAATCTCCTTTGATCTCAGCGATCAACTGTCCTGAATTATCTAAAATCCTGAAAGTTGGTTTAAATAATTTGAACTTCTGCTGAATAGAAGCCAGCTCATTTCCATCAGGATCACTCACTATGATTTTTGACATAAAAAATGTCCAGCCTCTGGATATTGTAGCTTGAACTTCGTCTTCATTGTTTACAATTTCCAATTTAAAAGGTAAAGCTGGTTTACCGATCAAAAGTGTCAGAACTTTTTGTCCAAAAGATAAGGTTTGTCTGACTGCACCAATGTTTTCACCAGTTTCATTGAATATATTGTAAACGTTCGCGAACTTGAAAAAATGCACTTTTTCATCAATAAAATAATCATGGCCGTTAAAGAAATTAGTTTTACTCATAATCTGCGTTAATAATGATCGGCAAATTTGTATTAAATAATTGGAAGTTTATAATTAACAACAATAATTATCACTTAGATTGTAACTAATCTGACAATTTCTTATCTTAATTACAAAATACAAAAGCACACAATATGAACTTTTTAGGCAATATAATATGGATTATTTTCGGTGGGATATTTATCTTTTTCGAATACATCATAGGAGGGCTGATTCTTTGCCTTACCATTATTGGAATCCCTTTTGGACTCCAGTGTTTTAAATTTGCCATTGTCGGTCTGGCGCCATTTGGAGTTAAAATCACAGATACCTCATCAAACACAGGTTGCTTATCAACCGTTATGAATATTATCTGGTTCTTTTGCGGTGGCGTGTGGATTGCACTTACACACTTATTCTTTGGAATACTTTTATGTATTACTATTGTAGGCATTCCATTCGGAAGACAACATTTCAAACTAATGAACCTTGCATTTTCACCATTTGGAAAATCGATCAGTTAGTATCAATTAATCGATATTAATCCTGATAAAAGATTATATTAAAAATGAGCGGGGAGGAACGGAAAACAGTAAAATTATTCTGCCTGATTGCAAAGTAGTTAGGTTTTTTACAGCAGAAAAATGCAATTCAGATTTGCGACTTCTGATTTTTTCTCCTATCCTTGCGACCCTTAAGAAGGAATGCATCCATAGCTCAGCTGGATAGAGCAACGGTTTTCTAAACCGTAGGTCATAGGTTCGAATCCTATTGGGTGTACTCAAAAGCTCTTAACTTAATTGTTAGGGGCTTTTTTTATTAAAACATCACTAATTGTAACTTTTAACATTAAATATAATTGTATTCAATTATATTCCTATTTCTGTCGGATTTACCATTCTGATAACTTGTCGATGTTGTTTTCCCCAATCTATCAAACTTTCCACAATGGGGTACAAAGACTTGCAATAATCCGTTAACATATATTCTACAGTTTTCGGAAAGTCAGGATCTTCAATTCTAATTACCAATTTGTTGAGTTCCATCGATTGCAAATCCCTGGAGAGCATAGTAAATGTTATACCTGGTATATTTCGTGCGATGTCACGATAACGACGTAAACCATTATATAAAGCTACGATGATAGGCATACGCCATTTGCCACTTAATACATAAAGTGCATCCTGGGCATACTTGATTTCTTCCTGGTTTTTAACCGTACAGATATACGGTTTCTCTTTATTTTCTTCACCTGCCATGTGCTATAGTCTGTTATAGCATTTTCAAAAATTAAAAATGCAGATTTTACCTTTACTAAGGTATCCATAAAAATAGGAACAAGAATCTTAACAATAAAAAAATGACTCAGATTAACACAGTGAAATTTAAAGAGAATGCCTATCAAATGTTACATTTAAACATAAAAAAAGGTATAGCTAATATAACCTTAGACAATGCCCCTGTAAACGCATTGAGTGGAAAGCTGATAAAAGAATTGAAACATTTACTCAAGGAATTATCTACTGATAAGAACGTTAAAGTGGTCATATTCGACAGTATAAATCCTGATTTTTTTATCGCTCATGTAGATATCAATATTTTAGGAGAACAGGCTATATTAGAAGAATTAGGTAAAGCTGCACCAGAAGGGCTAAACATCTTCCAGGCAGTTGGCGAAATGCTCAGAGAACAACCTCAAATAACAATCGTAAAATTGAAAGGTATAGCACGTGGTGGTGGTGCCGAATTTGTTGCAGCTGCTGATATGAGCTTTGCCTCTTTGGAAAAAGGAAAATTGGCTCAATGTGAAGCGCTGATGGGTATTATTCCCGGAGGTGGAGCTACACAATATCTTTCTTCGAAAATGACGCGTGGCCGGGCTTTAGAAGTTATTTTAGGTGCCGATTTATTCGACGCTGCTACTGCCGAACGTTATGGCTGGATTAATCGTGCCATACCTGATGCGGAAATAGACACATTTGTAGATCACCTTGCTCAAAATATCGCAAACTTACCTGAAGGTGTAATAGAAACAACAAAAAGGGTATTGTCACCGGTCAGAAACGTACCAGGTTTTCAATTGGAAAATGATGGTTGGGCTGCATTGGTTTCTAATCCGGAAACAGCACGGATTATGACCGGAGCCATACAAAATGGGGCACAGACAGTAGCGGGTGAATTAGAGCTCGAAGAGCTTCTTAGAGCTTTGAAATAAATAATTCCATCAGATATTTTGGCACAATCATGCACAAAATATTCGATGTAAGCCCCTGTTGTATATACTAAAGGCAGCGTTATAACGCTGCCTTTAGTATATACAACAGATATCCGGTTTTTGTTCAGAAAGCATTGTTCCTTGCCAGACTGGTGAGCATACTGTACTGGAAAAATATGTATCCGATATTCAGCGATATGTATAACCCGCCAACAGCCATTGCCAGGTAATTTTGCAGCATAAAATAACAAACATGAAATCGAAGTTTAAATCCTGTAACTTATCGTAAACAATATTAAAAGGGTACTTCTAGTGCATTCCTTTTACGAATAGCTTCTTCGGTTCTTGAAACCATCACCTCTAATCCAAATCTTACAGCATTAGCTTGAACTTCCTCGATAAACGAACGTAAATTTATATTATAATCCTGAAACGCCAACTCAAAATTTCCGCTGTGCTTCTGCATAGCATCAGCTAATGCAGAAGCTCCATTAATTGCCAGCGAACCACCCATTCCAGCAGCAGGCGAAGCACAATAACCCGCATCGCCCACCAAAGCGACCCTGCCTTTTGTCCAGGATGGCATCTTTATTTGACTGAGTTTATCAAAGTAAAAAGTTTTCGTGTTCTTCACTTCTTCCAATAATTCTGGAGTTCTCCAGCTTTGTCCGGCAAACTGATGCAAAATGATCTCTCTTTGCTGTTGCTCATTCCGATAATCATAAAAAATCTCCTTTTCTGAATAGAAACAAAAAATAATATCGGTCTTGTTATTATAGGCATTCAGCATAATAGCTTTATCCGGCTCATTATACATTTGTGAGGTGTTTGGTTTGATCAGCAATTTGTTTAAGATGCTTATAGAAAAATACTGATTAAGAAAATGTGAGTATTCATCATCCTCACCAAACCAAATTTTCCTTACTGTCGAATGTAAACCATCGCAGCCAAACAATAAGTCAAATGAGCGCTCCGGGCCATTTTTAAAGGCAACTTGTATCGCATCTTTTGTATCGCATCTTTTGTTTCGCTGATAGCAGTGATGCTATTGTTGAAAATAAATTCAACTTCATGTTTGATGGTATTGAATAAAATATTCAGCAATATATCCCGTTCAATTTCGCATTCATCGTCCACGGCATATTCACCTTCTTTTTTCATCGGTATTGAACCTTCGGTAACATCATCGGAGTTTTTAAATTCCATCGCTTCCATATTTAATCTGTTGGATTTAATTTGCTCGAAAATCTCCATATTCTTTACGATAGCTACAGTGTTTTCGCGAATATCGACAGGCGTGCCGCCCTTTCGAAGTTCATTTGCAATTTCAACAACGGCTACTTTGTAACCCAATTTATTCATCCAGTAAGCGGTTGAAAGTCTGGCAAAACTTGCACCCGAAACGAGTACTTTTTTTCTTGTAATGGTTCCATTTTTTATACGAGTTTATTTGACTCTGCAAAGGAACATCGTAGCAGAAGGATACAGAATAGCAATACAAAGTAAGTATTGGACTAATCGCGTTTTTTATTGCGGAACGCTAGAGCAGTCATTCCCGTAACTTTGGTAAACAACCTTGAAAAATAGGGGTAATCATCATAGCCTAATGCTGTCGCAATTTCTTTTACAGATTGATCAGAATAATACAGCAACCGTTTTGCCTCTAAAATAATGCGCTGCTGTATGTGATTTGAAACAGAATAACCAGCTGCATGTTTAACACATTCGTTCAGGTAGGGTATGGAAAGATGCAGTTTTTGAGCATAATCTGCCGGGCGTTTGAGATTGATATAATTAAGCTCCAGCATTTCCCTGAAAGCTTTGGTAATAATTTCAAATCTTGAAGCTTTGTCTGTTGATTTAGTTAATTCTAAATACTGTGAAATAACAAATGCGGCCAATGCATTACAACTATCTTTCAATAACGAATGGTATAATTTGTCAGTTTTCCGTTTAGAATATCTGATTGCAATTGATACCGTTTCAGAAACAATTGAAAACTCTTCTTCTTTTAATACTAACGGTTTTGCCGGAGTGATATCTTCCAGTAATTTCAGGTACTCCGGATTCAGGCTTTCATTATTCATTGCCCAGCTGCTCACTACGACATTTTCCATGGCCAGAATACGATGTACCTGATCGGGGTGAACATAGATGATAGAAGAGTGGTTAATTTTATATTCCTGAAAATCAATTTCAATGTGCACTGTTCCTTTTTCAAGCAGGAAGAATGAATGGCGGTCTTCCCGATGCGATTGTTTTGCAACTTCAAACTCTTTTAGCGTTGCGTCGTCCCAAATAGATAAATCTTCAAAAGACATCGTTTCAATGGCGATACCTTCGTCAAAATCATCAAACATCGTATTTACAGGAACGGATTTATTTTTCTTACGCATCTTCTTTTCATTCAAATGGAAAGATCTTAAAATATTTTTTCATTGCCATACAATATTTCCATTTGTTTGACGCTTTAGTAGGTGAGAGCGTTAATTTAGATAAGCGGAAATGGTCATTGATCATTTCCGCTTTCTTTTTTTAAGCCAGATCTATGGAATCAGAAAAGCATGTTTTACACTATACAGAAGCCATAGCTACCGGTAAGCTAAACCAAAAAGTACTGCCTTCCCCGAATTCGCTTTCCACCCCGATTTTTCCTTGATGCCTGTCTATAATCTCGGCACATAAATAAAGGCCAATACCAAAGCCTGAGACAATATCATCATTCAAGACCCTATAAAAACGATCGAACAGTTTATCCTTATCCTGAGCCTTAATTCCCCGTCCCTGATCCTTAACCTCAATCAATAGCTCTCCATTTGTGATTTTGCTACTGACCAGAACCACGCTTCCTTCCGGTGAATATTTCACAGCATTGCTTACATAATTGTGTATAACCTGTCCTACTTTATCACGGTCAGCATTTAAAATTGCTGATTCGGGCTCAATGAAAATAACCCGGTGGCTAAATATCGTAGAATGCGCTTCTTCATCTGCCTCCTTAAAAAGAGAGGCGATATCAAAATTCCGTTTCTCGATATGAATCTTACCAGAATCTAAGCGGGAGACATTTAAAAACCCATTGATCATCGTAATCATTTTTTTAACCTGGCTATTTGCCTTATCATGCATCATTATCGCGGTACTTTCCTGAGCTTTTTTAGCCCTTTGCTCCAAAATCTGCAGATATCCTTTGAGCGAGGTCAACGGAGTTTTAAGCTCATGGCTTACCATAGAAATAAAATCATTTTTACGCTGCTCGTCCTGCTTTTGCTCAGTGATATCAATAATTGCCCCAGAAAAGTAGACCTCTCCATCGGCAGTATATTGATTGAGTTTGCCAACTGCTCTTACCCAGCGTAACTGCTGATCATGAAATCCAGTTAATGAATACTCTATAAAATAATCTTCGCCCTTAGCAAATGCAGCTTCTACAGCAGCTATTACCCGTTCTCTGTGTTCTTCAGAGATTTGAACAACTGAGGCATCATAAGGCATTTCCTCCTCAGGATAATATCCAAAGATTTCTTTTAAGCGGGGAGAGGATACCATAACACGGGTAGTCTGGTTGATTACAAAAGTCCCAATATTTGCCGCTTCAACAGAAAAACGAAGCATATCCTCCGCTTTCTGCACCTCTTTCTTTGAATTAACCTGTTGGGTTACATCAGTAGCCACAATCAGAACACCGGTAATCGCTTCCTTATCATCCTTAATTGCCTGATAAGATATATTAAAATAGCCTTCAACAAGATGGCCATTCCGGTTTACAACGGCTTTGGTCTCATTAAAAACGTGAGTTATTCCACTCGTATATACATCATCAAGCAGCTTTAGAAAAGGTTGTCCCTCTAATTCCGGAATAGCATCAGCAAACCGCTTGTGAACTATAGCTGCCGATTTGCTGATAATATCAAGCATGGCGTCATTTACGGACTCAATAACCATTGATCTGCCATTACAAACCATAATACCCGCAGTTGCCTGCTGTAATATCCCACGGAACCTGGATTCACTTCTGTTCAGGTACCCGTTTACTTCTATCAGGTAATCCTGAGAACTAATCAAATCTTCATTTGAAGCGGTTAATTCCTCATTCATTACTGCTAGCTCTTCATTCATTTCTGTTTCCCGAGCACGGCTTGCTATTTTTTCACTGACATCAGTACCTACAACGATCACTCCGGTAACCCGGCCTGATTCATCTTTAAGCGCCTTATAAGTAACATCAAAATATCTCTCCTCCACTAACCCCCTGGCTAGTACAGGCGCTTTGACACCCAGTCCAATATGATCTTCACCTGATTCCAGCACGCCTCTGATTACTTTCAAATAAGGATGGGCAATCAGCTCTGGTCTTGCTACCAACAAAGGTTTTCCGATAATTTCAGCAGTTCTGCCCAGCATATCAAGCATAAAAGCATTAGCCTGTTCGATGATCAAATCGGGGCCGCTATAAATGGAAATCGCAACCGGAGCCTGCGCAATGAGCTCACGAAAACGGTTCTCACTCTTTGTCACATTTTCATTCAGCAACTGCAGATATTCTCTGGACTCGTTTAGCTCTTCATTAATTACCGTAAGTTCTTCATTGATACTTTGCATCTCTTCCCGATGCTGCATTAATTCATCATTAACAAGTTGCTTCTTTTCAATCTCTTCCAAAGCAGACAATCTCAATTCCAGCTGATCCATAACTGCAGCCGCCAGTCCTTTTAAAATCAATTCCTCCTTTTCATAAAATGTACGGGGCTGTTGATCAATAATACATAAAGTTCCGATCAGAAATCCATCATGCGTGATCAATGGTGCTCCGGCATAAAATCTCAGGCCAAATTCACCGGCAACATTAGGGTTTGCAATCAGACAAGGTTCTTTTAAAGCATCTTCAAAAATAGTAAGCTCAGGATTTAAAACAGCCAGCGCACAAAGGCTCTTGCCACGGTTCGACTCTTTGGCTTTTCCCATCCCTACATTAGCCTTGAAGAAAACACGTTCAGCATCAACCAGAGATACTAAAGAAATAGGAACATTAAATATCTGTGTACATAAACGGGCAATATTATCGAAGGAAGCCTCAGAAGGGCTATCCATAATCCTGTATCGTTTAAGTGCCAGAAGCCTTTCGGAATCATTATCCGGAATGATATTCATTCCGAAGGTATTTTCAATCATTCGATCCTTATAAAGAGGTTAAGAAAGTTTGCAAATATAAATTATTTGCAGAATAATAATTAACTATTAGCATAGATACCCGAATCAAATCCAGTCTTAAATATCTTGAAATCCTTCTTCACCTTTTGTGCATATTTAAACGCATAGTCAATCAGTTTTTCCTGCCATTCTGTACTTTTACCAAATTCAATAAGTTCATCAGCAATGGCTGAACCCTTTCTACCTGAACTTCTGATATGAGCCGAAGCAGTCAACGCCGCCATATCATCAATAACCTGAAAGATATCTCTGTATTGATCCTGGATTAATCTAAACTTAATCTTATCTTCGGCAGGCTGCATTTCTTTGACAACAAAAGCATCACCCTTAAAAACAGTATGACTCAGTAGTGAACAAGGTATATGCTGGGAAAGTTCCTGTGCAAAAACTACACGTTCAGCTTCAGTTTCCCACCCAGGCTGTGAAACCTTAACGTAAGGGGTAAGTGCACTCGGCTGCGACTCCTTCATATCCACAATCAAATATTCCCCTTTCTTTAGCGCGTTTTCCAGTAAGAACATATAGCGTTTAGTACCCACGCTTCCAGTGCCGGCAAGACGAAAAACGACATCACGTACTTTATAATTATAAGGACTTCTACTATGGTTATTGATCCAGTCTGTCAAGTGTTCCACTAAATCTTTCTTCAGGTCTTTATCCAGCTCAAAATGTCTTTCATCTTCCAGGGAAAGTACCAGCTTCCGTTTTCTAACTTCAGTACGTTTGTCGAGTAAACGGCTCTGCTTCCGTTTAGAGACGGCCATCAAAAATGTACAAATGATACCTTTTGCAATTCTGGGTTCAATAGCAAGCGCTTTTCCCCGGGCTAAAACTGCACTGTAATTTTTCAAAAAGACATTTGCCATATTCATTGCTTTCAGATCTTCCAGTTCTAAAAAGTCAAAACAAAGGAAAATACTAGTCAGCATTCTGACCAATTCAAATGCAACAGGAGCGAGCAACGCTTCATCAAAGTCATTCAGGTCAAAATACACTTGACCATCGTCAGCCTTATAACTCCCAAAATTCTCTACATGCAGGTCGCCACATATCCAGCTTAAAGGAGATTTCGGCATTGCTTTCCACAATGAAAGATCTTGATAAAAAATCTCACAGGTCCCTCTGAAAAAACGAAAGGCACTTTCAGTCATTGCCTGATATTTGAGCTGTACCATCTCAGCAAGCATGCCCTTATTAGAGGTTATAATTCGTTCCGATAAACTCATATCTGGTCAATAGTATTATTAAATTTCATATTAAGCGAATTAGATTGGCGCTATAACCCATAACAACATAAATGGTTTTAATTTCAGTGCGGTTCTGTACAATTTTATTATTAACTGTTATAATTAAGTAACCCTATTTCTGCTACCTTCGTTTTTTTTATTAGTTTATGTCAATTTCAAAAGCTTCAATTTCCGATTTATCAGCGCTATTAAACTTGGTCAATACTACTTATCGCGGTGAAACCTCTATTAAAGGATGGACATCTGAAATTCTTTTATTATCAGGGGAGATCCGTATAGATGAAGAAATACTAGCGGATTACCTTACAAATCAAGCTATTTATGTTTTAAAGTATACCAACCCGGACAATCAGCTGATTGGTTGCGTTTACTTAGAGCAAAAAGAAGAAAATCTTTATTTAGGTATGCTTGCAGTTAACCCCGAATCTCAGGATGGCGGTATAGGAAGATTGTTGTTACAAGATGCTGAAGAACATGCCAGACAACTCAATTGCAATAAAATCAATATAACCGTGATTGAAGACAGAACAGAACTTATTGCATGGTATAAAAGGAGGGGGTATGTTACTACTGGCAGAAAATTCCCTTTTCCTGTGGAATATCATAAATATGGCAAACCTTTAAAGGAAATCATCCTGATTGAAATGGAAAAGAAAATCCATTTTTAGCTTTTGGCCTTATTGGGATACGCTAAAGTCCTATCCGATATATCTTTCCAGAGTAAAGTGGTGACTCTGCTTTTATATTTTTAAAAAAAAATTAAGCTAAACAAGTCTCTTTATTTCGTGTAATCTTATATTTGCCGCTAAATTGCGCTATCATGTTAGCCACTCAACATAGCCGTAGTACTGGATAAAATATATATGACCACTATACAAGACTTACAATCCCTTTATAATCAAGGTGAATTTTCAATATGCATTGAATCTTTGAACCCTTTTCTCCTGGTGAATCCTGATAGTATTGAAGGGCTGCTGCTCAAAGCCAGATGCGAATATCAATTAGCTAGTCAGACTTTTGATCCTGACCTAAATGATATGTCACTATATACAACTGCATATCATAGTTTTGAATACGTTTTGAAACTTCAGCCTACCCATGAAGAAGCAATGTTATACGCTGCTTACATCAATATTTTTGTGACGCAGGATAATTTACCAGAAGCACAGGTTTATTGTGATATCCTTGCCTTTTCAGAAAACGAAGATACCAGGCTAAAAGCAATCGGCTATCGCCGTCAGGTTAATTTTATCCTGGGAAATATGGAGTTTGTATTGGAAGATATAGATTTAATGATTGCACATTATAAAGCACTATATCCTAACAACAGAAGTATTCTTGATAAGGAATTAAGCCTGCTTTATCTGGAAAAGACGAATATTTATCTGTGGCATAAAGAAGATGCGCTACAAGTGTTTCAAACCTTCAGAGAAGGTAAGGCGTATCCTCATCAAAATTATCTGACACATAATGCAGTTGCTTTACTTGCCTTAGATTACCAGCGATTAGAACTGGCGGGTGAAGCTGCTTTTATGGCCTTTACGTACAGCGATGAGCAGCCCAACCAAGAGCTGATTGATCTTTACCACAGAATTAACGACTTAAGCGCAAAAAGCAAACTGAATAAACTTTTGGTATACAGTTTAATACTAGCTTTAAGAAGGTTTTCTGAACATTTAAAGGCAGATTCGATCGAAATACTAAGTCTTTCTCTTAGTTATATGAAAGTTTATCCTGATTGGGATATTCCATATCATTTTGCAGGTACATTTTTGTTTGATGAAAAGAAGTATGCAGAGGCATTACCCTACCTGAAAAAGAGTTTAGAAATAGGAGGGCTGGCGCGCGGACTGCGCCGTTATGTTGACGCTAATTGTCGTGTTACAGGGCAATTACCAGACATCGAATCTTTACCCGCAGATTCTCCTGAAGCCTATTATGCCGCAGGTTGTGATTTTTATTACGAGTCTATCCCAAATATCTGGACTGAAGAACTTTCTGAGGAATTACAGGAAATCAAAGTCAAGTTTTATGAGGTTTCCTATCAGGGCTTTTATGAATATTTCTACAATAATACTGGTGAAAGTTTAGCAAACGAGATCCATACTTTTGCGATGTGCTGTAATAATTACGGAATAGCACTTTCTGAAATCGGCGCTTATGAAAAAGCTGCTGAAGTACATGCTATTGGTTACTCTCTTTCTCCTTTTTGGGAGCAGTTGAATAGCTGGGGAACAGCGCTTAAAGGGCTGGAAAAATATGAAGAGGCGATAGAGATATACCAAGTAGCAGCAAACTATAGTAGTGATTATCTGTCTTTTTCAGATTACCTGAGGATCAAAGCTGAGATTCTGGATATGACTTATAAACTAGGTCGTAATGAGAAAACTTATGAAATCTTAGATGCGATAACTGAAGAATACGACTCTTTTCTGGAAATCAACAAGAAAGAGCTCACAGAAGCTCAGCTCTTCGAGCTAAGTGAGCAATATATTATCATTCAAAATGTCCGCCATGATCTATTAAGTAAAGGAAGCCCGGAAGATGCGATTAAAGCATGGCAAAATGAGCTGGTTAAAAATCCTGACGATAATTCTGCGTGGTTTATGCTGATGCAGGAATATTATATCATTAAAGATTATAGCCAGTGTATTGCTTGTGCAGATAACTATCAATCAGTCAAGAAGGAAGCAATACAAGATACTTCACGTTGCAAAATCCATTATATGCGCGGATTATCTCACATGAATCTAGGTAATTACGAAAAAGCAATTGAAGATCTGAAAGCTTTAATTGCACCACTAAAAATAGTTTATCCAGATAATGAGTACGAATTGAGCAGAGCTTATCTTCATCTTACTGATTGTTATTTCATCTTAAATAAATGGGATAATTGCAATGATGTGGCTTACCAGGCCATATTATGTTATATCAGGAATGGATGGGCTTGGGATGATGAACTTTTAAAAGTGAAATTACAATATGCAGATGCGTTACATGCCACAGGATCTAAAGGAGAAGCCTTAGAAAATATTAAAAATATTCTCGAAGCTTACCCGGCTAACGAAGAAGCGCTTAAAAGGAAGAAGGAGTGGAAAAAAGGATTGTTTTCTTTTTTTAAATCCTAAAAAAGACTTACCTAACTAAGTTTCATTGCGCATTAACGAAATATTAATTAAGCCCCTTAGTGGTTTTTTTTTGCTTATACTAATCTTCATAAACAGATTTACAGTGGAGCCCGATGATCAGAGATTTACCTAATCAGGACCTCGATATAACTTGTCAGGTCTGCCGACTTATGCGGTTTCGAAAAGTGATAACAATGCCTGTGATTTTTATATACCAAAGTAGCAGGCGGACCTGCCATAGTTAACAAATACCTCTATCATGCAGGTGTAAAAAACATTTCCATTGTCTATACAGAAGGGGAAATGGAAAAGGACTGGGCACTACAATATAAAAACTGGTGTAAACCCGGTGCTTCGTTACAATTACTTCCACCGTTATATGAGCAAAAACTACTTTCTAAATCAAGCAATGATTTCCTGATTCAAATCATGAGGGTATTACCATATTGAGGCAAAAGAATTACCGTTCTTTTGCCTCCTGAAGCTGATTTAATTATTTAAAAGAGTAAATGATTTTTTCTGCAGCTTTAGCTCCGTTAACAGCATTTACCGGGTAAGCCACGATAATTCTCTGGATTCGTTTATCCTTGCCTTCAAGATAAGCTGCCATGATCTGCATATCTACAGCTAATGCTTTTGTACTGAATTTATAAACTTTTGCAGGATACGAATTAATCATTGTATCAATTACAACAGTCGTTTCTTTAGCATCTTTTGCCTGTCGGCTGTAAAAATCAAAGTTATAATCAGTGCACCCTTTTAGTCCATATGGAAATTTGTTTAGTGTACCTTCTTCTTTTCGTCTTTTTTCGTAACCTTCTTTTTTAATGGTTTCGCCCTTTATGATAAACGTTTTGGTTTCATCCTTACCTTCGTATGAATACCAGGCTTCTTCTGGTGCTACTTCTGTAATACCCACCGGCACTTTAATTTCATATTCATTTTTCACAGTTACTGTCTCAAAAGGACTATCTATATCAATTGATGTACTGACCATATTATTACAGGAAACAAAAAATAGGGCGATACACAGCGTAGCAACAGGAATTAATTTCTTCATTTTATATATTTTAATTAAAAGGCGAAAGATAGGGGTTAAATGGGATATAGTCCAAATTGTTCCGCCTGGCAGTTTTTACTTAAATAACCAACCTTCAGCTTATATCAGGCTTGGTTATGGGTCCTTGAATAAGGAAGAGCTTATTCAAGGATTGAAAATTATGAGTGAAGTTTATAGGAACTTGTAATGCATAAGGCTTAAAACTTGTAAGTGTATCCAATTCTGAATACCTGTGTTTCATAGTAGTCTGTACTTTTTATCTTAAAACCATTTCCTAAAATCTCTTTTTGAATTTTTAATGTATTGAATAGGTCTGTAGCATTCAGAAACAACTCACCGGCTCCTTTTTGTACTAATTTTTTAATCCCCAGATCTACCGTATATCTTGAACTTATTCTGCCTTGGGGAATAATATCAGGCGCTAAATAAGTACCTGTCAGCTGTGCTTCTAACTTATTTGGAAGATGAAATAAGCCATTAATCTTCAGGTTTCCTGAGAATAGTTTTTGCAGTGCTGCACGGTAAGTTACAGGTACTGGATATTTATTCTCTACCTGAAATGCGTTAATTGTATTTTGATAGACATTCGCATTTGCATTCACAGAAACCCACGAAACAAGATCTTGTTTTATAATGAGTTCCACACCTGAATTATAACTTCGCTCTGCATTCTGAAACACATTATAAATCAATGTACTACCCGATACCTGTGTGGCGATTCGGGTTATCGTTCCGTCTGTAATTCTATGATATAATGCGGAGTAAAAATAGCCATTATCCCAGTTATTTTTATAGCCAAACTCTAAACTGTTCGTAAACTGAGGGCGTAGTGCTGGATTTCCAACTTTAATAACTTCTGGCTCATCATATTTTGGAAAAATTCGTATATCGACTTCATTTGGCCGATCTACCCGGCGGGTATAGAACAGAGAGATCTTGTTTTTGTCATCCAGTTTATAGGCTATTCGCAAATTAGGAAATGGTTTTGCATAATCATAACCTTCACTTTTATAGGTATTATGATTTGGATTTACTTTGTAAGCTATTTTTACATATTCTACTCTTAAACCAGCTTCAAGTTCGAATTTATTGTTTTCATAAACGTAGTTTGTATATAATGCAGGAATGGTTTCACTGTAATCTGCCCATCCGCCAGCACTAATATCAACAGGAGAATTCAGCCCCGGAAAGAACTGCATGTTGACGGGAATTGTTCTTCTGCGGAACTTTAATCCACCTTCAACTCTTCCATGTTTTAACGGACGTACATAATCAACATTCAAATCTGCGACCTGCTCGTCAGAAAGGAGTTTAAAAGAATCTTCTCCAATATAAGTTGGCATGATGTTGGTGAAAAAATACTTTTCGTCTTCCCTATGGAAAGTGTAATTAAAACTTGCGTTTAGGGTATGTCCAGCTTGTTTAAAGTTATGCTGATAGATGGCTGAGGCAGATGTTGTGTATTTCACCTCATCTTCTAAAAACTGCCATAATCTACTGCGTATAGTAAGATCTTGGTTGAAATAAGGAATATCTCCGCGATCAGTAATCTTTTCCCGGTTAAAAAGTACGGTAACGGTTAGAGTGTTGCGTTCGTCTACATTCCAGTCCAAACCGGCCTTTGCAGTAGCAAAGGTTGTAATGCGATTTCGCTTCACTTGTTGTCTGATAATTTCACCGGTGTCATAGGTTCTTTCGGCAAATTCGTTTCTGTTTAAGGTTTGTGTATATAACCAATCTCCCTGAAAGAAAGTATTGATTTTATTTTTACGGTAATTTAAGGACAGAGATGGATTAATTTTAGGAGTGTTCTGGTATTGTGGTCGAATACCAGGCAGGTTTTCTTTCTTTTGCCCTAACGCACCTAATCCAGCAGTAAGTCCGGCTTTCCCATTAAATCCTTCTTGTTTATTCTTTTTGTAAATGATGTTGATAATCCCGGCATTACCATTAGCATCAAATTTTGCGGATGGGTTATTAATGATCTCGATTCTTTCTATAGCTGATGCTGGGATATTATCTAAACCAGTTTGGCCTCCGAATCCTGTTATTGCGGTTTGTTTTCCATCGATAAGAACAGCTACTTTATCACTGCCTCTCAATTCCAGTTTGCCATCTTGTGTGGTAGATACACCTGGCAGGTTTTTCATCACTTGTAAGACTGATCCACCTTCCTGACTCATATTATCTGCAACTGAAAAGGTCTTTTTATCCATTTTATTACTGATTCCTATAACCTGATTACTGAAGATCTTAATTTCATTTAGCGCTTGTGCATCTTCTTCGAGATCTAAATTTCCTAAGTCAAGGAAAGCACTCAGCATTCCTACCAGTACAGGCAATTCCATTTTTTTATACCCCATATAAGAGACTGTCAGCATATATTTCCCACTGGTTATGTCAGTCAGTTTGAACTGCCCATAAACGTCAGTTACTTTTTCGGCTATTAAAGTGCTATCCTTAATTGTTTTAAGCTGAATATTTCCGAATGGAATAGTGACCTTCGTTTTTGAATCGTTGATTGTTCCAGAAATGGTCACTTTGCTAATTTGTTGTGCTGATCCCAAAATGGGTAACAAAAGGAATAGTATTGTGTACTTCATCATATTTACTTCTTTGTAGGTGATTGACTACAAAGTTTCTTTACAAATTAGGAGAAAAGTTGGATTTTAGAATTTGTTAAAGAATCCTATTCAAGAGGCATGAAAGAAATTGAAATGGGTCCGATTAAGATAAAGGAGTTGGAGGAGTTATTGGATTTTTAAAGCTAATGGTGAAAATATGCAGGTTATTGATGAAGTTATAACTAACCTTCCATTGATACAGGTCACAAATATGTTTAATGATAGCCAGTCCGAGTCCGCTACCGGGCGTTTCTTTAGAAGTTGTGCTGAATCTTTTGAATAATTTATTTGCCGCTAAAGTGTGAGTGCCTGTATTCATGAGCTGGAGCCGATGTTCAGTTAATTCGATACTGATCTTTCCATTAATGTTATTATGCCGGATAGCATTGATTAATAAATTATTGATTAGTACTTCAAGTAATACGAGGTTGGCTTGAATTCTAACATCGGGCTGAATACACTCTTGAAGTGTCAATTGCTTCTGTTCGAAATGTTCGGTAAACATATCTATCATTTCATATAGGACTACAGATAGCAGTATGTTATCATAATCTGCAAACTGATGGTTTTCAATCCTGGCCAGGATCAACAAGTTCTTGTTGATCCTCGATACTCTGGTTAGGGCTGTATGAGCACTTTCAACAATGTTATACTGGTCATCTGTAAGTGAAGGATGCTGGAATAGCAGATCTAGTTTGGATTGAACAATTGCCAGTGGAGTCTGTAATTCGTGAGAAACATTCTCGGTAAATTCTTTCTGCTGTTTGTAGACGCTTACATTCCTGATGAGCAGTTTGCTCAGGCTATCATTTAATTCATTAAATTCTTGCGTGTCACTTGGGGTGAAGGAAATCTCCTGATCGCTGTTTAGTTTAAAATTTCTGAGTGTACCCAGGGTAATATAAAAGGGTTGCCAGACCTTTGCAGATATTCTTTTGATTAACAGGATAAATCCGCCAAGAAGTAACAGAAAAAAAAAGATAGCGGCTAAAGAAATAGCAGTTACAGTTTCATCTGCTTCCTCCATATTAGTTTCTATCAGCAGCCGATAATGTTTGTTATTAATACGTACACTGGTAGAAAGAGCGCGAAACTGTTCTCTGTCTTGCAGGAAATCATCAAAACGCATAGTGGTATAAACACTGTCTTTGATCACTTGATCAGTAGGATGAGCGGTAAGTACAAATCCTGGTTCTATTTTATTCCAGATATTAATGGTTTGTTCTACTGTACTGTCTGGTAAATTTAATTTTACAAGTCTGGATTCTATTTTGTCCCGCAAAACGTATTGATGTTTATCAAGTTCGCTAACCCAAATGCGGTCTACGATGAAATAATAGGCTGGAATACTTAGTAAAAGGACAATCAGCGCATAGATAGCGAGAGGTTTCAGGATTTTATCGAGTAATCTTTTCATATTTCCCATCTATATCCTGTTCCATAAACTGATTTTAGATAATTACCGCAACCTGAGTCACCGAGTTTCTTCTTCAGATTTTTGATATGTGAGTACACGAAATCATGGTTATCAAGCATATCAGCAATATCTCCGGATATGTGCTCTGCGAGCGCATTTTTAGAGATCACCCGATTTTTATTACTGACGAAATATAGGAGCAGGGCATATTCCTTTTTAGTAAGGGTAACAGCGGTATCTTTTACCTGGACTATTTTTGATAAAATATCAATTTGCAACTCTTTTTGCCGGACAATATTAGAATTGGTGAAATTTTTCCTTCGGATAACGGAAAAGACTCTTGCAGAAAGTTCAGATAAATGAAAAGGTTTAGCAAGATAATCGTCTGCACCAATCTGAAGTCCTTTTATTTTATCATCTAATGAGTTTTTAGCCGAAATGATAATAACTCCATCTTGTTTGTTCTGTTTTTTGAGTTCTGCTAAGATTTGCATTCCATCGCCCCCTGGCAGCATCAGATCAAGCAGGATACAATCGTATTTATAAAGATTGATTTTATGCATGGCCTGGCTGAAGTTTACAGCAAATTCACTGTTATAATTTTCTCCTGAAAGATAATCAGCTATACTTGTTGCGAGTTCTGCTTCGTCTTCGATTATTAATAGCTTCATAACACGAATATACTATAGCAATTCTGTGTTCTTTTTGGAGTGGGTTGCAAAAAGTCTTATTGTGCTATTGTTTGATCTTACGGGTTCAATATTAATTGAATTGGAAAAGACCAATCAACAAATTGCAAAGCTTTTTCAGGAACGTACAGATTCTTAAAACTTAAACTGCTTTGTAAACTCTTCTGGTTGTACAATAATATAACGGATAAGTGGGAATTCTTTTCTGATTCCAGCCTGAATAGCGTCAATAGCTTCGTTGATTTGATGGGTATTCAGGTCTTCTTTGAAAGTCGCGATCAGCATTAAAAGCACTTCATCTGGTGATTGGTAAGTGGATACAACGGTTAAAACTTTGACAACCCCGGGAACTGCTTCAGTTTTCTCCACTATTTTTTGTCTCGACATTGCAGAGATTCCTTCACCCATTAATAAGCTCCGGCTTTCTCTGGCCAGTATTAAAGAAACCCCTACTAACAACAGTCCGACTAGCAAGGACGCTACGCCGTCCAATTGTGGAATCTGAAACCGGTGACCGATGACCATACAGATCATCACGATAGATAATCCTAAAACAGCTGCACCATCTTCAAAAAGCACTAAGAAGCTGGAAGGGTCCTTACTTTTTACAATCGCATTCCACCAGGTTTCATGACCTCTCACTTTATTGAAAGCTTTAGCGGCTATAATTAGTGAAGTACCTTCAAAAACAATAGAAAGCGCAAGTACTACATAATTCCAGGTGGGATCTCCAAGAGGTTCTGGGTTTGAGATATGAATAATGCCCTGGTAAATAGAGATTCCTCCACCCAGACCAAAAATCAAAATAGAAACGATAAAGGAATAGAAATAAAGCTCTTTTCCATAACCGAAGGGACGGAGTGCATCTGCGGGCTTTTTGCTTCTTTGTAATCCGAAAAGCAATAAAATCTGGTTAACGGTATCGACCACAGAATGTATCCCTTCAGAAATCATGGATGCACTGTTGCTGACTGCACCGGCTATAAATTTGGTAATGGCAATAAGCAGGTTCGCTGCCAGCGCGCTGTAAATGGATGCTTTTTGATTAGCCATAAGTGTAAAATACGCAAGAAAATAAGAATCTTAAAAAGACTTTGCCTTTACTGTACAAAAACAAAAGGCAAAATGTTTTAAAACAGCCTCTTGTATTTTTTATACTGGGACAGCAACCAGCATTTTTGTCCTTTTCTGAAATCTGAAGAACAGCATGACAGAAGCGGTAAGTAATCCAAAAGTCAGACCATACCAGATTCCGTTTACACCCATCTCTAATGTGATACCTAAAAGATAACCTAGTGGGATACCTATCACCCAGTATGCTACAAAAGTGATCACTGTAGGGATATTTACATCACCCAAACCTCGCAAAACACCTAATCCAACTACTTGTGTACCATCAAATAACTGGAAGAAACCAGCAATAATCAATAGTTGAGCGGCAATACTGATTACAGCAGTGTCCTCTGTATAGATATAGGGTAATATATGATTCGCGCAAACAAATGCAACAGCAGTAATGCTCATAAAAACAGCTACAGTATGGTAACTTGCTATGGCTGACCTTCTCAAATCAAGGAAGTTCTTTTTACCCAGATTATTACCTGTTTTAATGGTCGCTGCTGAGGCTATTCCACTCGCCAGCATATAAGTTACGGAAGCCAGGTTGATGGCTACCTGATGCGCTGCTTGTTCCACAGCGCCAATAGTACCGATCAGAATTGCAGCCCCGCTAAATGCACTGATCTCGAAGGAATATTGCAGCGCAACCGGAGCACCGATTTTTAAGATTTTGATACTTCTTATTTTATCGATCAGGGTTAGTTTAAAGTTTTGCAGATATATTTTGAAGTTCTTAGCGTTGAAAACATAAATACACATTACTATAGCCATTAATATCCTGTCTACCAATGTACTGACACCAACGCCTTTAACGCCCATGGGAGCGATGCCAAACATTCCTTTAACCAGGATTATTCCCAGGATAACATTGATAATATTTCCCCAGATAGAAATAAACATAGCTTGTTTTGTAAAACCCAGTCCTTCGGCAAATTGCTTGAAAGTTTGAAAAATCATCAATGGAATGATAGAAAAACTCAGGTATCCAAGGTAAGGTTTTGCATAGGCAACCACTTCTGGAGATTGTCCGAGATTATCAATAACCAATAAGGTTCCAAAGTGTACTAATAGATACAGGAAAATCCCTATCATGATATTAATCAATAGGCTATTTGATAATAATCTGCCGCATTCTTTGTAGTTTTTACGCCCATTTTCCTGCGCAATAAGTGGAGTTAACCCATAGGAAATACCCATTCCTAAAACCAGGATCAGCATGAATAAGCTATTCACCAACGAAACCGCAGCCAATTGAATTGTTCCAGCAAAATGTCCTACAATCACACTGTCTGCAAGGTGCACAACGGTATGGCCCAGCTGGGATACCACAATAGGCATGGCCAGTCTAAGGTTATCCAAATAATAAGGCTTGTATTTTGCGTAAAAGGAACTGAACATAACAATTTAATTGAACCAGCAAAGGTACGGCTATTTCGGCGTTGCCACGGTAAAATATTCCTCTTTTTCGGAAGAATGAGGCTGAATCAGGTCAGCAAGAATGAAACTGACCAGAATTTTCTGCGCTTTCTGATTAGAGATTTTAGTGAGTTTACTAAATTGTTTTAAGGTAATACGCCCTTCCTGATCGAGGTACTTTAATAGCTTTTGTTCCTGTTCAGTATAAGTGATCAGTTGTCCGCTGTGGGTATTTTCCTTTTTGAGTACATCAACGATAATCTTACTGGCCAGAATGCTCTTGTCATTGACCCGGAAATAGACCCACCATTTCTTGTTCTCGTCCAGTGCGTAGTGCGGTTTGGTATCACTTTGCGGAATTTTCGCGACCAGGACGAGCTTACTATCAATGTATATTTCTTCAAATTCCGGTTCAATCGCTGGCTTGCAGAATTGATGCGCGGATCTGGTAATCATGTATTTCTCTTCTTCTTCAGATTTAACGCCTTTGATCGTGCCATCATCGGCTACGCCGATCAATAATTGTCCTCCTTTGTTATTGGCAAAGGCTACCAGGCTTTTTGCAATCTTTTCATAGTTATTAATTGTCTTTTTAAAATCCAGTGTAGTTCCTTCTCCTTGCAAAATAAGTTTCCTGATATTCATTTTTAGAGGTTTTAACAGACATTTCTATTTAATAAGCTACCGGGCCATTTTCGCCACTGTGCAGGTTTCTGACATATACCTCGTTCATTACTGTGGCACAAACTTCACCAGCGCTGTTTTTAATTTCCATGGGGTAAGCTTTAACAAATTTGCCACTGGTATTTAACGCTTCAATAGCATCATTCAGCATCTCATCAGTAATAATAATAGTAAAAAAAAGGGCTGATCTTCCAGGTTTCAGGTATTGTATGCTCGCGCTTTTGAGCCATACTCTGATTTTAAATCCCTGGCGTTGTAAAAGCTGATCAAACAATAATGCATAAAATGGATCTGTAGCGGCATAGATCGTTCCGCCAAATATGGACCCGTTATAGTTTTTATTGAAAAGGCTTTTATAAATTTTAACATCAGCTCCCCTGAACCCTTGATGGAATTTCTTAACCCAAATACGCTGGAAGAGAAGCGGCGGGTAAAAACGCAGTCCCCATTTAAGTGTTCTTTCTGATACTATCATGTGCTTTAAATATCAGAAAGATTATTGGGATCTTGTAGAATCTGTAGAAATTAATATGATAAATTTTACAGTTCTCAGAGAATAATCTGCTTATAAAAAACCGGCAGGCCAGTGATCTCGTATATCATTTTACAAAACTGACAAAACAAAATTAAACTTTATGAAAAAGCAAATTTTTACGGTTGCAATGGCTCTTGCATTTCTTTCTTTAGCTTCAGCTTGCAACTCATCAAAACCTGATGCTGCTAATGATACCTCAATGTCTACAATGACGGATACCAGCAGTAAAATGTCAAGCATGGCTGATACTTCAAAAATGAGCACTCAGGAAGGTGTTATGGTAGGTGGTGCTTTAATGGTGCCCACAAAAAATATTGTAGAAAATGCTGTTGAATCTAAAGACCATACTACATTGGTTGCTGCTGTTAAAGCTGCTGGTTTAGCGGAAACATTAAGTGGAAAAGGGCCTTTTACTGTATTTGCACCAACAAACGAGGCTTTTGATAAATTGCCTGCTGGTACTGTTGCGAAGTTGCTTAAACCAGAGATGAAAAAAGATCTGGCTGGTGTTTTAACTTATCATGTTGTAGCAGGAAATTATAAAGCTGCTGATTTAAAAGATGGCCTGGAACTAACTACTGTTCAGGGACAGAAAATCAAATTCTCTAAAAAAGATGGTCAGTGGTATGTGAATGATGCTAAAATAACAATCACTGATGCAGTTTCAAGTAATGGGGTAACGCATGTAATCGATGCGGTATTAATGCCGAAAAAATAGTTTAATAATAGGTAGTTGATTTTTTTTAGGCTTTGCTGGTTGATCGGCAAAGCCTTTTTTATGATTACAAATCGCAAGTTATTAATGAGAAATCGTAAGTAATTACTTACAAACCGCAAGTATTTACCTATAAATTGCAAGTAAATACTCTTTAAAAATCTAACTTTGAACCCATATATTCACGGAACGATGTTAAAAGATAAAGTTGTAGAAGCGTACCAAAAGATCCAGGATGAGATTTGCCAGGCTTTGGCTTCAGCCGATGGCGGTGTGCAGTTCGAAGAAGAAATCTGGACCAGAGCGGGTGGAGGCGGTGGCCGCACACGTATTTTTCAGAACGGAAATGTAATTGAAAAAGGTGGAGTTAATTTCTCTGCTGTATATGGTAAATTACCAGAAGCGGTTAAAAAAGCTTTCAAGGTAGAAAATGATGAATTTTTCGCTACCGGAGTTTCTATTGTGATTCATCCTTCGAATCCATTTGTACCTATTATACATATGAATATCCGTTATTTCGAAATGGATGAGCAAACAA
Source organism: Pedobacter sp. UYP1 (assembly GCF_040547305.1). Lineage (NCBI taxonomy): Bacteria > Pseudomonadati > Bacteroidota > Sphingobacteriia > Sphingobacteriales > Sphingobacteriaceae > Pedobacter > Pedobacter sp. UYP1. The sequence goes on along the minus strand of NZ_JBEPPL010000001.1, from coordinate 137,809 downwards.
GATGGTTTGGTGGAGGGATTGATTTAACGCCGCATTATGTAATTGATGAGGATGTCCGCTTTTTTCATCAGCTGCTAAAACAAACCTGCGATGAGTTTGATGCTTCGTTTTATCCTAAATTCAAAAAACAAGCAGATGATTATTTCTTCATTAAACACCGCAATGAAATGCGTGGGGTAGGTGGAATATTCTATGACAGGCTGAAACCTGAAAATACCGGACTGGACTGGGATCAATTGTTCAATTTCTCCCTGGCGGTTGGTAATTCGTTCATTCCAGCTTATACTGAGCTGATTAAACGGAATAGAAATACTGAATTTACAGCCCAGCAGCAAGAATGGCAATATGTAAGAAGAAGCCGTTATGCAGAATTTAATTTAGTTTATGATTCGGGTACAAAGTTCGGTTTAGAGACAAACGGAAGGATAGAATCTATCTTAATGAGCTTACCACCAATGGCAAAGTGGATATATAATCACCAGACTACAGAAAACAGTCCAGAGGCCGCAACTCTGACCAAGTTAATAAAAGGTATAGACTGGGCTTAATTTTTTTCCACAATGCGCTTAAACGGCAATATTTTCTTAAATTCGCAAGGTTATAACATTACCTTATTTAAATCGTTTTTAACGAACATCAATATTTTATGGCAGAAGATTTAGAAAATCAGGAAAACGACAAAATTATAAAAATTGATATTGACGAGCAGATGAAGTCTGCCTACATCGATTATTCGATGTCTGTTATTGTATCAAGGGCGTTACCTGATGTACGCGATGGGTTAAAACCTGTACACCGTCGTGTACTTTACGGGATGCTTGATCTTGGTTTGGCGAATAACAGGCCTTACAAGAAATCAGCCCGTATTGTAGGAGAAGTATTGGGTAAGTATCACCCGCATGGTGACTCTTCAGTATATATGACTATGGTTCGTATGGCACAGCCCTGGAGCTTACGTTATTTACTGGTAGAAGGTCAGGGTAACTATGGTTCGATTGATGGTGACTCTCCGGCAGCAATGCGTTATACGGAAGCGAGATTCCAGAAAATCGCTGAAGACATGCTTGCAGATATCAATAAAGATACTGTAGACTTTCAGTTGAACTTTGATGACTCTTTAAAAGAGCCAACAGTGCTTCCGGCAAAAGTTCCAAACCTTTTAATTAATGGTTCTTCGGGTATTGCAGTAGGTATGGCAACAAATATGCCTCCTCACAATATTACAGAAGTAATCAATGCGACTATCGCTTACATTGAAAATACAGAGATTACTATTCCTGAGTTGATGAAATTCGTAAAAGGTCCGGATTTTCCTACCGGAGCAATAATTTACGGATATAATGGCGTTTCAGACGCTTTTGAAACTGGTAGAGGCCGTATTGTAATGCGCGCTAAAGCTGAGATCGAGACTGTTAAAGACCGCGAAACTATCATTGTTACTGAAATTCCTTACCAGGTAAATAAGGCAATGATGATTGAGCGTACTGCTGAATTAGTCGGAGAGAAAAAACTGGAAGGTATTTCTAATATTAAAGATGAGTCAAACAAGGATGGTATCCGTATCGTTTATGAAATTAAACGTGATGCGAATGCTTCAATTGTATTGAATAACCTTTTCAAACAAACTGCTTTACAAACTTCATTCAGTGTCAACAATATCGCTTTGGTGAATGGCAGACCTCAGATGCTAAATCTGAAAGATCTGATCAGACACTTTGTGGATCACAGACACGATGTTATTGTTCGCCGTACTAAATTTGAATTGGATGAAGCACAGAAACGTGCACACATCCTGGAAGGTTTATTAATTGCTTTAGATCATCTGGACGAAGTAATTAAGTTAATCAGAGCATCAAATACTCCTGAAGAAGCAAGAACAGGCTTAATGGAGCAGTTTGGTTTAAGTGATATTCAGGCGAGAGCGATTCTGGATATGACTTTACGCCGTTTAACAGGACTGGAAAGAGACAAGATCAAAGAAGAGTTTAATGAGTTGATGAAAACGATTGAGTACTTACAATCTATCTTAGCTGATGAAAGTCTTAGAATGCAGATTATCAAAGATGAGCTGGCTGAAATGATGGATAAATACGGCGATGAACGTAGAACTACTATCGTTCACTCTGCTGAAGATATGAGCATGGAAGACTTTATCGAAGATGAAGAAGTCGTGATCACTATCTCTCATGAAGGTTATATCAAACGTACGCCTGCAACTGAATACCGTACACAGGCAAGAGGTGGTAAAGGGTCCAAAGGAAGTGATTCACGAAATGAAGATTTCATTGAGCATTTACTGATTGCTTCTAACCACAACTATATGTTGTTCTTTACGGAAACAGGACGTTGTTTCTGGTTAAGAGTATACGAAATTCCTGAAGGTTCAAGACTAAGTAAAGGAAGAGCGATCCAGAACATTATCAATATTCCTAAAGAAGAAAAAATCAAGGCCTATATCAAGGTTAAGAATCTGAAAGATCAGGAGTATCTGGAGAACAACTATATTATCATGTGTACCAAAAAAGGAACGATTAAGAAAACTTCTCTGGAAGCTTATTCAAGACCTAGGGTAAATGGTATCAATGCAATTAATATCAATGAAGGTGATCAGTTACTGGAAGCTAGTTTAACAAGCGGATCAAGTGAAATCATCATGGCATTGCGTTCAGGACGTGCTATCAGGTTCAATGAAGCGACCGTAAGACCTATGGGCAGAACGGCTACCGGAGTAAGAGGTGTTACTTTAGGTCATGCTGCTGATGAAGTTGTTGGCATGATTGCTGTTGATGATCCATCAGCAACGGTAATGGTAGTTTCTGAAAAAGGTTACGGTAAACGTACTAATGTAGAAGATTACCGCGTTACTAACCGTGGTGGTAAAGGTGTAAAAACAATTACTATCACTGAGAAAACAGGTGATTTGATCGCTATTAAAGCGGTTACGGATGCTGATGATTTAATGATTATCAATAAATCGGGTATCGTTATCAGAATTGTATTAAGTCAGCTTAGGGTTATCGGAAGAGCAACACAGGGTGTTCGTTTGATTAACTTGAAAGGAAATGATTCTATTGCATCTGTTGCGAAAATCGAACATGAGGATGATCCTGAAGAAGAAGTTAACGGAGAGCTGTTGTTTGTAGATCCTGCTGATGTATTGCCGGAAGAAGGTGGTGCTGAGGAAGCTGAAACTGAGGAAGAAGAAGAGTCTGATGAGGAAGGTGAAGCAGATGATACGGACGAAACAGAAGAAAACTAAGTATAAATTAAATTAAAAACAGACCCAATAAACCCTGCAGTAGTAACGGATATTTTTTATCCTTTTAAACTACAGGGTTTATGTTCATTAAAACCAATTTACAATATGAAAAAAGTAGTTTTAAGTATGCTTTTAATAGGTGCTGCCACCTATGCAAACGCTCAGAAGAGTGAAGTTTCCAAAGCTAAAAATACCTGGGCATTAGCGAGTTTACCTAGTGCTAAAACTTTAGATGAAACCTTAAAATCTCTTGAAGATGGTCTAAAGACTACTGATAATGCTATTGCAAACGAGAAGTCTAAAATTATGCCTGATGCATGGTCTTACAGAGCATTATTTGCGTCAAGAATTTCATTTGTAGATTCTTTAAATATTGCAAATGCAGTTGCTAAGGATAAAATTGCTGAAGAAGCAATTGCAAAGGCGAAAGAGTTAGATACAAAAGGGAGCGAAAAGGATAACATCAAAGAAGCTGAACAAACTTTATCTAATGCTTTAAGAAACAGGGCAATTTTCGCTTACAATAAAAAAGATTTCAAATCTGCACTTCAGTTTTTTAATGAGTTAACGGTTAAAAACCCTCAGGACACTTCGACTTTTGTAAATGCAGGCGTTACTGCTAAGCAGATCAATGATTATCCTGAAATGGTTAAAAATTTCAAAAAGGCAATTGATTTAGGATCTAAAGATTCTGAATCTTTGTACAGTGAAATCATTTCTACTGAATTCAGCCAGGTGAAAGATACGGTTGCTGGTACTGCTTTATTAGAAGCCGCTTTAGCTAAATATCCTGAGAATTCTTATTTCTCTGGTATGCAGACTGATCTTTATATCAAACAGGGTAATGTAGCAAAAGCTCAGGAATCATTAGCTAAATTAATTGCTAAAGACGGTAAAAATGCTTCATACCAATATGCTATGGGCGATACTTACTATAAACAAGCTTTAGATTTACAAGGAAAAAGAAACAAAATCGATCCTAAAAAGAAAAAGGAATTTGATGATGTAACTGCTAAAATGAAAGGTTTTATCGATCAGGCATTACCTTACTACAAAAAAGCTTATGAATTAGATTCTAAAATGGTTTCTGCTTTAGAAAACTTAAAAGTTATTTATGCTTTTAAAGATGACAAAGTAAACTATGAGGCGACTAAAAAATTATTAGATGCGCAAAATGGTACGCCAGCTGCTGCACCAAAAAAATAATTATTGATCACAAATGTGATATTAAAAGAGGGATAAATTTTATCCCTCTTTTTTTTTGTATAAATTTGTAGCTAAGCCTAATGAAGCATATGATGAAGAAACGATATTTATTTGCAGTTACTATTTTGATGGTGAGTTCCACTTCAGCGTTTTCCCAAAAGACCCAGCTCTATATTGCGAGAAATAGTGTAGGAAAGCTTCAGGCAGCAATTGCAAATAAACAAGATCAAAAAACACAGTTGTCAATACTATCAGAAGGGATTAAAGCGGCAGAAGCTGCTGAAAAGGATAGAGAAACAAAGAATTGGCCTGAAACATGGGCTATAAAATCTTACTTGAGTTCTTACATTGCTATCGTTGACCCGAGTCAGGATAATTCTGATAAATATTTTGATCTGGCTATTAATGCGATAGATTCAGCTAAAAGGTTTGATAAGTTTGAAGATAACTCCGGTCTGATCAAAGCATCAAGTTATAATGTAAACATTAAAAAACAGCAAAAAGGAAAGTCTGCTTACCAGGCTAAAGATTTCAGTGCTGCATTTAAATATTTGAAAGAAGTAAGTGATTTCTTTCCTAAGGATACTGTTCTTGCCGTCAATGCTGCTTTAAGCGCTGAAGGTGTTAAAAATGAGGATGAAGCGTTAGCGTATTTCAAACGTGCTAAGGAGAATGGGATTATGAATGCAGTAGTATTCCAGCGTATGGCTGATATTTATAAACGTAAACTGGATAATGAGCTTGCTTTAAAAACGCTGCAGGAGGGACTGATTTACAATCCTTATAATGATTTATTGAACAATGATTATATCAACTTGTTGCTGGATACTGAGAAATATACTGAAGCTAGACAGGTTATTGAAAATACTTTAAAGGTAGAGACCAGAAGTAAGTTGTTGTATTATCTGTATGGTTATTTGCATCAGAAAAATACAAATATGGGAACCGCGGAGTTAGCTTATAATAAGGCTTTAGATATAGACCGTAATTATTTTGATGCGCTGTATCAGTTAGGTTTAGTTTATCTTAACCTGAGCAATGACGCATTGTCTACTCCTAAAAAAGATATCCTTGCGTTTACTTCTAATCTTAACCGCGCTGAGATCATTTTATCGCAGGCACATAAAGTCAATAGAAAAGATAAACCTACTATCACTTTATTGATTGACATTTATACACGCAAAAACAGATTTGACAGGGCACAGGAATTGAAAGCTCAGTTAGAGGAGTTCTAATATTACTTTTTCCATCTTTCAGGATAAAAGGTAACTCCAATGTTGACATATCTTGACAAATAATTATAGGATGCAGTGGTTTTTTCAGTAATCCCTGCATTCAAAAGTTTAATCATATTTACATTAAGCAAGTTATTTACCCCGATATTTACTTGCCAGCTTTTTAGTTTACTGAAGTATTTGTAGAGATTAAAATTAATAATTGGATTAATTGAACTCAGCGTATGATCGGTATTAATCAAAATCCATTTGGTTGAAACTTTATAATAAAGTCCTTCCATCAATTTATTATCATCTTTAAGTTCCATATTATACCGTACGGCTGAACTTCCGGCAGTTCCATGAGCGTTATTAATAATTGCTTGCACACTTAAATTTAAGGTATGTTCTTTAGAAAAGTTAATTTTTAACCCTGCTTGCGGACTGATTGCACTAAACTCCAATGGTGTTATAATTTGTTGATTCAATTGATATTGTTTTCGCCATAAATAAAATAGGAATACATAAGGATTGATTGATTTTGATGTATTGAATCTAAAGTAGGATAGAGTTCCGGTAATTTCTTTTGCTTTTCCAAATTGGGTAAAAATCCGCTCTGGAAAAGGGCCGCCATTAATTATATTGAAGTTATCAGTTATTGGCAGACTTGTTATAGCATAGTTTACCTGAAGATTTACTGAGCCGAGACCTTGTATAAAAACATCTGAATTAATTTCATATTTGTTGGAGAGATAGGGGGTCAACGTTGGGTTCCCGGTTGAAACCTGTTGTATTATACTACTATCAACTGCTGGTAAAAGATTATTTAAAACTGGCGTAAATTGTTCTTTTGTATACCTGAAAGATACCTTTGATTTGTTAAAAACATAATTAACATAAAAACCAGGTAAGAATGTAGTTTTGTTGATTTGGTTAAATAAGGAGTCATTTGCCGCGACTCTCCAATGGGATGATAATGCTCCAGCCCCAGCAACAATACTTAAAGCACCAGACTTATAGAACAGGAAACTTTGAAGTGTAATACGATTATTTTGAACTATAAAATTCCTTGCACTTAAGGACAAACTTGGTTGCACTCTTTTATCCTCTAAAATGTTTCCGCCAACTCTATCTGTCAAGCTCCGGGAAAGCATTGCATTCGTTCTGATATCAAATAAGATTTTTCTACTGAGTGATGTACTATGTTGAACAGTACCAAAATAGTTATAATTGATGTTGGACTGGTGAATCTGGTTATCAGCATTATTTAAAACGTTTGTATTGGTTGTCAGCTGATTCTGATAATTATTATCAGCGATTGTTTTATTGAGCAGCATACCAGCTGAAGCTGTGGTCTTCTTAGCTGATTTCTGGTACCTGTGTTCCCAATTCCCGGTAAGCAGCAATAAATTATTACTATTTACTGGCAACTGATTGGTGAAAATCAGCGCTTTATTGATCAGGCTGTCTGATTGGCTATATAAAGAACTATTGAGCTGGCCGGACTGCTCAGACTTCAAATACTTTCTTTCGAGAATTAACTTGGCACTAATTGTATTTTTATCGTTTGGAGTCCATTTCAAACTGGTTTCCTGAGTAGCATCAAAAGCCTTATTCCTATTGGTATACTTCTTAAAGTCTTCTGCGCGAAATTCCCCTAAACTTCTTGTTGTTTTTGAAATATCATCGATATCGGCTTTATCGTAACTACCAAGCAAATAAGAATTCCAGCTTATTTTTTTATATGTTTTACTAATATTAAGTCCTGCTGATAATGTTTTATGCTCGCCCTTCTCTAAAAAAGATAGTTTTTCTAATACTCTGTTTATATTATCAAAAGGATCTTCTAATTTGAAATCGTAGTATAGTTTCTGTGTACCAAGGGTATTCCGTATTTCATTACCAGAGCTAATCATTTTGAGATAATCATTTGGGGACAGCACTTGCTGATTCTGGTTGTTATAGTTGAAAAAAGAACTGAAATTCGTTCCGGGTTTAATTTTATTCAACTTAACTCCGACATTATTTCTGTCACTAGTTCCTTGCTGGCCGTAAACTTCTCCGTACCATCCTTTTTTCCGGTCTTTTTTCAATCGGAGATTCAGCTCGATGCCTCCTCCGGAATCTCCTTCCATATTAATCATTTCAATATCCTTAAGCATATCTGCTTTAATGTTTTCGAGTGTTGCTCTTGGATTTCCACCAAATATTTCGGCTCCGTCTAATCTGATTTTCTGCACCTTTTTACCAAGAGCGGTAATATTTCCGTTTGAACCGGCAGAAAATCCTGGAATTTTATCAATCAATTCAGTGGCACTGGAATGTGGTCTTGTTCTGATATCCTCTACCGGTATGACCAGGGTGTCACCGCGTTTATAGGTTTGTCGCTGTGCATTAATAACAACTGTTTTTAAATGTAAAGCAACAGGCTCCAATAGCAGCTGTTTAGTGAAATTCACTTTTAAGGTGTCAAATTTCCAGTTATAAACAGGAACAGTTTCTCCTAATCTGGATATTACAGCATGGTAAACTATTCCGGATTTTCCGGATATGCTAAAGATTGTATCTGTTTTTGAGTTCAGAAATTTGAACTTAAGCGTAGAGTCGGCGTAAATGTAAAGATCAAATGGTTCTTTTTCAGAAGCGGTGTTATTCGTAATTTTAATAGATATTATTTTGTTTGCCTGTGGAAATAGTTTCGCAGGATTAAAAAAAAGAAATAATATTACGAACAATAGAAATTTCAATGGTTATCCGGTTTGAGTTGATATTTTGAACTAAAATAAGGCTTAGATCCAGTTAATGATATTTATTTTTTAATAAAGATAGATAAGCAGTACGCCGGAGTTTCCGTCATAAGCCCACCAGCCAACTACGTTTCCATCCCCATCGGTTACATCACCATGTGGCAGTCTTCGGTTAGCATTCGACTGAATATTTTGTAAAGATGTATATTCAATAGCAGCATTTGTTGATATCAATTCATTAAGTGAATAGCTATTATTTGCAATAGGTGTAATCATATTTACAAAATCAGATTTTGTAAACGCGTTAGCAAAGGTGGTTCCTGCAAATGCTAACATAACGATTAAGAGAACTTTTTTCATGATTTTAAGCTTTAAATGGTTAAATTAATTCTTTTTGATATAAGCCTTATTCTAATATCATCAACTAAAGGTTAATCTACGAAATTTTAATTCCCATTACAAACGTTAATTAAATATAAAGTTTACTATAATTGCATTCACAATTAAATAATACTGAAATGAAAAGAAAATTATTATACGCTACTAATTTGGTCGTTTTTTTATTTTTTATATCATCGGTAAAATCTCAGATCACAAAACCCACTTTTGAAGGATACAAGGGGCATAAGTTAATTTCGGTCATAGAGAATAAGACTGACAATGGGAGCCAGATATCGGTTGATGGCAGTCAAAAAGCTGATCATAATCAGTCGATTGGTAATTCATCCAGTAAAACTGAAATATTAACCTGGGAAACCAAATTTGATAAAAAAACTTCCGATCAAATAGGGGTTGAAAAGAAACTTAAAAGAGCAATCCTCATTTTAGATAGACCGTTTGGAGTCTTAAAATATGATTCTGATAATTCATTTGAATCGACAGATGGATCTGAAAGGCTGGTAAAGAAATTTACAGATGTGCTTAATAAATCATCTGTAATGTTTATTGAGGAACATAAAACTGCTGATACAACTCCAAATGTGAGCAAAGTCAATAAATTATGGAACAGTGAATTGCCGGTTTATGAGTCAGATATGTATTGGAATGGCTTAATTTTTAATGTCGGTTTACCTGCAAAAATAGCGTTAAACAACAGCTGGAACACTTCAATGGAATTAAACGACAGGAAAATAGAAAACACATTCACTATTCTGAAAATTGACGGGGATGACCTGACAGTGTCATTAAAAAGTAAGGAGACTTATAAAGATAATGCAAGCAAGAGCGTAAATGCAGAAGGAGCACCTGCTGGGATCTCATTAGGTCTGAGTAAAAAACAAAAGACTTATGATGGTGTATTCTATGTAAATGCCAAAACAATGTTTATTCTGAGTGGGGTATTTAAATTAGAAACGATCTCTGGCTTATCTTTAAATGGTGGATCTTCAGAGAGAAAAAGTTTTTCGACAACAAAATTCACAAATAGTTTCCAATAAGCTGTTTTCCGGAATATAGCATAATATAAGGCCAAAAAAGCATAATCTTAGGTCATTGGTTCTGGTTATTTTTAGGGTATATCACCAAACCAAATATAATTAACCTCTACTTTATGCGAAGCTTATCCCGGATTGCCGCCCTGGCATGTATTGTATTTATTTTTCCAATTACATTTGTTTCTGCCCAGCAGCCTACTTATGAAGCCGAATCTGGCGTATTGGCTAATGGTGCAAATATTCAGACCTGTACTACTTGTTCAGGCGCAAAAATGGTCGGCAACCTTGGAGGAACAACCAATGGGAGCCAGGTCAATACGATCAACGTTAGTGCAGCGGGCACTTATAACCTGACGATATATTATGCGACGAATGATCCCCGGTCTTTATTTTTGAAAGTAAATAATAATACAAGCGTGGAATTGCCTTGTTTCCCATCGGGGGGATGGAGTACTGTAGCCTCACTAACTACAATTGTAACACTGAATCAGGGGAGTAATATGATCAGGCTGGATAACAGTTCAGGCTGGGCCCCTAATGTCGATAAGCTGGAAATTTCACCTTTAGATGCAGCAGTAAAGACTATCAATTTCGGTACAGGTAACAGAATCGCTTATAATCTAACTACAGGTAAATACGATGTTTATTTCAATAATACTAAGACGATTATTGATGCTTATGCCGTTGCGAAAGCGAACGCGACAAATTCCAGCACCGGTTATACCACCCGTACTTATGCTTCAGTTGCTATTAATGATGGATTTGGGGCGGGAATTAAACATACCATCAGCATGTCTGGAAATGGATTAATCCCAATGCAGCAAGTTTTTTATGTTTACAATTCAAGAAACTACTTTTATACAGAAGTCATCTTAAACGGGACAGGTGCTAACAGTTATTATATGTCACCTATGGTCTCAGGAAATTCAAAACTGCCATTCACTGGAGACCTCAAAGCTTTATATGTTCCTTTTGATAATGATACTTTTATCAGATACGATGCCAAATCGCTAAGCAGTGCTGTGAATACTACGAGTTCAGAAGTCAGTGCAATTTATGACAATAACAGCCGTAATGGACTGGTATTAGGCTCCATAGAGCATAGTGACTGGAAAACCGGAATTAAAATTAATGGTACAGGTACAAACCTTACTGCGCTGGAAGTATTCGGAGGTTTTGTTGAAGAGCAGACCACCAGAGATAAAAGAGGACATGGCTGGGTAGGGGTAGGAACCTTAACTGCGAAATCACCTAAGATGCTGGTCGGTTATTTTAATGACTGGCGGGAAGGGATGGAGGAGTACGGTAAATCGAACAGCATAGCTGAATCACGGTATATATTTAACTGGACACAGCCGACACCATTTGGGTGGAATAGCTGGGGAGCAATTCAGAGCAATCTTTCTTTAACAAATGCGAAAGGAGTGGTAGATTTTGTGAATACCAGTTTAAAGGGGTATCGAAATGGAAATACAGCTTATATCGATCTTGATTCCTATTGGGATAACCTAAATGATAGTCAGTTGAAAGAATTTGCTGATTATTGCAAAAGCAAAGGACTGAAACCTGGAATATATTGGGCACCCTTTGTCGACTGGAGCAAAACAAGCAGGACGGTGGAGGGGAGTTCAGCTAATTATACAGAGATCTGGACCAAAGAAAATGGTGCTTACCATGATCTGGATGGTTGCCGGGCAATTGATCCGACACATCCTGCAACTAAACAGCGTATCGCTTATATGATTGGCCGCTTCAAGACGGCTGGTTTTCAAATGATTAAAATTGATTTCATTGGTCATGCAGCGATTGAAGCAGACAGCTATTATGATCCTGCTGTACATACCGGAATGCAAGCATTTCGTAAAGGAATGGAATACCTGACTGACCAATTGGAAGGTAAAATGTTAGTTTATGCTGCCATTTCACCGAATCTGGCTACTGGACGGTATGCACACACCAGAAGAATTGCCTGTGATGCGTATTCTGCTATAGGAGAAACTCAATATACCTTGAACAGCACAAACTATGGCTGGTGGCAAACTTATATCTATAACTACATTGATGGTGATCATTTGGTACTTAAAAATGAATCTTTAGGAGCAAATAAAGCGCGGGTAACGTCTGGTGTCGTCAACGGAACACTAATAGCAGGGGATGATTTTTCTACAACCGGGCAGTGGAGTGCCAGGGCACAAACCTTATTTCAGAACCAGGATGTGCTTGATATCGCAAGAAACGGAGTTGCATTCAGGCCTGTAGAAGGCAACACTGGTCAGGGGGCAAGCGAGTTGTTTACCAGGCAGATAGGCGGCTATTTTTACCTGGCTGTTTTAAATTATGGTTCAGCTGCTAAATCTTATACGATTGATCTGAACCGCATCGGATTAAATTCTTCGCAGAATTATTCGGTCAAAGAACTTTATAGTGGAAATAATTCATCATCCACGGGTTCATTAACGGCAAATCTGGGTGCTGCAGATGCAGCAATTTATCGTTTCGATCTTGGCGGTTCGAGTCAGACTTCAAATGTTCCTGAGCGGAAAATTATTCCTGAAACTCCGAAAGAATTTCTTCCTTTTCCAAATCCTGTTATAGATTGGCTGAGGTTAAATAGTGAAACTGTAATTTCTTCTGCGAAACTGACTTCACTTAGAACTGGTCAGGTTGTTCAGATAGTTCAACAGGTAAATAGTAAAAACCTGGAAATAAATATGAAAGATTATCAGGATCCTTATTATGTACTTACTGTGACCGGTTTGGATGGAATTGTGAAAACCTATAAGATTATAAAGAACTAATGATGATACAGCTCAGAATTGATGTTTTCACGAGCCGGGGGATGCGTCTCCTAAACGTACTTAACATAATGTTAATTATATAACAATAATATAAAAAGGAATAATATACGGTTTTACAGATTATAAAGAGCTGATACAGGCAAAGAATATTATAAAAAGAAACTGACCTTTAGCCATTTAAGGCAATCAGGTCAGTTTCATCCTAAGTTTTATTATTTTTTCTGTTCTATTTCTTTTTCCATCTCCACGACATCCACCTGATCAGCAGCTGAAGCATCGCCAATCAAATATTTATTGAAGTGATCTGCTAATTTCCAGAATGTATATTCTGTTAAATCTCCAAATCCATGACGCTGTCCGGGTACAATTACAAACTCAAAACGTTTGCCGGCTTTCATTAAAGCATTGGCGACCCTGATCGTATTTGCCGGGTGTACATTGTTGTCAATATCACCTGTCATCAGCATTAAATGCCCCTTAAGATTTTTGGCGAGGTCAGGATTCTTGTCAATACTATATTTAAAAGTTGTATCACCTTTTGCTGTAACAACTTCTTTTACGCCATGGTGTGTTTCACTCCACCAGCGATTATAGATATTGTTGTCATGGTTACCTGCATTGGATACTGCAACTTTAAAAAAGTCAGGATAAACCAGCATCGCAGCTGTAGACATAAACCCTCCACCAGAATGTCCGGTAATTCCTACTTTGCTGATATCAATAAACTTATTTCTGTCTGCCAATTGCTCTATTGCAGCCTTTTTATCTGCCAGTCCGTAGTCACGCAGATTTCCGTAACCATAAGTATGATACCATTTGGATCTTGCAGGATTTCCACCACGATTTCCAACAGTAATGACAATATAACCAAACTGCGCCAGCCGGTCTGTTCTGTCCATGCTTTTACTAAATGCCTTATTTACTGCTTCTGTTTGTGGACCAGGATATACATACTCAATTATTGGGTATTTTTTATTTGGGTCGAAATCAAAAGGTTTGTACATCACCCCATAAAGATCAGTAATGCCATCGTCAGCTTTTACAGTGAATGGCTCTGGAAATTTATACCCGGTAGCCATCAATAAAGAAAGGTCGGTAGTTTCCAGTTCCATAACCACCTGGCCATTGTTATCCTTTACTATTGCTTTTGGAGCCGTATTCACTCTTGATGAATTGTCTACAAAAAACCTGGCTTCATCATTCATGCTTATTGCATGATCTAAATCTCCGGCGTTAAGCAGCTTGATTCCTGAACCATCAAAATTGATACGGTACAAATGTAGATAATAAGGGTTTTCTTTGGTTTCCCTACCATTAGCCGTAAAATAAAGAACCCTGTTTTTTTGATCCACATTGACAATGTCTTCGCAATGAAAAGCACCTTTAGTAATCTGATTTTTCAGTTTTCCAGCAGCATCAAACAGATAAAAATGTCCCCACCCGTCACGTTCAGACCAATGAATGATTTCTTTACCATCGTTTACCAGTCCTGGTCGACTAGTTTGCAGGTAGGTATTAAAACGCTCCTCAATCAAAGGAGTAACCGTTTCACTATGAATATCAATTGCACACAAATCTACTCTTTTCAAATCTCTGCTTTTACGAGAAAAATAGATCTTGCTATTTGTACCCAGCCAAATGGATGGTCTGAATTCGTTGTCTCTGTTTTTGTTGAGTGATGGCGCATCCCACAAAGAGAAATCCTGATCTTTGAAAGCTGACGTATTTAGTTTTTTATACGTTTTAGCTCCAAAATTGAATACTAACAATTCATTAACCGGGGCTTCCGCTTCACCGGGCATCTGGTATTTATAGGTCTCTAATGTTGGTCTGCCTTCAGCTATACTATTAATCACCCAAAGATCCTTTACCTTACGTTCATCCTCTCTGTTTAATACGAAATTTTTAGCATCCGGTGACCATAACACATATGCTCCCCTCCTTTTTTTATTATTCTTTTCATTCTCTACATTGTTTTCTCCATCTCCATTAGCCCCATAAGAATAGAATTTAACTCCATCTTTAGTCAATTGATGTTCTACAATTGTGCTGTCATCTTCATTTTTGACTGCTTTTTTATAATTTTCTCTATCCATCCAGTACAGATTATAGTTTCTGCTAAAAATAATAGCCGAAGAATCTGGTGCTACTGAAGCCCATTTTGGCTTTTCTTTAGGTTTAGAATAATTAGGTATCTCTGTTAGCTTTGCGCTGGCAAGCACATAGTGAAAAGAGAAGATTTTTTTCTGCGTGGAGTCTGCAGCGTTCTTATCTTTTCTGTCTTTTTTAGGCTCATCAATCGAACTTTTCACTTCAAAAGTAACTGATTTCTCATCACCCGAGAATTTCAGGTTTTCTAAAGGCAAATGTTGTGCATCAAAAGGATCACGAATAATGGTCGTAATTTCGGCAGCAAGTTTTGCCTTATCAAAGATTTTCTTTTTAGTTTTTGCTGATGGATCTATCAGGTACCATTCTTTACCTGATGGCGATTCATAGGCATACCAAAATCGGTTGCTTAATTTCATCCAATGCGGATCTGCTTCAATTGAGTAGACCATCTTCTTAACTTTGGCTGGCGAAAACCTTGAGGCCAGCTGATAGTTCGCTTTTGGAGCGGCAACCGATGATTCTGTAATAGTAAATGTTTTTGTTTGCGCCATTGCGCTGTACCCCGTACTACAGAGTGAGAGTAAAATTGGTAGGTAAAGTTTCTTCATTGATGGTTTTTAATAAACGGTCTAAATTATTTATTAAAAACGAATTAGTAGAAGCTCTTTTGTAATAAATACGATTGTTTGGACATATTATATAGACCCTCCGGACGATCGAAAAACAAAAGGGATTAACCTTGCTCATTCACCAATTCCCTCAGGGTTTGGGTAGCAATAGTTTATATCGCCTGAAATATTCATTTCAGGCGATATAATAAGCTTTGATTATGGATTAAATGCATAAGCCACGTAATAAATCGCGCCAACTGCAGGATTTCCGTAAGAAGTGAAATTATACTTATTCAGCACATTGGAACCACCTATTTTGATCATAGAGTTTACCGAAGGGATTTTCAGGTTAACCTGTGCATCAAGGGAAGCAAATGCGGGCACATCGCCAGAGGCAAAAGAAGAATTCCAGTAGAATTTTCCTTGCCAGCGATAATTTACATTAAAACCAACGTTTTTGATCAATTCTCTTTTTGCTATCCCCAGATTATACCTGATTTTTGGCGTGTTAAAATCATTGATATAATTATCAGGAATATCACCGATGTTGTTATAAGATATATTACCACTCAAATTATAGTTAGCGAGTAAATAATCAATTCCCAGTGCTGCGCCATAAGAAGTCACTTTTCCAGCTGCATTCACGGGAACACCGAATTTAGTGAAACCAGACCCATCAGTATTTCTCTGATAAACATCTACTGCAGTAATAAAATTCTTATAGATATTGTAATACGCATAGGCATCGATCAGGAATTTAGGGCCAAGCAAACCTCTATAACCTACTTCAAAAGCCTGAACACTTTCGGGCCTCACCCCTTTCGCATCAAAACTATAGTTTTTTAACAAGGCCGGATCAGGATTTCCAGCTGATGCTGCTGCTAAAAAAGCTCTATAACTGACATCTGTATAAGCCTGATTTGTAAATAAGCTATATTTATTTAAAATTTCAGGGATTCCACCGATTAACCTTTGTGATCCTCCACCCACTGATAAATCTATATATTGGTTCTGTGTAGTCGGATTACGATAGCCAGTCTGGTAAGAAACCCGGATGTTATTATTCTTAGCTACGGTATAAACTCCCGTGACCCTTGGCGTAAAACGGCCATCAAAGTTGGTACTTTTATCATAGCGGCCAGAAACTGTCAACTTCAGTTTATCCTCAAAAAACTTCTTACCTAATTGGGCAAAGCTCCCATATTCTTTAATATTAATCTCATCAACCAGGTCATTAAAGATAGTTCCGTTCGATCTTAACTGATACAAACGATAAGAAGCACCTAATTGAAATTCAACAACGTTATTAAATAAGTTGCTGAAATTATACATTCCCTCGTAATGGTATAAATTAGTCTTATCATTAAATTTCGCTCCGTAAATTCCCTTTTTAAAATCTGTACCTGCGATGGTCGTATTCAGGATTTGCTCCTTGGCTAGTCCAAACTCACGGGACCCCGGAACAAACCTGCCCTGGTCTGCTGCTGCTCTTGCTGCCGCATAAGCAGCGGCATCTGTAGCTCCCTGAGACTTTGCGCCAATATAATTCCCTACGTACTGAGGAAACCAATCTGTAGATTTTTTAGAAGTTTCATTAATATAACTACCCAGAATCGAAGCGATATAAGAATCACCTGAACGTTCTTGTGTAGTATAACCTCTTACAAAAAAGTCCTGGCCTTTTAACTCCAGTTTATACTGGCCGATACTGAAATTTCGCAAAGAATAACGATCCGAACCTGTATAAACAGAAGTACCACTGCCCCAGTAAACTTGCGCAATAGCTTCTACAGTCTTACTGAAACGATAATTTGCTGAGCCGGAAATTTTAAGTGATTGTGTTTTATAATCCACTAGTGAACTTTCTTCATAACCCGTGCGGGACACATTCTGATCAGGTAATAAACCTGGTGTATTCAGACCTGCATAAAAAGGCCTCATGGTCGCATTGGTTCTTAAAAAACCATTTAATGCACTTAATCCTGCAGGATTTGACTTGAACGCATCAATCTGTGCAGCAGTTGGAGGCGCTGTTAAACCAAGCGCACCCTGAACAAAACCAGAAGTCCCGGCATTCAAAACTGACTGCGCCACATTTCGCATGTTTTGACTAACTTCATCACCATATACATTAATCCCGTCATAATTAGGGTCTGAACTTCTGTTGCCATCTTTTCCGGTTCTTGCAGCACGGTCAAAATTGGAGAAATTATCTGCCTGCCAGTCTTGTGCCTGAAGAAACGAGAAAGTCCCCTTAACGGCGAATTTATTGTTCCAGGCTTTCGCAAGGCGGACATCCAGTTGATTGTAAGGCTGTACACCTGTATTGTTATCGTTAACATGGTTAATGCCTGTTTTAAACTGAAAACTAGGCCCCTGATAATCAAAAGGGCTTTTGGAAGTCATCAGCATTGTTCCGTTAATTCCACCTGCACCATAAAGTGCCGATGATGCACCCGGCAACAATTCCACATTATCTACATCCAGATCATTAATACCCACGATATTACCTACCGCAAAATTAAGACCTGGGGCCTGGTTATCCATTCCATCGACAAATTGATTGAACTTGGTATTTCCATTCGAATTGAAGCCCCTGGTGTTGATAGATTTGAAAGTTAAACTTTGTGTACTCACTTCAACACCTTTCATATTATTCAAGGCATCATAAAAAGATGGAGCAGCTTGTTCTTTGATGGTACTGTGTCCCATCCTTTCTATAGATACTGGAGATTCCAATATCCTTTCTGGAGTTCTGGAAGCTGAAATCACAACTTCCTGCCCAAGGATACCTTCTTGTTCCAGTTCTACATTAAAGTTGGCAGTATTTCCACTGATTAATTTTTCAATGGATATATAACCCAAAAAAGAAATAACAATGGTAAAGGGTGCTTTTTCGGTCGTACTGAATGCATACTTCCCGCTCTGATTTGTGGTAGTACCGATTGTTTTTCCTTTGATGGTAATTCCTGCGCCAGGGACAGGTTCTTTGCTCAGCTTATCCATAACTGATCCGCTAATAACGACGCTTTGTGCCTGAACACAGAGAGCTGTGATACAGAGCATTAAAAGCAAGAATACTGGTTTTGTAAATCTTCTCATCATACGTTAATTTATTATTTGGTTTAGACTTACTTAAATTTAACGTAATTAAATGAAAATATATAACGTTTAAGTCCCGATTATTTGGGTAAGTAAAACAAGTAATTTAATACCGTAAGTGTTAAATTCAGGGGCTAAAATAAGGGCCTTAGCCCTCTTTATTTCATATTCAGTATGAATTCATTGAAGATTTGATTTAAGCCCTTAAAATGGCATTTTTCATACGTTTATCGTCTGATTTACAGCAGCTTGAATATCGTCATTTAAATCATCTTTTTAATCTGAGAAGCCAGCAGCGTTGTTCCAAATCCAAGGATTGCAATTAATAAGAACGACCAGCGTAAATTGGTTGCCTGTGCAATAAAGCCAATCATCGGCGGGCCGATCAGAAAGCCTAAAAAGCCAACTGTAGAGACTGCTGCAATTGCCATTCCCGGCGCCATAGTCTTTGATTTTCCAGCTAGTGCCAATACAAGGGGCACTACGGATGATACACCGATCCCTACCATTAAAAAACCTAAAGTAGCGGTGTAGATATTTGGAAACATCACAGCCAGTAAAAGTCCGGTTGTGCTGATGATTCCGCTGAATTGCAGGATTTTGCTGATCCCAAACCTGGTTACAAACTTATCTGCTGCAAAACGGCCACCTGCCATTGTAGCCATAAATGCGATAGATCCCATCGTAGTTAGCGCTTCGGGAACGGTAACTACTGTTTTAAAATATACACCACTCCAATCGAACATTGTACCTTCTGTAATCAGACTTGCAAAAGCAATCAGGCCCAGTTTCAAAATATTGCTGTCAGGTTTCGCAAATAAGGGTTGTGATTCTGAAGCACCATCTTCTGGTAACAGATAACGCCAGGAATAAAATACCAGTATCCAGCAAAGTACACCAACAAGTACAAAGTGCATCCAGAATGGCCATTTTAATGCAATAGCCAAGGTGCCAATAGCAACGCCTGTGAAGCCAGCTAAACTCCATAATCCATGAAAAGAAGCCATAATTGACCTCTTATACAACTCTTCTATGCCTACTGCCTGCGTGTTCATGGCGATTTCAAAAACATTATTTAAAAACCCGAATAGAAACAGCACAATAACTAGTTGCCAGATATGGGAAGTCAATCCGATAATACATAAGACAAAAGGAAATAATAGACCTGCCGCAATCAATACTTTGCGGCTTGTAAATTTGGTGACCATCCACCCGGAAATTGGTAAACTAATCATCAGACCAACTGGCAAAGCAAATAATACACTTCCCAGTTCTCCATCACTTAAAGTATAGAAAGATTTAATGTCATGGATACGGCATGCCCAGCTGGAATAAGTAAGCCCGGCGATAAAAAAGAATATACTGGTTGCAATACGATGAGAACGTTTTTTATCAATAGATAAAGGCATAGATTATTTATGTTTTAAAACAGGACATCGGATAAAAACCCAATGTCCTGTTTGGTTTTAAGTTGTGTATTTATACCAGGTGCAGTTGTAATTCGTCGTAATCTGCAATCTTTACAATATCTGCAAGATCTTCTAACTTTTTGTTATCAATTCCAATAAATTGGATACCTAATTGTTGTGTAGCCTGGTAATCCCATTTGCCATCGCCTACGTAGATAATTTCTGACAGCGGCATATCTATCCCATGCAGACTGTTCATTTTCTGAATAGTACTACCTATAATGTCACGTCTCGCTCTTGCGTCTTGTGCAAATGAGGCGGCTGCACAAGCGGTAATAGCAATGTCCGCACAATTCAATTTAAATAAAGCTGATTCTTTCCAGCCACCAGTAGCAAGGCCAACACTGACCCCTTCCTGTGCGCATAATGCCTGAAGTATTTTGCCTGCTTTAGGTATTTCTTTCATACAGTCATTACGTTCTGTGTGCGCGTCTTTGAGTAAAACTAAGAAATTCTTGATGAATAGTTCTCTCTCTGCTTCTGTATAGGTACGCTGATGGTTTTCTATAAAAAGCTGATGGATAATACCAGAATCCGTTGTGTTCTCATAGTGTCCGTAATCTGTTTCAAAGCCACGGAAACCGAAAGTTTCTTCTAAGGCTTGTGTAAAACAATGATCATCTACCTGAGTAGTATCTGTCAATGTTCCATCTATATCAAATATGATGTATCTCATGGTTAGTTTTTTTAAATTCTGATTACAGATTTAAGACTTGAAATATTATTGCTTCTTACTTTTGTGCCGACGTCACAACCCAGATCTTTGATCGCGGATTCAAAATCATCCAGGCCATACTCATTGGTAATGATTTTTTCCAAGCCCAGATTGCCTTTATTAATCAGGTCTACCGCATGCCTGAAAGTGTCCATGGAATCAATAGATCCGATAATTGAAATACTACGGTCAGCAATCTCTCTTGCATTAATAGTTTGCTGGTTATTGCGCAGGCCCATCATACAGATTTTACCGCCGTCTGCTATCGATTGCATTGATTTTTCCAATAGTGAACCTGTGGTATCAATAATCAGGTCATACTGGTTCTTCTGTGGAACAAATGAAGGTTCTATTTTCCAGTTACGGGACAGGACATTGTTTTCTTCAATGAGTTTAATCCGGTCACGGGACGCTTCGTAAACTACGCCTTCTTGTATGCCATGCTGGGTTAATGCCATATAAAAGAGCAGACCAATTGGACCGCCACCCAGAATTGCGGTGCGCATATATGGGGTTACTGCCAGTTTTTTTACCGCAGTGAGCACACAACTAAGCGGCTCAGACATCGCCCCCTGCTCAAAAGGAATGTTATCGTTCAAGGGATAAATAAACTGTTTGGTAGTTTTAAAGTATTTAGTAAAAGTACCATCTATAGAAACGCCCGCTTCTGTACTTGATTTCAGTAAGCAGTGATTGCGAAGTCCTTTACGGCAGTTTTCACAATAGCCACAATAAAAAGTCGGATCAATAATGACACGCTGGCCTACACTGCAGGTTTCTACACCATCACCTTTGGCTACAATAATTCCTGCAGATTCATGACCGATAATTACCCTTGGGCTTGCATTGTATTCACCAGAAATTATGCTCAGGTCTGTTCCGCAAATACCAGTGGCTTTAATTTCGACAATGACTTCATCTGCAGCTGTGATTACAGGTTCTTCTCTTTCTTTGAGCTGGATATCCCAGGCTCCATTATATACGATTGCTTTCATTTTATAGTTGACTGAATATTTTGTTTAAGCGGAAATAAATTTCTTCAATATCATCTTGTGTCGCGGTTAATGCAGGGCGGACTTTAACCACATTTCCAAATCCGTAACGTGATCCTCTAAGGATCATTTTGTGGTCTGAAAGTGCTACATCAACGATTTTATTAGCAAGATCAACGTCTGGTGCGCCATCTTTATCTACGATTTCAAGTCCCCACATGTAGCCGATACCGCGTACATCGCCAATTACAGGATAGTTTTCTTTTAATTTGTATAAGAAATCACCTAATATTTTTCCTGATACCTGGACATTCTCCAGGAAACCTGGTCTGGAAACTACTTCCATTGTTTTTTGTGAAGCAGTCAGCGAAAGTAAGTTCCCTCCCGAAGTATAAGAATGTTCAAATTTTTCCAATACGGCGTATTCTTTTTTATAAAGGATGGCTGCTGCCGGGATACCGATACCGCCTAAACCTTTAGCGAGCGTAATAATATCAGGTTTAATATCATAATGTTCGCTGGCAAACATATGACCAGTTCTTCCAATCCCTGTTTGTACCTCGTCGGCAATCAGACTGATGTCCAGTTCATCGCATATTTCTCTTACTTTTTTGAAATAGCCATCTGGTGGGATGATATTTCCGCCATTTCCTAAAATTGGCTCTATGATCATGCACGACACACCTCCAGAGCTTCCGTACTGTGCATAATCATGAATCGCTTCTGCACAAAGATATCCGCAATCCGGCCCTTTAGCTGAAAAAGGACAGCGGTAACAATATGGAGCCGGGATCACAGCATTATTGGTTGTTATCGTGTTGGCAAAAGATTTTCTCCTGAAAGCATTTCCGGAGATATTAGTGGTAAAAAGTGTTTGCCCATGGTGTGAAAGAGATACGCTCAATACCTCGCTCTTACCATTGAATTTATTCGCAATTTTTACTGCTCCCTCATTTGCAGTAGAGCCGATGATGTCACGCATCCAGCCATCAGTAATGTGCTCAGGAGCTTCATCAAGAATGCTGTCAAGTACTTCTTGTGCCAATTCACCTGTAAAAGAGGAAGATACGTGGATCAAGTCTTCTACTTGTTTTTTTAAGGCATCTACTAATTCCGGATGACTATATCCCAGAGAGAGATTAAAAGTCCCGGAAACAGCATCAATGTACTCTTCGTTTTCTGGGGTGTAAAGGCGAATACCTTCACCCTTAATGAATTTAATGTTGTCTGCCATTGTTTGATTGTATTTGGTTTTTTTAAGTTGCGATTATGGTGTTTTTACAGGATTTATGAAATCATTAATTTAACATTAGGATAACTTTAATCCTTATAAGAAAAAATAAAGCATTTAACAATCTCGACCATGAAAATAATATTACATAACTGTGTTCTGGTTTTATATTAGTTCAACTCTTTTAAATAATTAGTGCATAAACTTTCGTAATTATAATTTAAGATCATAATTTATTTGACGAAACATACCTATTCACGTGGTGAACGAAAATCTTGCTAATACGATAAAACAATGCTTAAAAGTCGTATTATATGCGTTTGCAGATAAGAGAAGCAGTTTTTCGATAAGCATTATTGTGTATTTTTAACACTTTATGTTTTTTTTGAAATATCCTGGCTAAGAAAATTCAGTTGACCGACTCTTATCAGCTAAAAAACAACTCTTCTTTTGGTCTTTTTCAGCCTGCTCAACAGACTTACAGCCGGGCTTTTATAAAAAAATTCAATATTTAGTTTTCCTTTAAAGAAACCCCATGAAAACTTGATCATCAGCTACATTTTTAAATAATTATCCTATATTTAGTAATCGAGTAATTGAGGCGTAAATGACAGACAATAAGGGTTTAAGAAAAACACTAACTCCATTTATGCTTTGGGGGCTTGGTGTCGGTTATGTAATTTCAGGCATGTATTTCGGCTGGAATTTAGGTCTTGAAAAAGGTGGCACAGGCGGAATGGCTATTGCCACTATTGGAGTAGCAATTATGTATGTTACTTTTACCTTCAGTTATACAGAGCTTGCTTGTGCAATACCCAAAGCTGGTGGCGTATTTGATTATGCCAGCAGAGCAATGGGTAAAAATATCGGCTTTATTGCCGGGATAGCGCAAATCGTCGAGTTTATACTTGCCCCTCCTGCTATTGCTTTCGCTATTGGTGCTTATTTTAATGCCTTTTTTCCTCAGGTTCCTATTTTAACAAGTGCAATTGTGATCTACTTTATATTTACAGGGCTAAATATATATGGGATCAAGGCGGCTGCTTCGTTCGAAGTGATTGTGACAGTATTAGCAGTTGGTGAATTGTTATTGTTTTCGGGTTTGGCGTTGCCAAAACTGGAAGTAGCTAATTTGACACACAATTCTTTCCCCAATGGCTGGGGTGGCGTTTTTGCAGCCATTCCTTTTGCAATTTGGTTCTTTCTTGGAATTGAGGGGCTGGCCAATGTAGCAGAAGAAACCAGAAATCCTCAAAGAGATATTAGTAAGGGCTTTGGGTGGGCAATACTTACTTTGGTCGTACTATGTGTGCTGGTGTTTATTGCAGCTACAGGCATTGCTGGATGGGAAGCAATTGTCTATAAAAATGGGGTAAGTGGTGAAACATCAGATTCCCCTCTTCCACTGGCACTGGCTAAAATAACAGGAAGCAACCACCTGATGTATCATTTATTAATTACAGTAGGCTTATTTGGTCTTGTGGCTTCATTTCACGGATTAATCCTTGCTGCCGGACGCTCTACTTATGAAATGGGCCGCGTACATAATATCCCTTCTTTTTTAGGCAGGATCTCTCCGCGTTTTCAGACTCCTGCAAATGCTTTATTTGGAAATATGGTGATCGGAATTTTCGCACTGTTATCGGGCAAAACCTCAGAGATCATCGTGATTTCTGTTTTTGGTGCTTTGACTTTATATAGTATAGCAATGATTTCCATCCTGCTTTTAAGAAAGAATGAGCCTGATCTGGATCGTCCTTTTCGTGTGCCTTTTTACCCTTTGTTTCCGATAATCTCTCTGGTTATTGCAGTGATCTCCATCGTGGCGATGCTGCTCTTTAATTTCAAGTTAGGGCTGATTTATTTTTCCATATTGGCTATTACCTTTTTGTTATACCGAACGTTTAAATCCTCTGCATCATGACAGTTCAAGAAATATTAGCGTATGTAAAACAACATCCTTCAGGAAAAGTAAAAGTAGCTGTTGCTGATATAGACGGCGTTTTAAGAGGCAAGTATATTGCTGCTGAAAAATTTGCCTCCATTGTGGAGGGCCGGATTGGGTTCTGTGATGTCACCTTTGGCTGGGATATGGGCGATGTGGCTTATGATAATATAAAGTTTACGGGCTGGCATACGGGCTATCCTGATGCATTGGTCAAACTTGATTTAAGCACGTTCCGTAAAATTCCATGGGAAGATGAAGTGCCATTTATTCTCGGAGACTTTGTCAATGAAAGTGATGTGCCTGCTTATACCTGTCCGCGGCAATTGCTGCGTAAAGTACTTGCTGAAACTGAACAACAGGGTTTTCGTCCTTATTTCTCGCAAGAATTTGAGTGGTTCAATTTTTCCGAAACACCTGAAAGTGCAGCTCAGAAAGGTTTCCATCAGCTTACACCTTTAACTCCTGGTATGTTTGGCTATTCTATTTTGCGAAGTTCTCTGAAAAATGATTACATGACTGACTTGTTTGATTTGCTATGTAAATTTGGGATTCCGATTGAAGGTTTACATACAGAAACCGGCCCCGGAGTTTACGAGGCAGCGATCAGGTACGCACCAATTTTGCAGGCAGCAGATCAGGCCGTGCTGTTTAAAACGGCAGTGAAAGAGATTGCTTACCGACATGGAATTATGGCCACTTTTATGGCCAAGTTCAGTGAAAATCTGCCCGGGTGCAGTGGTCATGTGCATCAAAGCTTATGGGATAAGGATTCAAAGAAAAACTTGTTTTATGAGGAAACTGATCCTGATAAAATGAGTGAGTTAATGAAAAGTTATATCGCTGGACAGCTTTATTGTCTGCCACACCTGCTCCCAATGATTGCGCCTACCGTGAATAGTTATAAAAGACTTGTGGAGGGCGCCTGGGCTCCAACTACGCTAACCTGGGGGATTGATAACAGAACAGTTGCGTTAAGGGCTTTACCGGGAAGCAAAAAAGCTACAAGACTGGAAACAAGGGTTGTTGGATCAGATACGAATCCTTACCTGGCGCTATCGGCTTGTCTGGCTGCCGGATTATATGGCATTAAACATCAGCTGAAATTAACACAGCCAGCTACTCAAGGCAATGGTTACGAGGAACTCTCCTATGGAGTTCTGCCGCGTAATCTTCATGAAGCCACACAGTTAATGAAGCATTCGGTAGTTGCGAAAGAGTTATTCGGAGCTGATTTTGTGGAGCATTTTACTTTAACCAGAGAATGGGAATGGAAACAATATGCAAAAGTAGTGACCGACTGGGAGCTCAAAAGATACTTTGAAATTATTTAACAATTACAGCTATGACATTTGATAAAGTTTATCAGTATAACTTTCCTACGATCATTCGCTTTGGTGCAGGTGCAATTAAAGAATTACCTGCCTATTTACAGCAAAATGGGTTAAAGCGCCCAATGATTGTGACAGATCCAACTATTGCCAACTTACCTTTTTTTAAGGCTATTGTGAGTGATTTACAGGCTAATCAGCTCGCTGTTGAGGTGTTTAGTGAAATTCATAAGAATCCTGTAAAGAGTGATGTTTATAAAGGAACTGAGGTTTGGGACGATACCTCACGGGATAGTATTATTGGAATTGGCGGAGGTGCAGCTTTAGATGTGGCCCGCTCTATTGTTTTAAGGGTGAATCACCGGGAAGACCTGTTCAAATACGATGATTTAATTGGTGGTGATGTTTATGTAACGAATGACGTACCTCATTTTATTGCTGTTCCAACTACTGCCGGTACCGGAAGTGAGGTTGGGCGGAGTGCAATTATTGCAGATGATGTGACCCATCAGAAGAAGATTCTGTTCTCTCCCAAGCTGATGGCGAAGGTCGTTTTTGCTGATCCGGTATTGACTATGGATTTGCCTCCGTTTATTACAGCGGCAACAGGCATGGATGCGCTTACACATAACCTGGAAGCCTTTTTAGCCAAGAATCCACATCCTTTATGTGATGGGATTGCGCTGGAAGGCATATATCTGATCAAAGATTCGATTGAAAGAGCTACCAATCATCCGGATTTAGAAAGCAGAAGTAAAATGCTGATGGCTTCTATGATGGGTGCGATTGCTTTTCAAAAAGGTTTAGGTGTAGTCCATTCTCTGGCGCATCCGCTTTCTTCTTTGCTCGACACGCATCATGGGTTAGCAAATGCGGTTAACCTGCCTTATGGTATGGAGTTTAATATCGTTGGTTTTGAAGACCGTTTCAGGCGTATTGCGAGAACCCTGGAGTTGAAAGAAGAAACGGGTGCAGCGGTAGTGCGCTATTTAACAGAACTGAATTCAAAGGTGCATATTCCTCAGCGGTTAAGCGAAATTGGGGTAAAGCCTGAGCATATTGAAACACTCGCCGATCTGGCACTGGCCGATTTTGCACACCCTAATAATCCAAAACCGGTAAGCCGGGAAGATTTTAAGCAGTTGTATTTAAAGGCGCTTTAATGAAAAAGAAGATTGGAATAAGTTATACAGAGACTAATTTTCAAAATTACTGGAATTGGTTTACGGCTGCTGATCTGGGGGATGACCTGGAGCTGATTGAATTATCTTTCGAAAAAAACAATGTAAAGGATATTGAATTATGTGCAGGTTTTCTGTTAACCGGAGGGATTGATGTAGCACCTTGTTATTATGGTGGAGCTCCGGATTATCCCGGACAACCTGACTTTTTCCTGCCGCAAAGAGATGAATTTGAGAAGCTGATTTATGAATACTCGCAGGCTTTCAAAATACCTGTTTTGGGGATTTGCAGAGGAATGCAGTATATCAATATTCTGGAAGGCGGGAAAGTTCTGGAAGACATCGGATCAGCAAATCTGATTCATAAAAAAGTGGCCGAAGATAAGACCCATCAAGTCAATATAGGTCATAACTCTATGTTATACGCTATAATTGGAGCAAAAAATGGAATTGTTAACAGTGCACATCATCAAGGCGTTACTGAATATATATTAAGCAATAATTTAATAGCAAATTCTTATGCTGACAGCCCGGATCAATTGATCGAAGGCCTGGAATTTAAAGACAAAACAAACAAATCCTTTATGCTCGCGGTGCAGTGGCATCCAGAAAGAATGAAAGAAAAGGAAGTAAATCCACTTTCTCAAAAACTTAAAGAGCAGTTTATTGACGAGGTAAAAAAATGAAAAAATGAACGTAATAAATCCTGCTACAGAAGAGATAATTGCAACACTCCAGGAAGATACCGAGTATTCGTTGCGTGCAAAACTGGAAATATTGAAAAATGCACAGCGGGAATGGGCTAAAGCTGGCTTAGCTGAACGGATCAATGTGATTCAGCAATTCTATGATTTACTGGAAGTTGAGAAAGAAAGACTTGCCGGAGTGCTGACTTCAGAAGTTGGAAAACCTTTGCAGCAATCCCGCAATGAGCTTAATGGCGCCAGGTCCAGAATTCAGTGGATGTATACTCATGCTACTGAATATCTTTCTGATGAACAGATCATTAATTCTCCTGACCTAAAGGAAGTCATCTCTTACGATCCGCTTGGGGTAATCTGTAATATCTCTGCCTGGAACTACCCCTATCTGGTTGGTGTCAACGTTTTTATACCTGCATTGCTGGCCGGAAATGCTGTGCTTTATAAACCTTCTGAATATGCATCACTGACTGGATTGGAGATTGAAAAGCTGCTTAAAAAGGCAGGCGTACCAGATGGCGTTTTTCAAGTAGCTTTAGGCGCCAGGGAAACCGGCGAGCTTTTGCTTGATATGGATTTTGATGGTTATTATTTTACGGGTTCCTATCGCACAGGTCAGCATATTTACCAACGGGTAGCAGCCAGAATGGTTCCTTGTCAGCTCGAATTAGGTGGTAAAGACCCTTTGTACGTGGCTGATGACGTGAAGGATATTGAAGCCGTGGCTGCCGGAACAGCGGATGGCGCATTTTATAACAATGGGCAGAGCTGCTGCGCTGTGGAAAGGATATATGTACATGAGAAAGTGTATGATAGTTATATTTCTTATTTTGTTAAAGAGGTCAAATCATGGAAGATAGGTCTGCCAACTGAAGAAGGTATTTATATTGGTGCGCTAACACGTAAGGAACAGCGTGAGGTATTGGAAGGACAGATTGAAGATGCTTTAGCTAAAGGTGCAGTCTTGTTAAATGGTGGAAAAAGAACTGTTGGCAAAGGGTATAATTTTGAACCTACTGTTTTAACCTGTGTGTCTAATGAGATGAAAGTTATGCAGGAAGAGAGTTTTGGGCCGATTATAGGCATCATGAAGGTAAAGGATGACGCAGAGGCGCTAAGATTGATGAAAGACTCTGCATACGGCTTAACGGCGTCCGTTTATACAGATAGCATAGATCGGGCTAAGGAAATTCTTTCTCAGATTGATACTGGAACTGGTTACTGGAACTGCTGTGACCGGGTAAGTGCAGGGCTTCCATGGAGTGGAAGAAAACATTCAGGAATTGGCGCTACCTTGTCTCATCAGGGTCTCAGGGCATTTACGAAAACCAAGTCGTGGCACCTTCGCAAAGGTTAATAATTACTTTATATTAAAAAGGCTGTATACAATAATACAGCCTTTTATGGTTTTTACGGATCCATGAATTTAACCAGATCTTTGATCACTTTAAAATCTGGCTTCACAATATTGTTATCAGGTGAAGACGTTAATGGAGCATCCCTGTCTATCGCATAAGAAAGAACGCCTCCTTTTTCACCAGTAACTGGCTCCCATCTGGCGTAATCATAAGCACGACCTTTGCCGTTTCGTGGATAACACATCGTCCCAATAATTGCCTGGATAACGGTTTTCTTCATAGCATGAAAATCCAATGATAAATTGTCTGGATTGGATATATGGAGTATTTAAACCGTTAAAGCAAAAACATTTCTTAAGATATTACCATTTATAAGTATCTTTCAATTATGAAAAATCTAACCCTTTTAATGAGCTTCATTTTATTGCCGTTTTTAGTCGTTACCGCTTATGGACAAGCTGCTAAACCGCGGATTCTCGTATTTTCTAAAACAGCAGGATTCAGACATAGCGCTATTGCTACTGGAAAAACCGCGATTATGAAATTGGGTAAGGAAAATAGTTTTGATGTAGATACCACAGAGAATGCCAGTTATTTCAATCCGGATTCCCTTAAAAAATATGCTGCAGTAGTTTTCTTCCAGACCACAGGTGATGTATTGAACGATGTGCAGCAAACAAGTTTCGAAAAATATATACAAGCTGGCGGTGGCTTTGCGGGAGTGCATGCGGCTACGGATACGGAATATGGATGGCCTTGGTATGGTAAATTGGTCGGTGCTTATTTTGTGAGTCATCCTGCGCAGCAGCAAGCTGTATTGCATGTTACAGACCGTTCACACATTTCTACCAAACATTTGCCGGCAGTCTGGACCAGGAAAGATGAATGGTACAATTTTAAAGAGGTAAACAAAGATATTAAGGTGTTAATTACGATTGATGAAAAGTCTTATACAGGTGGCATCAATGGAGATATACATCCAATGGCATGGTACCATGATTATGATGGAGGAAGATCATGGTATACGGAATTAGGTCATACTGAGGAGTCTTATGCGGATCAGAATTACCTGAAACATTTGTTAGGCGGTATTCAATATGCAATTGGCAGCAATTAAAGAAATTAATCTAATTTTACAGTTTAATTTATCATATGGCCTCTCCAAAAAAATCTGCAATTGGATTTATTTTTATCACTTTACTGATTGACTTTACGGGATTTGGAATTATCATCCCTGTTTTACCAAAATTAATAGAAGAACTTACTGGTGGCGGACTAAGCGTTGCTGCACTTTACGGCGGTTATCTGACTATTTCATATTCTGTTATGCAGTTTATCAGCGCTCCTGTTTTAGGTGGATTAAGTGATAAATTTGGCCGCAGACCTATACTTTTAGCTTCTTTATTCGGCCTGGGAATTGATTATATTTTCCTGGCTTTTGCACCCACTATCGGCTGGTTGTTTGTGGGCAGAGCATTGGCCGGAGTTACCGGAGCGAGCTTCACTACAGCCATGGCCTATATTGCTGATGTGAGTACGCCAGAAAAAAGAGCACAAAACTTCGGAATGATTGGGGCTGCCTTTGGTATTGGTTTTATTGTAGGGCCCGTTATTGGTGGTATATTCAGTCAATTTGGACTTAGGATCCCCTTTATTATCTCAGCTGTACTGGCATTAGTTAACTGGCTTTATGGTTATTTCATTTTACCAGAATCATTAGCCAAAGAAAACAGACGAAGTTTTGACTGGAAAAGAGCAAATCCTGTCGGGTCTTTATTACGGGTCGTACAATTTCCTAAATTAATAGGTCTTTTGGCTGCGTTATTTCTTTTATACCTGGCAGCACATGCTGTTCAATCTACCTGGACTTATTATACGATGGAAAAGTTTCATTGGAATGAGACTTGGGTGGGATATTCTTTAGGGTTTGTCGGAATTGTAGTTGGCATAGTACAGGGAGGACTGATCCGGATAATTATTCCTAAGATCGGACAGGAAAAGGCTGTTTTTTATGGGTTGTTTTTATATATGATCGGATTTGTCCTTTTTGCCTTTGCGACAAAAGGCTGGATGATGTTCGCTTTCATGCTGCCTTACGGACTGGCGGGTATCTATGGCCCGGCGATGCAGGGGATCATTTCCAATAATGTCGAGGCAAATGCACAAGGTGAGATACAGGGGTTTACGGCTAGTCTGATGAGTGTTGCGGCAATCTTCGGCCCGTTAATTATGAACAATCTTTTTTACTATTTCACCGATCCAAAACATGCAATTTATTTTCCTGGCGCACCATTTTTAATGGCTGCTTTTCTAACACTTATCGGCCTGTTTATTTGCTCTGCGGCACTTAAAAAGCATCATTCCTGATTTCCATTTACTAAATCAGGTTGTTTCGGTCAGATTATTGCTCAATTCAAATATTAACCTCCAGAAATGTTTAACCGTCCCATCAGAAGTATACATGATTTTTTACTGAGCACCTATTTCGCAGACGGGCTGCGGATCACCTTCGGGGTGCTTCTGCCCTCTTTGATTTTGGCTCAGTTTGGTCTGCTTAAATATGGGATGACTTTATCTTTGGGTGCGCTGTGTGTAAGCGTGGTTGACACACCGGGGCCAATTGTTCATCGCAGAAATGCAATGCTGGTGACTACGGTACTGATTACTGTGTTATCAGTGATTGTTGGTTTAACGAATAAGAACCAGTATTTTATTGCAGTGCTGCTGGTGGCTTGTAGTTTTCTGTTCTCCATGTTTTTCCTTTATGGAACAAGGGCTGCTTTAGTGGGTACGGCATCTTTACTGATCATGGTCTTGAGTATCGACGATGTAAGACCATGGAAAGATGTGCTGATCTATTCTGCGCTGGTTTTCTCTGGTAGTTTGTGGTATACGGTTTTAAGTTATTTCTTTTACAGGCTCAGACCTTATCGGCTGGTGCAGCAAACCCTAAGCGATTCTATTCATGAGGTGAGTGAGTTTTTAAGGGCGAAAGCGAAGTTTTATCATGAAAGCACAAATTATGATGATAATTATGCGGAGCTGATCCAACTTCAGGTGGCTGTTCATGAAAAGCAGGATGCGGTTAGAGAGGTGCTGTTCAAGACCCGTGAGATTGTAAGAGAATCGACACCAGAAGGCCGTTTCTTACTATTGGTTTTTGTAGATATGGTGGATCTGTATGAGCAAGTCATGTCAACTTATTACAATTATAAACAGCTTCACGATCAATTTGATAAGGCCGGGATACTTTCCCGCTACGAACGGATTATCAACCGGATTGCCTGGGAGCTTGATGAAATTGCATTCGCACTTAAAACCGGTGGCACTCCCCGCCCACCTGCGGTTTTAACAGAGGATGTTAAACGCTTGAAAGACGAGATTAACGTGCTTGAGAAAGACAATGCAGATAGCAAGTATAATACATTGGGGCTCATTGCGCTGAAAAATATAGAAGTAAATATTGAAAATATAGCTGCAAGGGTTAAAACTATAAATGGATACTTCAATAAGAAAGAAAAGAAGAATTTAAAGAATAGTAGTGCGGTAGATACAGAACGTTTTATTACGAGACAGAAATTTGATGCCAAACTGTTTTTTGATAACCTTACTTTTAGCTCCTCTACTTTCAGACATGCAATGCGTGTATCAATTGCGATGCTGATTGGTTACCTGGTTGCCAAAATGCTGGATTCTTCCCATAGTTACTGGATTTTGCTGACTGTACTGGTTATTTCCAAACCGGCTTTTAGTTTAACCAAGCAGCGCAATTACGAACGTTTAATCGGAACTGTTGTGGGGGCGCTTATCGGGATGGGGATCCTGGTTTATATTCATGATAAACATACGCTGTTTTTTATCCTGCTATTTTGCATGATCGGGACCTATAGTTTTCAACGTAAGAACTATATTGTGAGTGTGTTGTTTATGACACCTTATATACTGGTCTTGTTCGACTTTTTAGGGATGGGTAGTTTGTCTGTAGCCAGGGAAAGAATTTTTGACACTTTAATTGGTTCAGCAATCGCTTTATTAGGTAGTTATACTTTATTCCCTAACTGGGAGAATAAGAATTTAAAAGAGGCGATGCTGAGTACTTTAAGAGCAAATATGGCCTATTTCCATGAGGTCACGCTTTTATATACAGAGACAGAACACAACCTGACCAACTACAGACTGTCACGTAAGGAGGTTTATGTAACGTCTGCGAATCTATCTTCTATTTTTCAAAAGATGTTTTCTGAGCCTAAGAGTAAACAGCGGTTAATGCCCGAGATGCATCAGTTTACAGCGCTGAATCATTTGCTGTCTTCATATACAGCTACACTTTCGCTTTATTTTAAAGAACATGCTTTTACGTTGTCTCATCCTGAGGAATTAAAGCCGACGGTAAACAACACGCTTTACCTGTTGAATCTTTCTGCAGAGTACCTGATTAAAAATGACGGGGAGCTAAGTAACGTGCCCTTAATCAAAAGTATACAGGATGAAAGTAAGGTAACTGACCCTAATGAAATGATGGTTATTGAGCAGTATGAGATGATCCAGAAGGTAGCTTATGATATTTTTAAATTAACTGAAAGGATTAAAATATAAAACTTAAGGGATGAATTTTTGTTGTAATAGCATAAACAAGAAAACATGGAAAAGTTATATACAGCTGCAGTACTAGCTAAAGGAGGCCGTGACGGCCATATAAAATCAAGTGATGGAACAATAGAATTTGAAGTAAGAACACCTAAAGAAATGGGTGGTCAGGGAGGAGCAACAAATCCTGAACAATTATTCGCTGCGGCATGGGGCCCATGTTATCTGGGTGCATTACATGCAGTGGCTAAAAATGAAGGTGTAGAAGTGGGTGAAGCTACTGTGAATGTACAGGTTTCGTTTAATCAGGATGGAAATGCTTATGTATTGTCTGCAGAACTGGATGTTCATATTCCGGGGCTTAGCCATGAGGAAACTCAGAAACTGGCTGACAAAGCGCATAAGGCTTGTCCTTATTCAAAAGCTACAAGGGGTAATATTGAAACAAGAGTTACCGCTATATAGCGCTTAAATAAATATAGAGCCGCTGCTTTATTAAAGGCAGCGGCTTTTTTATGAGTTAAATTAAATCATGGAATGAAAAGATATTTATTACTTATTGCGTTATCGTTTTCACTGCTGACCACGCATAGTGTGGCACAAACATTTCAGGATACTGGTGTATTCTCATTTTGGAAAGATGCTGCTGTTTCACATCCGCAGATTTTAACGAAAAATGGTTTCAAAAAGGTATATGGAGGGCCGAAAAAAGCAGGTGGCTTTCTTTATTTGTACCATAATAAAACTGCGCAGGAGTATTTGTTTATCCATTACACTCCGGCAATGGCTGCAGAAACTATCAGTTATTTAGTGCCAACAAAAATAAAGTATCAAAAACTGGTCAACTTTGATCAAAAGACCTTTCTACGCGGAGAAAAAATAATCCCCAGTGGAACTACCCGTTATGAAGACGGTAAAAAATATTACCAGGTTACTTACATTTGTAAGTCCTGCATCTAAATTAGAATATAAACAAAATGGCGAAAACCTACTGGATTGACGAAGCTGATACTTTAACTATTTACCCGGCCAGAATGGCGCGCAGGATCAGTATAATTTACCTGATCGCATTTACGACGCTTAATATTGCGCTTTACCTCACTAAAACGTTAACCAGCGTTTCTACGTTGCTTATATTTGAGGGGCTGATTTTATTGCTGGCTATTTTCTTATATGGCTCTGGGGAGCGTAAAGCTGTTTTTGACGGCAATAGCAGGCAGTTATATACGAAGTTCTTTGGAATAACAATCAATACTATTCCTTTTGATCAGATTGCAACCATCACTCCTTATGATACCATGGGTGCTATAAGTTATAAAGTATTCTCCAAGGAAAACAGACATGGAAAAGGAATTCTTATCTCTTGTGGTTATTCTAAATTAACGAACAAAAATCTGATCGCTTATGAGGAAGAAGTTTTACCCAGGATTAACGAACTCGTATTTTCAAACCGTCCGCTGCATGTTAAATCGCCTGTCTTTGATTTCCAGTTTTTTAAGGAAGAAAATGGTATTTATAAGATACTTTTCAATAAAACAGGTGGCCTTATTCTGGGGATTTTATTAATTGCATTGACTTTCTTTATCCTGGCTCATCCGGATTTTATGAATGACAGGGAAAGTTATAAAAGATGGATGGTTACTTATCTTCCTGTAGTATTGGGTGTGGTCTTCGTGAATGCATTTTTCACTTCTGTAAGTTTTGATAAACATAACCGCCAGATTATCTATTCGACTCTTGGCGGTGCTATCCGGAAAATCTATTCATTTGATGATTTTATCCAGTTCTTAATTGTTCGTAAGTCTATGAATTTTATCTATACCGGGACAGAAGTAAAAGCGGTTCTTGATCTTCCTGCACAGGGAAAAACCAGGCAACTGATTCTGATTAATTTCAGGAATACTAAAAAGATCGAACGCTTTATAGACGAGGCGAATACAATCTTGGGTATTTATGAGGAATCTGCGTCTACTTTAACTGAGTAAGCTACTTTAAAGCAAAGCAGCTTACTCAGTTAAAAGTTGCTTTGCTTTAAAGCAATAATTTACTGGCCATACCGAGTAAAAGTAAGAATCCAAATACGTCGGTAAATGTGGTAATAATAATTGAAGAAGCGATTGCAGGATCGATACCTACTCTTTTCAGCATCAAGGGTATCCCCGCTCCTGTTACCCCTGCAATAACCAGGTTTCCTGT
The DNA here is from genome assembly GCF_040547305.1 of Pedobacter sp. UYP1. Lineage (NCBI taxonomy): Bacteria > Pseudomonadati > Bacteroidota > Sphingobacteriia > Sphingobacteriales > Sphingobacteriaceae > Pedobacter > Pedobacter sp. UYP1. The sequence goes on along the minus strand of NZ_JBEPPL010000001.1, from coordinate 101,621 downwards.
CATCGCCAGAAAAATAACAAGCCCTAATAGTGGGTTTGCATCAAATACAAGGGCAAAGATGAAAACGATTAATCCGGTTACCGCGCCATTGATCAGACCAACGGTAAATTCTTTCAAGACAGTCCGGTAAGCTTGATTATCAGTCAGGTCATATAAAGAAATCCTTCTTACGGTTACCGCCAATGCCTGAGTGGCTGCATTGCCTCCCATTCCGGCAATAATTGTCATGTAGGCAGACAGCACTGCGATTTTAGCAATAGTTGGTTCGAAATGCCTGACCACTGCCGAGGCAAGGAAAGCAGTCCCTAAATTAATAATTAACCAGGGTAATCTTGATTTTACAGCTTCTACCCAGTTCCCACTTAATTCTTCATCTTCTGATACTCCGGATATTTTCAGGATGTCTTCTGTATTCTCATCTTCCAAAACGTCAATAACGTCATCGAAAGTTACTCTTCCCAATAGTTTCATCTGGTTGTCCAGAACAGGAATACTGGTAATATTATATTGGGAGATCAGCCTTGCTACTTCTTCCTGATCGGTATCCGGACTTACCCAGGCCACATCAGCTTTAACTAATGAAGTGATTTCTACATTTCCTTTGGCTTTGATAATATCTTTTAAGGAGACAATTCCCTGGAATACGTTGTGCTCGTCTACCACAAAAATGGTATAGAATTCTTCAATTTCTTCGCTCTGTCTGATGATTTCGTCAATGGCATCTTTTTTCTTCAGATGAAGCTGAATCCGGATAAACTCCGTATTCATCAGCCCTCCTGCCGTATCCTCGTCGTAACTCAGCAGGTTCCTGATATGAGAGGCATCATCCTCGCTCAGATCTTCCAGAATCTCTTTTTGCTCATGTTCTTCGAGTTGCGAGATAATATCTGTCGCATCGTCATAATCGAGTTCTTCTACAATCTCGGTACGTTTATCAGGATGGAGCTGGAAAAGTAACTCTTCAGGGTGCGCTTCCTCGTGCATTTCTGCAAAAATCTCTGATGCAGTTTCAACGGGAAGAAGGTTGATAATACGCTGTCTGTCCTCTTGTGTCAGACTTTCAAATAAGATGGCAATTTCGGACGCATGGTATTCATCCAGAATTACAGCTAATTGATTATCGCTGCCATTCAGGGCGGATTTTATTCTGGTTACATCAGATTTGTCTAGTTCATAGGATTGCATGCCACGCTAAGGTAATTATATTTTCTCTTTTATGACCGCTGACATTTACTTAAACCACCCTTTTCGCCAAAAATAGATGACTTGGAGGACTGCAATAACAACCATAATCAACATGGTATATAAATATCCATGCGAAGCATAGAGCTCTGGCATATTGTAAGGCATGAATTTATGGGTCACAGGATCTTCTTTGGCAAAGTTCATTCCATAAACTCCGGCAATAAAAGTAAGGGGTATAAATATAGAAGAAATGATAGTAAGCACCTTCATGATTTCGTTCATCCGGTTACTGATAATTGATAGATACATATCAATATTACTTGCTGAAATCTCCTTCAGGGATTCCACTATATCAATAATCTGTATACAATGATCATAAGCATCACGAATATAGAGCTTGGTCTGATCAGTGATCAGGTGACTATCACTACGGAGCATATCATTTAGCTTATCTCTTTCTGGCCATGCGACCCGGCGGATATTAATCAGGTTTCTTTTGATCAGCTGAACATCGAACATAAAACTCTTATCGGGTTTGTCAAACAGGCGGTCTTCTATTGTATCAAGCTCTTCACTCCAGAAACCAAGGATTTCAAAATATTTATCTACAACAATATCCATGAGGGCATACATGATATAACTGCTGCCCGCAATCCGTATATTTCCTTTGCCTGCTTTTAGTCTTTGAATAACCGGACTAAAACAGTCAGAGTAGTTTTCTTGCAGGGTAATCAGCGCGTTATCGGTCAGGATAAAGGATAATTGTTCGTTTTCCAGGTTTTTGTCTTCATCAAGCAACAACATTCTGCTGACTGCAAACACATAGTTATCGTATTCTTCAATTTTTGGTCTTTGATAAGATCTTGTAATATCTTCAAGAATCAACCGGTTCACATGAAGTTCACTGTATAAGGTCTCAAACAACTCCGGAGATCCAAATCCTTTTATTTCAATCCAAAAAGTGAAATTCTTATCTGCCAGCAGCTGGGCAATATGATTGATATTAGGAAGCTCTTTGGTTTCGTAAGCAGACTCACTGATCTTATGGAGTGTGATTACTGGTTTTAATGAGTTTTCATCTATATATACTACCCCTGGACTGGAACCCGCCAGAGGTATTTTTAAGCGTTGTTTCTTTTTACGTGATTTACCTTTTTTATCAATACCCATACCTTAGAGATAGTTTTTGGTCTGAGGACCCTGATTGAATAACAAATCAACGATGCTCATGTTTGGCATAAATCCCATTCTATCCCCGAATACCTGAAAATAAGGTTTTGCAGGAATAATCAATTCAGGCTCTTTGAAATGAAGCTTGAGCCTATAATCGTTTTCAGGAGCTATTTCTTTAACATATTCTGTGGTGAAATTAAATTCAGCAGGTTTTTTAAGTTGTTTGAAGATCCATTGCAATATTTCCAGATTATAGTCAAACAGGAACTCGAATTTCTTATGATAAAAAACGGCAAGTTCATCTTCATAATACTCAAAATAGGCCGAATTACGGTAACAGCTTTCCAGGCTTAACCAGTGCAGACGCTGCCATTTAAAATCATAACTTATTTTTACATCTTTTACCTTTGTATGGTATTTTGAACCTTTAATTACTGGCAAAAACAGGTCTAAAGCCCCATTTGGCGAATAAATCCTGGTCCTGTTGCGGTAAGTTTGTTTAGGAAAATGTTCTTCCTTTTCTAAAATGAATTCGTAATTATGAGCGTTTAAAGCAGAGAAATAACTTACAGGAGGAAGATAAAAAAGAGGAAATATAGCTGGATTGTGCATTGGTTAATTTATGTTTGCATTTTCAATCAGGCAAAATAATGATAAAAAAGGCTTTTTTCCTATTTGATCTCCATTTTTTTATGAACGTAAACGAGAAATTAAGCTAATGTCAGAGCCGAGTGTAGCTGTTGTGATCCTCAATTGGAATGGAAAACAATTATTATCTGATTTTTTACCCGGAGTAATTAAAACCAGGTATTCGAATCTTCAGTTAGTTGTAGGTGATAACGCATCGACAGATGGATCTGTTGATTTTGTAAGGGCTAATTTCCCTGATATCCAGGTAATTGTAAATGAACGTAATTATGGATTTGCAGAGGGTTATAACCGGATTCTTAAGCAGGTAAACGCTGATTATTACGTTTTACTGAATTCTGATGTAGAGGTTCCTGAAAACTGGATTGAACCGGTCATCAAAGCCATGGAAGCTGATTCCCGTATTGCGGCTGCTCAGCCTAAAATTAAGTGGCAGAAGAATAAAACACAATTTGAATATGCTGGTGCTGCAGGTGGTTTCCTTGACATTAACGCCTTCCCTTTTTGCAGAGGAAGAATTTTTGATCAGGTTGAGGATGATTTAGGGCAATACAATGATGCTAAAGAAATTTTTTGGGCAAGTGGTGCTGCATTTTTCATCAAAAGAGCACAATGGGAAGAAACAGGAGGTTTAGACCCTGATCTTTTTGCGCATATGGAAGAGATTGATCTTTGCTGGCGTTTAAAGAACCTTGGCTATCAGATTGTCTATTGTCCTGATGCTGAAGTTTACCATGTTGGTGGTGGTACTTTAGCTGCAAACAGTCCATATAAGGTATTTTTGAACTTTAGAAATAACCTGATGGTTATGCAGAAAAATCTGCCTGCTATGGAAGCAGTGTGGAGTATAACACTCAGAATGACTATTGACTTTGTTGCCTGGATGCAGTTCCTGGTTAAGGGGGAAACTAAATTTGCATTTGCTGTGAATAAAGCACATTTTCAGTTCTTAACTAACCTCAGAAAGACAGGCGCTAAAAGGACTAAGAAGCAATTAACCTACTCCAAACACACCGGTGTCTATCATTCCAGTGTGGTCTGGAGTTATTTTATAAAAGGAATCAGAAAATTTAGCCAGCTAAAAGACTTTCGATAGCCAGACGATAGCCGTCTAATCCGAAGCCAGTTAATACGCCTTTGCAGTTTTTCCCAGTCAGGGAAACGTGACGGAATTCTTCTCTGGCATAGATATTAGAAACATGCACTTCGACAACTGGTGTATTAATCCCTGAAATTGCGTCTGCAATAGCTACTGAAGTATGAGTATATCCTCCGCCGTTCAAAATGATACCGTCGTATGAAAAGCCAACTTCATGCAATTTGTTGATCAGCTCCCCTTCTACGTTGCTCTGGAAATAGTCAAGTTCTATATTTTTGTATTTGTCTTTTAATTCTGTAAAGTATCCCTCGAAACTTTTGTTTCCGTATACTCCTGGTTCACGTATGCCCAGCAGATTTAAATTAGGTCCGTTAATAATCTGTATCTTCATCCTTTCAAACTTAGACTTAAAAACTAATAAATAAAAATCCGAGTGATTAATTATCCTTACCATAATTCATTCAAGGCCTACTTAAAGCTGGAACGCGGACTTGCTGAAAACTCTGTTGACGCTTACCTGAATGATGTTGCCAAATTATTTCAGTATTATGAAGTTATTGGCGAGGAATTCTCTGTTAAGAACATATCTGACAGTACATTACATAACTTTATTAAATGGTTGAGTGAGTTGGGAATGCTGGCAAATACACAGGCCAGGGTCATCTCCGGGCTAAAGTCTTTTTTCAATTATCTGATGTTGGAAGGGTTAATTGAGATCGATCCTTCTCAGCAGCTTGATTCTCCCAAACTAAGCAGAAAACTTCCTGATCTATTGAATGTGATAGAAATTAATGCTTTGATTGAAGCTGTAGATGCTTCTAAACCCGAAGGGATGAGAAACAAAGCAATTTTAGAAGTGCTTTACGGTTGCGGATTAAGGGTAACAGAGTTAATTACCCTTCGTATTTCAGATCTGCATCCTACGCAAGAATACATTAAGGTAATTGGTAAAGGAAATAAGGAAAGAATTGTCCCTATCGGAGGCACCGCATTAAAATACATTGATATTTATCTAAGCCAGGTTAGAGTACATTTAGCCATTAAAAAAGGAAATGAGGATTATATTTTCCTGAATAGAATGGGTTCAAGGTTATCACGGATCTCTGTATTTACTATGATTAAAGCACTGGCAAATGCAATAGGCTTAGAAAAGAGTATCAGTCCGCATACATTCAGACATTCTTTTGCAACCCATTTAATTGAAGGCGGTGCAGATTTGAGGGCTGTACAAGAAATGTTAGGGCATTCAAACATTACTACCACAGAGGTTTACACCCATCTGGATAAAGATTATTTAAAAGGTGTGATCACACAGTTTCACCCCAGAACGTAGCTTATAAATTGCAAGAAATCATCTTATAAATTACAGGAAATCATCCTGTCTTTGCCTTGCATATCTTGCTTTAAGATTATATCAGTGAATCCTTTAGACAAAAGCATCTCTACTGTTTCCTTACCTAGATACTCGTTGATCTCAAAGAATAGTTTTCCTTTTGGCTGCAGATTCATCAGCGCGAAGTCTGCAATACTTTTATAGAATAGTAAAGGATTTTCATTGGTCACAAATAAAGCCAGATGTGGTTCATAAGCTAAGACGTTCTGATGCATTTCTTCCTTTTCGTTTTCAGTGATGTACGGTGGATTACTTACAATCAGGTCATATTTCGACGGACTGTTATAGGTCAGAATATCTGAATGAATGAAATTGATAGCAGTAGTATTTAGTGTTGCATTCTCTCTGGCTACTTTTAATGCATCAGCTGAAACATCGAGTGCACTAACTTCTGTTTGTTCGAGATTCTTTTTCAAAGTGATTGCGATACATCCGCTTCCAGTACCAATATCCAGGATGCTGGAAACAGGTTGGGTTTTTACAGTATCCAGGATCCATGCGATGAGCTCTTCAGTTTCTGGTCTTGGAATCAGAACAGCTTCAGTGACTTTAAATTTAAGCCCGTAAAACCAGGCCTCTGCAAGAATATGCTGCACGGGCCTTCCTTTTTTCAATTCCACCAAAATAGAGTTGTAAGCTAAAGACTGTTCAGGATCTAATAATTCCGTAGCATGGATCAACAATTGAGCGCGATTCCATTCAGATACCTGCCCGGCGGCCAGACAAAACAATTGCTTTGCTTCTTCTCCATCATATAATGCGGATAGTTCTTTGATAAAGGATTGTTCTAATTGCTTAACATTCATTAAATGCAAAAGTATTAATAAATGTTGCATCTCTGTGGTCAAAATATTTCAATAGCTCATAAATTGAAGCTATTTTTGTCCTTATGAGCGATGAATTGTACATGAAACGCTGTCTGGAGTTAGCAGAAATGGGTAACGGTCAGGTAAGCCCAAATCCATTAGTAGGTTGTGTAATTGTCAGCGGAGGAAAGATTATAGGTGAAGGTTATCACCAGAAATATGGTCAGGCTCATGCTGAAGTAAATGCTATCCGTTCTGTAACAGACCGGTACGGCGAACAGGCGGCTGAGTTATTAAAAAATGCAGTTGCTTATGTAAGTCTTGAACCTTGTGCGCATTTTGGAAAAACTCCTCCATGTGCTGACTTACTGATTCGTCATCAGCTTAAAAAAGTAGTGATTGGTAACCGTGATCCTTTCCCTGATGTAGATGGTAAAGGAATTGAAAAGTTAAAAAATGCGGGTATAGAAGTAGTTTCAGGGGTACTTGAAGAAGAGTGTTTTGAAGTTAACCGTCGTTTTTTCACAAGAATTACGCAACAACGTCCCTACATCATTTTAAAATGGGCCAGAACAGCGAATGGATATTTTGCACCTAAGAATTCCGTACAACAGTGGATCAGTGGTCCGCTTTCAAAAAAACTGGTTCATAAATGGAGAACTGAGGAAGATGCTATCCTGGTCGGTAAACAAACTGCTATAGCAGATAATCCTGCTCTTAGTGCAAGAGAATGGCCGGGAAAAAACCCTGTCAGGATCGCCATTGACCGTAAACTCGAAATACCAGCAGACAGTAAGTTATATAATCAGGATGCTAAAACCATTATATTTAATGAGCAAAAAACTACTGTAGAAGGTAATATTCATTTTATTGAAATGGAAGACATGCAGTATTATCTGCCTCAAAAGATCGCCTATCAGTTATATTTGATGGATATACAATCTATTATCATTGAAGGTGGCGCAAATATCCTGAACCAGTTTATCTCTTCTGGATTGTGGGATGAGGCCAGAGTCTTTAATTCTACTTCGAGCTGGGATACTGGAATACATTCTCCGCAGATAAATGGCAACATTATGTCAGTTACACAAATAGATAAAGATCAGTTAACTATATATAAAAACTACACTAATAAATGATATACATATTACTCAGCATCAGCTGCAGCGTAACCGTAGCAGTCTTGCTCAAGCTGGCAAAACGCTACAATATTCATGTGCTGCAAGCGGTAATGTGGAATTATCTGGCAGCCATAATTCTTAGTTATATTTTCTTCAGACCAGAGTTAGCTCAGTTGGTGACAGTCCCTACAAGCCTTGCTATTGCAATCGGTGTATTGTTACCTGTCTTATTCCTTATCCTTGGCGCTTCGGTCAGAAACATAGGAATTGTAAAATCAGATATCGCACAGCGTTTATCTTTATTCATTCCTATCCTGGCCTCCTTATACCTTTTCGGAGAAAACTTTGGTGGATTAAAGGTGGCAGGACTTATAGTAGGCTTTGTAGCTATAGTACTTACATTATCCCGTAAGTCAACTGTTAAAGCAGAAACGAGCTCCTATATCTATCCTATTTTAGTTTTTATAGGGTTTGGACTCATTGATGTGATGTTTAAAAAACTGGCATTAGATAAATCTATTCCTTATACGAGTACATTAATGATCATCTTTTGTATCTCCTTTATAATTGCAGCACTGATTTTGGGATATGTTGTTATCGTCAGAAAGAAGAAAGTCGAATTAATCAATTTCTTTTGTGGTATCGTACTGGGTTGCTTCAATTTCGGAAATATTCTGTTTTATATGAAAGCACACCGGGCAATGGCATCAAATCCTTCTACTGTATTTGCCGCTATGAATATGGGAGTGATCATTTTAGGAAGCATAATTGGCATAGTCTTGTTCAAAGAGAAAGTAAGCAAGTTGAATTATATCGGTATAGCCATGGCTCTTGTAGCCATTTTACTAATTACATTATCGCAAAAATATGCTGTTTGATGATACTTATAAGACGATAGATCATCCTGCAGAAGGAACCTTTAAAGATAAAGGGAGTAAATTTATTGCTTTTGCCTACCCGCTGATTTCAGAAAATGAGGTTAAAGCGCACCTGGTAAAATTAAGAGCTGAACATACAAAGGCCAATCATTTTTGCTATGCTTACCGCCTTACAACTGATAAAAGTGTTTACCGTGTAAATGATGACGGCGAGCCTTCTGGTACAGCTGGCAGACCTATTTTAAATGCTTTATTATCAGCTGGCCTGACTAATATACTGGTTGTTGTAGTACGTTATTTTGGGGGTACCCTGCTAGGCGTTCCTGGTTTAATTAACGCTTATAAATCTGCTGCTGTTGAAGCAGTTAATGTAGCAGTGATTGTTGATAAAACTGTTAATGATATTTATCAGCTTAAGTTTGATTACCTGGTCATGAACGATGTGATGCGTATGGTAAAGGAAGAACAGCTGACGGTACTTGATCAACAGTTTGATAATGAGTGTACTATTAAATTTGAAGTTAGAAAATCCCAATTAAATAAAGTTTTACAAAGAGTCGAAAAACAGTCAGGTGTTGAAATAAAATACCTTGGCACTGTTTAAAACCTTAATTTAGAATATCATTAATCCAATTACCATGCAAAAATTATCAGAAGCAGACTTAGTCATCAATCCGGATGGAAGCATCTACCATTTAAATATACTCCCTGAAGATGTTGCAGATACAGTGATCACTGTAGGCGACCCTGACAGGATTTCAGAAATAACAAAACATTTTGACCGCATTGAGCTTAAAAAAGGAAAAAGAGAATTTTTAACGCACACCGGTTATATAGGTACGAAACGCATTACAGTGATTTCTACAGGAATCGGTACTGATAACATTGATATTGTTTTAAATGAGCTGGATGCATTGGTGAATGTAAATTTCGAAACTCGTGAGGTTAAGGAAAAGTTAACTTCATTAGCTATTATCAGAGTAGGAACTTCGGGCGCTGTTCAACCTGATCTGCCAATGGGAACTATCCTGGCCTCTACTTTCGGACTTGGTTTGGATGCTTTAATGCATTATTATGTTCATGGAGTACCTGATGAGGAAAAAGGGCTTTTTGATCATGTGAAAACTCATTTTAAAGATTTACATGCGGTTAATCCTTACCTTACTTCTGCAGATCCGGTATTATTGAACACTATAGGAAAAGGAATGGAACAAGGAATTACAGTAACGGCACCTGGTTTTTATGCTCCTCAGGGACGCCAGGTAAGAGCTCAGAATGCTGTACCAAATTTCATTCAGAAGTTGAATACCTTCAGTTATGAAAACTATAGGATTACCAATCTTGAAATGGAGACTGCCGGTATTTACGCTTTAGCGAAAGTTCTTGGACATAGAGCACTTTCGGTTAATGCCATTTTAGCAAGCAGAGTAAATTATCAGTTTAGTAAAGACCCGAATTCAGTTGTAGATAAGGCAATTAAGCTTGTCTTAGAAAGAATTACAGCTTCTAATTAATTACAAAATTCAGCACCCGTTCAATCAGATGGGTGCTGAATCATAACAATCGCGAACTCTCTTCGCAAAAATCTTCGATGACAAAAAAAAAGCATTTCTTCCTTATTCTCTTATTAGGCTCACTTACTGCATTGGGCCCATTTTCAATCGACATGTATTTGCCGGGCTTTCCTGCAATTGCTAAAGATTTAAATACTTCTATTGCGCGTGTTTCTTTGTCATTATCTGGTTTCTTTATAGGAATTTCCCTTGGACAGTTACTTTATGGGCCATTGTTAGATCGCTTTGGCAGAAAAAAACCGTTGTTTATTGGGCTTGTCATTTATATACTTGCATCTTTGGGTTGTGCTTACACTAAAAGTATCGATGCACTGATCGTACTCCGCTGTATACAGGCTTTAGGCAGTTGTGCAGCTGCAGTAGCTTCAATTGCAATGGTCAGAGACCTGTTCCCTGTTCATGAAAATGCCAAAGTGTTCGCGTTATTATGGTTGGTTGTAGGTGTTTCACCAATGATTGCGCCAACGGTTGGTGGATACGTGACTTCTACTTATGGCTGGCACGCTGTGTTTTTAGTTTTAATGTTGCTTGGTCTGCTAAATCTGATTGCTAGTGTTGCCGGACTTCCTGGTACTTATAAACCTGACACCACTATTTCTTTAAAGCCCAAACCTATTATAATGGGTTTCATTGCTGTTTTAAAAGAGCCGCAGTTCTATACTTACGCTTTTACAGGAGCAGTGGCATTCGGCGGACTCTTTGCTTATATATCAGGTTCCCCCTTGTTATTTATGAAGATTTTTGCTGTAAGTGAGAAAACTTATGGTTGGATCTTCGCTTTCTTATCCATCGGTTTAATCGGTGCCAGTCAGGTCAATACACTAATGCTTAGAAAATACAGTAGTGAACAGCTTATATTTGGCGCATTAACCTGCCAGGCAATTACCGGCGTCGTATTCCTCATTGGAAGTATCAATGGCTGGTTTGGTTTGACAGAAACCATCATTTTACTATTTATATTCTTAAGTTGCCTTGGCTTCGCCAGCCCAAATGCTTCTGCACTGACTTTAGCACCTTTTACTAAAAATGCAGGTAGTGCATCGGCTCTGATGGGAGCCATTCAAATGGGACTGGGTACATTAGCTTCTGTTGCGGTAAGTCTGTTTGATGCACATTCCTCTGTACCTATGGTATCGATTATGGCATCAACATCTATTCTTGCTTTGGCTATTCTCTATTTTGGGAGAAAAAACATTAAGCACAAAGTAGAACTGGACAAAGATAGTGCGATGATATCTTTTCATTAATAATCCAATTATTTGGGGGCAACACCTGGAAGCGGGATGCCCCCTTTTTTGAATGCATCCATCAGTTTCTCCTGGAACAGGAGTTTGGCATCGTTAAAACCATGAGATTTTAACCAGACACTGATCATTACTTTATATCCTGTTTCTTCCAGCAGTGAGATCCCTATTCGGTGTGTTGGTTCTTTGAGCAGATCTGATGAGTCGTTAATAGTTTGTATGGCCAGTTTAGCCAGCTGGTCATAATCGATACCATAACTAAACTTAATTTCAATGTCGAGCCTCCGGCTTCCTTTAGTGCTAATATTGATAATAACTTCATTCGATAGTTTTCCATTAGGTATAACCACCGACCTGTTATCAAAGGTGGTAACTGTTGTATAAAAAATCGCAATATTGGTCACAGTCCCCTCTTGTCCCTGTGCAATAATATTATCTCCAACTCTGAACGGCTTAAGCATTAAAATAAGCACTCCACTTGCAAAATTCTGTAATGTTCCAGACAGCGCAAGACCTGCTGCAACACCCAAAGCACCGATTAACGCCGCAAATACTGTCATTTGTATCCCAATAAATTGCATGACTGTAAAAACAAGTAATACGCGAAGTGCTGTAACCGAAAGACTAATGAAAAAAGGCTTTAAAGAAGGATCAACATCCTTGTTATAAAACCTTTTTTTAATCCATCCGGAGAAAATATTGATGAGCCATAATCCAACTTAAAGGACTGCTATGCCTATTAGAATGTTAGGCCCTTTTTCTACCAGCCAGGTAATCGCTTTATCATAAAGTAAGTCACTATTGTTCTGTGCAGCTAATTTCATAATTGAGTCTTTAAATCCTTAATTGCTCAAATAATAACGTTATCTCAATTGAAAAGTTTAAGATTTTCCAGGATTACAAAACAAAAAGGTGGCACAGATGTTGAATTCATATAGAAACAATAGACAAGACATGTTAAACAAAATCACTCATAACTTAACCATTTTAGCCGCTAAGAAGATTTTGACAACTAATAATGCAGAAAATCTGGGTACGGCCAAAAGGCTGATATCAATTATAGCCGGCGCTTATATTTTTCAAAGGGGTATCAGGTGTTTTTATAAGCATCCGGTAATAGGTTTACAAGAAACCTTTTTGGGAGGTTTCCTGATGTACGAAGCTGTAAAGGGCATTAAAGATACCTATCCTGCAAAACCAACTGACCCTTCGCAAATACGAAGAAATCAAATACAGGGAAATGATCCAAACTCACCGGTTCCGGCATTTGTTTAGGAAATAAGATATACAGGTAAATCAGTTCGTCATGAACTGATTTACCTGTTTTCGGTTCCAACAATCATCTTGCCCAGCCTCTCATAAAATACAGCCAGGCTGCCCATCTCTAAATGAATTATCTTGCAGTGTTTATATATATACGCTTCTCTTTCACTCAGATACATTCTATCACCTAAATACTTTAATATATCTATTATCCGGATATGTATGCCATAAACCTGGCACAAATGGAAGTTTAAATATTTGTCAGCATGGCTTCCAAAAATCAGAATGTCCCTGGTAGCCGAAAATTTGATCCGCTTTAATTCAGCTGAAAGATAATGTTCATCATTCAGCTCTTTCAGAGGCCTCTCAATGTTTTCTATTTTATAAACTAATTTGGTTAACAAATCAAGTTCATTGTAGCTTTCTGCTAGGTATAAATATGGCATAAATTATTTTTCTTCTGATTTATGAATTTCTGGTTCTATGGTAAGCCTTTCCTTTGTGGAGCTTTAACCTCAGTTTTTTTATTCCACCGTCTTTTAACTGTCTGATCCGCTCCCTGCTTAATTTAAAAATCAATGCAATATCATCGAGTGACAAAGGATGCTCTCCTTCTAAACCAAAAAACAAACTCAGCACCTTTTCTTCTCTGCGGGTTAAAATCTTTAAAAGCTGACTGGCTTCTATCCTGTCGGAATCAACAATGAGCAAATGATCAGGATAAGGCTGATGAGCTGGTGTTACTTCTAATAATGTATTGCTAAAATCGGGTTTCAAGATTTCATCCAGAGACATACATCTGCGTACTTTGCTTAAATAACCTGCTACCTGCAGCGTCTTAATGTCCATCTCTCCTGCAATTTCGTCTGCGGTAGGCAGACGTTCCAGGCGCTGTTCCAAACAAGATATAGTACCATTTATTTTAGTGATGGAATTGATCATATTCAGTGGTAAGCGAATAACACGCGTTTGTTGAGAAATAGCCAGCATTATCGCTTGTCTGATCCACCATACAGCAAAGGAAATAAACCTGAACCCTTTGGTATTGTCGAAGCGTGAAGCAGCTTTAATCAAGCCCAGGTTCCCTTCATTAATTAAATCTCCCAGACTCAGCCCGCGGTGCTGATATTGTTTCGCTACTGAAATTACAAACCTCAGATTGGTTTTTACCAAACGATCCAGCGCGGCCTGATCTCCGTGCCTGACTCTTATCGTGAGCTGTACTTCCTCATCAATGGTTAGCAATGGTATCCGCCCTACTTCCAGAAGATATATATTAATGGATTCCATGTCTCTGCCGGTGATGGCATAATCAATCTTTAGTTCTCGCATACATTTAGGTTATTGAGTAAAGTTGTACATAAAGATCGAATAAAGAAAGTTATCACTATTAATCCGATAAATTAACGTTTATAGGAATGTGAGCCGGATATAATCCAGTTCAGGACTATTTAGTAAACGACAAACCGTACAATAAAAAGTTTATTTAAGATTAAAATTATTAATTTAATAAACATTAATCCTCTATATTCACGAATTACAAAAACAATAATTATGGAGAAGAAGCTTGACAGAATAGATATTTCTATTCTTAAACTTTTACAGGGGGATTATTCACGTCCGCACAAGCAGATTGCTGGAGTTTTAAATAGATCAACTACGACAATTAGTGATCGTATTAATAGATTAAAGACAGAAGGTTATATTATTACCTCAGTAGCAGTACTGAGCCGCAGAAAATTAAAGCAAGAAGTTCTGGCTTATATTCATCTTAAACTGAGTCATTGCTCTGATGAAATCATCAATAGGTTCAAAGAAGAGGTTTCCAGGATTAAAGAAGTTTGTGAATGCTGTGCAATTACCGGAGAATATAACATGAAGCTAAAGATTGTGACCACTGATAATACATCCTTTTCAAGTATACAAAGACGCATAGCCAATATCAAAAATGTACAGGCACTTGAAAGTTACGTAGTACTTGATGATATTATTACTGACACCGGGTTCTTTTTTTAACTGAATAAACCGGTTCTGGCGAATAAAATCGGGAGCCGGTTTAAAATCAATCCTGCTAAACTTAAATTAAACGGATAAACTGCCTGATTTCTAAAAAAATGTAACCTAAGAAGGAGGAAAAAAAATTAAGTTTGTACCTTAATCAATTTTAATGTTAAAAAAGGCCGCCTCTTACCTAGCAATTTTTTTTATTTATGTGCTCTCTTTGTTGCCGTTACCCGTACTCTATGTAATTTCTGATCTTGTATACTTACTGGTTTACTACGTATTAGGATATCGCAAAGCTGTAGTCAGGTTAAATCTCAAAAATTCTTTCCCCGAAAAAGGAGAAGAAGAGCTTCTTGTTATAGAAAAAGAATTCTATAAATATTTATCTGGGCTTATTTTTGAAATTATTAAAATGGCTTCTATTTCAAGCGGCCAACTACGCAGACGTTTTAAATTCAAGAATATTGAGCTTATCAATGCATATTTTGAACGCGGTGAAAGTGTGCTGGCCTGTTCAGGTCATTATGGGAATTGGGAATGGGGAGCTTTATCAATCGGGCTTGTTCTAGAATGTGAGACTTACGCGATTTATAAACCACTATCCAATAAAGTCTTCGATGATTTTTTTCAAAGAATCAGGACCAGGTTTGGAAATAAAGTTGTACCCATGCGACAAACTTTAAGGGTATTGACAGAGACTAAAGGAAAACCGACTATGTTTTTATTTGGCAATGATCAGGCACCGCCAAAAAGCGAATCTCATTACTGGACTTCTTTTCTGAATCAACAGACTTCAGTTCAACAGGGAATGGAGAAAATTGCCATAAAAACCAATAGACCAGTGTTTTATATTCAGCTTACAAAAGTAAAAAGAGGATATTATGAAGTGGATTGCATGCCTATATGCCCTAATCCTGCCGAAACGCCGATCAATGAAATAACCCAGAAGCACACTCTCCTATTGGAAAAATTAATTATAGAAGAGCCTGCTTACTGGTTATGGAGTCATAAGCGATGGAAACATCAGCCTACTCAGTAATTTGAAGATTAAGTGCATGGGTAGTCTGTGCACGGATATTTCTGCAAAGTTGTGAATCGTCACTCAAAGTTTTGCCATATGAAGGAATCATCTGCTTAAGCTTGGTTTGCCATTCTTCACTTTCCATTTCTTCTTTAAAACAACGTTTCATCAGGCTGATCATAATCGATACAGCTGTCGAAGCACCTGGTGAAGCACCTAATAAAGCGGCAATAGAACCATCGCCCGCAGCAACTACTTCAGTACCAAATTCAAGGATACCACCATGTTTCTCATCTTTTTTAATAACCTGTACACGCTGACCAGCTGTTTCTAATTCCCAGTCTTTCATTTCAGCAGCGGGAAGATATTCTCTCAATGCTTCCATACGGTCTTCTGGAGATTGTCTAACCTGATCTATCAGATATTTTGTCAATGGCAGATTATCAAGACCTGCCGCAATCATCGGACGGATATTATTTGCTTTGATAGAGAGTGGAAGATCAAGTAAAGAACCGTTTTTCAGAAAACGCGTAGAGAACCCTGCATAAGGGCCAAAAAGTAAAGCTTTTTTACCATCGATCATCCTGGTATCCAGGTGAGGAACAGACATTGGCGGCGCACCTACTGATGCCTTACCATAAACTTTAGCATGATGATGTTCAATTACGGCCGGGTTAACGCATTTTAACCATTGCCCGCTAACCGGAAAACCACCAAAACCTTTTCCTTCAGGAATATCAGATTTCTCTAACAAAGGAAGAGAACCACCACCAGCACCAATAAAAACAAACTTAGCTTTTACTGTTTTTCTTTTACCAGTTTCTTCATCTTTCACTTTAACTTCCCATAAACCATCTTTTTGTTTCAATTTACGTACTTCCTGGTTGAAATCCATGGCCACATCAGGCTTGCTTTGCAAAGTAGTCAGCATCATTCTGGTTAAAGCACCAAAATTTACATCTGTACCTAACATCATCCTTGTTGCAGCAACTTTTTCCCCGGGATTTCTTCCTTCCATTACTAAAGGCATCCATTCTGCCAGTTGTTCAGGATTTTCAGAATAGGTCATCTCTTTAAACAATTCACATTCTTGTAAATTGTTAAAACGTTTATTCAAAAAAGCAACATTATCCGCGCCCCATACAAAACTCATATGCGGAATGCTTTTAATGAAAGTTTCAGGAGAACTAACCAGCTTATTCTGTACCAGGAATGACCAGAATTGTTTTGATACTTCAAAAGATTCAGCAATCGCTACAGCCTTATCGGTTTCTACTGTACCATCTGCTAATTGAGGGGTATAATTTAATTCACAAAAGGCGGAGTGGCCTGTTCCTGCATTATTCCAGGCATCAGAACTTTCTGCTGCCGCGACATCAAGCCGTTCAAAAATTTGTATGGTTAAATCCGGTGAGAGTTCCTTGAGTAGTACACCAAGTGTTGCGCTCATAATACCGGCGCCAATTAACACAACGTCAACTGCTTTATCTGAATTAGTACTTTTACTGGTCATGAAAGGATAGATAATTTATTCTCTTTATATCGGCCACAAAATTAATATAATGACCGGGAAAAGAGTCCTAAATTTCAATTTAATAAGTAATATTTTTACCAGTATCTGATAAAACACAAAATTGATCCTGATTCTTCCTTGATTTTGAGTTAGAATTGTCAGGATCAGGTCTTTTTAATAAAAATATCTGCTATAAATCAACGAATCTGTCCGTTACCTCTCACTACCCATTTATAACTAGTCAATTCTTTAAGTCCCATTGGTCCTCTTGCATGAAGTTTCTGCGTACTGATCCCAATTTCAGCACCAAGGCCAAACTGCCCGCCGTCGGTAAAGGCAGTCGATGCATTTGCATAAACCGCAGCTGCATCGACAACGTTCAGAAATGTAAGTAATTGATTTTCATCCTCAGCAATTATAGCTTCACTATGTTTAGAGCTGTAACGCGCGATATGTGATAACGCATTTTCCAGGTTTTCTACAGTTTTAATAGCCATTTTATAATCCAGAAACTCTGTTCCAAAATCTTCAGGACTGGAATGGTGCAATAAATGTTCAGGGTAGAGTTCTTCCAAAGCTTCGAAGGCTTCAGTATCCGCATAAACGTGAACAGATTTCCCTGCCAGTGGTGCCACTAAAGTATAAAGATCATCCAGGCGTCCGGCATGGATCAGCAGACAGTCCAGTGCATTACAGACACTTACTCTTCTGGTTTTAGCATTAAAAATAATTGCCTTTCCTTTTTCTTTGTCTCCTGATAAATCAAAATAAGTATGGACTATCCCCGCTCCTGTTTCAATAACAGGAACGTTGCTATGTTCGCGGACATAATTGATTAGTGCCTGACTACCTCTGGGGATCAAAACATCCACAAAACCTCTTGCATTTAAAAGTGCAGCAGTTGCTTCTCTTTCTGAAGGTAGTAATACCGCGACATGAATATCCACCTCGTGTTTGAGCAGTACCTGATGAATGATTTTAATTAATGCCTGGTTAGAAAACTCAGCATCACTTCCACCTTTTAATACCGCTACATTTCCTGTTTTAAAACAAAGAGAAAAAACATCTAAAGTCACATTAGGCCTTGCCTCATAGATAACACCTATAACTCCTAAAGGTACTCTGATCTTAGACAAATGTAAACCATTTGGAAGGGTATTCGCTTCTATAACTTCTGCAAGCGGGCTTTCCAGTTGAGCCACATTTAATATTTCCTGTGCAATATCATTTAATCTTTCCCTGGTTAGCTTTAACCGGTCATACTTGGGATCCTCTGCAGACATCCGCTTGAGATCAAGATCGTTCGCAAACAATATATCTTCCGTAAACAGTTTTACATGGGCAGCAAGATCTTTTAGGATTTCATTTACTGCCATTTGATCTAAACGGCATAAAGTACGGCTCGCTTGTAAAGCATTTTCAAAATATAACTGGTATTCCATTTCCTTTTTCGTTTAGAACCGGTATGTTGTTACGCCGGAATTTACTGTATTAGCTTACAGCATAAAAATAATTATAATGGACTAAAGATTTATGTCCCTTTTGTCCTATTCTTTCTTTCGCTTTATCAGAACCGTAATCTGCTATTCCCAAACCAATCAGCTTTCCATTCTCATCCAATAAGCGGATAATATCTCCCTTTTGAAATGAAGAGAGTATTTCTGTTATTCCAATTGGCAATAAACTGCGGGCCTGACCAGAAATCAGAGCTTCTGCCGCTCCTTTATTCAACTGAACACTTCCTGTAGCAGAATGCTCAGAATGTGCAATCCATTTTTTCTTTCCCGAAGTAGTCTTCTCCGGTACAAAATAGGTATGATCCACCTTTTGGGCTATTAAATCAGTCAGGATATTGTTTCGCGTACCATTGGCGATATAAACCGGGATACCCAGTTTTGCGACTTTCTGTGCCATTCCTAATTTAGTGACCATTCCGCCTCTGCCTAAACCAGATTTGGTAGTATTAATGAAAGAGCCAATATGATCATCCTTCTTGATCTCTCTGATTACACTGGAGGCGGGAGATTTTGGATCTCCATTATAAACACCATCTACATTAGAAAGGATAATCAGTGCATCTGCCTCTAACATTGAAGCTACCAGTCCTGCCAGCTCATCATTATCCGTAAACATCAACTCTGTGACAGATACGACATCGTTTTCATTGATAATAGGAATGACCTGATGTTTCAATAAGATAGAAAGACAGTTTTTAATATTTAAATAGTGCTTGCGGTCGCGAAAATCTTCTTTAGTGACTAATACCTGTGAGCAAAGCATTTGTTGTTTCTCAAACAGGGATAAATAAGTATTAATCAGTTTAATTTGTCCGATGGAAGCTAAAAGCTGTCTTGCTGCAACAGCATCCTGCTTTTCAGATATCCTGATCATACTTCTTCCAGCAGCCACAGCGCCAGAAGAAACTACAACTACTGCAATGCCAGCTTTTTTAAGCCTGATAATTTGTGCAACAAGGTGTTCAATCCGGGCATGATCTGGTAATCCATCAGCTTGCGTGAGGACATTTGAACCGATTTTAACAACGATTCTTTTATAGGCAACAGCCATAATTTATTGAGCGTAAAGGTTGAAAAATAAAGAACTAAAGAAGAGCTATCAAGCCTGTCCAGCCAGTCTGATGACTAGCGCCAAGCCCTTTGCCATTATCCCCATTGAAATATTCATGGAATAATATATAATCTTTAAAATGCGGGTCATGGTTAAACTTAGGGTTCCCACCCGATACGGGTCGTTCACCAGCATCATTTTTCAGAAAAATACACTTTAATCTTTTACTTAATAAAGCCGCGATCTCTTTAAGACTTAAAAACTGACCAGAACCAGTTGGACATTCTACTTTAAAATCATCGGTATAATACTCCTGGAAATTTTTAAGAGACTCAATGATCAGGTAATTGACCGGCATCCACATCGGTCCACGCCAATTACTATTTCCGCCAAACATTCCAGAATCACTTTCAGCAGGAATATATTTCACAGTATAGTCCATGCCATCCAATTGATAGTTAAAAGGATATGCGCAGTAAGCTTTAGAAACAGAGCGGATACCAAAATCCGAAAGAAACTCATTTGGATCCAGCATACGTTTGAGTAATAATTTCATCCGATGGCCTCTTAACAGAGAAAGTAAATGCTGATCACTGCCTTTAGTATCTGTCCAATGACTTACCAATTGAACCAGGTCAGGCCTTTGGAGCATAAACCACTCCAGACGCTCCTTTAATTTTGGCAGCTTACCCCATTTGCTCTCATCAAAAACAATCTGGGCAAACATAGGAATCAGCCCCACCAGACTTCTCAGGCGTAGTCTGTCAGCAGACCCGTCTGGTCTTCTCAGCATATCATAATAAAAACCATCCTCTTCATCCCACAAACCTATCGCATCCTCTCCCATATTAGAAATTGAACCCGCGATATATAAAAAGTGTTCAGAAAATTTGATAGCCATACTTTCAAATACATCAAAATGAAGCGAAAGCTCCATACTAATTTGCAGCATATTCAATGCATACATGGCCATCCAGCTAGTGCCGTCTGCCTGTTCCAGAAAACCGCCACCAGGTACCGGCTGACTCCGGTTAAATACCCCAATATTATCAAGACCAAGAAAACCACCCTCAAAAATATTATTTCCTTCACTATCTTTCTGATTTACCCACCAGGTAAAATTGAGCAGTAATTTATTGAAAATCTCTACCAGGAAGTTAATATCTCCCTTACCCTTAACCGCTTTATCTGCGAGATATACATGCCAGGTTGCCATTGCATGGACCGGCGGGTTTACATCACCGAAATCCCATTCATAAGCAGGCAATTGCCCGCTTGGATGCATATAATTGGCGCTAACCATCAATCTCAACTGTTCTTTTGCAAAATCAGGATCTAAAGGCGCAAAGCTGATACAATGAAAAGCAAGATCCCATGCTGCAAACCATGGATATTCCCACTTATCTGGCATAGAAAGGATATCATTAGCCACAAAATGTTTCCAATGTGAGTTTCTGCCAGTTCTTCTTTGTTTAGGAGGAGCAGGTTGTCCTGCATCACCATTCAGCCATCTATTGACATCAAAACTGTAAAACTGCTTATTCCAGAACATTCCGGCCCAGGCCTGCCGCTGCATAGATTTTTCATCTGCATTAGTGGTGTCAGCTTGTTTAACTGCATAAAAGGTATCAGTCTCTTGCAAACGAAGGGAAAATATATCCTCAAAATCATTAAAAGGCTGTGCTAATTTATTCTTGCTAAGCCTGATTCTAATGATACTGCTTTCACCGGCAGGAATAGTTAAATGATACCAAATACCTGCTTTTGTTCCTAAATTATCAGGATTAACTGCATTTTGATTCCCATTAACGATAAACTCATTAATTCCGTCTTTCACAAAACGGCTCACGTTATCAGATTGATACAGACGTTGGTTATTGGTTTCATTATCTGTAAACAGAAATTTCGGATTACCATCTGTATAACAATGGTAATCTCCAATATTGTCAGACCTTAAAAGCAGGGTGTGATTACCCTGGTTCAGGATTTCAGGTTTAGCTCCATGCTGTCTATCAAACCAGGTATTACGATACCAGATCTGAGGAATTACATCGAGTGTTACCGGAGCAGCACTTCTGTTAAATACAGTATATTTAATCAGCAGGTCTTCTTCTTTGTTTTTAGCATATTCAATAAAAACATCTCCGTATTCATCATGATCGAACAAACCAGTGTCAATCAATTCATATTCTGATTCTGTTTTGCTCCTCTTTGCATTTTCACTCAGGAGCAATTCATAAGGAAAAGCCTGGAAAGGATATTTATACAGCATTTTCATATAGCTGTGTGTAGGGCTGCTATCCAGATGATAGTACAGCTCTTTTACATCCTCTCCATGGTTTCCCTGGCCATTGGTCAGGCCAAACAGGCGCTCTTTAAGAATAGCATCCTTACCATTCCAAAGCGCTAGTCCAATACATATATTTTGCTGGTCATCACTAAAACCACCTATCCCTTCTTCACCCCAGCGGTAGGCTTTACTCCTTGCTGAATCATGGGTTGTATAGTCCCATACGTCTCCATTATAGCTATAATCTTCCCTAACCGTGCCCCATTGACGGTCAGACACATAAGGACCCCACTTAAGCCAGTTAGTTTCCTGATTATAATGACTGGTGAGGCGCTGCTGTTCCGGATTAAGCTGATCTTTGGAGTTCATATTTCAATAATAACGATTGTTAAGCGAATTAAAGAAAGGATCACGCAATAGCTTAATTTTTTACAATAGCTGTATCTTGAAGATCAACGATCATTGACGAGATTTCAACAGTAAACCATTCCTGGAAAACTTTATAAGTACGTTTCTGAGGCCAGTCATTCTCATCTGTATGGTAGTCTCTGAGTTCATTCTTAAATAATTGATCAAAGTTTTTCTTTAACCAGCTTTCAACCTTGGCCGTTGTTTTCTGTTCCTTGATCAGATATACAGTTCCCTCATCATTATCTATTACAGGAAATTCAGGATCTACATAGTTAATCCAATCATAAAATGGCTTTTTCGCTTTGATCAGGACTGCGTTCCTGTTGATGGTTTCGTAATATAATGTTGGCTCGATCATGTATAATTTATAAGAATACAAATTTATTTAATTTAATCTGTTATCGGGCATATTAATCCGGAGGTTAAAAAAGCATTATAATTAACCTTGTATAACTTGATATACAAGAGATTATTCCGTATATTGATATAACCAAAATATAACATCATGATGAACCTACTATCAAAAATTCAGGACTGGGGGGATCACCACCATCCGAAATGGCTGGACTATCTGAGAATAGTTTTAGGCATAACACTGATCTGGAAAGGAGTTGCATTCGCACTCAATTTACACGCATTTACTGTCCTGATGGAAGATTCGGGTTTAGGTACAGCGGTCTCTATCAGTTTAATAGCACATTTAATCATAGCACTTCATATTATTGGCGGTTTGCTTATTGCCTTAGGGACACATACACGACTATTTTGCCTGTTAATTATCCCAATATTAATGGTTGCAGTCTTTTATGTTAACTTCCCGCAACAACAAATATTCAGACCTTATTCAGAATTCTGGCTTTCCTGCCTGGTTCTTGCCGGTTTGATTTGCTTTCTGATTGAAGGAGACGGCGTATTGTCCATTGAAACAGTTAGAAAACCTGTCGCTTCTGAAAACTAACAGCTTTAATTATATTATATAGCGGCCTTCTGATTAAATTAGAGGGCCGCTTTTCTTTGTAAGGTTTAATACGGCCAGCAAGTTAAAAGCTTTTATATCATTTATTTTTCTTAAATATCCAAAATGGACTGGTTTTTGAACAGTGTAACCTGTAAACATAATTACAACAAATCTGTTTACCAACTTGAAATTAATACAGTTTAATCATAAAAAACTAATTACCATGGATTACAAAAAATTAATTAATGACCACTTAGGCAAGCAGACTGATAAAACTCCTGTTGTTGTAGCTTTATTAGCTGGATTAGCAGTTGGGGCAGCCTTAGGCGTATTATTTGCACCAAGCAGCGGATCAGAAACCAGGAACCTGTTAGCAGACAAGACTAAAGATCTTGCAGACAATGCAAAAGATAAACTGCAGACTTATAAAGAAAAGCTAAAAGACGGTGCGGATCAAATAGCCGACACTGCAAAAAATAAATACCAGACTTACGGTGAGAAACTGCAAAACGGAGCTGATGAACTTGTTGATTTAAAAGATAGAGCAGTAGAAACTGTAAAATCTAAGTTCAACGATGCAAAAGATGATATCAAGGATGCTAAAGAAGAACTTAAAGATAAAGCGAGCGCTGTAAAAAGTGATATAGAAAACGCTTAATTTATTCTGGTTAGAATGATAATTATAAAAAAACCGGCTGATTGCCGGTTTTTTTATAAGCTATAGAATCAGATTTAAATGATGGTACCCAATGCACTATGAATTTCTGCATAAAGTAGTCCGCTCCCACCACCATAATGTGGGATAATATGTATAGCCGGATGCAGTATTTTGATTTCCGTCTTCAGTCTTGCCTCTTCCGGCTCAGATAATCCACCACCAAGCAACAATACAGCATAAGTATAAGATTTACATTTCGCAATAGCCTCTTCACATCCCGAAACACCCTCAGCATGCCATGAACTTTCTGCATTCAATAACCTGATTATAGTCTTTAAAATATCTTCATGCGTGCCAACTACTAAAATCTCTGTCCTGTTTTCCATAATTAGAATTCCATAGGAACATCCATAATTAAAAATTCAGCATCTGCTGATGCTTCTATAGTGAAATTATCAGTATCCCAAATTCCAAAACCATCTCTGGTAGACAATGGTTGACCATTGATCTCAATATCACCTTCTAAAACAAAAATATAAGCACCATTTCCTTTTTTCTGCAAAGAATAAGCTATGAGGCTTCCTTTTTCCAGTTTTCCTAAATTAAACCAGGCATCCTGATGAATCCATACGCCAGCATCCTCTGGATTTGGAGATAAAATCTGTACCAAAGTGTTTGGTTTTTCAGGAGTGTCAATTTTTACCTGATCATATCTTGGTTCAACATTCCTTTTATTCGGGAATACCCAGATCTGCAAAAATTTGACTGTCTGATCTTTGTTCTTATTATATTCTGTATGGTAAATCCCAGTTCCGGCACTCATGACCTGGATTTCTCCAGGTTCAATAGTTCCGATATTACCCATGCTATCTTTATGTTCTAATGATCCTGATAAAGGAATAGAAATAATTTCCATATTATCATGTGGATGTTCTCCAAAACCTCTTCCTCCATCTACTGCATCATCATTTAAAACTCTTAATGCACCAAAATTAACTCTTTCAGGATTATAGTAACTCGCAAAGCTAAAAGTGTGATAACTTTTTAACCATCCGTGATCTGCTCCGCCTCTTGAGGCTGCAGTATGCAAAACTGTTTGTGCCATATTCTTATTCTTTTGGTTTGTTATACAAATTTACCTCCAATAATCTCCCTGCATCTTACCATAGAATAAGAAATAAATAAAAATGCTATAAAGCAATTTTAT
Organism: Pedobacter sp. UYP1; assembly: GCF_040547305.1. NCBI lineage: Bacteria > Pseudomonadati > Bacteroidota > Sphingobacteriia > Sphingobacteriales > Sphingobacteriaceae > Pedobacter > Pedobacter sp. UYP1. The sequence continues at coordinate 76,607 of NZ_JBEPPL010000001.1, read as the reverse complement.
AACCCAATGTTGCCCATACACCCGGCATAGGGACTGCTCCAGCCTGTATAAAGTTCACATCAAAAATGTTAGAAGCATCTGCATAAATACTGCTGCGCTTTAATTTATAACTCAGCCTTGCATCCATTACCGTATAATCTTTATAACTGATCCTTTCACAATACCTTGCTGTTACAGTTAATGCCATAACTTTCAAAAACTCTGCATTGACAGTAGCGGTCAATTGATTTTTCAAAGATTCTACAGCATAACGGGAAATATTGGCTTCAGGTAAGGTTGTTTTGACTTTAGGATCAAGATAAGTATAAGCCAAACCAAATCTTAAGCTATTAAAAGCGGAATTCTCCAGCGCTCCAGTATTATAATCTGCACTTAACGTATACCCCATAGTATTGAGTTCACTAAAGTTCTTAGGTTGCCATGGATCTGTTGTTTTATCCTTTACCCAATCAATGAAATTAGTAATCCTGCGTTTAAATAAACTCGCATTTAACACAAAATGCGTAGAATTATATTTAATTCCTCCCTCAGCATAGCGGGATTTTTCTGGCTGTAACTGGTCATTACCAATATTAGTAGGCCCTTTATAGTAGAGATCTGTAAAAGTTGGCAAGCGTTGTCCTGTTCCAACATTCACAAAAACCTTCCAATTTCCGTAAAAGTTATACCCGGCATCAATGCCCGGAAAAGCCTGCCACCCATAATCAGAATTGTAATTCACGTAACTCCCTGCATTGACAAGCAGGTTCTTTACCAGGTCAAACTTATATTCTCCATATATACCTGCATTGTCCCTGTTTCTCTTTCCCAGGTTTGTACTGTTAATTTTCTCTTTTCTGGTTTCAAGCCCTAAACCAAATTCACCAATGCCAGTTTGAAAACTATTGTTCAGCTCAGCACTCAACACCTGAGTAACGTGGTGATTATGAAACTTATCAGGAGTTTGTTTGATATATAGATAATCATCAACATTGTTTCTATAACTCAATCTTGGCATCAAACTCCAAAAAGAAGTCAACTGTGTTTTATAAGCTACTGCTGCAATCGCTGTTTTTACTGTTTCTTCAGCTTCTTTATCACCAGGAGCTGAATAATAGCCATTTGCACCGAATTTATTATGGATATAACCACCTGTGATTTCCAGTTGATCTGTTTTTCCTACATTTACTTTACCTTCATAAAAGAATTTCTGATTATTGAAAGCAGTATTATAGCGATATCCATTTCCGGCTTCCTGTCCAGCAGAAAACAAGTGGCTGGATTCTTTTAATGCCAATGTCCCGGTCGCCCGGATACCATAATTTGCATAGGTATCTCCACTAACTTCATCCTTTTTAAAACTGCTTCCAGTAAATACATTGGCAGAAACACCAGTTCTGGTCACAGCTTTAGTCACAATGTTAATTGCGCCAGTTAAAGCATTCGTGCCGTATATTCGTGATGCAGATCCTCTTAGAACTTCGATATGATCGATATCGTCCACAGAAATAGGTAAATTCATCATATTGTGTCCCGTCTGAGGATCTGAAACTTTTACCCCATTAATTAAAAGAAGCGTCTGATCAAAAGTTCCACCATCAATACTGATATCAGCCTGTACCCCACCAGGTCCGCGCTGACGAACGTCAACCCCTGTAACATAACTCAACAATTCACTAATCGACCTTGAAGGCAAATTTTTAATTTGCTGGTTGTCAATTATCCAGATATTACGATTTTGTTTAGAGAACGGAAGTTTAAGACGGTTTTCTCTGACCATCACTTCATTTAGATTTTTTGTGGTGTCACTTTGTGCTGCTGCATAACCCGCAGACAGACATAATGTAACCAACATAGGTATCATTTTCTTCATATTCGATTAAAATTGCAGCGAATATAGGCAATACGTAATTACATTGTTTAGAACTCTTCTATTTAACCGGTCAGAAGATTTAATTTATTCATTAAAGAGACAGGCTTAACTGATAGTAAGCGTGAATAGTATATGAAGAAAACAGTTAATGTCCGGGTCTTAAAAAGCCCATAGAAAGTGAAGTACCTGTACCAACCAATGCACCAGTAGCTACATCAGAAGGATAATGCACACCTAAATACATTCTGGAATATCCAACAGAAGATGCCCATAAATAAGCAGGTGCAATCACATACCACTTATGATAAACCTGTGTTAAGGCAGTTGCCGTTGTAAAAGCAGAAGAAGTGTGACCAGAAGGAAAGGATGTTTGTCCCGGATGATAGACTGCATTGATTTTAACTTGCCCCAGAAAAGGTCTTGGGCGTTTTACAATTTTTTTAATAACCAGTGTCAGTAATAAATTAACAGCAGAACTGCTGGCAATATACATTGCATTCTGGCGGGTCCCTTTATCATTGTCAATTACACCTGCAGCAAATATGCCCGCAGGAACTGCAACATTAACCAGATTATTATACCTGGATAAGAACATGAACACGTTTGTTTGTGCTGGAGTCCTGTGTTCAGAAAGATCAATCATGATCCGGTTATCAATTTTCTGTATCGGATTATCAGGAGATAAACCACCCTGCGCAACTGATTTAAGTGGTATTGCAGTACAAAAAATGAGCTGCAATACCACTATATATTTTTTTAAACGGCCACTCATTTCCTAGGATTGCTGCCCCTCTGATACACTAGTAGTCCAGGCTTGTTCCAACGCACCTAAAAAAGTTGCAGGAGGCTGGGCACCAGAAACTGCTAATTTTTGATTAATAATAAAGAAAGGAACTCCGCTGATACCAATTTGCTGTGCAATCTGTTCGTCCGCACGTACTTCTTCCGTAAAAGTATTATCCGATAGTAAAGCTTCGATGTCAGCCTGATCTAATCCCGCACTTGTACCCGTTTCAATTAAAACAGCAGAATCATCGATGTTTTTTCCTTCCGTGAAGTGTGCAATAAATAATTGCTCTTCAATTTCATTGTCAAGCCCTTTGGTTTTAGCCAATTGAATCAACCTGTGTGCGTTAAAAGAATTCGCGATTACAACCTGATCAAAATCAAACTTTAAACCCACCTCAGCAGCCGCACCTACTACTTGTTCATGCATTTGCACTGACCACGCTCTGGTCTGTCCTTTTTTTTCTGCCAGATAATCATAAGCATTCAGTCCTGGTTTGGTTTCTGCATTTGGATCCAGCTCAAAACTGTGCCATTCTACCTCAACTTTGTCTTTATGCTCAAACTGTTCCAATGCCAACTCAAACTTCCTCTTTCCTATATAACAAAACGGACAATTAACGTCCGACCAGATATCTACTTTCATTGTAATGTTTGTTTATAAGCTTAACTTTTTATACGTCAGCCTTGATTAATTTTAACCCCTTTGTCCAGCGCACTAATTCTTTTAGCATGGCCTGAGCAGCTTTTTCAGAACGCTCATGAGGTACAAAAACATCATCCTCATTAATCAGTTCCGTGAAAAAAGAAAAATTCACTGCCTCATACAAAGGTACCATTTTAAAAGTGCTAAGATCATTTTTCAATGCATTTGCCGCTCTTGTACCAGCAGAAATACCGCCATAACTCACTATCCCGGCAGCTTTGTAATTCCACTCTTTATACAGAAATTCCAATGCGTTTCTTAAAGGCGAAGGATATCCAAAATCATATTCACCAGTTACAAATATAAAAGCGTCAGCTTGTTCAATTTTAGCACTCCATTGTTTGGTATGCTCATGATCATATTTTTGCATCGCAGGATGGTTGATTTCATCCATTAAAGGCAAGTTTAATAAACCTAAGTCTATCAACTCAACCTCAAAAGTACCTGCTTTTCTGGCTATTTCAGTTATCCACTCTGCCACTAATGGCCCTTTTCTACCTGGTCTTACTGTAGCACTGATGATCTTCAACTGATCCATGATCGCTTATTTAGATATGACTTACTTTGAAAATTGTAGTTTGTACATAAGTCTGCCCAGGACGTAAAATCGTAGTTGGAAATTCCGGAACATTCACACTATTCGGATAATGCTGTGTCTCTATACAAAAAGCACTATAGGGCCCATAAGCCCTTCCACCCTTACCGGTAGCAGTATTTAAATACTTGGCTGTGTAAAAATGAGCAACGGGTTCTGTTGTATAAACTTCAAGTTTTAATCCTGAAGACGCCTCCGTAGTTTCCGAAGCCAATCCTAACTCACCGTAAGGTTTATCCAGTACAAAACTCTGATCATAACCCTCTTCTACCTCCCAATCCTGTCCAATAGTCTTACCACCCAGAAAATCATGGCTCGTACCCGCTACAGGAACCAGCGCACCAGTAACTACATAATCCTTATCCTGCGCTAAATAATTACCAGCAGGGATCCTTAAATAATGACCAGCTATATTTTCCCCATTTTTATTTAAATTGAAATAAGTATGATGTGTCAGGTTAAGCGCCGTAGGCGCATCAGTAACCGCTTTGTAATCAAGAATTAATTCATTCGCATCAGATAGTTTAAACGTAAGCTGAACGGTCAGATTACCGGGAAAACTTTCCTCCCCATCCGGGCTTATATATTGAAGTGTTAAACTTGGGTCTACCGTAGGTAAAATGTCCCAAACCTTTTTATCGAAACCAGTTAAGCCCCCATGAAGACTTTGTGCCATCTCATAATCTATCCCATCAATACTATATTTTCCATCTTTAATCCGATTAGAGTAACGTCCAACAATAACGCCAAGATAAGGGTAATCATCACTCCTGTAATCTTCATTCAGATAGCCATCAATATCATCAAAACCTAATACGATATCCTGTTGCTCTCCTATTGCATTCTTCACAATAAACTCACTTACAATAGCTCCGTAGTTATATATTTTCACCTTGCTGCCAAGACTGTTGGTCAGCTCTACCGCGAAGATTTCTTTGCCATCAATAAATCGCCCGGTGCTAATTTGATTCTCTTTCATAAAACGTATATTAGTCGATATTTACAATAACAATACTACAAATAATACCAGCAAATTTTAAACCCGGATGAACATTTAATCAGTTTAAATTTGTTTTTTGACGAGTAGCTGTTGTTCCATTGCTCAACCAAACCACGAAACAATAATGAAATCTGAACTATCCAGTAAATTCTTTGATACCTACGGCCAGCAACCGGCCGCAACTTATTTTACTCCCGGCCGCGTAAATCTGATCGGTGAACATATTGACTATAATGGAGGTTTAGTACTACCCTGCGCAATTACGCTCGGTACATGGCTTTGCCTTGCACCAAATAACGACCAGGTAATCCGTTTCAAAAGTGTGAATTTCCCAGAAGAAGCTGTTATACCTTTAAAATCTGCCTATGAAAAAGAAGGTACAGGATGGTATAACTACCCGTTAGGAGTGTTCAACGAAATTCTTAAAAACTTTCAAATTCCAGTAGGTTTCGACCTTTTGTATGCTGGTAATATCCCGGTTGGATCCGGTTTATCATCTTCTGCCTCTATAGAAGTTGTAACAGCCTATGCAATTACCGCTTATCTTGGCCTGGATTATGACCGTTTAGCCTTAGTCAAGCTCGCTCAGAAAGTAGAAAATGAGTTTATTGGTGTAAACAGTGGCATTATGGATCAATTTGCCGTTGCTTTCGGGGAAAAAGATAAGGCAATTGTACTGAACTGTGATACTCTGAAATATAAAATTGTAGACTGTAATCTTGGAGACCATGTCTTAACCATCATTAATACCAACAAGCCAAGAGAACTCGCGGAGTCTAAATACAATGAAAGAGTAGCTGAATGTCAAGCTGCACTTCAAGCCCTGAATCAGGAAATCACTTTGAACAACCTATGTGAACTGACTGCTGATAAATTTGCGCTGCACAGCCATTTGATTAAAGACGAGACTATCCTGAAGCGTGCGACTCACGTTATTAAAGAAAATGACCGCGTAAACCTTGCCGCAAAAGCATTAAACAATGGCGATCTGGATGAATTTGGCCGTTTAATGTATGCTTCGCACCAATCATTAAAGGATTTATATGAAGTTACCGGAAAAGAATTGGATACGGTAGTAGAATTCTGTTCGGCCTATCCTGAGGTTACAGGCGCAAGAATGACCGGAGCTGGTTTTGGTGGTTGTGCAATCGCACTGCTGAAAAAAGATGCAGAGGCAGATTTCAGGGAAAAACTGACCGCTTACTATACAGAACACATTGGTTATGCGCCAGATATATATATCAGTGAAATTGGCAGTGGAGCTACCACAATTTAATTCTATTTTTGCGCCATGCAGAAATTAAAGACAGCTGAATTAAACCGTGTAGGTATAGAGGAATTTAAAGAACAGGATAAACTACCGGTAGTTGTGATACTGGATAATGTACGCAGCATGAACAATGTAGGGTCTGCTTTCAGAACAGCGGATGGCTTTGCTATAGAAAAAATCATTCTTTGTGGAATCACTGCACAGCCTCCACATCGTGAGATTGAGAAAACAGCTATTGGCGCAACACAATCTGTAGCCTGGGTACATTATGAAGAAACCTTGGATGCAATTAAAGATTTAAGAGCAGACGGTTATGAAATCATAGCCATTGAACAAGCCGTAGACAGTATTATGCTCAATACTTTTAAACCAAATCAGGCTAAAAAATATGCATTGATCTTTGGGAATGAGGTTAATGGGGTGAGTGACGAAGTGATGGGCCAAATCGATAAATGTATTGAAATACCTCAGTTTGGTACTAAACATTCTTTCAATATCGTGATCTCTGCCGGAATTGTGTTATGGGATTTCTATGCTAAGCTAAGATTGTAACTCAATCAGAGGTTCACCAAAATTGTTGAACCTCTGATTGAATTTAACTGATGATCTATTTTAATTTGATCACGTATATAGATGGAAATTCTTTAAACTCATCTGCGACAACAGCTTCACCATTAAATTTAAAGGATTTAGTTTTTAAGTTGGCACCTTGTGACAGGTCACACTCGTAAAATATAGTACCTATTTTCTTTCCATTCACAGCAAACCCGAATTCGTTTCCTGGATTTTGACCAGAAATTGCGTGTTGTCTGAGATCACTTCCAATGAAAATTCCATTGTATTTTTTTAATGGCTCAGTTATGGATTCCTCAGGAACCTGGTAAACATTACTACTCACATTTACTTCTTTACCACTGACCTTATTGATGTAAGTAAGAGAAATCACATCCGTTTTGGATTGTAACAGTGGCTTCCCATCTTTTCCCATTGCAGTAAAAGCAACAAGTTGTATAGGTGGCGGGTCTACAATAATAGTTGGCTCCTGCTCCGTTTTCATACAGGAACTCAATAAAGACATTGTTGTGGTCAGCAACAATAGAAAGAGTACATAATTTTTTTTCATTTTATAGTTTTAGGATGGAGATGATCTTGATTCCGTTAAAGCAGTCGTCCTGACAGCCGTTATTCACATATCCGCAGGTAGAAATCATTCCATTATTTTTCGCTTCAAAATAAGTTTCAGCATCTTTTCTTTTTAATAACCATTCAGTTTTTGCTTTCTGATAAACGTCATCCAAAGTTAAAGTAGGCGCACCAGCAGAATGTGTATTCAGTTTGCCCTGATCTTCCTGCCATTCTTCCTTTACAACAGGCTGAGATCCTTGTTTTTCTCCGGGGATTTTGTATACATAAGAGCGATTAGTTACTTTACCATCTTTTACAGTAATCAAAGTTTCAGCACTAGTACCAGTCCATGATTCTGAACTGACTTTATAATTATAAGAATTATAAGACGATTTTTTGAAGCTCATCCACGAGTCGTGGCTCCTGTCGAAATCATTTTTATGATCTATACTTTTTTTACAGGATATGAAGACAGTTATTGTTAAAAACATAAACAATAAAATCAGCGCATTATTTCTTGTCATATGATTAAATAGAGAATAAACACAAAAACACCTCACTAATATAGAAATAATTATTAATTATTGACCTATTAAGTTAATTATAATTAAAAAGCCGCCCATGAATATGGAACGGCTCTTCTTTTTGGTTAGTAATAGTTATTATTGTTTTGTCCTTGGTTTATTTCTTGGTTTAGGTTGATTTTAAATGCTCAGGTTAAATTCTTAAGCGTAAGGAATACCGTCTTTAGTAGGTAATCTGCTCGACCCCATCAGGTATTCATCGACTTTTCTTGCCGCTTCTCTGCCCTCTGATATCGCCCAAACCACTAAAGATTGCCCTCTTCTCATATCTCCGGCTGTAAAAATCTTGGCGATGTTAGTTTGATATTTACCTTCTTCAGCCTTAACATTCCCCCTGTTATCCAGCTCCACCCCTAATTTCTCCAGAAGACCTTCCTTTTGTGGATATAAGAATCCCATCGCCAGCAAAACCAGCTGACAAGGCAGCTCACGCACAGTACCTTCAATTTCTTTGAAATTCACAGGGCGTCCAACAGCATCAATTTCCCATTCCACATCTACAACCTGCAAAGCCTTCAATGCGCCATTTTCATCCGCAATAAAAGCCTTTGTATTTACGCCCCAGGCTCTGCTGCAACCTTCTTCATGAGAGCTGGTTACTTTCAATAACATTGGATAAGAAGGCCATGGCATATTCTCAGTACGGCTTTGCGCTGGCATAGGCATGATCTCAAACTGAGTTACGGACTTTGCTCCCTGGCGATTTGAAGTTCCAATACAATCAGATCCTGTATCACCACCACCAATCACGATCACGTCTTTTCCAGTAGCCAGAATTGGTTCCTGATCAATATTAAAGTTACGAACTCTTTTATTCTGCTGTTTTAAGAAATCCATTGCATAATGTACTCCTTTAGCGGCTCTTCCAGTCACATTTAAATCACGTGGAATCGTAGAACCACCAGCCAAAACAATCGACTGATACTCTCTCAACAAAGTATTCAGTTCAATATTGACACCAACATTAGCATTACACTTGAACTCAATTCCTTCCTTCTCCATCAAGCTGATCCTTCTGGTTACTACATCTTTCTGCAATTTAAAGTCAGGAATACCGTAATTTAATAAGCCACCTGGAGTATCGTCGCGTTCATAAACGACCACTTCATGCCCAGCTTTATTTAATTGTGCAGCCGCCGCTAATCCAGCAGGTCCAGAACCAATTACCGCTACTTTTTTACCGCTGCGGATCAATGGTGGTTCTGCTTTAATATATCCCTTGTTGAATGCAATTTCAATAATATGCTTTTCTATATCCTCAATAGAAACAGGAGATTTGTTGATTCCCAATACACAAGCAGATTCACAAGGCGCAGGACAAATCCTTCCTGTAAACTCAGGGAAGTTATTGGTGCTCAATAAAATATTGGCCGCTATCTCCCACTCCGCTTTATATACTGCTTCGTTAAACTCAGGAATTACATTTCCCAGCGGACAACCCGACTGGCAAAATGGTACTCCGCAATCCATACAACGTGCAGCCTCTTGTTTGACCTGATCCTGCTCAAACGCGACAACAAATTCATTATAATGTTTTAAACGCTCTTTTGCATCTTGCTTTACAGGAGCAGTTCTCTCATACTCTAAAAATCCGGTTACTTTTCCCATAATTATGATGTCTTAACTTTATTACTTCTTTTTAATAAAACCGCTTTGTATTCTTTAGGGAATACTTTAACAAAATGTGCAGACTGTGTTGTCCAGTCACTTAATATGAATTCAGCTAATTTGCTTTTTGTCAACTGGATATGTTTTTTTAATAAACTGTTGATTCGCAATTCATCTTCCTCATTCAAAGGATCAAGATCTACCATTTCCTTATTGCACTTGTTAGGGAAATCACCATTCACATCATAAATCCAGGCCACCCCTCCACTCATACCAGCAGCAAAATTGCTACCCGTATTTCCCAGAACAAGCACCTCACCACCAGTCATATACTCGCAACCATGGTCTCCTAAACCTTCCACTACAGCTGTAGCCCCAGAGTTTCTGACCGCGAAACGTTCACCAGCCAGACCTCTTACAAACAATTCGCCCGAAGTAGCACCATATAAAGCCACATTACCAATAATGATATTCTGTTCTGGCACATAGGTTACTTCGCGGAACGGATAGATCGATAAACGTGCTCCCGATAGCCCCTTACCTACATAATCATTTCCTTCTCCTTCTAATTCAAGTGATATCCCTCTCGCTGCAAAAGCCCCAAAACTCTGACCTGCAGAACCATGGAATTTAAAATTGATCGTATCCGGAGGTAATCCTACTCCTTTATAAATTTTAGATACTTCGTTTGATAACATCGTACCTAACGCACGATCCGTATTTTTAACCTCAAACTCTTTGAAAACAGGTTCTTTATTCAATAAAGCAGGTTGAGAAGCTGCAATCAGTTCATGATCCAGGACATTGCTGATTCCATGATCTTGTGATTCAGTATTGAATAAACTCAAACCGTTGTCAGGTGCTTTATATAAAATTGCAGAAAGATCAAGATTCTTTAATTTCCAGTCTGCATCATCAATTGCACGCAGACTTAAAGCATCTGCTTGTCCAACCATTTCCTCCACAGTTCTGAAACCTAATTCAGCCATGGTTTCACGAAGTTCTTCAGCCAGGAAGTGGAAAAGATTAACTACATGATCAGGATCACCAGTAAACAGTTTTCTCAAATCAGGGTCTTGTGTTGCAACCCCAACCGGGCAAGTATTCAAATGACACTTTCTCATCATGATACAACCTGAAGTTACTAAAGCAGCTGTAGCCACTCCCCATTCTTCAGCACCTAATAAAGCCGCTATCGCAATATCTTTACCCGTTTTTAACTGACCATCAGTTTGTAAAACAACCCTGCTGCGCAAACGGTTTTTAACTAAAGTCTGATGCGCTTCAGCCAAACCCAATTCCCAAGGCAAACCAGCATGTTGTATAGAGGTAAGCGGCGAAGCCCCTGTACCACCATCAAAACCCGAAACCAAAATCACATCAGCATGTGCTTTCGCCACACCAGCCGCAATGGTACCGACACCAGCCTTAGAAACCAATTTCACATTGATCCTTGCCGCTCTGTTGGCATTCTTAAGATCAAAAATCAATTGCGCTAAATCTTCAATAGAATAAATATCATGGTGCGGAGGCGGAGAAATCAAACCTACACCCGGTGTTGCATGACGGACTTTTGCAATCCAGTCATCCACCTTATGCCCAGGTAATTGTCCACCTTCACCAGGTTTCGCACCCTGGGCCATTTTAATCTGTAACTCGTCTGCATTGGTCAGGTAATTACTGGTTACCCCAAACCTTGCCGAAGCAATCTGTTTGATCGCAGAACGCATAGAATCACCATTTGGCAAGATTTCATATCTTAATTCATCTTCGCCACCTTCACCAGTATTACTTTTTCCGCCAATGCGGTTCATTGCAATCGCTAAAGTGGAGTGTGCTTCATGAGAAATAGATCCAAAAGACATCGCTCCGGTAGCAAAACGTTTTAATATAGCTTCAACAGGTTCAACCTCAGTCAATGAAACAGGCGCACGGTTATAATTGAATTCGAATAAACCACGAATTGTATAAGCCTGCTTAGTTTGCTCATTAACCAGTTTACTATATTGCTTATAAACATTGTAATCATTTTTTCGGGTCGCATTCTGTAATAAATGGATCGTCTGCGGATTAAACAAATGCTGTTCACCTTTTCTTCTCCATTTATAATTTCCACCAGTAGGCAGTAACATATCAGGACGTGTAGATTTACCAAATACACGGCTATGTTTAATTAAAGCCTCTCTGGCAATATCATCCAATCCTAATCCACCAATTCTAGATACAGCGCCGCTGAAATAACTGTCAACTACGCTTTTATGAATACCCAATATCTCAAATATCTGTGCACCATGATAAGATTGTAATGTTGAAATTCCCATTTTAGAGAAGATCTTCAACAAACCACTATTTACAGCATATATATAGTTCTGAATTAGTTTTTCTGGTTTAAGATCACTTTCCTTGTCAAAACCTGAAATAGTTTCTAAAGCCAGATAAGGATTGACAGCAGTGGCACCAAAGCCAATTAAACAAGCAAAATGATGAACTTCCCATACATCCCCAGCCTCAACCACAATACCTACTGCTCCACGATGTCCCTTACGGATCAAATGGTGATGCACTGCAGATACAGCCATCAGTGAAGGAATAGCAGCGTGTTCTGAATCCAATGCACGATCAGATAAAACAATTACCTGGAAACCATCTTCAACCGCGTCAACCGCATAACGGCATAAACGCTCTAAGCCTTTAGCCAGAGAACCTGGTTTGCCGTCAGCTCTGAAATAAGTTTGTAAAGTTTTAGACTGGAATACCCCTGTATCAATACTTCTTACCTTCTCTAACTCCAGATTCGTTAATATCGGATGTTTAATACCCACACAATGACATTGCATGGCATGTTCCTCTAATAAATTACCGTTATTGCCCATAAACCCGGCAAGACTCATCACCACCTTTTCCCTGATCGGGTCAATCGGCGGATTCGTTACCTGTGCAAACAACTGTTTAAAGTAAGAAGACAAGTGCTGAGGTTTCTGTGATAAGACAGCTAAAGGAATATCAGTTCCCATCGATCCTATCGGTTCTTTTGCCTCAATAGCCATTGGTTTTAAGATCAGATCTATATCTTCTCTGCTATAACCAAATACCTGGTGATATTTAAATATAGACTCTTGAGATAAACCTGTAAACACAACTCTCGGATCAGATAACTCTTCCAGGCGGATCTGGTATTGATTTAACCAATCCGCATAAGGACGGCGGCTGCAAACTTCAGTCTTGATTTCATCATCACTGATAATTCTGCCCTGCTCCATATCTACCACGAACATTTTTCCTGGCGTCAATCTTCCTTTTTCAATGATCTGGCTTTGATCTAAAGCTAATACCCCCGACTCAGAAGCCATAATTACGCGGTCATCTTTAGTGATCGCATATCTTGACGGCCTTAATCCATTTCTATCTAAAGTTGCACCAATTAAATTACCATCTGTAAATGCAATGGCTGCAGGCCCATCCCAAGGCTCCATTAAAGTCGCATGGAATTTATAGAAAGCCTGTTTAAGCTCATCCATATCCTCATTACCATCCCAGGCCTCAGGTATCAGCATCATTAATACATGTGGCAGAGAACGGCCCGCATGCAGTAATAATTCGATAATATTATCCAGGCAGCCAGAATCAGATTGTGTCTCATCAATTACCGGTAACAGAATGTTTAATTCTTCGGCTGTAAAATAACTAGAGGCGAAAGATTTTACACTGGCACGGAACCAGTTTAAATTGCCTTGTAAAGTATTGATTTCACCATTGTGGGCAATGTAACGGAAAGGTTGTGCCAATCTCCACGAAGGAAAAGTATTCGTTGCAAATCTTGAATGCACTAATCCAAATGCAGAAACTACTCTTTTATCGCTTAGCTCTGTAAAATAAGTGCGCACCTGCATGGAAGTCAGCTGACCCTTGTAAACTATAGTACGAGAAGAAAAAGAAGCGATGTAAAAATCAGCTTTAATTCCTTTAACTGTATTCAGAATAGTTTTAGTCAGGTAATTTTTGAATACATATAGTTTACGTTCAAAGTCAGCACCCGCAGCGATCTGGTCAGGTCTCGCTACAAATACTTGCTCCATTTCAGGCTCTACAGATAAAGCCATATCTCCAATACCTTCTGTATTGGTATTTACTTTTCTAAACCCTAATACTTCCAGGTTTAATTTTTCGGCAGCACGGTAAATTACTTCCCGGCATTCCTCGCGCGCTCTCACATCCTTTGGGAGAAATAACATCCCAACGCCATAGTCACCAGATTGATTTAAGCTAAACCCAATTTTAAGGCACTCGTCATATAAAAACTCATGTGGAACCTGTATCATAATCCCGGCACCATCACCAGTATTAATTTCAGCACCACATGCCCCCCGATGGTCGAGATTCTCTAAGATTGTAATAGCATCTGAAATTATTTGTTGTGACTTCCTTCCCTTTACGTGGGCAACAAAACCAATACCGCAAGCATCATGCTCAAAGCTTGAATTGTATAAGCCCTGATTTTCTTCTATTTGTTCCATATCTTAATGTATTCGAAACACTAAGATAATAATTTAGCGGAATAATTGCCATTTTGACATTTTTTTTGCGAAAAATAAATAACAGCATAATTTGAAGCTGGTTAGTTTACGAACTTAGCAATAAAAAGATATAATTATTACCAAGTTCACAAACGTGTTATTTAGAATTATTTTGCATTAGCGCTCTAAATCTGAGCCGTAATCAGAAGTTTTTATCTGAAAACTTCCTTTTTATTCCGTTTGTCAGCAGAAAAAAGAGCGGAAATTTAGGTTCTCAGCCCAATTTTTAAGGTTATTTCACTAAATATAGATATAAATGAAATTTTTATTCAAATACAATCCCTTAAAATTCAATCCATTATCAATTTTTCAATAAAAAACATCAATTATTTCTTGATTTCGTTTTTGTAGACTGAACTCTTTTGCTACATTTGCAGTGGGCAAGTCCTTTACGATCAGCTCCCTTTGAACTCCCCCAGGGCGGGAACGAAGCAAGGGTAGAAGGTTGTAGCGGTGCGATAAAGGTTGCTTGCCCATTTTTTATTTTTTAGCAGATTGACTATGCTTTCATTGCACAATCTTCCGTCCAAAGCATACGCTAAATTTATCCATAGTTTATTTTTCCTTAAATCATATAAATCATGAAATTTTTCATTGACACAGCTAATCTTGAGCAAATCAAAGAAGCACAAGATCTTGGTGTATTAGATGGTGTAACGACCAATCCGAGCCTTATGGCTAAAGAAGGTATTTCAGGCGATCAGAATGTTATCGATCATTACAAAGCAATTTGTGCGATCGTTGACGGAGACGTGAGTGCTGAAGTTATCTCTACAGATTTTGAAAATATTATTAAAGAAGGCGAAGCTTTAGCTAAACTTGATCCAAAAATCGTAGTTAAAGTTCCGATGATTAAAGACGGTGTTAAAGCCATCAAATATTTCTCTTCAAAAGGAATCAGAACAAACTGTACATTGATTTTTTCTTCAGGACAAGCTTTATTAGCTGCTAAAGCAGGTGCTACTTACGTATCTCCTTTCCTTGGCCGTTTAGATGATATAGGTACTGATGGTTTACAATTAATCGAAGATATTCGTTTAATTTTTGATAACTACGGTTATGCAACTGAAATTCTTGCTGCTTCTATCCGTGGACCATTACACATTATTAACTGTGCTAAATTAGGTGCAGACGTAATGACTGGCCCATTATCAGCTATTTTAGGTTTATTAAAACACCCATTAACTGATAGCGGATTAGCTACATTCCTTGCTGATCACAAAAAAGCAGCTGAAGCTAAGGCATAAGTTCGCTTAATATATAAGGTTAGAAAGCAAAAAGGCCGTTCCATAAATGGAACGGCCTTTTTGCTTTCTATAGTGATAGTGATAGACCCCTAATCCCCCTCCAGAACAGCCTTTACTTTGTTATAATCAATCTGCTCATCAGGTGCAATCAGGATACCCTTTACCCCTGCCCCGTTTGCAGCTTCCACATCTCTTGGTTTATCACCAATCATTACTGACAATGCAGGATCAATATTATATTCTGCAATGGCTTCAAGTAACATTCCAGACTTAGGCTTGCGGCATTCACACTCACCATTTACAGTTGGATGATGCGGGCAATAATAAGCATGAATGATCTCAGCACCCAACTCTTCAAACTTATTGAAAAGTATTTCGTGCATTTCAGCAATTGTATCTTCCGTATAACGCTGCAGCGCAATCCCTCCCTGGTTGGTAATGATTACTAAAAGATAACCTTCGTCAAATAATCTTTTTAAAGGAGGAATCTGATATTCCAGTACTTCAAAATCTTCTACCCGGCAGATGTAATCATTCCGCTCATGATTAAGGACCCCATCACGGTCTAAAAAAATTGCTTTATTCATTATTTTTGATTTGCTGCCAAAGATCAAAATATAAATGAAAAACCAATGATGATTTGTGAATTATAGTGTATTTACTGCAGGAATTTCTCCATATTTCTTCAAATAGCGAAATCCAGTAACGGCAGATTCACAGAGGTCATCCACTTTTGTATCGGGGTTATCCGTTATTAATTTTTCACAAAATGCGATGTACTTATTTATCACTGTACGGGACTCACCGTCTTTTACGGCATTGTTGGCTTCTAAACCGCTACTAAATACAAGGTCGTATTTTTCTCTGTTAAATATATCCATACTCAAATGTAATTAACCTTTAATGAGAAAACAAATTAAATTTATGTTACTTTTGTTCATCCTGTAGTTAAATAATATAAACACAATTAGGTTTAAACAACTGCTGTTCATTGAAATACCCTTTTTCCCGACATATTGTCTTTTTCAAGGAACAAATGATTTAATCTTTCAATAATTTATTTTAATAACAAATTAAACCAACTCACTATTTTAAAGTCATAAGTGTATTACAAAATAACACAGCAATATAAGCCTGTCATACAACAACACACCACATAGAATGCAACAACACACCCAAATAGTAAAAGTCCGGCAGTACATCGCCGGATTTTTCGTTTACACCCTTCTCCTTATTTTAGCTTTATTACATTAATGCCTGAGTGTCAGCTATAAATCAGCTTACGAAAGATTATTTTGAGTTAACAAACCCCCACTGTAATTATAGATATATTAGTACTATGAAACAGCTGAGTATTAAACATATCACAAATTTACATAGCGACTCCTTAAGGGGCCTGGAGTTTTACGCACAGGAACTTGGAATCCTGCAAGAAAGACTGGAAGAGATCCTTGCTGACAATACCAATAAAGAGGTAGCAGAGCAGGTTGAGCATTTTCAGAATGAATTTATCATCCATAAAAACGCAATTGATGAGCTGAAGAGCAGTATTCACGAGAATAATAATAACATCAAAGATCAGATCAGCGAATTTGATGGTTCAGTAGAGAAAATTACGATTTCAGACAATCACAATTTACATGAAGACTATCTGACAGAAGAAAGGCTTTTCAATGAACTGAGACATGAGTTTTATCGCTTTGCCTCAAAATGGATGTAATCTTTTTTAAGTTATCAATAAGGATCAGACCTTATTGATAACTTTTATTGAAAATAAGTATACTTATAAGTAGTGATTTCTGGTTTTGCTTCCGGAGTTCCATTCAACTGCCTGCCCATGTAACTCGTTGCAAGACTCAATGGCTTACCATCCTTCATCTTAAAAATATGGTGTGTGGTATAACCGGATTCAGTTATATCTACAATAAAATCTCCTGCTTTATCCTTGTAATACCTCTCTTTGCTCACGTTACCGATATCAGTTCTTCCTTTATAAACAAGATCATCACGATCAATCGATAATGGTAAAATCCAATTTGTGTTACTATAAGTTGTAATCACCCTGGGAAGATAGTCTTGTGCTATCAAATTAATAGGTTCAGAAACCACCTCAGCGCTATAAACTGTTTTTGTAATGCTGACCTGATTCGTACTTATTCCTGATTCTCCTGAAGAATCTGCCTTATGCTGTACAAATCGCTTGGTCTCTAAAAACATACTACCAACAAGAGCATAATGCCATGCGCTTGTTCCTATCTTTACAATTGCTGTATCTGCCGTATATTGAAAATACGCCATTTTCCCGTCTTTGTTCGTAAATTCATGTGGCCTATTATTTTTGTACTTTAACAATACATTATCACCTTTGGTACTCAGAGTAATCCAACGGCCACTTTTATCAAATTCCAAAATGTAGTCACTGTCAGGATCAGCAGCATTACTGGCTACAATCTTTTTTACCTTATGGAGCTTAAAAAACTGGATAGGAAAAACATAACGATCTTTAGTGGTCTGTTCAAAAGCAAGGTACATAGCTGCTTTTGCTGCATTTTTCAATTTACTTTCCTGCGCGATAGCTCCACCGCTTATCAATAGCATCAATACTATTATTGTATATTTTTTCATGCAATCGTACTAATTGAAATATTCATAGGTAATAACCGGCACATCCGGGCTAAGCACAGATTTGCGCACCTGCTGTCCAGCTTCTGATAAGAATTGTCTTGTTGTAATGATACTTACAGGTCTTCCATTTTTCATCGTAAAGAGAAAATGAAGTCTGTCCTCCCCGCTCAATGTCTTATCTAAAATCAAATTTCCCTGCGGATCATTGTAATAAGCATCCTGGATAAGATACGTCTGCTCCTGATCTTTCATTTGATAAGTTCTGTTAAAGGGCATAATCTGATTTCTCGAACTCGTCATATAGCGTATTTTGTCAGACGGCGGATCAGCAATCAGCTGCCCACTATCACCTTTAAGTTCAACTATCCGCGCACTGCTTAAGACTGAATCTATTTTTGTATAGCTACCTTCTTTGAGTCTGTACGTTTTTGTATTCAGCAAAACAGAACCACTCAAAGTATATAAAGCCATTGTTTGGTGATCAATTACGATGACCGTATCTCCTGAATAACGAAATTCGAGCACTTGATTTTTAGTAGCAAACTTAACAGGTGCATTGTCTTTATAACTCACGATCAAAGAGTCTCTTTTTCCCGCAGCTTTGATCAATTGACCTTGTTTATTAAATTCAATCCGAAGATCCTTAAACAGTTCATTTTCATTACTGTTGATCTTCATATTTTTCACTCCTTTAAGGTTGAATAATTGCAAAGGGAAATAGCTGCTAAACTCAGCATTCATTAATTCAAATCCAAGATAAACAGCCTGCTTTTTTACCTGCGCACTAACTCCACAGCTTACATATAGCAATAAAGCTATCATTACACACTTTCTCATTTCGCGCAAAATAACAATTATTTTATTGCAGAAGCTTGTTTAGTTTTGAATTAAATAAGTAAGTTTAATCAATCAGAAAAATGTTCGCATTTTTCCAACCAATATTACAATTCTCTTTATCGAAATATATTATATTTGATATATTAGCAATATCATATAAAGCAATGTAATTGGATTTATGAAGAAATACGACGATGCTTCCTGGCATTATGGTGGTGATTTTCCTAATGGACTGCCGCAAATAAGTGGCGCAACGCATATTGGAATATTCCTGACCTGGTTCATCGAAAATAACTTATTATCAGAAGAGCAAGTTGAAGACTTTGAGGATGATATACAAAATGTAAAAAGCAGGACACTCACGGGAAGTGAATATCTAATGCGTAATTGTGATGGTAAATTAACCAGCAATAACCTGAATAAAGCGGGTAATGAATTCGCTAAAGCATACTATGAAGACGGAACAAAATTTGCCAAAGCCTACAAGGATTATTTAGGTGATTATGCAAGGCTGCTCAATATCAGAGTCGTGAATAACCTGCTTGATCAGGATACTTTATATAAAATTGAAAACTCCTGGAGCAATTACGATTTGCTCAAAACGAGGATTGATGAACGATTCGAACAATGGAAAGAATTTAAAAAGAAGAAATAGTCTTTTTTAGACTAATGTATATAACAGAACCAATTTGACAAGCTATGACCAGAAGATTTATAAACCAGGACAACAACTCTAATAAATTTTGGAATATAACTACAGAAAATAACACTCAAACAATAACTTATGGTAAAGTAGGGACGAAAGGTCGGGAACTGATCAAAGAATTTAGCTCAGAGGCAGAATGTGAGGCAGAAACAGCTAAACTTATTGCTCAGAAAACCAAATCAGGTTATGTGGAGCTGAATGACAATGCTGATATTCCGGTTAAGGAAGAGCTTTCAGAAGATGAAGTAGCAGAGCTGTTTTTTTGGGAATCTATTCGGAAATCAAATAAATATAGAAACGCGAACTGGCAAGAATATGATCCGGATGAACATATAGAGAATCTGGCAGAACTACTCTCCAAAAGCGGAAAACAGCGGCTTATCTTATTTGAGAAATGTATGCAAGAAAAACTTCATGAACTCTATACCGCAGAAATTGCTGAGCTCTATGTGATTCTGGATAATGATTTTGAAAACAAAAATGGCGTAATTACCTTTGAAGATTCTTTTTCTGGCGACGGATTTATTTACTTCAGATGCTGGTTACTTTTAAAAGGGAAAGAATTTTTCGAAGGATTAAAAAAAGATCTCAATACATTTTTATCACCTGATTTTGACTTTTGTATTGGCAATGACTGGGCTGAAGGATTACTATATGTAGCTGATGAAGCCTATGGCATCAACCACGATAATGAGGATGAATCTGAAATCCGTGATGCTGTCTCTGAATTGTACCCTGATGTAGTTCACTATGACGATCCCGAAGATATGAATAGAGATACCGAAAGCGGTGCTGGATATCATAAACGCTATCCTAAACTAGTTGAAGAAATAGTCGCTATCAGAAAACCATCATAGATACGTTTGAATAATATGCAAGCCGTTTTTAATCCTGTAGATCTGGAAACCTGGGTCAGAAAGCCTTACTTTGACTATTACTATCAAACAATAAAATGTAAATACAATATCAATTCCAATATTGATATCTCTCATTTAGTTGAAGAAATTAAGGCGAAAGGACTTAAATTTTATCCTTCATTCCTGTATGTTATAACGAAAGCTGTGAATCAAAATGAGGAATTTCGGATGAGTTTTGATGAATATGGAACTTTAGGTACCTGGAGTCATATATTGCCCTCTTATACTATTTTCCATGAAGATGATAAAACATTTTCTGATGTATGGAGTGAATACCACGATAAATTCTCAGATTTCTATCAAACTGTACAAAGTGATATAGAGACTTATAAAGACGTTAAGGGTATTAAAGCAAAACAAGGCCGCCCGGCTAACTTTTGTCCGGTCTCTGCTCTTCCCTGGTTAAGTTTTACAGGTTTCAATCAAGATACCTATGCAGAATCTTTGCTCTTATTCCCAATTATCCGGTTTGGCAAATATTTCACTGAAAACGGAAAAACACTGATTCCCCTTTCAATTTTTGTAAATCATGCAATCGCCGACGGATATCATACCTGTAAGCTGGTCAATGATATACAGGATATAGCAAATAATGTTAAATATTGGATATAAGGAAGTTGAGGGGTTAAAGCAGATTAAATGGACGAACGAATAGAAAGAATTAAAGATAAACTGAGTCAGTTAAAGGAACTTGATTCCGAATTTAAACAGTTTGGTGCCAAAAACCATAAGTATATATTAAATCCACCGCTCACACTTAGTCAGATCAATCAGTTTGAGGCTGAGTGTCAGGTAAGCTTACCGAAAGAATACATTGCTTTCTTAACCACACTTGGAGATGGTGGAGCAGGTCCATTTCACGGTCTAAATACTTTAATAGACAGCCGGATCATGTATTTTGATAATTCAGAGAAAGCTCGGCATAGTTATTTTGAGCTTTCACAACCATTTCCTTATGTCGATAGCTGGAACGTTGAAAAAGAGCTTTCCGCACTGGATGAAAAAATCGAGCAAGCTTATGAAGACGGGAATGAAGAATTGGAAGAACAACTACTGGCAGAAAAGTCAGCACTTATTGATTTGCCTCAGCATGATTATGGCAGATTAAATATTTCAGATTACGGGTGTGGAATTACAATCAGTTTGATTGTAAATGGTAAAGAAAAAGGTAATATATGGACAGATGATCGTGTCAATGATGGCGGTATATATCCAGCTGTAGAACTTGAAAATACAGGGAAAATCTCCTTTTTGAATTGGTATGAACTATGGCTGGACAATACAATTAAAGAATCGACGATATAAAACTATAAGTGCTTTTAGAAAATGAATAACTTCTATTTTACAACATTCAAAGAACTCCTGACTATTGATCACTTCGCTAAATCCTGGGAAAACATTTTTCCCTATCAAGGAGAAGAATTTGACGAAGAAGCTGTTTTCGTTGTCAGTGATGGTGATGTTGATTTTCCAGAACATTTAAGACTGGATATTGATCTGGGCTGGAAGAGTAATGATCAAAACTGGATTAAACAGTTTCCTGGTTTACAAACTCAGAAATCTGATGAACTTATAGAAGGGATAATCATTTTTGGAAACCTAGCTGTAAAAGGATCTATCCTTAATGAAGAAGGGGATTATGGCGCATTTTTATATGTATCCGGTCAGGTGACCTGTCAAAGTTTTGTTGCTGGTGGATCTACTATTTATATCAAAGGAAATATAGCAACCGAAGAAGTTTTTATCAGTCATTACAACCACGGATATTTCAAATGTGATGCAACTGTTACTTCTCCCGTACTGATTATTAATGATCACTATACCTATCTGAATAATTACAAAGCCGATTTATTCTATTACAATGATAAAACCGGAGAATATCCTTCAGAAAATGCCTGTTATGAAGATGAAGAAACCGGTGAAGACTGGTTATGTTCTCCCAATTTAACGAAGCTCTTAGATAACCCTACTCTTACTTTTGAAGAATTGATATTTGATCTGAATGAAGGCGAGTACGTCTTCAAAAAATCCACTCAATTATTAACTAAAGATGAAGGCTACTGGTTATCAAAAGCGGTTAAATACTGGGGCAACTTAAAACGTATTCCGCATGCTATCAAAACAGAACATTTTTTTTACAAAGTATGCGAAAAATATGGGGCCTTTTGCTTCTCTTATTTTCCGGATACCTTCCTAACGCGAAGTCTTTGTAAGCAGGAAATACAAAAGAAAGGTACTAATCTTCAATATATTCCAGAACATCTGATTACCAGAGAGCTTTGCCATCTGGCGGCCGAACATGAAACAAACATATCCTTCATCCCAACAACCTATCTGGACAAATCACTAATTAAAGAGATCATCCATTATAATGACTCGGAAATGGATAACGTACCTGAGCAGTTTATCACAGAAGAATTACTAGTAGACTACGTGAAACTGGGACGTGGATTATGGCTGGACAAATATTGTGAAATAGCAAACGTTTCCAAAATTACAGTACTTTTAAAAGCATTAGACTCCGGAATTGAATACATAGAACAAATCTGGGGCTTTCATTTCCGCCAGGAAGTATATTATTATGCCAAAAAACTATATGACAACAAACACCATGAATCAGTCTGGAATAATTACCTGGCTAAATTTCAGAAGAAAATTGACCGGCTTTCCTAAACTTTACTCTTCAAAATATTCATAACTGAAATTGTTCACTTTAGTGCCAGATTCAGGGGCTCCTGTAATCCATTTTTCATTTGGCTGTTTGCTCAGACTAAGGCTAACAGGCAACCCCTCTCTAAGCTCGTATACAAAACGTGTAGTTTCGCCCATCTCTGTTTTTTCAATAACCAGTTTTTCCGGAGTCTCATAATAATACTGGTCGGTTCCAGCAATCTGATCATCAATAACGACGTATTTATTCTCAATGCTAAAAGGCAGAATCCAGTCTGTATTGCTGTAAGTAATTACATTTGGTGAAAAATACTTCTCTTTATTGATGTTGATTTCTTTTAAAATAGAGCGTTTATCTTCCCTGATTACCTGATAACTCATTATTAAAGCCACTTTACGGGGCGATGCAGAATCAATAATTTTACCTGTATCAGTATATAGTTTGGTATTTAAAAATTGTTTGCCCACCAATTGGTATTCCAAATCCCTTAACCATCTTCCTTTCAGCGTTTTTATCCTGACAACATCACCCGAATACTCAAACCTATATATAAAATCACTGTCACTCATTTTATTGCCAACTATAACCTGAAAAGGTTTATCGTTCTGATAAGTGACCGACAGGCCTGTACCCGTATTATCTTTCATATTTACCCATTGCCCCTTATTGTTGAACGCTATGGTAACAGATCTTACATTAGGAAGCTGCTCAGCACCCTTTAATATTATTTTTCTTACACCTTTCAGCTTAAATAATCTTATTGGTAAAGATGAGGATATACCTGTGATATCTTTAAAAGCATTATCGAAAGACAAATACATAGCTTCTTTCGCTATACCCTGTGCATTTGTAACAGAAGAAATCAATAATACACCAGCAATTAACAGCATCTTTATTTTAAACACAGAAACATCTCCAAAACTCATTTATAATTAAAATATACGGCTAAGGTATCTATTCTCATTTACAACCTAAGAAGCCCTCGTCTAAAATAAAACCCAACTCACAAAGTACAACTCATGACCTTTAACCCTTCAGTTAATTCTTCCTTATTTAAAGAACCATAACCGAGCCTTATATAATCAGAAGGTTGATTATTTAAGTAAAAACTACCAGGCGGTACAACTTGAACGCCTCTAAGCTTAAGTAATTCCATATATTGGGGGAAGTTCATTTCCCGGTTAAACTTCACCCAACAAGCAAGCCCACCTTCGGGCTTACGGAAACTGACCTGATCACCAAAATTCTGCAGTAAACAGGCCTCCATTAAATCTCTTCTCTCCTTATAAACAGCTACCACTTTACGCGCATGCCTTGCCATAGTACCATCCTCCATCAATTCAGCTATAGCATGTTCCATAATTGCATCTCCCTGTCTGTCTATCTGTACGCGTAAATTCACAAGAGATTTCATAAATGCCGCAGGGCCAGTAATGTATCCCATTCTGATTGCCGGAGCAATGAGTTTACTCAGCGAACTGATATAAATTACATTCGCAGCTTTATAATTACTTGCTAATGCCAGATTATTTCCCGCGCCAAAATGGTATTCATGATCATAATCATCTTCAATTACAGCAAAATGATACTTAAGGGAAAGTTCGATTAATTTTATTCTTCTTCCAGCTTTCATCATTACTGTGGTCGGAAATTGATGATGCGGTGTCACATATACTGCTTTGATCTTGGTCTGAAGACATAATTCTTCAAGCGCGTCGACATTAATTCCATCTTTATCTACATCGACTGTTTTTAATACAGCACCCGCTTCATGAAATAACTTTCTCGCAGCATAATACCCTGGATTTTCAACCACAACCACATCTCCAGGATGCACAAGAACTTTTGCCGCAAGATAGATAGCCATCTGGCTGCCCCTGGTGATACAAATATCAGCTACATCCGCGTGCAAGCCCCTATCCCGCGCAAGCATAACAGCAATCATCTCTCTAAGCTTCAGATCTCCCTTTTCACTACCATAGCCCAATAACCTCCATTTTCCCTGACGTTGGAATACGCGTTTGTAAGCCATTGATAATTCTCTGAGCGGGGCCAGCCTGGTATCCGGGCCACCTTCATTAAAAACAATCAGATTCCCGTCCAGCGGACGATCGTTGAGATCAAAAGAATCATGTTGAATATAATTGAAATTGCTTACTATCCGTTTTAGAACTGGCTTTGATGTTTCTGCTATCAGTGGCAGATTTTTAGCGATAAAAGTTCCCGATTTATGCCTGCTTTCCAGCCAGCCCTCTGCAATTAGTGCTTCATAAGCAAAAACAACGGTCTTTCTATTGACGCCAATGTCCTGAGCCAATGCACGACTTCCAGGTAGCGAGGCTCCACTCTCCAACCTCCCCCTGATAATTTCATTTCTGATCACCTCACTTATTTGTCTCACCAGTGTGTGATCAGTATGAAAAGAAATATTAAAAAGAGTCTTCCACGGTCTTAACATTTGTTTTTTATTGTCAGTTGCAAAACTAACCAAATATGTATGACATCAACTATCTGGCCCTATGAATTTGTTAAAACTGGACTCACAAAAGCATCCTGAAATAAGCCAGCTTTGCAGCATATTAAACACCACGATTATGAAGCATATTGAAAAAGCTACCTTAGCACATTTAAATGAATTTGCAGAACTATTTAACAATTACAGGATCTTTTACAGACAACCTTCAGACCTCGAAAGAGGAAAAGCTTTTCTTAAAGACAGGATCACCAACAAGGAAACTGTTACTTTCTTAATTCAAGCAGATAACAAATTTGCAGGGTTTGCCCAATTGTACCCCTTGTATCATTATGGAAAATTACAACGTCAATGGCTATTAAGTGATCTGTTCGTTTCCCCTAATTTTCGCGGACGTGGCCTTTCCATCGATTTAATTGATAGATGCAAGCAGTATTGCGACGAAACTAATGCCTGTGGTTTATTATTAGAGACAGAGAAGACAAATATTATCGGAAATCAACTATATCCGAAATGCGGCTTTGAATTAGATGAAGCTCATCATTATTATAACTGGTGGAAGGCTGATTAATAAAAAGAAATGGGGCCAGGAAATGACACCTTTCCTGGCATTCCCTCCAATTAGAGATCCAATAGTTCTTCTAACTCTTATCTTAATTGGACTATCTGTTAATGTTTTAACAAACTCCTTTCTGACCTTATCGTCAGAAAAAACAATCAATAAACAGTCCTCTGATAATTCGGGATATCTCAAAGAAGTGCTTTCCTCTAATGCTTTGAATTGCTCATAATTTTCATCCTCTTCCCGGATAAAACTAGCCGGAACCTGATTAGGACTTACCCAAATATGACCACCTTTAAACTCACCTTCATAATCTGCATATCCATAATTATAAAAATCAGGTTCCGCAAATTCAATATTTGCAACGTTTGAAATTTCTTTTAAAACATCCGCTATTGCCAATTCTGTCTCCATAACATACAAATGCTCAGCATCGATTTCAAGTAAAGCAAGATACTCCTTAAAACTATCAGCAATCACCTCCTCCTCGTCACATTCCAGGTCAATAAAAGTAATTTCAGGGTCAATTCTACCTCCTCTATAATCAAAGCAAATATACCAATGTCCGTCGCCATCAAATGGAATAAGTCCATTGAGTTCATAACTCGCAGGTGCATAATCAGTCAGATCTGTCGTGGTTATAGAAGGGAAATAAGGTCCTATTCCAAAAAGCAGGCCGGCATCGCCACTTAAGTAAAACGTGTATATCCCCTGTTTTGAATCTTCAGTAATTTTATATATTCTTTGGGAAGTTTGCAGCCCAATTGCTTTTCAGCACCCAATAATATCTCGTCTGTCAACTCTGGCTGAATATAAGGTGAGTATTTCGGTACCGACCACATTGTTTTTATTTCACTTTCTTTCATGCCTCTTGAATAGGATTTCTTAAATCATACACACAGAAGTAAATACGATGAGCCAGTAATCTATATGTTTTCATACTTATAGAATTAATGATTTACCGAATAGTAATCCCAGATCTCTTTTGCTATTGCTGCTATCGCTTTTTCACCTCTTTCTTTTGGAGCCTTAAAATCAGACATAAATACTGAAATAGCGAGATGCCTGCCATTAGGCAAAGTAACGATACCAATATCATTGAAAGGGGCCATTAATCCCTCTTTATTTACACCCGACGCACCGGTTTTATGAATTAAATCAGCTGTGGGAGGTAAAAGAACGGTAATTCTTTTAGCCCAATCTGGTAACTCTCTCATGATCTGAATCAGAAAATCATTGCTTGCTTTAGAAAGTAACTTCTGACTATATAATAGCTGAAGTAATTGAAGTGAAGCTGCAGGTTTACACCAGTTTTTATATTGTAACGCCCAGTCTTTTTCCATCTCCCCCTCTGTGTAGACAATAGAAATGTCTTTTACACCTGCCTTATGGAGATATTCGTTAACTATACCTGGCCCGCCTGCTACCCTGGTATATAGAAAATCACAAGCATTATTGTCACTTTTTGAAACCGCATAAGTCAATAAATCTGCTAAGGTTATATCCAGGTCCTGATGCGGTAAATCTTTAAGCATTGGGCTCCAGGTATTGGTGTCCAATGTTTCTTTAGGCATATGGTACTTTTGACTCAGCTTTAATTCTCCTTGATCCACCTTATGGAGTATCGCAAAAGCAAGGGGAAATTTGAAAACGCTCATCATTGGGTAGCCAGAATTACCATTCATGACAAAACCACCTTTAAAATCCATTCCCTTTACCCCTACACCAATTTTTCCTCCTGTAGTATCAATAATATGCTGAATTCTTTCTTGCAACTGTGAAATGGTTCTGCTTTGCTGAGCAAACATAACAGTGGGTAAAAGAAATAACACTACGAAAATTAACCTGAGATTCCTGAATTTTGTCATGATACAAATTAAGTTAGAATTATTGATCGGGTAAAGGCCGGATATTAATCAAATACAATTAAAGGTAACATTATTGCTGCGTACCCCAGAAACCCTATTTTAACATTCGATGCCTGAAACCAGGAATTTATTTATATTTATCGCATATTATGAAAAGAAAAATCAGTCTCCTCCCCTTTATACTTTTTGCCATTTTTATCTTCCTGCTAAACTGGTATGTACTTTCGGGTTTATTAATCATAAGCACGTCCAGCCTTACTACCCCTTTATTCTGCTTGTTTATTATAGCAGCTATTGGTGCGCTCTTTCTCGCCATCAGAAGAATGAGTGCCCATGGGATGGATCTTTTCTTCAAAGTCTCCAGCCACCTGTTACTCACGCTTTTTGCTGCCGAAGTAGTCGTATCGATTTTCCTGTTTATCGGTGATGTACCTCGTATTTTTACCGGCACAGGAAGAAATGTCTATTGGGTAGATTTATCTTTCCTGATGTTCCTGTTGACAATTGTCCTGTTCATTTACGGAATGATCTTCGGGAAATACAATTATCAGGTCATCAATCATGTTCTTTATTTCGATGACCTGCCAGATAAATTTAACGGTTTTAAACTTGCGCAAATCTCCGACGTGCATGCCGGAAGTTTCAATAATCCAGCTGCCGTACAACGTGGTATCAGTTTAATCAATGCACAAAAAGCCGATTTATTCGTTTTCACAGGCGATCTGGTGAACAATAAAGCAGAAGAGATCAAACCCTGGATCAGCTATTTTTCGCAAATCAAAGCACCATATGGTCAATTCTCCATTTTAGGAAATCATGATTATGGCGATTATATCAAATGGGAAAATGATCTTGAAAAAGCAAAAAATCTACAGCAATTAAAAGATTACCATCAGGAACTGGGTTTTAAATTATTGCTGGACACCCATGTTGAAATTAAAAAAGAAGAACAGCACATCATACTCGCAGGAGTAGAAAACTGGGGACTTGGTTTTGGCGAAAGAGGTGATTTACCAAAAGCACTGGCCGGTACTGACAACAGCGAATTTAAAATCTTATTGTCGCATGATCCAAGCCACTGGGAAGAACAAGTTAAAGTCTTTGGCAATAAAGTCCACTTAACACTCGCTGGTCATACCCATGGGATGCAGTTTGGCCTGGAAGCATTTGGTATTAAATGGAGTCCTGTTAAATATCGCTACGCACATTGGGCAGGTATTAAATCAGAAAACGGCAGCGTATTAAATATTAACCGCGGCTTTGGTTTCCTTGGCTTCTCAGGAAGAATAGGTATCTGGCCGGAAATAACGGTGATTGAATTGAAGAAAAGCGTTTAAATAAATAATAGAAAAAGCCGCTTCTCGAAAGATAAGCGGCTTTTTCTATTATTTATTTAGCTTAAACAGCATAAATATAAATTTTACTGTTTCTTACTGGCTCACCTTGAATAGCTAAGTATTCACCTCTATTATCTCTCAGCATTTTGATAACAAATGGATCGCCCCCCTTAGCTCCAAGATCAAAAGCAATCTTAAGCCTGTCGATATGGGTATCAGCATTCACTTTCCATTTTCTATCCTGGTACATAAAGTATGCAAAAATTACGCGGGTATCCCCTTTAATTTTCCCGTCTAATCTCACAAAGATTGGATTCTCTTTTTTTAAAGGTTCAACAGCTTTTACATAGAATTCATTAAAATCTGCAAATATTTGTTTTGCGTTATCGTTAGTCATATTGTTATTCTTTCGTGTTGTGTATGTTAATGTATATTATTAGTTGTATTAAGTAGGGTAAATAAGCTGCTAAGACTGCTCTTTTACATTACCGGTACGCTTCAGAACTCCCCAGCCTTCCAGCTCTCCTTTCAACGCTTTACGTACCGATCTGAACAAGACCAGGTACATCAGTTGTCTCCAGTAAAAACGTTGCGGGATGATATAAATCAGTTTCTTATAGGATTCTTTCTCCATTCTGAATGCAATTCCTGCGAAGAACAAATCTACCAGGATAAACACACAATAGAAGAAAAACACCTGTCCAAAGCCGTTATCAAGGCTTAACAAGCTGCCCATACCTTCTAAGGTAAGTGAATTTACGGAAGATAAAGAAAACAGCCCCGTGATGATAGAAAGTACCATAAAGAAATCCGCCAGTGGAGAAAATAATGGAAGTATAATTTGATAGATCAGGATATTAGGCATCCCAACCATTCCAAAATAACCATATTTCTTATTCAGAAGTGTTTTCCTGTTTTTCCAGAAGCTTTGCATTACCCCAAAACTCCATCTCAATCGTTGCTTCAACAGCATATCCACCGTTTCAGGAGCTTCAGTATAAGCAATTGCCGTATCGCAATTTTTCACGATATAACCAGCCCTTAAAATACGCATCGTCAAATCGCAGTCTTCTGCAAGAGTATCAGTGGTAAAACCACCAACTTCCTGGATCACCTGTTTTCTGAACGCACCAATCGCCCCTGGTACTACAGTAATGGTATTTAAAATATCAAATGCCCTTCTGTCCATGTTCTGTGCAGTGATATACTCAATAGACTGCCAGTTTGTAATCAGGTTAATCTTGTTACCAACTTTTACTGTACCTGCTACTGCAGCAATGTCCTCGTCATAAAAATAACGCATCAATTCAGTAATCGCATCAGTTTTCAACTGGGTATCTGCATCAATACAGATTACAAAATCACTTTCAGCGAGCGCAATACCAAAGTTCAAAGCAGAAGCTTTACCCCCATTTGGCTTAGTATATATTTTGATGTTTGACACCTGACTGAAATGTTCTTTGACCAGCTCTACAGTACGATCTGAAGACCCATCATCTACAAAGATAAACTCCGTATTAGGATAGCTTGTTTTCAGCAGGCTGTTTAAAGTTTGCACCACAGTTACCTCTTCATTATAAGCAGGTATAATGATACTCACTTTCATTGCAGGATCTTTCAACAGCAATAAGCTATCTTTTTTACCCGCCATTTTCTGTTTAACAGCCAGAATAGCAATAAAGATACTTCTCAGCATAGCTAAAATAATAGCCATGATAAAGATGTAGTTCAAGATCAGTGTTCCATAAGAGAATACATTCAGGAACAATGTATTTCCTGAAGTAATAAAACCATTTCCACCCGAATTAACCGGAGGCATCAGCTCATCTTTTTTCTTGCCGATCAGATTTCCGATCGTTACAAACTCATAACCTTTATCTTTGAAATATTTGATGATTCTTGGTAAAGCTGCTACAGTTGCCGCGCGGTTACCACCAGCATCATGCAAGAGCAGTACATTTCCATTATCCTGGTATTTTACAACAGCAGCAAAGATTTCATCTGCACTAATACCTGGTCTCCAATCCTGAGGATCAATAGACTCTCCGATATTGATATAATTCTGATCCCTGCTCTGTGCTACAGGAAGAATTTCTGCTGAGGTTGAAGGCTCTGCATCCGCATTAAACGGAGGCCTGAAAAGGATTGTACTATGTCCGGTTACAGACTCAATCAGTTTTCTTGTGGCATTCAACTCAAAATTCACCCTTTCCGGCCCTACTTTAGACATATCGGGATGAAAGAAAGTATGGTTACCAATCTCATAACCCAGGTTAAATTCTTTCAGTAAAAGGCCCATATTCTGCTCGGCCATAATCCCTACCACAAAGAAGCTTCCTGGTACTTTTTCTTTTTGTAAAATATCAATGATCTGAGGGGTATAAACCGGATCAGGTCCATCATCAAAAGTCAATACAATTTTTTTCTCCGCATGTCCATATCTGCGGATGGTATATTTTGTAGGTAAATCGACATAGGTCTGATCTGCAATGACAAAATTCTGAGTATCCAGCTTCACATCAATCTTTCCCTGTTTAGGTACAGAAACTAAATCCAGTATTTCTCCCTCACCAGAGTAATCAATCCTGTCATTTAATCCGATATGGGTTAATCTTTTAATATCAACACCACTTTTACGCACAGAGTCAATGCTCAGGTCTTTAGAGATGAAAGACCATAACCTTGGATCTTCCGCCCCCATACGCCAGATTGCGATACCCGCAACATCCCAGTCATCAGCTTTTCTGATCAGGTTAAAATTCGTTGCAGCATCCGTAAAAAACACCTGGTGATGTAAACCTGATTCATCTGTATAGCTGTAGTTCAGATTCGCCGAAATTGGGTTGTACTTAATTTTTCCGCCATACCTGCTTGCATTAGCAATAGCCTGCTGATAAGTGACATTTTTTCCAACATCCTGATCCGGCCAATCATAGCCATAACATGCAAGCGCAAGGATAACTTTTTCAGAAGAAATCTTCTCACATATTTTATCCAGTTGCTCTTCTACCCACTGTTGATGAGAAACATCACCAGCATTACTGCTTTCGCTATGCTGATCATAAGCCATCACAAAAATATAATCATTATATTCTGATAAGATCTGCAGGTTATAATCATCATTTTCCGGAGAAATATCCTGTGTAACGATCAGATTCTGCGCATGCAGCTGATTATACAGATTCTTTTGGAACGCGGCCAGCGGTGCGTCAGACTTTTCTTTGATTTCTTCAAAGTCAATATTTACGCCATGAAAACCATATTTCTTTAAGGATTTAATCAGGTTAGCAATGAACCGGTTCTGCAGTGGCTTATTTTGCAGCAACTTGTGGATTGCATTCCCATCAAAACTATCTTTACTAAAATTGGAAACCATCGCAATGGCCACCTTTTTATGTTTGTTGATGACTTGCATCGCCTCCACGTTCACCTGATCAATTAAAGTATCAGCACCGTTCTTGATAAAGAAAGATTCTGTAACTACCATATCCAGCTGTTTGATATGATCTTTTAAATCGGTCAGTGATTGCGGATCCCAGTTCACATAAAAACCAGCATTGATCCTCGCCTTGTTATTCGGGTGTCTAAGCCTGTTTAGCTTTTGGTGCTCTTGTATATGCAGGAGCTTCTTTTTAGAAATTTTGAAATCTGAATACGTTTTTGATTTCTTGATCTGCTCTATCTGTTTCTTGCTTAAAGTAGCCGTACTATTGATAATGGGCAAATTGGGGTAATGATTAGATAGCAATGTATAAGCTACACAAGCTGATGCAATAATAAATACAATAAGGAGCATCCTGGTCACCCATTGAAAAGTTATCCATCTGCTTTTCTTTGTGGTTTGAAAAATTTGTTTTCCGGGCATTTGAGAAATAAATAATTATTATTCAAGATAAAACTACAGCCATCTCCTGCTTGAGGCAGAGAGAAATATTGAGTGCGCCATAATTAAAAAAATCCTAATATTGGTCAAATATAAGGAGAATTTGACAAAAAAACCGGAGATAATGGGGAGATTTACCGAACCAGAATTAACGATGTCAGATCCAGCAGAAAAAACGCTTCAGCGAAAAATTATTCATATAGATATGGACGCATTTTATGCGACCGTAGAGCAGCGTGATTTCCCTGAATACAGAGGCAAGCCTATTGTGGTAGGTGGCTCTCCTGATGGACGTGGTGTAGTGGCGACAGCAAGTTACGAAGCGCGCGAATTTGGCATCCATTCGGCCATGTCGTCCCGAAAAGCAATACAGCTTTGTCCGCATGCCATATTCGTGTACCCCAGATTTGATGCTTATAAAAGCGTATCTGTGAGCATCAGGGAAATATTCAGGCGTTATACAGATTTGATTGAGCCACTATCGCTCGATGAAGCTTTTCTGGATGTCACTACCGACAAGCTGAATATTGGCTCTGCACTGGAAATTGCAAAACAAATAAAGGATGCGATTAAAAATGAGCTTAACCTTTCTGCTTCAGCTGGAGTTTCCAGCAATAAATTTGTAGCCAAAATTGCCTCGGATATGAATAAGCCAGACGGCCTCACCTTCATTGGCCCTTCTAAGATCAATGCTTTTATGGAAAAGCTGCCCGTAGAAAAGTTCTTCGGTGTGGGCAAAGTAACAGCGGATAAAATGAAGAAAATGGGCCTTTATAATGGAGCTGATCTTAAAAAACTGTCCGAACAGGAACTCATCCGTAAATTCGGTAAAACGGGCAAATTCTATTATAAGATAGTGCGGGGTATTGATGACCGGCCAGTACAACCACATCGCTTAACCAAATCACTGAGTGTCGAAGATACCTTTGGTAAGGACCTGATTTCTACAGAAGAACTGGTTACAGAATTAGAGCTGATTGCCGAAAAAGTGGCAGAAAGATTGGAAAAGAACAAGTTAAAAGGAAAGACACTGACACTTAAAATCAAATTTGATGATTTTAAACAGCTCACCAGGAACACCTCATTTCCTACAGGGGTGTCTGATTACGCGACTATTATTACTGCAGCCAAAGAGCTGCTGTTCAAGGTAGAAACTGATGACCGTAAAATCCGTCTGCTGGGTATCACCCTAAGTAATTTCGGGACATCCATTAACCCGGGCAAATTTACAGACCCAGATCAGCTGGAATTATTTTAGCTTTCGCAGATTATGTTTTAATTTGCAAAAGCATTCCAAACAAAGAAAAAACCAATCATATGGCCACATTATTCATAGAAGAAAAAACGTTTGATAAAGCAGACTTCACCCAAAATCCATTGGAAAAAGGTGAATATGAATACTGTATTTTCAAAAACTGTGACTTCTCCAATGCCGACCTTTCTGGTTTCGTCTTTCTGGAATGTGAATTTTCAGGCTGCAACCTGAGTCTGGCCAAACTAACGAAAACAGCTTTGAGGGGAATTAAATTTAAAGACAGTAAGCTCTTAGGTTTAATTTTTGACAGTTGCAATGAATTTGGACTGGAACTTACTTTTAACAGCTGCACCTTAGATCATTGTTCTTTTTACCAGGTAAAACTTAAAAAGACAACATTTAAAGACTCCAGGATCCACCAGGCAGATTTTACGGAAGCCGATCTGGGAGGTTCTGTTTTTGACAACTGCGACCTGCACCGAACGACATTTGAAAATACCCTGCTGGAAAAAGCTGATTTCACCAGTGCTTATAATTATACGCTTGATCCAGAATTGAACAGAATCAGAAAAGCTAAATTCTCTATGGCTGGAATAGCCGGTCTTTTAGCCAAATATGATATTGATATCAAAGGATAACAATATCACCTCAAACCAGATTGTAATTAAGGAATAACCTCAAACAACATAAACTGGGCCTGCTCCTTCTCATTAAAGTTATTATCTGCTACAAAAATCACTGTCTGATGCCCGTTCGGCAATACAGGCCCTATAGTCGCACCTTCAATATTATCTATATAAATCCCCAGGTCATCCATGTTTAAAAGCATTTTCTTTTGGATAGGCTGACTTGCCGGATTTTCTTTTAAAGATTTTGTAGCTATAATATTTGTTGCGCCCTTCAACTCCGCCAGGAATACTTTAATCGTCGTCCCTTTCTGTCCTTCGGAATAAGAACGTTCGGTAACAAGCATGCGGTGATTGCCTAGCCAAAGGATATCAGGGATACCATTAACGTATTCCCCATCGGCTTTTAATGGTGGTAAAGCCACAGGCTCCAGCTCATAAGCATATTGCCCAACATTCTTTTTAGTCTTCAGATCAAACTCGTAAATTCTGACAAAGGCATTATTTCTGACCCCTACTTCCGCGCGCGGCCCATCCTGATATAAAGGTTCTTCCAGATTTACATATAAAGTACTAAAGTCATCCGCAAAAGTAAGCCCTTCTAAAACACCATTTCTTCTCGGGCCGCTTTCTATACGCTGCATCCTCAAGTCGTCTGGCAATGGAATGCTATCTGCATATTTTCCATGGGTAGAAATGACATTGATAGTTGGATCGATGAGTATAGTATCTCCTTGCTTCATCACACGGTCTCCTTCACTGGTCCAATACAAATGTCCAGTCAGGCCATTGTAACGCATGGCTTCTGGATCTGTAGTGCGCGTGGCATTTTTACTGATTTTAGGATACGCAGAACCATCTTTCTGGTAAAGCGTATGCACACCGATCATACTTACTTTATTGATTCCGGCAGCAGAAAGCGAGATTTTCGCTGTGTAAAATCTGGCTGGGTTAATCGCCGATCTGTCATCACTAATCAAGTAATAAACTTGCTTAACCGGATCAAAATCTATAGCAGACAAACCGCCAACTGTAGTTCCTTTAAATTGCTGGTTATAGGGAAAAACGTAGGTATTGATATATTTAAGGCTAGTGACTGAAGCTAATACCTGTTGTTTAGGAGTTACATTTTTACGCACCGAACAACCGCCCAGAGCTAAGGAGATTAGCAAGGCAAATGCTATTTTGGAGTAATGCTCACGTTTTAACATAGGAATTGAATAGCTGGAAATTTTATTGTTTCCAGTAAAACGCAGCTAATATACGGTGAGAACTAAAATAAAAAAGGATGCTTATCAAATAAGCACCCTTTTTTAAAAATAACAATTAATTGATTAACTCATACTTATTAGCTCCTTCCTGGATAGTAAGTCTTCATATATAACACATCTTTCGCAGAGATAGTCGTGTTATTAGCTGCGATAGTTCTGTTGTTTGTTGTGAAACGGGCTTCAACAGGATAATGCATAATCGATGCCGAATCATAGGCCGTATAATTTAAGCCTGTTCTTGATTCTACGGCTAATACGTTGAAATCTACGTCTGCTTTAGACCAGTTATTAGGAGGTCCCATGTAGTAGTCATACACAGCCTGAGTATTCCATGGAATATTTGCATCAGGGTGAGACTGCTCATGGTTAAGTCCTAAAGCGTGACCAAACTCATGCGTTACTGTTCTTCTGAATTCTGTGTCGCTGGTGCTGTCATTAAACCAGCCATAGTTCATTGAAGGAGAGTAATTTTTAGATTCCTTGCCTACATATGACCACGAACCGTCATTTGCAAAAGCAATTTTAATATCAGCTGCTGCATTGTCTGCAACAAATGAAAAGGTAATATTTGCAGAAGTTTCCCAGGTTTTAGCATACTGTTTTACTTTGCTGCGGACATAAGTTGATCCCCCGATAAATTTCACTTTAATGGTACTTCCATTTGTCCAAAGTTGGTTTGCAGGGCCGTTCGCTTCTGTTTGCGGGCCGGTGTGTGCAGGTACTTTCATCTGGCAGGTAAAGCCAGTGTGTAAGCCTGTTTCCTGAACTTTTTGATCGTTCTCAACTGGCGCTGAATTCTCTGCATTTTTCTTACAGCTAGTCAGGCAGAACAGTACCGCAGTACTGATCAGTAAAAATTTGTTTTTCATGGTAATAAGTTTAGTTGTATAGGTATCAGCAATTTATGAATATAATTTTTATTACAAAACAATATTTGAAATTTCTCTCAATATTTTGTTCAGAATTGAATTGTTCTGTAATATTTAGAAAAAAAAGTGGCGCTTAATTGATTAAGCGCCACTTTCATGCATATTGATGTTGTTTATTAATTAACTTCTTCCCGGATAGTACGTTTTCATGTATAAAACATCTTTCGCAGAAATGGTTGTATTATTGGCAGCAATAGTCGTGTTGTTTGTAGTAAACTGCGCCTGTACAGCATAATGCATAATTGATGCAGGATCGTAAGCAGTATAGTTTAATCCTGTTCTTGATTCTACACGCAATACATTAAAGTCAACCTGTGCTTTGGTCCAGTTGTTTGGCGGGCCCATATAATAGTTATAAACTGCCTGTGTATTCCATGGAATATTAGCATCAGGATGAGACTGCTCATGGTTAAGCCCTAAAGCATGGCCAAATTCATGTGTAATTGTTCTTCTGAATTCAGTATCACTTGTTGTATCCGTGAACCAGCCATAATTCATTGATGGCGAATACTGTTTAGATGTTGTACCAATGTAAGACCACGAGCCTCCACTTGCAAATCCAACTTTTATATCAGCTGCTGCATTATCTGCAACAAATGAAAAAGTAACATTCGCAGAAGCTTCCCAGCTTTTAGCATATTGGATAACCTTGTTTCGGACAATAGTAGATCCGCCAATAAATTTCACTTTAATAGTGCTTCCATTGGTCCATAATTTGTTTGCCGGGCCATTGGACTCTGTGGTTGGGCCACCAGGTGCTGGTTGCTTCATTTCACAGGTAAAGTCTTGATGTAAACCGGTTTCCTGCACTTTGTGATCATTCACAACTGGCGCAGAATTCTCTGCATTTTTCTTACAGCTGGTCAAACAGAACAGTACGGCAGTACTGAGCAATAGAAATTTGTTTTTCATAAAAATAGATTTAGTTGAATAGATGTAAAGCAATTTATGAAAAAATAATTCTAAAACTATATACTATTATAGATTATCCGTTAATGATTTCATAAAACTAACTATATTTTGCATCTCTATCTCCGTCAGGTTTAAAGGTTTAGCAGAAAGTGTCTGTCCTGGCAAGTCAAGTCCCAAGCCTGCCCCGCCCCCTTTATTGTAGAAATCCACCACCTGGTATAAATCCTGAAAAGCACCGTTGTGCATATAAGGAGCCGTCTTTTCAACATTGCGGATGGTAGGTGTTTTAAACGCAGCCTGGTAATAACTAATAGGGAAAAAGCTATACCTGCCCCGGTCCTGATCTTTTTTAGGGTGCTTGAAGTCTGCATTTTCAGGAGTACCCAAAACCTCATATTCGGTCAGTTTATAATACGGAGGAATCAACCCGTTAAAAAGTGGTGCAAAGTGGCAGCTTCCGCACTGGCCCTTTCCCATAAACAGGTTGAAACCTTTAAGCTGCTGTGCATTCATAGCGCGGCGATCGCCATTTATATACTTGTCAAAAGCGGAATTGCGGGGTGCTAAACTTTGCACATAAGCAGCCAGCGCAGAAGCAATTGCATCGATAGTGACTGGATTTTCTTTTGCTGCTGGAAAGAGCTCCTTAAAATCCCGCTGATAAATCCCTGAGCTACTGATCCTTTCTGAAATCACCTGATGTGATCCATTCATCTCTTGCGGATTGGCAATTACTGTTTTAATTTGTTCCTGCAGACTTTTAACGCGTCCATCCCAAAACTGGCTATATTGAAAACCTGCATATACTAAAGTTGGCGCATTACGCACCACACTACTTTCCCCATCAAAAGCCAGGCTGGTTTTTAATGGCTCACTGAAATATTTTTCAGGATGATGACAGCTTGCACAATTCCTTTTCAAATTTCCCGACAGTGCCTTTTCCAGAAAGAGCTTTTTCCCTAGTGCTACAATTTTAGAGTCAGTTTTTATTGCACCTGGAAATACACTCAAAGGAATAGCATCTGGGCTAAAGATATTTTTAGCCTCATAATTCAGGGCGCTTTGCGTATTCAATTCAGCCTTTGAAAACCTGATAAAATTCGATAGCTGCTCTTGTAAAGGCAATACATAAGTTGTCAGGAATTTCATCCGGTCAAAACTATCAAAATCGGGATGCCGATCCAGATAAACTGCTGTCGCATCCAGATTTTGACGGAGCAAGACTGTAGCCTGATCAGACTGCTGCAGTAAAGGCAACAGCGCTTTTTGAATAGCCCGGATACTCTGCTCCGCTTCCACTATCCCACTTTTCAGTTCGGGTGCATCATATCCAGTTATACTTAAGGTTACAACCCTAATAAGCTCTAAACGTACACTTTCTAATATTTGCTGATCCGTTGCTGTAAAACTATAAAGTAAAGCAGGCAGATCTGAGGATGAGCTTGCTAACAGTTCCGCCTGTGCGGCCAGTTCTTTTTGATGAACCCAGGGCTGGGGATCAAATAGCAATGCTTCCATCACCTGGAATCCCGAAGGTTCCTGGTATTCCATGTAGGGCTCTTCTACCTCTGTTTTTGCAGGTTTATTGTAAATCAGTGAAGAACTCTGGAAAAAGTAATCCAGAAAAAATGCAACTCTTTTATAAGCCAGGCGACTGTTTTTTAAAGCGTTTTTGGCCTCATTGATACTTTGATGGTTTTCATTCAATGCTGCAACCGCCTTTTGCAAATCATTTGTGCTTTGCGCAAACAGCTTAAAATTGACTTTAACTTCTTCCACTAAAGGAATTAATCCTGTACTGTCTGTTGATTTTTTCAGTCCTAAAACAACAGACAGACAGGTAAGAAATAATAAAAACTGGAGGATTAATTTCAGTTTATTTCGGTACATGGGCTCCGCCAGCTTTTTTAACAATTGTAAACTGATCGCGGATTTCTCCATCTGCACAAACCCATTTGAGCTCTAAACGGTTACCCTCTACTTCTAAAACACTCGCCCCGCCATGCTCTGCATCAGAAAAATACATCGCGTTGTGCGGATAGGTTGATTGTTTTCCACCCAATTTACCCGCAGAACCACTCACCACATAGACCGTTCCCTGGTTATGCGCAGGATCTTTCTGATAAGGAGCAGAATCCGGGCTGCCGTCATTTTTCCCAGAAGAAGTACTCAGGTTATGTTTTTTAGCATCAAAGGTATGAGCAGGCCCATAATGCCCTTTCATCATTCTGCTACGTTCATAATCATGGCTATGGCCATTCAAAACAAGATCTACTCCTTCACGTTCCATAATGCGAATAAAGTTTTCTCTGATTTTAACCAGCTCTTCTTCCTGATCAGAATTATGTGAACCCATAGTATAAGGCGGATGATGCCAGAAAGCAACAATCCAGCCTTTATTTTTATTGGCTGCCAGATCTTTTTTAATCCATTGTACCTGTGGGCCTATAGTGTCATACAACCGGTAAGTCCGGTCTTCTTTTCCATAAGAGTCCAGAGAAAGGAAGTGTATATTCCCAATGTCAAAGGAATAAAAAGCCTGAGTATTAGAAGGCGTACCACCTGATTCACCATGAACAGGCATAGAGAAATTCTGGTAATAAGCAGTCTCATGAGTTTCCTGCGCATGTTTAGCCGAAAGATCGGTATCATGGTAATCATGATTTCCCGGCGTTGGAAACAAAGGATACTTTTTCAGCAGATCGTCTTTGTAGATGTTAAAAAACTTACTCTGAAATTCCGAATCTGTTCCATCAGAATAAGCATTATCACCCAATAAAATCCATGCAGTCAAACCTTTATCACCATTGTACTTAATCAATTGTTCTTTTACCCTGCGCTGATTGATTGAATTATCTCCACAATCCCCTAAAGCAGCAATCCTGTAATGTCCAATCTTGCCGGGTTCAGGCAAAGTAGTAAAATAGTTATCCTGATTGCCTTGCAAAGTATCCTGAAGGCCACCGATCGAATAATAGTAACGGGTAGCCGGCTTCAATCCTTTCAACTGCACCTGATGTTCGGTTAATAACTGATG
This sequence comes from Pedobacter sp. UYP1, assembly GCF_040547305.1. Taxonomy (NCBI): domain Bacteria; kingdom Pseudomonadati; phylum Bacteroidota; class Sphingobacteriia; order Sphingobacteriales; family Sphingobacteriaceae; genus Pedobacter; species Pedobacter sp. UYP1. The sequence goes on along the minus strand of NZ_JBEPPL010000001.1, from coordinate 35,351 downwards.
ATCTTGTACAGCCTGATCAAGTTTAGCCAGGTTTGTTCCATAACGAACTTTACTTCTGGAAGAAACATCAGTTCTCCAGCGAATTAATATCCCGGTACTGCTGGCCACTTGTAAATAAGGACCACGGATCAGCCTCACTGGCTCGGTTGCCGCACCTTTTTGCTTTTCCTGTGCAAAGACTATTACACTCAGTGCACAGGAGAAAAATAACAATACTGATTTCTTAAGCATCTTAACGATTAATTTTAAGTTTTTTACCTGCTATATCTTCCCAGCGGTAATAATGAAAGGTTTTATCATCGCTCATCACCACAAACAACCCGTGTTTAAAGGTATTATTCAGTGGAACATTGACTACATCAGATCCATCGCTATGATTTGCACTCACTTTAACTACTTTCAAAAGTTCGTGTGCATAAGGATTTTTAGCTGTACCTGCTCTGTTAAAGATATGAAATTGATTTGCCCCTTGATCTGACACTAAAATATAGCCTTCGGTAGCTGAAGTTTTATAAATAGAAATACCTTCATGGTCTTCCTTAAAACCAGTTGTCGCAAATAAAGACAGTTCTTTATTTCCTTTTTCAGGATCAGCATAGTATTGACGCACGCCAAATTGTTCATCTGAATAATAGATATAGCCCAGTTCATTATCTACTGCAATAGCTTCAATTTCCTTTTTACCACTATAATGACCAAATTTCCGGACCAGTTCTGCTTTAACATGACCAGCTCCATCGTCAGTTAACAAGTATTGCCATAGATAAGTCCCGTCTTCAGGGCCAGTTTTACGGCCAACAATAGCATACATCTTTCCAGCTTTGCTGGTGTAGATAGAAATTCCCATTAAGTCTCTGAATTCCGGTGCCGTCTCTCCCTCAAACATCGGAAGACCACCATTATCAACAGGCTTTAAATCAGGTAAAGAAAAGATCCGGAGTTTATGGGTAAAACGTTCTGTAGTAATGGCAATATCAGTTGCTTTGCCATTCAGCATCAGTCCATAGGCAACGTCAACATTATTTGGGCGTTTAAGCCCTTTTACGACCAGATTATGCTGAATCTTACCTTGCAGATCAAAAACATATAACCCGCCCTCAGTGGCTTTATCAGTCCCGATAACCAGACTTTTTGACGCATCCAGAGGATTAATCCAGATGGCAGGATCATCAGAATCGAATTGTACTTTTTCTGACACAATTACGGGTTGAACAATTGCGGAATCCACAGCAATTGCCATAGTATTGGTAATTTTCTGATTGCAGCCCGCTGCTAAAACCGGCAGGGCGAGCAAAAGAAATTTTGTAGGGTATCTTAACATATTAATGATTTGATGAAAGCTGATTATTTTAAGCCAAATGCGCCGATATTGACAGATGGTGCTGGTGAAGGATAAAGGATTCCATTCACGGTCAATCCGTCTGGAAAATTACGCACAAAGGCCGTAGTCCCTTTATTCAATGCCGCTGAACCTGGTAATAAATGGAAGTCCCAGCTTTCATTTAAGGTAGGGTTATCTGTAGCGGTATTCAATGGATAATTCGCAAATTCAGGATTATTCTCTCCTGCCAGTTTGCCTATCACATCATTAGTTCCGCCAACAATATCAGTCTTTGGCTGAAACTGATCAACTGTGGCCTGACTATATCCATAATACAAAGAATTTTTGAAAATTGAGCGTTTATCTTCCGGAAGCTTCAGATCTCTTTTAATTCCGAAACGGGTATTGGCAAACAAATTATTGTATAATTCTGCATATACTGTAGCTTCTAACCAGACAGAACCACCTTTTGCGGTTGGCCTTCTCCAGCCTGTATTCAACATTGTATTGTTATAAGCCACTACATGTGCTTGTGGCGTTCTGTCACCAACATTAGAAAGCTTAAGCGCATTGGTATTGGTTGCATAAAACAGGTTATAGCTGATATCAGCCAGACATCCCGATTTGATATTGATACCTTCCCCACCTACTAAACCTGTACTGTAGAACCTGTTATTTGAAAAGATGATCTTTCCACCTTCTATATAGGTACAGTCATCTCTGAAATACCTGAAAGTACTGTTAGTCACTACCAATTTACCTTTCACATTTGAAAACCACAGTGCAGGTGTATTCTCGCCACTTTTAGCTTTGTATAAGCCCATTTTCACAGAGGTTGAAGCTTCTGTAGTTGCCCCACCTCCATATTCTATAATCGTATTGTCCAGTAATAACTCCGTACAGCTTGTTGCAGCCAATATACCACCCCAAAGTTTACCATATTTATTCGCTGCAGTTCTATAGTTTTCTTCTACCGTGATTTTAACCGGACTTGCCGCGCTTCCCATGGAATATAAATTACCTAAAACAATGAATTCTGGTTTGGCAATCGTATCCATAATGACCGTTACGCCTTCTTCAATGATTAATGATTTTGATGCAGGAACAATTATATCCCCAGTTACCCGGACTACACTTCCTTTAGTCCATATTCCAAATACCTCACCCGAAACGCCGCTACCATTCTGGGCAATTGGCGTGGTGTCTACATCTATATTCGCTTTTTTACAGCTGGTAAATAGTGCAGCCATTAAGGCTGCTACTATGAATAATCTATTTATTTTCATATAATTTATATAATTCGTTTATAACTTATAGCGTAAACCTATCAGGTAAGTTTGTTCGTAGAAATCTTTGCGGATCAATGTTTCATTGCCACCTTCTTTTTGTTTCGGCAGGTCTGCATTTAAACTATTTTTACCTTTGATAAACAACTCATTAGGTGTATTCAACAAGTTTCCAGCTTTAATAAAAACACTGATGTTATTTTTAAATCTCTTCTCTACAGAAGCATCCATCTGGATGAACCCTTTTTGCCATAAATCATTGTCCACAAATTGAGAGATCGTATTGATTCTTTCTCCCGTATAAGAACCTGCCAATTGCGCATCCCATCCATGTTTACTGTCTTTATAAATCAGCGATAAATTTCCAGTATGTGCCGACTGACCAAATAAAGGCCTGCTTTGCTCCACATTAATTAATTTCAGATCACCACTTTCAGTTCTGATCCTGCTGCTTTTATCTGTGGTGATCCGGGAATGCGTATAGGTATAATTGGCCTTAATCCCTATCTTATTGAAGAATTTGATATAATCTACTTCTAAACCGTAGTTTTTAGCCGTTCCAAAGTTACCAGGCGTATAATATTGATCTTGTCCTCTGGTTGCATCTGCCTGGATCGTATATTCAATCGGATCTTTAATATTCTTATAAAACGCACCTGCTAATAATTGGTCGGTACTGTTTGGGAACAATTCATAACGTAAATCAAAGTTATCAGCAATAGCACGTTTCAAATCCGGATTACCGCGTTCCTGATATTCTTCAGTAACGGTTTTTGAAGGGACAATCTCGTAAAATCCAGGACGGTTTAGTGAACGGAAATAGGTTGCTCTTAAATTTTCATTTTTACTCAAACCATATTTCAGGTTCAGACTTGGAAGCAGATCTGTATATACCTGGCTTCCGGCTGGATTTGATTCCCCCGCAGGAAATAACAGGTTATAACCCTGATTGGTATGTTCTACTCTTGCTCCACCGATGACTTCCAGTTTAGCAATTTTGAAATTGAACATTCCATATCCGGCAGTAGTTTTTTCAGAAGCATCATAAGTTAATGGATTTGCTACCGCTCCTTTTGGATTCTGGACTTCCCAGTTGATATCTGTATAGTTCATGAAATCAGTTCCGTATAAACCTGCTCTGTTTAATGGATAAAGGACATAATTATTATAGAAACTGCTTCTTTGTTTGTCCCTGTAAAGTCCACCACCTGTAAAATCAACTTTAGTACCTGCAATATCGGCCGTATAAGTGATATCCAGATAACCTGCTTTGTCTTCATCCGTGTTTCTGGACCATCTGTGATCAACTTCTTTTGCTGTAGTCCGGTTATCCAGGAAATTTCTGCGTGTTCCGTTTAGCGAGATCGTTGTTTCATCCGGAATATCATTTTTAGCGGTAGAATAAACGGCTGACCATTGTATTTTTAATTTCTTCGGAACCAGCGTGTGCTCTCCATGCAGCGTACTGTTATAAATTTGCTGCTCCGTATATCTTGAACGGGTAGCGTACGAAATTTCAGCGCTTCCTGTGGCTGCATTGTATTCTGAAGTAGAAAAGTTTGTCGTGATCTGATCACGTGTCTGTATACTGGTCAGGTTCACATAAGAGTTGACCAGTGAGATTTTATTTCTGTCATTAAAATTATAATCTATTTTTCCGTGTAATCCGTAACGTTTTTGCTGTTCACTGAATTGTCTTTCGGCCATCGAAGTAATTCTTGAAAACTTATCTGTTTCAGCAACGGTTGAATTAAAGAAAGTACTGTTTGTACCCCGGTAAGTATTCTGATAACTGCCTGCGATTAATACACCCAGTTTATTATTTAAAAAGCGTTGTCCAATAGAAATACCACCTACCAGGTTTGGGTCTGCCTGTTTTGCTTTATAGTCTACTGTTCCTTTAGAAAAATCAGCTGCTTTCGCGTCGTAAGCTCTGCCATTATTTTCATAAGGGGACTTTGAATTGATTGCACCTGCATCGAAAGCAAGGAATTTACGATCAAAAAGCATCTGACTGTAACCTGTTGCCAAATTTGCATTTATCTGCAATTTGGAAGGTGCATCTTTCATCACCATATTAACCACACCACCAACAGCATCACCTTCCATATTTGGCGTCAATGATTTGTAGACTTCCAAACGTTCCAGTAATTCTGAAGGAAAAATATCCAGAGGTACATATCTGAATTTATTATCCGGACTTGGTATTTTGATCCCATTTACCAAAGTATAATTATACCTTTTATCCATTCCCCGCAGAATAGCATATTGTCCATCTCCGTTATTACTTCTTTCAATGGTTACCCCCGATACCCTTTGTATCGCATTAGCCACCGTTAAATCCGGGGAAATTTCCATTGCCCTGCCAGAAACCACATTCATCACCTGCATAGATTTCTGTTCTATCTTTCTGGCTGTGCGTTCTGTAGAGCCTTCCTGTTTAGCTGCAATTACAATTTCGCTCAGGTCATTGGTATTGTCTTCACTCAAATACACATTCAGAGCAGGGTTATGCTCCTTTTCTACTTCGATCTGTTTAGTGAAGGTCTTATAACTGATGTAAGAAACTTTGATCGTAAAGGTTCCTGCTTTAACATGTTTGAACTCGAAAGAACCGTCCAAACCAGTCATAGTTGTTTGTGTTGTGTTTTCCAATCTTACGGAAGCGCCGATCAGGGCTTCTCCGGTCCGATGATCGTACACGTGTCCTTTAATGTTACCGGCTTTTGCCACCGCTATGCTTAAGAATAAGCAAAGAATCGTTTGTAAAATTAGTTTCATTGTTCAAATTGTTTGTTTGTGAGCGTGTTGTTTTTTTCGCTGCAACAAAAGTGAGTTATCCTTTCTCAGTTGGCTAAAAATCACCGTGTACAAAATGTAAACACCGTGAACATGGCTGTATACAAAGCGCATACAGCGTATACATAGTTGTTGTAATTATTTGATATTCAAGTAAATAAAAAGAACAGAGCCGCCGTTATCATTCAGTTAGCGTAACATTAAGGAATTGTTAATAGCAAGAATTTGATTTTTTAATTCAAATCAGATTGCACGGTAAGCAAATCAGATCGTTTGAATGAAGTTGCTTAGGTTATCTCCCTGGCCAATATTCAGTTTTTTTCTTAGCCTGTACCTGGCTACCCTGAGGCTGTCTTGAGAAATCCCAAAAATCACCGCCATATCTTTAGAGCTCATGTTCATTTTCAGCAGCGCAATTAAACGGATATCATTTACAGTCAATTCTTCACAATGTGCTTTTAGACTATCAAAAAATGACTGATGCAATTGCTCGAATACCTGGGTAAAATCTTTCCACTGCTGGTCATGGTTGATATTTTGATTGAGTTGCCTGACTAACTGCTGCAATTGCTTTTTCTGATCCCGCTTGTCTTCTTTGATCATCTCATCAAGCTTGGTACGCAGGCTATCCAGGAAATTATTGTGCTGTATCACTTGCAAAGTGTGTGTGGTGAGTTCCCTGCTTTTAAGTTCCAATTGTTGCTGCTGGGCCAGATTAAGTTGTTCATTCTTTTCTGCAATTGCCCTGTTTTCTCTTAGCTTAAGTCTTTGACGGGAAATAGTCAATACGCCCATAACGATCAGCAGCAGGATAACTACCACTACTGCTATACTGATAATCAGGTTTACCTTTTTGCTATTTTCCAAAGCAGCAATTTCATCATTCTTCTTATCTATATTATAAATGATCTGTAAAAAGGACATTTGCTTATTACTTTCGTCAGAATATAAGTGAAGGACGTGTTTACGGCTCAGCTCCATATAATAATAGGCACTATCATTTTGTCCGGTCAGGTTATAGGATTTAGCGATATCGCGGTAGGCCGAAGCTTGTTGATACTCATTTTTAGTAGCGATAGATAAACTTAAAGCAGTTCTGGTGTACTTCAATCCTTGCTTATAATCACCTGTTTTCCGAAAAATATCGCCCAGATTGTTGATCACTTCAATACTGGAAACTTCATTGTTTACAGCTTTGTATAATTTCAGAGATTCATCAAAGTAATATTTTGCAGAGTCGTAGCGAACCAGATCTTCGTGAATACTCCCCAGGTTCTCATAGATTTTTGCTTCTCCTTGTTTATATCCTGCCTTTTGATATTCTTTTAAAGCATGCCGTTGATAATAAAAAGCGCTATCATACCGCTGTTCTTTTTCGTATAAATGGCCAATATGTCCATAAGTTTCTCCCAATCCTATGCTATTATGGGTGGTTTTATAGAGCTTCAACGCCTGATCATATTGTTTTCTGGAAGATTTTTTATTGAAATTCTGGTAATAGACTACACCCATATCATTCAGATTATCAGCAAGTAAGTCTTGTTCATTAAGCTGTTTGAAGAGTTTATCTGCTTGCTGATGATATTCCAGAGATTGCGCATAATGCCCCTGAGCGTAACAAATTTTCCCCATTTGCTGCAGGCACATCCCAATAATCTTTTTGTTATTGTCTGCAAGGGCCTGGTGATAGAGCTTTTTTAGCTGGACGAATGCAGAATCCGGGAGGCGGTTACTGAGCGCCAAGGTGCGTTTAAGTTCTTGTTCGGGTACTGATCTTGCCTCAGTTTTGTTCAGTTGGAATAAACAGATGAATAATAAAATCGAGGTTTTAAGATAAAATTTGCAGTTGACAGCTATCATTTGAGAACAATTAAACAGCCGCTTGATTGGAGTCCCGGCCCCTGCAAAGGAAGCCTTCTAGTATTAATACAATGTTAAGCCAATGGTAATGAATACTGAAATGTTAGGTTTTGTTTAATAACATGATAACATTAATTGTACAAAATAAGAAATAAAAGATTTAAATTTAGGCATAGGTATTGATATACATTCCCTACTAAAACTATTTAACCATACAATATATGCTCAGACACACTTATTACGATCCGAACGAAACGAATATGCCGGAAAACAAATTGATTGACTTACAAGAATACTACGAGGTTGAATATTGGTCTAAAAGATTTGGTGTTACACCAGAATTATTGAAGCGCGCAGTTAAAGAATCAGATAGTGCAGTCGCCGATGAAGTAGAAAAATATATCAGAACTAAGTACGCTTAACAAAAGCAGACGCTTAATTACGTTAAAAGAAAGCTCTCAATTACATTAAAGGAGAAAACAGACGACTTAACTTTTCAGGAAACTGTTTATATAAAGGTCTTTTTTCCCATTCTTCAGGATTAATCTGTATGGCATCTTCCAGATCCTGATAGAATATTTTTGTCATTTCCTGAGCGGTATGACTATCATAAATAACACTGTTCACCTCAAAGTTCAGTTCAAAACTTCTATTGTCCATATTGGCCGTTCCAACTACAGACAATTGCTGATCGGAAACCATCGTTTTTGCATGGATAAACCCTTTCTGATATTCATAAATCTCTACGCCCGCTTTCATTAAATCACCATAATAAGACTTTCCTGCGGCCGAAACCATTCTTGAATCTGATACCCCAGGTACTAACAAAACAACTTTTACACCGCTCAATGCAGCTACAACAAGCGCATCCAGTAAGCTTTCTCCTGGAATAAAGTAAGGGGTAGTGATCAGGATTTCTTCTTCTGCCATTCCTATGGCCTGAATTAATGAAAATAAAATCGTAGGATTATCGGAGTCAGGCCCACTCGCAGCAATTTGCATCACCGCATTTTCACCGTTATCCTGAGCGGCCGAGAAGAAATCTCTTTGGGGCACAAGTTCTTCGTCCGCACAAAAATTCCAATCACAGATAAACAAATATTGCAGGTAATAAATTCCAGGACCGGTTATTTTAAGATGTGTATCCCTCCAATAGAGCTGATCTGGTCGTTTCGGACTATTGATATAACGGTCACTGACATTAATTCCACCAGTAAATGCGATATTTCCATCTATGACAATGATCTTCCGGTGATTTCTGTAATTAATCCGGTTGGCCAAAGCGATGAAGAGAATCTTATAAAATGGATAGGCTTGTACACCTGCATCGATTAATTCAGGAACAACTTTTTTACGGATACTGCTGCTGCCAAAATCGTCATAGATCAAGCGTACCTGCACTCCTGCCCTGGATTTCTGCATTAAAATTTCTTTGATCGCATTGCCTATTTCATCATCTTCATAGATATAATACTCAATATGAATGTGATGTTTTGCCTGTTTCAAAGCTTCCAATACAGCTGGAAACTTCTCTTCACCGTTTTTTAAAATCTCAATTTTATTGTTCGCAGTGAGATTACTCATTCCATCTTTCAGCAGGAGTTTAACGAGTTTCTGGTACTTCAAAAGTTCATTGGGCACACTGTTCCATGTCTTTTCAGATTCTTTTAAAATCTGCCTTTCAATGTGACGCTGCATGATTTCATTTTTAACGATCTTTTTGCTGTATAATTTTCGCTTGCGGTAATTAGTGCCGACACAGAAATAGATAATAATTCCCAATATGGGAAAGAAAACGGTTAGCATCAGGTAAGCCAGGGTTTTACTGGTAGAATGTGTGTCATAAATAATACGCAGACAAGTGGCTATAACAATCAGGGTATAGACAATTTCCAGTAAGAGTATCCAGCTAATTTCTTGCATATTATTTTAAAAAGATAGTAAACAAAGCATAAAATGGTCAATACCATCACCATCAGGAAAAATATCCTGATCAATCTATTCCGTTCAATATAGCTAGTTTTGTGCCTGGAAAAGCGCCATTAACATTAAAAACTGCCGTTGGCAGGACATACTGATACTGAGTGTGACCGGTACTGCTAAAATAACAGATAGCAGCCAGATTTGTTGCAATATTAATCAATTTGGAACGTAAAGCATATTCCCCAAATTTAACCAGAGAATTAATTCTGCCGCCGCCCTGCTCTGCTTTTTCCAGGGCAATACAAATAAATAGGACTCCCTCAGTATCAACAGATTGACTATTTTACTATTTCCTCTTAAAAAAGTAAACCTTGGCATAAAATTGGCGGTATAATTTTCAATTAACGAAACTCAAAACCAATGAATAAGAAAATTTTAATATTTGATGATGATCAGGAAGTACTGACTGCTATGGAGTCACTACTTGACTTTGTAGATTGGGACTTACTTACCTTTGCAACCGGCCGGGATGCCCTGATGAAAATTGAAAAGGAAAATCCTGATCTGATTCTGATGGATGTAGAATTAGATGGATTTGATGGCAGGGAAATTTGCAGGTCAATTAAAGAAAATTCAGCACTACAACATATTCCTATTATTCTTATTTCAGGCCAGCTCCGTCCAGAAATGATTATAGACACGGAGTTTGGCCCGGACGACTTTTTACCAAAACCATTTAATATTGGCGATCTGATTGATAAAGTATATTTTCAGCTCGCTTCTTAACTCAGCTTGCGTCCAGTGCTTTTAAAATTGTGGAGCAGGCTTTCCTGATCTCTTCTTCAGTGATAATTAATGGAGGAGCAACCCTTAAGGCTGTTTCACAATGTAAAAACCAGTCTATGATGATACCATCGGCGGCACAAAGCTGACTTACTTTTTCTACCTGCTGGAAACTGTCCAGCTGGATACTCATCATTAATCCTTTCCCTCTAACCTCACGGATCATTGGGTGAACGAGTAGTTTTTTGAATAATTCTCCTTTTGCAGCAACACCAGCGACCAGGTTTTCATCCAAGATAACTTCCAGACTCGCCAGTCCGGCTACACTCGATACCGGGTGCCCGCCAAAAGTAGTGATATGACCAAGAATAGGGTTTTCTTTGAGTACCCCCATTACCTCTCTGTTCGCAATAAACGCACCAATTGGCATTCCACCACCCAATGCTTTGGCCAACAGCAAAATATCAGGTACAATATCATAATGTTCAAAAGCAAAGAGCTTTCCTGTACGGCCAAATGCCGCTTGTATTTCATCGAGAATAAGTAAAGTACCAGTCGCAGTACACTTATTCCTTAGTTTTTGCATATAAGTCTTTGAAGCTACCCGGATTCCGGCTTCTCCCTGTACCGTCTCCATAATCACACAGGCGGTGTTTTTAGTGATCAGTTCCAGATCCTCTTCTTTACCATAAGTGATAAAACGGACATCTGGCAACAAGGGGCGGTATTTCTGTTTAAAGTGTTCATTGCCCATTACACTTAATGCGCCATGTGTACTGCCATGGTAGGCCTGGTGACAGGAAATAATTTCTGATCTTCCGGTATAGCGTTTCGCTAATTTAAGGGCTCCTTCGGTAGCTTCAGTCCCCGAATTGACAAAGTAAACGTTATTCAGTTTCGAAGGCAATACACTGATCAGCTTGTCAGCAAACCTGACCATTGGGGACTGTACAAATTCACCGTATACTGTAAGGTGAAGATATTTATCCAATTGCGCTCTGATCGCATCCAGTACTTTTGGGTTCCGGTGTCCGATATTACTGACTGCAAATCCAGAAACCAGGTCCATATAACTTTTTCCGCTCAGATCATAGAGATACATTCCTTCTGCATGGTCAACTTCAAGCATATTCGGACTGGTAGATGTTTGGGCGTTATTACGTAAAAAAAGTTCTTTGTGACTGATCATTGGATTTCCTGAATTTTGCGGTAAAACTACTTATAATTTAAACAGGCTCTAAGAAAAAGAAGATCTTTTCCATGTCAAAATGAGTGATGAAACTCGAATTTCAGCGGGATAGGATCAAAATTTCAGGCTAAATATATGGTAGTCTGCCTGGTAGCTATAGCTTAGTTTATAATGATACAGGTTGCAGATCTGGCTGGTAATAGCAAGTCCCAGACCGGTTCCTTCAGAAGAAGCATCTTTATAGAACCTTTCAAATACGTGATGACTATTTAGTGCTTTTTGTGATCCGGTATTGGAAATACTGAGCTGGCCTGCTTGCAGTATTATTTTAATTTTCCCATGCTGCTGGTTATGCCTGATGGCATTACTGATCAGATTGTTCAGCAGAATATCTGCCAGATATTTACTCATGTACAACTGCTGAGGCTCCAGCCGGTTTTCTACTTCAATTTCATTGGCAATAAACAATTCATTAAACTGACGTAGCTTTTGAGCCAGCAGCACATCCAGCGCTATATCTTCTTCATCTTTGATCAGGTTGTTCTCTATTTTAGCAAGCAATAATAGAGATTGATTAAGCCGGGACAACTTATTTACAGCCAGGTAAACGTCCTCTATCAATTCTCCTTGCTTATCTGTTAATGATTCTGTTTGAATCAGCGTATCCAGTTTAGAGTTAATCACTGCCAGAGGAGTCATCATTTCATGAGAAGCATTGTCGGTAAAGCTTTTCAGTTCTTTGTAATCCTGTCTGACCCTGGTTGACATAGAAATTACGGATTCATTCAATTCCTGAAATTCGTCAATCTGAGTATGCTGAACAGAAAACTCATTTTTATCTGCCAGATTAAAGGCTTTAAGCTGTTTAAGTGTCTCATAAAATGGACGCCACAAACTATTAAGGACAAAACGATTAACAGCAATCAGACTTATCAATAACAAGACGATTATCCCAAGCGTAATCAGAAATATAAGACGTACCAGATCTTCTGCTTCAAGACTTGATTTGGTTATTGTGACTGCATATTCCTTTGCGCCAAGCTGAACTGTTGTATTCAGGCTGCGCCCTGGTTCTGTTTCTTTTTCTTCCGGATTATAGTACCAGGTATTGCTAAAGCTCCTGTCTATGGTATCTCCTTTTTTTAATTCATGGTAGCTTACCTTCTGATCTTTAAAGTCACTTGGCAAGGGAAGTTTATGATATTCACGAACGCTGGCCAGGATCTCTTCTTCTTCAATTTTAAGATCATTATCCAGCTTGTTGGTCAGGATATAGTGGATAGCGACATAATAAATAGCTCCGCTCAACACTAAGATAATGAGTGAAGTGAAGAGGTTTACTCTGTTGTATTTCTGGGCTAATCTCATCTTATTTTTATCCTAAGAAAAGCTATAAGCGTGTGCAAATCTCATTAGCTGCTAAATTTATAACCTACGCCGTACATAGATTTAATATAGTCATTACATCCCGCTTCCAATAGTTTTTTCCTTAGATTCTTAATATGCGTATAGATAAAATCAAAGTGATCGGACAGATCTATTTCATCTCCCCAGAGATGTTCTGCAAGGGCACTTTTAGTGATCACTTTACGCTGATTGGCAATAAAATAGACCAGCAGGTCATATTCTTTTTTGGTCAGATTGATATTATTTTGTCCAACAGTTGTCCGCATCGCCAGGGTATCAATATTAATTTCCTGGAAAACAATCAGGTTATTTCCATCAAAGCTTTTCCTCCTTACAATCGCTGACACTCTTGCTTTTAGTTCTGACAAGTGAAAAGGTTTAACGAGGTAATCATCTGCTCCCAGATTGAGCCCGGATAGTTTATCATCCAGAGAATGTCTTGCTGAAATAATCAACACCCCATCTGTCTTATGCATTTGCTTCAGCTTGCGTAAAATCTCCATTCCATCGCCATCCGGCAAAGTAAGGTCAAGCACGATGCAGTCGTAGTTATAAATATTTATTTTAGTTAACGCCGACGCATAGTTCTCCGCTGTTTCACAAATGCTCCCTTCCTCAGTGAAATAAGCAATAATGCTGTCTCTCAGGGCTGCTTCGTCTTCTACTAAGAGTATTTTCATGGAGCGGGTTCGTCATGGGTATCCACAGGTCTGATAATCATCCTTAAGGACTGATCTTTGGAGAAGTAAGCTACTGTCCAGTTGTAGAAAGTCCTGAACCTGTTCCGGTAAGAAATCAACGACATCAGGTGAATAAATAACCAGGCCAGCCAGGCTATAAACCCGTTCAGGTGAATCCTTGGCTTAGGTAAATCTACAACAGCTTTGTTGCTGCCGATTATGGCCATACTTCCTCTGTCTTTATAAATAAAACTGCGGGGTACTTTTTGTTCTGCGATACGAATAAAGTTAGCAGCGAGGTTTCTACCCTGCTGAATCGCAACCTGCGCAACTTGCGGGTGGCCTTCTGGATAAGCAGGGTCACCGGATTGCGCAACCGTATCTCCAATGGCATAGATATTTTCCAGCCCTTGTACTTTATGAAAGCCGTCTGCGATCATTCTTTTTCCGCGTCCGTAACTGGTAGCAGGAATTCCATCAAAGCTCATCGCACTAACACCTGCTGCCCAGATCAGATTTTTTGTGGCAATTTCTGTTCCGTCAGAAAGAATCACTTTATCATCTACAAAATCGTTTACATGGCTGTTCAACAATATTTTTACGCCCAGTTTGGTCAGGGATTCGTAAGTGTTTACTTGCGACTTGGTACTCATGGGCTTTAATAAAGCCGCACCGCCGTCAACCAGATAGATCTGAGCACCTGTATTTTTCAGTTCAGGATAATCTTTATGCATGATATTCTGGCGCATCTCGGCAAACATCCCGGAAATCTCCACCCCCGTCGGCCCGCCACCGGCAATGACAATAGTCAGGCTTTTTGCAATTTCAGACCTGTCTTTAGTGATGGTAGCTTCCTCAAAGTGCGTCAGTAATTTATTACGCATTTGGATCGCATCACTCAGGGTTTTCATCGGTATGGCATTTTTCTTTACATTTTCCATCCCAAAATAGTTCGTCTCTGCACCGGTAGCAAATACGAGTTCATCGTACTCAATAGTCCCATTACTTAACACGAGTTGTCGGGATTCCGGGATAACTTTAAGCAGTTCACCCAATCTGAAATGCAGGTTACTTTTATTTCTGAATAGTTTACGGATCGGATAACTGATACTGGATGGTTCCAGAAATGCGGTAGCCACCTGGTAAATCAGCGGCGGAAAGAAATTATAATTGTTTTTATCTACCAGTGTAACTTGATAGTGTTTCTTTTTTCCAAGTTCCAGGGCTAAGTTAATGCCTGCAAACCCTCCACCTATGATAACTATTCGTTTCTGCATAATTTATATTTTAACTATCAGCGCCGGGAGCGCCTTTTGATAGTCTCTGACTAATGACAGTTAAAAGTAAATAATGTTTTGAAACCTGAATGTAAAAATTAGTATTGTTAAGCTGGCAGACTGATTTTACCCATAGTCACACTTGGAATTCCACGGCGATGACCAAAATCAGTCTGTCCACCGGCCACGCATTCATTGGCTAGTAAGGCAAACAGCACTGCTTCTTTAGCATCCGGATCTATTCCTAAATCAGTGGTATCGTTCAATGGAAAACCTAGCCCTTCACTGATTTTTTGTACTAAAAGTGGATTATGCATTCCGCCCCCGCTTAAATAAACTTTAAATGGCTGTTCACCAATAGCTTGTTTAATTGCAGTGACGATACTGATCGCTGTAAATTCACATAAGGAGGCTAAGGTGTCTTCTTTGGAGATGGAAAGCTGTCCTGCTGCTTCTTTTGCTTTTTGAAGGTAAGCCAGGTTAAATAATTCCGGCCCGGTAGTGCGTGGAAACGGCCTGTCAAAGAATGGGTGAGCTAACAGCGCTTCAATAAGTTCAGTATCAGGAGTTCCGCTTTTCGCAATTGCTGCATCCTGATCGTAATATTTACCAGGATAATTGAGTTGAACAAATTGATCCATTAAGGTATTACCCGGGCCGACATCCGTTGAAAATACAAGATCAGGATTTCTACCGCCGGGCAGGTAAGTGAAATTTGATATTCCGCCAATATTCAATAATATCCGGTTTTCAACCGGGCTGGATAATAACAAATAGTCTCCATATACAGCTAATGGTGCGCCTTCTCCACCAGCGGCCACATGTTTCTGTCTAAAGTCACTGAGGGTGATTATTCCAGTTTGTACAGCAATATGATCGCCATCTCCTATTTGCAACGTCGCATTTGGAAAAGATTCCAGCTGGTGCAGAGAAATGGGCGCATGGAAAATCGTTTGCCCATGACTAGCTACCAAGTCAACAGCAATGGCCGGATATCCCCACTCTTTTAAGGCATCCAGGATCAGCTTCGCAGAATAACTCCCGATCACTGCATTTAACAAAGTAACTTTCTGCAGTTCAACCTGGGTTTTGAAAGAGATTGCTTTTAACTCTTCTTTGAATTCCTGGCTATAAGGCATCGTGATGAAATGCAATACTTTTACTTCAGTTTGTAAACCTGCTCCTGTGAATTCACATAAGGCAATATCTAAACCATCCAAAGAAGTTCCGGACATTAATCCGGCAATGATTCTGGAGGGGGCAGCAGCTATTCTGGCTAAATCAGCAATGTGAACATTCATATTTGTTATAGAGGAGCGCTTTTATTAAACAATACTTTATTGGATACTTTATTGGATACAAATTTATTGCGATAGTGTTATTGCAATAGTTTTATTCTGATGATTTTATTCTAATGGTTTTATTCCGATAATTCTACTGCGATGATTTTATCGGGGAATGTTTTTACTGAGGGATACTTTTTAAAAGATCAAGAGATAGTCCCTGGAAATTATCACCAAAATGGTGGTCCCCCGGAACAAGTTCCGTTTTCAAACCTGCTTTGATAAATCTGGAGGCGATATCCCCACCTTCCTCTTTTCCAAAGAAACTGATTACAGGAATGTTTTTGATCTTCTTCATCTCGGCCTGCACGTTATAAGTTTCTGTGGTATTGCCGAAACTAAGCATATCCAATACATGTATTTCGAAATCGGCAGTTACATCCGGAGATAAGGAAAGTACTGCTGAAAGACGTGATTTCAAGGCAGGTTCCAACCGGTCAGCAACAAAAGGGACAACAGACGCCCCAAAGGAATAGCCTGCCAGTACAAAATGTTCTTTGTTAAACTGGGCGGTATAATGCAGGATCGCTTTGCTCAGATCAGCAGTAGTCTTCTCAGGGGTACGCGCATCCCAGAAATACTTTTGGGCATCCAGGCCAACTACTGAAAGACCTCTTTCTGCAAGAGATTCAGCGAGCGACTGGTCAAAGCTTGTCCATCCGCCATCACCAGAAATCATCAGTATTAAAGGAAGGTTGTTCTTTTTAGCGGCAGGGATAATAGTCAGTGGTAAATCGTCTCCATAGAGTTTGATCGCCTGCGCTTTGAGTTCTTTATTTTCTCCTTGTTTGCGTTCTGCAAAAGAAGGTGCACTGGTTACTTTTTGAAAAGCGGCTTTGAATTGTGGCTCCCATTCACTGGTCACGGCGAAACCATGTCCTACTTTTGGCAGATTAATCAGTTCTGCCATGGGCATATCTTTTAGAAAAGAGGCAGTCGCCGCATACGGGCAGGCTTCATCTTTAAATCCATTCAGCACAATAAACGGAGCTGTCAGCTTCTCATTTCTTTCCAGCCAGAAGGAAACGCCCGGCTTGAGCACATGTTGTGTTAATCCGCTTCCTTTACAGAAAGGTTTCTTTGCGACAATATCAGGACAAAATCCTAATGCGATAGCCCCTTTAAAGGTGTTGGCAGGTGCTTGTGCTAAGATTCCGTAAATTAAGGTTGCTCCATAAGAATAGCCCACCAGCACCGGTTTGGTATAAGTACTGAATTTGTATTTTTTCTGGATCATTAAACTCAGCTGCTCAAAATCTGCAGCAGGGTAATAACAGTCAGTTTTACGTTTAGCTAAGGCTTTTTGATAACTCCGGGCATCAATACCCAGTACCAGGGCGCCTTGTTCAGTAAGATCTCTGGCCATATCAATCACACCATCTTTCCACCCGCCGTCGCCAGAAACGAACAGGACAACCGAGGTCGGTTTTTGAACAGGCTGATAGATCGTAATTTTACCAAAAGCGCCATACCGAAGAGATTCTTCTCCTTTTATCGCAAACGATGGTTTGCCGAAACAAAATAACATTGCGATCACGAGAATCAATCTTTTCATAGGCTCATTTTAAGGTTTAATGACTTTGGATAATACTGCCGGAATCTGGATAAGGTCATAATCCTGCGCGTAAACGAGATATTTATTATGCCATACTGGTGAAAATTTATCCTTCGCATCTCTCAGTCCTTTGTAATGGGAGAAGGATTTAATTTTCTCATAAGCAAATTTCAACGAGCGTTCCGGAAGGTTTTTTGGATCATTCAGACCTGATAAAGGTGCAAAACCAATATTGACTGACGTATATCCTTTTTCTTTCAGGTATTTAAATAACTCGACAAGAATAAAGTCAATAACACCATTTGGTGCATCGGCCGTTTTCCGGATCAGATCATAAGTCCCTTCCCCTTTCGCATAATCCGGAATGATATTCAAAAAGGCAACAATCTTTTCTTCCGAATTCTCTACGGTGATAATCGTTTGATTTTTCAGTTCTTCCCAGTCAAACATCCCCTGAGAGAAAACAATTTCTTCCCGTTCTGTTTCTGCCAGCCATTCATCTGAAACTGATTTTATTTTTTGTAATAAACCGTCTTTAACCGGTGCTTCATAAATCTTACTGTGGTATCCTTTTTCACCTACTTTTTTGAGGGCGTTACGGATTGACTTTCTATTTCCTCCATCCAGGGTAAATGTAGTCAGGTTAACTACACCTTCTTGTCCTAAGAATAAACGCTTTTTACCACTTTGGGTAAAGGGCTCCAGGTTTTCTTCAGCTACACGGTAATAAAAGCTTTTCATCCCGCTTTCAAAGCAGTACTTATCAAATGATTTGATAAATGCTTTTAAGTTTTCAGGGGCGGTCACCGGTGATTCCAGCACAACAGCAAAGTTTCCGGCGATCCGGTAAGAAATAAAGCCTTCCAGGTCAGGTGAGCGGTAAATGAGCTTATCAGGATAGGTTTTGAAATAATCCATTGCCGAATTCCCATACTGATCCAATTGAGTTCTTGCCCAGTCAAATTCTTCAGCATCGGTCGTATCTTTGATAATATAAGGACGGATCAAAGTATAAACCAGGAAGGCTACGGATAAGAATCCACTGATATTGATAGAATAAAGGAACCCTCTTGCAAAAGCGTCTTGTGGAACAAGGTCGGTACTGTCAATCAGTACAAAATTCTCTAAAGTATATTTTATAGATTGAAGAATACCAAAATCAACATTAAAGTGCTTGGCATCCAGGAAATAAAAACCAATTGTTCCATATAAAGCTACTGCAGCCACACTAAGTAAGGTAGTTTGAATACCTATAAAGCGCAGTCTGGAGTTGTGTTTAACGTAATATTCTTTTCTGGAAAAAATCAGTCCGATAATAACGATCACTGAATACAGGGCTTCTTCATAATCGAAAGCCTTGGTCAGGTTTCCAAAAAGAGAGAATACACATAAACTCAGGGCAAAATACCAGGCCATTTTAAGCCCTCTGAGCATAAATGCTGCAGTAACCAATAAAAACAAACCTACTACGAGTACAAAGTAATTCGATGCTGCAATAGCCGAAATAGGCAAAAAGTTCTTTAAGAATACTAACCTTTCGTGGATTGCCGGTGTAAGTACGGAAACTATATTTACAATCCCTAAAGCAAGGATCATCAATGCGGGTACAATACGCATCAGCAATTTATTGATTTTAACCAGGAAGCTCAGGGCGCCTAATAACATTGGAATCCAGAACTCCATGAAACGGTACAGGAAAGTAACCGACACCGCTGCCGCTTCTGAATAGCCTAAACGGATCAGCATAAAGGTCATTGAGGCCTCTACTGCTCCTAAACCTCTTAAAAAAGGAGAGATAATCAGGAAGACTACACCCACTACATAACTGATCGTGGCGACAATGATGGAAGGCTCAATATTCAGGGCTACCATCGCAATATAAATGTGCACTACCCCGATAATTTCAATCAGCATGCTGTAAATGAAAGTCCAGATAAAGCCATTGCGTTCAATTTTATTACTCTTGAATTCTGCCAGGAAGATTTCTACTGAAGGGATGTATTTAACCAGGAGCTGATAGATTTTACCACCATTTGAAATGGATCTGTAAATCAAATAGATACCCCCTATTAAAACAAATATAGAAATCAAACCGATCCACTCCCCCGCGCCTATACTTCCTTTAAAGATCGCATAAATAAACACCGGGATAGCGATAACGACTACCGAAAGAATACCTACGAAGCCATAGATTGAGGAAGCGAAATTAATCTGAGATTTACTCACTCCTTTTTTCTCAATATCTCCGCTAAAAAAAGCGAGAGAAGAGACTCCTCCTGCTGGCAGAAATACACTGACAAAATTCCTTTTTAAATATAACATTGTGGAGTCAAGCAGGCTAACTTCGCTTCCTACCGCTTTAAAGGAGTGTTTGTACATTAAGCCATGTACAAAAATATAAACAACACTGAGTACAATACCCAATGTGATCCAATCCCACTTAGAGGTCAGGACAAGGTGTTTTACTTGTTGGAGTTCTGCTTTTTCGTGTTGAATAAACCAGATGCCCAAACCAATAAAAAACAGCGTGAAAATATAACTCGCGATGATTTTGTAATTATCCTTTATAAAAGGAACCGGGTTATATTGTGCAGGTAATTTCATGTATAAGTAACGCTTTTTCAAATAGTAATCAGGATAGCAAAAGTATGACAATTCTGCCGATTAAAGAACTTCGTGCAGCGAATTAGCCTAAACTAATTCCTTAAAACGTTTTCTGCTGCGTTTTGGTTTTTCTTTGTCCTTGATTTTGAAAAGATAACGATACCGATTGCAATGAATGACCACAGTAGCATTTGCCAGGTAGAAAGTGCCCATCCACCGTGTTTCCAGCAAAGCAAGCCAAAAAAGGTTCCTATTCCTCCCCCAATAAAGTAAGTAGTCATATAAATAGTGTTTAAACGGCTATGAGAGTTTTCATCTAAGGAATAAATCCTGGTAAAATTGGTAATCTGTGTAGCTTGTACGCCAATGTCGAGTATAAATATGGCAATAATCATCACAATCACTGAAACCGGGAAGAGTTTAAGCAACACCAGGCTGAAAATAATCATGGTTACACTGATGATCAAAGATTTCTTTGTATTTCCTTTGTCTGCTAATTTCCCAAAATAAGGGGCAACCAGTGCACCTCCAATTGCGACGATACCGAAAAGCCCGATGGTATCTGCATGAAAGCCAAAGGCAGGTCCACTCAGGTAAAAGGTGACAGTTGTCCAGAAAGAGCAGAAAACACCAAATGTAAATGCACCAAGAATTGCCGACCTGCGCAAGAGCTCATGTTCTTTGACTAAGGCCAGGGTTGATTTAAGTAATGCCACGTAAGTACCTGTAAATTTATGTTTTACATTTGGAAGATAAAGCTTTAACAGTACAGTTACGGTCAAAACCATGATGGAAGAAATTGCGTAAACGTAGCGCCAGCCAAGCCAGTCAGTGATGAATCCACTGATCACTCTTGAACCTAATATGCCAACCAGGATGCCACTAAAAACAATTCCGACGGTTTTACCCCGGTTCACTTTATCTAAGCTGGCAGCCATGGGCAGAATGATTTGTGCAGGTGCGGAACAGACGCCAATGAGCAGACTCAGCGCCCAAACGAAAACAACGCCTTTTGCAAGCACCATCAGGATCAGCATAGCGGCCAGACTCAGCATCAAAATAAGGATTAACTTTTTACGGTCTACTTTATCACCTAGCGGGATCAGGAAAAACATACCAAGACCATAGCCCAGCTGCGCAAACATGGATACCCGCCCTATTTCTACATCAGTAGCCTTCAAAGAAATTGCCATTTCCTTCAATATTGGCTGATTGTAATAAATATTGGCGACGGTAATACCCGCAGCAACAGCCATTAACAAAATTGTACCCGATTTCAACTGATCACCTTCCTGGTGTACTTTATTATTTTCACGATTCATCAGACCGTAAAAATAACTAATAATAGGATGAATTCAGGTTCTTGTTTGCTTTCTCTGCAATTTCTATTAAAGTATAGTTGGACAAGATCATGGCATGGCCTGGTTTAGTACAAACATCATGTTCAAAGTGTACAGATGGTTTACCATCGGCCGTTTTGATTGTCCAGCCATCTTTTGATACCTTGATATCTTTAGTACCCAGATTCACCATAGGTTCAATGGCTAATACCAGGTTTTCTTTCATGAGTATCCCCTCGTTCCTTCTTCCATAGTTTGGCACTTGCGGGTGTTCATGCATATCACGTCCCAGACCATGACCTACAAACTCCCGGACTACTCCATAACCATTACTTTCTGCATGCCTTTGTATAGCACTTGAAATATTAGTTAAATAGCTGCCTGCCACAGCATGATTGATTCCTTCATAAAGACATTCTTTAGTTATTCTTACTAAATCTATAACTTCCTGATCAGCTTCCCCAATGATAAAAGTGTAGGCGTGATCTCCATGAAATTCGTTTTTAATGACACCTATATCCACAGAAACGACGTCACCTTCCCGCAAGGGCTTATCGTCTGGCATGCCATGCACCACTACCTCATTTACTGAGGTACAGATATGGTGTGGATAGCCTTCATAGTTAAGGAATGATGGAATAGCGCCGTGATCCGCAATATATTCAGCCGCGAGTTTGTCAAGAGCCATGGTGGTGATTCCTGGTTTCAAAACTTTAGCGACTTCAGCAAGGGTTGAGCTAATTAAGGTAGCACTGATCCGGATCAATTCTACTTCTTCATCTGTTTTAAGTATAATCATTAGATTGCGGGTTAATTTTCCTGTTCAATTTTTAAACTGCGGTCAGCAGATAAAAGATACTCATAAAATCTCTTATTTCCAGTATGATTCTTAATCAGTAAAACGATTTGGTAAATAGAATAAGATGATTTACGGTTTATCGGATTTTGACCAGAGGTGGCTAACAAACTGTATTTCAATATTTTGTTTATTTAAAACTGCTTTAACTATTTATTAGTTAAGGAGAATAATCAAAAATAGGATGTTTAATTCAGGAAACAAACAGAAATAAAATGATCTTATGTGATGCTTGGTTTTTCAATATTTACAGGTTGTTTTAGCAGATTTTTTTACCTTTATTTTTTAACAAATTATGATGGAATATACCGAGATATGTAAGCCTTTTGATTCCCTGACTGTAAAAGAGCTTTATGCAATATTAAAACTGAGAAGCGAAATATTTGTGGTGGAACAAAATTGCGTTTTCCTGGATACAGATGGTAAAGATTCGTCTTGTCAGCATTTAATGTTGTATCAAAATAAAGAATTGATGGCTTATGCGAGAATAGTTCCTGCTGGATTATCATTTACTGAACCTTCTATAGGAAGAATAGTGAGCAGCCATGCGGCAAGAGGAAAAGGGTTTGGCAGACAGCTGGTCTCACTGGCTATTTCGAATTGCCTGCGCTTACATGGAAATAAGCCAATCAAAATTGGTGCACAGCTCTATTTGAAGTCATTTTATGAGTCTTTTGGCTTTGTAATGCAGGGAGAAGAATATCTGGAAGATGACATTCTGCATATAGACATGATCAGACCTGTAACTGCCTGATAGTTAAGAGAGATTCAGCTTATTATTGGTACAATTAAATTGTCATTTAATTGTAGGTTTTTGATAAAATATGCTTAATATTATACAGGGTGTAAGTTTCTTACACTTAAAAATCAATTATCCATCCACAATAACTAATCAAATCTCACATGGAAACAACTACTTTTTCAAAATTCTCGGCCGAATTTTTCGGTACACTGGTCTTAGTCCTCATGGGCTGTGGCAGTGCTGTAATTGCCGGTGCTGATGGTACAAGTGGAGTCGGTTTGCTTGGCATATCCTTCGCTTTTGGACTGTCTGTAGTCGCTATGGCCTATGCCATTGGCCATATTTCAGGCTGCCATATTAACCCGGCAATTTCCATCGGTATGGTGGTAGTTGGACGAATGAAATCGAGTGAGGCAGTTATTTATATTATTGCGCAGGTATTAGGAGCAATTGCAGGTGCAGCTATTTTATACCTGATTGCATCTGGCAAAGATGGTTATACGCTTGCTGATGGAGGTCTGGGCCAGAATGGCTATGAAGCAGGCTCCCCTGCTGGTTACAGCCTGCTTTCTGGCTTTGTTGCAGAGACAGTATTTACTTTTATCTTCCTGATGGTGATCTTTGGATCAACTTCTACAAAAAATATCAATGGTGGTTTTGCTGGCTTAGCAATTGGCTTAAGCCTGGTATTGATCCATATTGTAGGTATTAAAGTAACAGGCGTATCTGTAAACCCTGCCAGAAGCATTGGTCCGGCATTATTAGTAGGCGGCCAGGCAATCAGCCAGGTTTGGTTATTCATTGCCGCACCTATTTTAGGAAGTATACTGAGTGCTGTCGTATGGCGTTTCCTGCTAGAAAGAAACTAAGCTGTAAATCATAAAAAAAGACCCTGTTTTTTTCGTTTATTGCGAAACAAAACAGGGTCTTTATTATTAATCACCATTGATGCTTTTACCAACTGTCGGCATAGAAAAAATTTTCAACCTGCCTTATACACAAGAAGATTTTAAGATTGTTTACCACACTCCCCTTGGTATGCCCGTTATACCGCAGGCACATAAGCATGATTTTTACATGGTATTGCTGATTGAAAAAGGCACAGGTACACATACGATAGACTTCTTTGCACATGAGGTCAAACCTCAAACGGTATTCTTTTTAGCCCCCGGACAGGCACATCAATGGAATTTATCGGCAGACACTTCCGGGTTTCAGGTCATGTTTTCTCCGGATTTCCTTTTACAGGTACAGCAGAAGTTCCCTTTTTTTACACCCGCCGGCAAAAGTTCCCTGGTGTTAACTGGCGATGACTATCAACTGGTGGTGAAAGCACTGAAAATTCTACTACACGAAACCAATGCGCAAAAGGCTTTTTACCTGGAGATGCTGCAGCACCAGTTGCAAATAGTATTGCTTTTGCTTAAACGTGCTTATCAGGCGAGTTTTAAAACTGAGCTGCCACCTACTGATCACCGTTT
This sequence comes from Pedobacter sp. UYP1, assembly GCF_040547305.1. Lineage (NCBI taxonomy): Bacteria > Pseudomonadati > Bacteroidota > Sphingobacteriia > Sphingobacteriales > Sphingobacteriaceae > Pedobacter > Pedobacter sp. UYP1. The sequence goes on along the minus strand of NZ_JBEPPL010000001.1, from coordinate 10,905 downwards.
GCTGAGCCGCTTTCAACAGAGCCTGGAAAAGCATTACCACACTTATAGCGAGGTATCATATTATGCTGATATACTAAATGTTACACCTAATTATCTGAATCAGGTTTGCCGTAAAAGATTTGGAAGTACTGCCGGTGATCAGATTCGTGAACGTATCTTATTGGAAGCGAAAAGAATGTTAACTCTGACCAGTTTGGATATCAAGGAGATCGCTTTTACGCTGGGCTTTAATGATACTTCTTATTTCTCCAGGTTTTTCCGGAAATACACAAAATCCAGTCCTGTGGAATTCCGCAAAATAAATAATTAGTACCGGTGATGTACTAACCTGTCCTATATTCAGGTAAACAGAACAGCTAAGTTTGCCAGATGATAAAACACTATTATCTGCAATTAACAGTTTTGCTTTGTCTCTCTGGCATTGCATTTAGCTCTTGTGCTCAGGAAAAGAATATGGAAAAGGAAAAAATAACAGTTTTTAAAATTATCGCTTCAAATGATGTCAATGCACTAAAACAGTGGATTGCGGAGCGGAACAATGTGGAAGTCCGCAATGAAAAGGGTGAAACTCCACTGATCGCCGCTACTTATGCGAATCAGGCAGAGCTGGCTAAATTACTCATTGACGCTGGCGCCGATGTAAATGCGCAGGACAAGATGCTGAATAGTTCATTTTTGTATGCCGGAGCTACAGGTTATCTGGAAATCTTAAAATCAGGATTGAAAGCAGGGGCTGATTACAAAGTTTTTAACAGGTATTATGGGACAGCATTGATCCCTGCGTGTGAAAAAGGACATACCGCAGTTGTTGCGGAATTGTTAAAAGACAAGTCTTTCCCTATAGATCATATCAATAAATTAGGCTGGACTGCTTTGCTGGAAGCAATTATCCTGAACAATGGAAATAGCAAGCAGGTTGAAATAGTAGCCATGCTCATTCAGGCTGGCTGCAATGTAAATCTGGCAGATAACGAAGGAATTACCCCTTTAACCCACGCAAAGAATAAGAATTTTAAAGCGATCACTGCTCTTTTAGAAAAAGCTGGAGCTCAATAACAGGAATTAATTATGAAAAGACTATTTATTTTAATTGTTTCCTTGCTGCTTGGATCTGCTGCTTTTGCGCAAAAGACAAAGGCAGACCTGATGATTACCGGTGGAAGTATTATTGATGTTAAAACAGGACGGCTTAGCTCAAATAAAGTGATTATTATCCGCAATGATAGTATCATTACAGTTATTGATCAGGATAAAAGTTCGCATTGGCAGGTGAAACAAAATTATAATGCAGCAGGAAAGTTTATCATTCCCGGACTTTGGGATATGCATATGCATTTTGGCGGTGGAGATTCACTGATCCAGGAAAACAAGAACCTGCTTCCTCTTTTTCTTGCGCACGGAATTACAACGGTCAGAGATGCTTCGGCCGATTTAAGTAAAAGCGTATTACAATGGAGAGATGAAATTGCAAAAGGTCAGCTCCAGGGACCAACGATATTTACTTCGGGGCCAAAAATAGAAGGTTATAAGTCTATTTGGCTCGGAGATATTGAAGTGGGTACTACTCAAGAGGTCAAGTTGGCTTTGGATTCCTTAAAGCAGTTAAAAGTTGACTTTGTAAAAATCACAGACAATACGTTAAAACCAGCTCTGTTTCTGGAAGCAATCAAAATGGCAAGACAAAGAGGATTTAAGGTTTCAGCACATATCCCCGCTGCTTTAACAATGAACCAGGTAGCTGATGCCGGGTTAAGCGCGGTGGAGCATATTGGTTATGCGCTAAAGGCAGGTACTAAGGATGAACAAGCTATATCTGATGAAATTGCTTCGGGCGCATTGAAAGGAAAAGCTGTCAACGGACGGATCATTGCAGATTTCGACGAGGTCTCGGCATTAAAGGCTTATAAAAACATGGCTAAACACGGTATGTCCTTAACGCCTACGTTATTGATCAGCCGCACAGTTGCTTACCTTGATCAGGATGACCACAAAAATGATCCTTATTTGAAATACATAGGCAAAGGACTTCGGAAAACGTATAACTGGCGGGTAGAAAGAGCTGCAAAAGATGATCCTGAAGCTATTGCATTCAGACACCAGGTTTTTGAAAAATCGGCGGCTGTTTTGCCGCTTTTACAAAAAGCAGGTGTTAAAATTCTGGCAGGTACGGATGCTGGCTATTTAAATTCTTTTGACTATCCGGGCATTGGTTTGCATCAGGAGTTGGAATTATTTGTTCAATATGGCTTAACGCCGTTACAAGCTTTGCAGGCTTCAATCATCAACTCTCCGGAATTTCTTAATCAAAAGCAATATGGAAGTATAAATTCCGGCAAAAAAGCCGATATCTTAGTGCTGGATCAGAATCCACTGCTTAATATCAAAGCAACTCAAATGATAAATGCTGTGGTGGTAAAGGGACAGTTACTGGATCGTAAGTATTTAGATCAGCTATTGGAAAGTATTAAAACTAAGAATTAATTGCGTATTTCTACTTGTGGATATGCGTAGTTTAACTACTCCATTTAAGAATAATCTTTTATAAGTTTGGTATAAGGTTAACATCTCATCAATCAACACCTTATTTTAAACAGGAAAAGCCTCATCAACGAGGCTTTTTCAATGGGGTGATCTTTCTAATTTGATCTTAAAGCATTTGATTTCTTTTTAAACAGCAGAAATCTGTGTTTTTTTCCGGATCACCATAAAAGTAAGTATGGAAAGCACAACCAGCACCATATAACTTAAGCCAAGACTTGCTTGAGATTTCGCTGGAATCAGTGAAACGATGCTATAACTTAAAATAGAGGTAATGACATATAACGCTCCTCCTGTTACTCCACTAGCAATACCAGCGTTTTTGGGAAACAATCCAAGGCAGTAAGAAAAGTAATTGTTAAAAACAAAACCTGCTATGAAATGAATACTGAACGCAAATGCCATCATCGTCATTAAGTTAGTATGGATTGCCGGGACTAAAATCATAGCCAGTGTGAGCAGGAATTGAATACTGATTGCAATACTTAACTTTTTAACGAAAGGATACTTGATTAATGCTTTCCCCAAAAAGCCACCTGACAATAAGGAGATTCCAAGAGTCAGAGCGCAATAACCAGTGGTGATTGCTGTATCGTGAAAAGTATGTTCAATAATAAAAGGGCCACTCATCCCATAAACCATAAACATAGAATTGGATAAGCCCAGCATAATCAGGCCAAGACTAAAACTCAGGGTTTTAATCATATTGCCATAAACCTGAACAATTGATTTGAAATGAAATTTCTGATAGACTTTTAAGGATTCACCACCAAATGCGAGTTCAAGAACAAGCATAATCAGCGCGAAATAACCTATCAGATAGAAATTGGACTCCCAGCCAAATGCGGTTTGCAGATATCCTCCGAAAAAGGGTGCTATAATTGGAGCAGAAGACCAGACAATAGAGAACAAACTTGTATAGTGTTTTAGTTTATCTCCTGAAAAGATATCTACGAAATAAGCCCTTTTCCCCACTACAATAGCTGCCACAGTTATGCCGTGAATTACACGCATCAGGTAAATGATATAAACGCTATGTGCATTGGCAATGGTAAAACTGGCGATACTGAATAACAATAAAGCGGCTATAGTTATCTTAAAACGTCCAAAACTATCTAATAAGCTTCCAATGAACAGTTGTGAAATTCCATAGCTGATCAGGAAAAACACAATGGTTAATTGGACTTCTGCATTGGTTGCATGCAGTTTATTAGCCATATCGGGCAGTGACGGTAAGTAAATGTCGGTTGCGAAACCAGAAAGTGGTATTAAAACGAATGCAAGGATAGTTCCGATTCCGTCATGGTCTTTTTCAATAGTTCTCATTTGATGCTGCGCTTCTTCTTATTTATTTGCGCTTCATTTTAAAGCACAATATGTATGGGTCAAAGATATAGGCAAAGGCAGAGAAGTTCCTTTCAAAAAACAAAGAAATGATTACATAAATCAAATAATAGCTACAAATTATATTTAAAGATAGATGGGGTTATTCCGGTATGTTTTTTGAAATAATTATTGAAATGCGCAGGATAGTCAAACCCAAGACAATATCCGATTTCAGCTACATCCCAGTCTGTATTTTTCAGCAGGGTTTTAGCTTCATCAACAATCCTGTTACTGATCATTTGCGTAGTAGTTTTGCCGGTATGTGATTTAATCACATAGTTTAAGTGGTTAACATGGATATTCAGCTGACTTGCAAATTCAGAGGCACTTTTGATTTTGAGTGGGTTTTCAGGCGAATCTACAGGGAACTGGCGTTCCAGTAATTCAATAAACATTGGCGTTATCCTATCGGGAACGTCTTTGTGTGCGGTTACACTATCCGCAGATTGTATTTTAATCCCCTGGTGTATGATCAGCTTAAGTAAGCTCCTGATCACTTCAAATTTATAGTCATAATCGCTTTTCAACTCATCGATCATCTGTTTAAAATACCCGCTAACCAAATCCGTTTGTTCTTTATTGAGAAAAAAAACAGGATTAAGTACAGGATTAAATAACGGACACGTAAGTTCCAGGCCTTTTTTTAATTCAGCAGAGATGAAAGAGTCATTAAACAGGCACAAGTAGCCTTCCTGCGTCTCTACAGTAGATTCCCAGGAATAAGGTACGGAAGGATTAGAGAAAACAAGTGCCGGCTGGTTCACCTCAATCACCTTATCTGCGAAGTGAAGCCGGCCGGCTCCTATAGTCAGGCACATCTTATAATGGTCTCTTCTGTTATAGGGAGTTACCTTATGACAGTAAGATCTGGGCTGAACATTAAAATGACTTGAATTTCCTTTTGGGTTTAACAAATCGGAAGGAATTACCTGATTTGTTCTATGATAATAATCTCCAAGAGTTTCTATTGCTGCCTTCATATTGAATTGAATATTTCAAAGAACAAAGATAATTAAAAATAGAATCAGATTGGAGGGATTAATTTTTTACCCTTCCTTTTTCCACATCAGCACTCCCAGTATCCCGCTTACTTTTTTTAGACAATGACCTTCCAAAATTATAATTGAAGCCTAAAGTAAATACCTGTGAATTAAATTTATTCCTGAAAGCCTCTGTAGCATTCGGAATATTATTGGTCAAACCATTGTTCTTGTAAGTCTTTAAAATATCCCGTACACTAAACTTAACTGATCCCTTATTATTGAATACTTTCTTTTGGATACCCGCATTCAATTGTCCGGTTCCATTATTAATAAACTGACTGTTAGCACGTTTAGAAACGTAAAACCCACTTAGTTCAGCACTCCATCCAGAAGATAGCGTAAATATATTTGAGCTGTTAATTTCGCCCATAGTCCTGGATTCATCCAGAAAAGTTGAGAACAACTGTCCTTTAAAAACATTATTAAAGACCTGGACATATGTATTATTAAGCCACCATTTTGCCGGTTCAAAAGCAAGTGTAACTGATGCGCCAACATACTTTGCTGTACCTATATTGCCTATTCCATCAATAAAAATAGCGCCTTGCTGTTTAACAACTTCATATTGCAGATCTGAAACATGCGTATAATAAACCGCCACAGTGAGCATACTTTTATAGTTATAAGACAGTTTGAAAATGTCAGAATATTGCGGACGTAAATAAGGATTTCCAGAGAAATAACTGTATTTATCCACTATCGTGACAAAAGGGTTTAAATCCTGATAGTAAGGTCTGCGAATCCTTCTGCCATAAGAAGCGATCAGCGAATGATGACCTGCGCTATCTAATTTATAAGACAGATAAGTTGTAGGAAACAGATTGGTATAACTTTTCACAAAGGAGGAATCAGGTCTTTCAATGCTCCCAAGCTGGTGTCCACGGGTATTTGTATTTTCTGCACGCAAGCCCGCCTGGAATGAGAAACGCTGATAAATCTTACTATAATTCAAATAAGCGGCATTGATATTCTCTTTGTATAAAAAGTGGTTCGTAAAATCAGGATTTGATGTACTTACTTCTTCAACTACATTAAAATAATTTGCTTCGTTATCGGTTTGGATATAGCTGCTTTTAAGACCTGCTTCCAGTTTAGCTTTACCACCTAAAGGAAGCGTATAGTCTGTTTTAACGGAATAAATATTGATTTTGGTTGGTAAATGGTCGGTAATTACCTGCGTATTTGTAAGTGCACCGTCAGCAGCATAAGTCTGGTTAAAAAATCGCTGATTATTGGTTGAATTATAAATCAGACCATCAAGGTCAAAGGTGATTACTTTGCCTAAACTATCAAACTGGTGACTATAGTTCAAATTGACTCCCGCATTATTAAAATGTCCTTTACTCCTGTTGTCAGCATAAATTAATGAGTCCAGCTGTTGATTTTTATTCAATAGCTGATTGGTTGAATTCGTTCTGCCCGACTTTGGTGTAACCGAGCCTGTAAAGACTATACCCCAGGTAGTTTTAGGAGATTGATAGTAGTCCATACCAATTTTGATATTGCCAGAATTACTTTTGTCTTTCAGGATAGATTTGAGTCTGAATGCACTTTTAAAAGTATTATCTGGATCAAAATAATTCCGATCCTCTTCAAATTCCCGGTAACTCTGAGAAAGTGTATAAGAAGCGCTTGAGAAAAGATTGATTTTATTAACCCGGTAATTCAGATTCAGGCTTTCATTAGTTTGCCCTGTATGTGCAAGACTATAATTAGCCGATAAAGAGCCATTGAATCCATTCGCTTTAGATTTTTTAGTCTTGATATTGATTACCCCTGCGGTACCAGCTGCATCGTATTTAGCTGGTGGGTTATCCATAAGTTCAATCTGATCTAAAAGTGATGCTGGTAAAGATCTCAAATAGCCAGCCAGATTTGCTCCTGATAAATAAGTAGGTTTTCCATCAATAAAAATAGTGACACCAGGCTTACCTTTAAAGCTGACTGCTCCATTTCCATCAACCAATACGCCAGGTGATTTTTCAAGTACTTCTAATGCATTTGCTCCCTCATTTGAAATTAAAGCCCCTACATTAATAACCGTGCGGTCAAGCTTTTGCTCGATATACGCTTTCTTTCCTGTGATAATGACTTCATTAAGATTCCTGCCATTTGCACTCAGCAGGATAAATGGTAATTGTATAGTTTTAATATCAGCCAGATTTACTGCAACGCTTACGCTATCCATACCAATTGCTGATATTTCAATCAGGTAGTCGCCTTTATCTTTGATCGCTAACTGAAAATTACCTTGCAGATCAGTCTGTTTTCTTTGCAAAATCTGATTACTGTTTATTGCCTTGATACTTACTGTAGCAAATTCCAGCGGCAAATGATTTAAACTGGTCACTTTACCCCTGATTATATAATTTTCCTGCAAAATATTTTTCTCCAATAAAATGTTATGATCAATTTGTCTGAATGTAAAGAAGCTGTTCTGCAGCAGTTCGTTTAAAGTTTCCTCTACTGTTCTTGGAATTAATGGAATATTCAGCTCCGAAATGTCTTTAACATCGGCTTTACGATAATAAAATCTGAATGCGCTTTGTTCCTCTATCTTTTTTAAAGCAGTGACCAGGTTATCGTGTTTCAGGCCAATAGTTACCTGGTCAGTTTTGATATTCTGTCCATTTAGCGAAGTAGCAAAAAGCAACTGCAAGGTGGAAAATAATAGAAGAGTTGATAAGATGCTAATGCGCATTAATTGATAGATAAATTGTTTTTTTGATATTTTGCTGTCAGTAATAATGGCATATAATGCCCCCTGTCTCCGCATTTTTGCAGAAATATTCATACTTTTAAATGTTTTAAGTGATACCAATTGTTTAAAACCCCGGTTCTTCCGGGATACCTGTGAGCTGATTGCCGTCGGCTTACAGGTTTTTGCTGAATACTACTGGCCTTGAGTAGTCATCGCCTGATTAATTCTCTTTTCTTTTTATCTGCTGTTCATCTTATTTCCTTCTGCTGTTCATCTTATTTTCACGGTGTCTGCTGTCAGTCCATTTACATTAATTACATCCTTGCCCGCTAATCACTATATTACCGTCCTTTTTAGTCGTATAAGAGGCATGATTAAAAGCACAAATCACTTTTAATATTTTATCCAGTTTATCATAAGAAAGTACAGATCCACTAAATCTGCAATCTTTTATCTTTTGATTTTCGAAACTGATCTTCACTTTAAATCGCTGTTCTAACTTCAAAGCCGCCTGCTCAAAAGTAATGTCATCGAATAAAAGATCAGTCTGCTGCCATGCGATAGCTTTCTGACTATCGGTTTCGGCTTGCACTGCTTTGTTATCTGGAATATTAAAAATGACTTGCTGATTGGGTTTAAGTATCGCCAATTGATCAGACCCTTTGGCGACTTTAACTTTTCCCCGGGTTACAGTTACCACAATAGTCTGTAAAGATTTATCTTCTTTGATATTGAATGCGGTACCTAAAACAGTCGTAACAATTTTTCCTGTATGCACAATAAACGGTTTATCAATATCATGTTTAATATCAAAATAAGCTTCACCTGATAAGTTGACCTCCCTTAGCTTACCTTTAAAAGATTGAGGGTAAGTTAAAACTGAATTAGAATTGATCCAAACCTGGCTGCCATCTGGCAGAATAACCTGTTTTTTCTGACTGGAAGAAACTGTTAATTGTGTAATCGGCGAAGATTTTATATCCTGATGGATCACCGGCCATAACCAATACAAGGAGAAAACAACAATTATCGTTGCAGCCACAGCCGTCCATCTACTCCATAAATATCTTTTTGAAGGGGTGACTTTAGTTGAATGTATAGTTTGATGAATATCATCATATACGCTGGCAAGCCATTGTGCTTTATTGGCCTCATCCATATCCGGCCATGCATCCGATTGAGGATTCAAATCGGCTTCCAGCCATTGCGCTATGATTAAATTTTCTTCTTTAGACGTCTTTCCCTGAAGATAGTTATCCATCAGGGATTCTATATCATTTTGATTCATTTACCGGAACTTTTGCAGTAGCCGTATAAACTTCCATTAAGTACTATCAGAAAGTGATTAAATTTTAAATGATTTCTCAAGTTCACTGTCTTTGATCTGCATTGACAATGTCTTCGCCTGGAATCTGGTTTAAGAAATTGTCCTTAAACCTGGCTTAAGAATTTATCCAGTATAACAGTGCGGTAACAGATACCTGAGCTAATACTCTCTGCAAATGCTTTAATGCTGTTGAAAGTTGATTTTTGACAGTTTGTTCTGCCAATCCAAGTTTTTCAGCTATTTCTTTAATACTTAGCTCTTCTACCCTGCTCATTTGATAGATTTCCTTTACCCTTGGTGAAAGCTCGTTGAGAGATTTCTCAATAGTATTCTCCAGCTCTTTCAGATATATTTTCTGTTCAATACTATTATGGTAAGCATAACGCAAAGATTTTAAACTTTCTGCATATTCTTCACGGGTAATATTCTTCCGGATCTTATCAATAATACGGTGACGAACCAACAGATATAAATAGGTCTTTAAATTTGAGCTGATAACCAATTGATTTCTATTTTCCCAAAGCTTCACAAACAGGTCATGAATGAGATCTCTCGCATCTTCTAAGCTATACAATTTTGAGCAGGCAAAACCAGCCATGTTTTCCGCATACCGGCTATAAATCTCCGCAAAAGCAGATTCGTCATCTCCTTTAAGAAGTTCAATTAACTGGAAATCATCTAACCTTGTGTACGCCTTCATTGTAAGCAGGCTAATATACAAGTCAACAATAAGGAATGCAACTCTATAAAAACTTTAGGGAGTGGCTATATTTATAGCTATATAAGCTGTTTTTTATATCTTTATAAGCAGATTAGCAGTCATAATTGATATTAAAAATACATACAATGATTAAAATCGTAAGAACAAATTCAGAAAACACAGATTTTGTTAAACTTATCAATTTTCTTGATAAATATTTAGCAGAAAAGCATGGCAATGACCACTTTTTTTATACTCAGTATAATAAAGTTGATCAAATTAAGCATGTTGTCGTTGCTTATCAGGATGATGAACCAATAGGCTGTGGTGCAATTAAACAATATGATCCGGATACAATGGAAGTTAAACGAATGTATACCTCTCCTGTTGCCAGAGGTAAAGGTATTGCAACAAATGTATTAACTGAATTGGAGATATGGACCACTGAGCTAGGCTACAAAAAGTGCATCCTGGAAACTGAAAAAAGACAAGTTAAAGCTATAGAACTTTACAAGAAAAACGGTTACCAACTCATTCCAAACTACGGTCAGTATGCCCAGATTGAAAATAGTGTCTGCTTTGAAAAAGATATGATTCGTATCTTTTAACATCATGATGTATGTATTATTTGACTGGTTTTTCACCTTGCTTCATCTTGTCATTATTGGCTTTAATTTATTGGGCTGGATATGGCCAGCTACAAGAAAACTGCATCTGATTGTAGTTGCACTTACTTTAGGCTGCTGGTTAGTTCTTGGTATCTGGTATGGATTGGGCTATTGCCCGATTACCGATTGGCAATGGCAGATTAAGGAAAAATCAGGTGAAGTGAATCTGCCAAATTCTTTTATTAAATACTATGCCGACAAGATTTCAGGTCATGCTATATCATCTTCTCTTATTGATATCATAACCGGAGTTAGTTTTACGCTTGCGGTAGCGATTACTATCTATGTGAACTTTATCAAAAGAAGACATATTTGACACCGTAGCGGTTAATTAAAGTACAAAACAGCGACATCTATCCCGGATCGTATTGTGATCTATGTTGAGAAGGGGTTGGTAAGGCTATTGGCCTTACCAACCCCTTCTCAACATAGATGACTTATACATGCTGTCCTATACTGAGATTAGTTTACAGTAGAAAGTAGATTACTAATTTATGTTTACCTAGTTTATTACAATTTCCTGCCCTTAGTTTACAATAGGA